>NZ_KK211189.1:1898661-2561161 GCF_000620845.1 Exiguobacterium marinum DSM 16307
CCTGAACCCGTCTGCCAGACGACAAGCGGAAATTCGGCGTCGTGTTGCCCTGCTAAAATCTCATCCGCAACTTCCGAGATGATGATCGCTTTGTCTTCCTCAAGTACACCAAGTTCGGCGTTCGCTAAAGCCGCTCCTTTTTTCAAAATGGCAAAAGCGTATACAATCTCAAGCGGCATCTTCTCAGCACCGATTTTAAAGTTTTCAAGACTTCGCTGCGTTTGCGCTCCCCATTTCGCATTAGCTGGGACTTTAATTTCCCCCATTGTGTCCCGTTCGATCCGATAATCCATTGTAAATTCCCCCTCTATAGTTGAGTACGCTTTCATTTTAGCGAAAAACCATCTAAAAAGAAATGACTCCGTCAAAAAAGCGACCAAGAATGATCTTAGTCACTTAACTCGTTCCATTCAATGCCTCACGGGCAATCAAATCCGCTCGATTTTCCACACGCGGAATCCATTTCAAAAAGATAGTAGGTAGTTCATCATACGCAATCAACGCTTTAAGAAAGAGCGGCTTCGCCGAATCATCTTTCATGAAGCGTTGCTCTAATGCACGAACAACCACGTCAGCATCAGAGTAGAGCATGAATGACGTCTCCTCTTGCATCAAATGCGCCTTTTCAAGTGCATAGGCACAAGCTGCTAGTTCAGCATGGACGCTCGACAGCCCTAGCACCCGTTGCTTGAATGTTGATACTGTACCGTCTGATGACTTGATCCAAACACCGATGCCGTTTTCTCCAGTCGTTTGATTGGTTGCCGCGTCAAAATAGATGTGAACCAAAGCGGTACGCCTCCCAGTCCGTATTGATTGGAGCATAAATGTCAATCTGCGACAGACGTTTTGACAAGAGCGCAATCTCTTCATGACCGTCTAGTTTTTTTGCAAACTTTTGGTGGGTCGCTTCAAGCGTTTCATTCTGCACGTGCATGTAAAGCGTCTCAATCGTATCGTAATGTTGAATCAGGATAGTTGCCGTTTTCGGACCGATTCCGCGCACACCTGGAATATTATCTGAAGCATCTCCTTGGAGTGCCTTCACATCAACAAACTGTTTCGGCTTTACTCCGTACATCAATTCAAACGAACCTTCGTTGACGAGCTGTTCTTCTCCCTTTTTCGGCATGATTTGAAACACGTTCGGTGATAACAACTGAAGTAAGTCACGGTCAGAGGAATAAAGGTATGATTCCCCGGGAAAAGCTGTCGCGACCGCACCCATCAAATCATCGGCCTCGTATCCGGTCAACTCGGATTGTAAGATGCCTCGTTCATCCAAAGCGACCCTCAATTTCAAGTAGTCATCAAACAATGGTTCAGGCAGTCCATTACGCGTCGCTTTATATTCAGGGTACATGGCATAACGATGTGTGGACTCTCGCGTTCCGTCCCAAAAGAAAGCAATATGCGAAAAGTCTGTCGTCCATGAATCTACTTTTCGAAGCAAGCCTTTCACCGTTACGTCCGGATCTTGTGCCCGCCTACGCTCCGTTGCAAAATAATAGCGTGACAATAAGTTAAATCCATCAACTAGAATGAGCTTCATTCTGCTCCACCTCACATGATTTTAATCCTAGTGCCAATGCTTCGGCATCTAATTCCTTCCCGATCCAGACGAATACCGAACGGTCCCCTTCATGTACCTCGTTTGCAAACGTCGCACCCATCAGTTGATTCGTTGCTTGAATGACGAACTTTCGATTCTCGTCTTTTAGTCGGACAATCGCTTTCATCCGATAAATCGAATCCTCATAATGCATCAGTACCTCACGGACATAACGGGTCACCCGCTCCCGAGACAAAGGGCGCTCAGCATTCAGTGTGATCGCACGAAGGGAAGACACCGATTCACTCATCTCCGTCAGTTGACTCAACTTCTGTTCGTCGACTCGTGACAGTTGGAACGTATTTTCGAGTAGTTCGTAATCGCCTACTGTTTGGACAGTCTCCACAATCCGAACAGTCGGGTTGAGTTGTTCAATTCGCTGATGTGCCTGGTCCAGCTCTTCCACTGAGACTAAATCCGTTTTATTTAACAAAATCAAATCCGCATAGGCGATTTGATGAATGCCTTCTTTAAACAGTTCGCGATCCATTTGGCTTGCATCCACGACAGATAAGATAGCATTCATCTTGAAGTGTTGTCGTAAATATTCATCATAATAAATTGTCTGGATGATTGGGGCCGGGTCGGCAACACCAGTCGTCTCGATGATGATTCGGTCAAATGTCTCCTTCTTCGCCACGAGTTGATAAAACGTCTTGCTCAAGTCATTTTGAATCGAACAACAAATACAGCCGTTCGAGAGCTCGATTTGCTCCTGGTCCATCTTCACAATCAACTGTTCATCGATATTGACAGACCCAAGTTCGTTAACAATCAAACAAATCTTCTCATCGGTCGCAGCGAGTAAACGATTCATATATGTTGTCTTGCCTGCTCCTAAAAACCCGGTCACTAATTGTACGGGAATCATGTTATCACCCTTTTCTTACAGTTCTTCGTGTGCGCGAGCCCATTTCTCATAGCGCGCATCCAATAAATCAATCAAATGAAGCATCCAAGCTTCCGTCGTCATCGGCAAGACACTTGATCCCCACTCACGCTTCCCGTGATGCGATAAAATCATATGCCAAATACGATGATGAACGTCGATCGGCAGTCGAATCTTTGATTGGCGTAACGTCTCTTCGAACAACAGGCCACCGTATGGCATATGCCCAATTAATGTCCCAATCGGATTGATCGAGATGCCGGTCGTTTCACTTGTACCCTCAACAGGAGATAGTTTCTCAAAACGATTCGGACTAGATAGCAGATGACTGTATTCATATATTTTTCCGATGTCGTGGAAAAGGATTCCAAGTGCGAGTTCGTCCCAGTTCAATGGCTCTTTCCGTTCTGCCATCGCTTCGCATGCGGCATACAATGATTCGAACGTTCCTTTATAGGCCTGTTCAATTTTAACCCCGTTCATCGTATTCCAAAGGTCGACTTTATGCAACTGCTCGGCTTCTTTGATTACACGGAACACCATGGCCAAATAGTCATCCTGTTCTTGAATCCGATATCCGAGACGTAACATACAAACGGTATGCTTCAGCAATCCTCCAGCGTAATTATGATGATGGTAAAGCGCTGCTGGCGACAGTACGAAATCATCCCAAACGAAATCAAGGAGACCATAGGCGATCTGTTGATAAGTCGGCGACAACGTATCGATTAAGCTGAATAACTCATCAGCAAATTGTTCCATCGTTTCGTCACCCGGTAAGCCAGGGAGTAAAGAGATGGCTTCATCTTTTGAGATGGGATGAACCCGGTCGATAATGATTGATTTTGCACCATCTGGTTTTGGATAGATATCGATTTTTCCTGACAATTCAATCACGCCAGACTCATAGATTGGAAGTAGTTCGCTCTCGTTCCCACGGAGCCAATGTTTCGCGCGCATCATCCCGGTCGCCGTCGTGACACTTAGTTGTAGCCACTTCGCACCGCTCTTCCCTTCCTTCACTTCAACCGTACTGACAAGCGCTTTCGTCTGGACAGGTGCGCCGTCCTGTAACCGGTCTAAACGTTCTTTCGATTTTTCAATTTGAGGTATTCGAAATCTTTCTTGGTTCGTAGAAGTACCTATGATCGGATCAATCTGTTGGTAATAGTTCATATACATTCCCTCCTCGCATCTTCTGACATTGTATCGTGTTTCCACACATTAGGCGAACATACTTTCTAGTAGGGTTTCAATTTCGTCTCCACCATATTGAAAGCGCTTACGATTATTGGTACGATAAAGGTAGTTCTATAAAGGGGGAAACGAGAATGATTTCATTAATCGATACGTATGAACGTTTCATCGCCTCGGGGGAAGCGACACGTTATGCACAAGAACAGCAATCGATTGAACATATTTTACAAGCGTCTGCTTGTCCGGTGGGAATGCAAGATTTAGAGCAGTCTCTTACGCACCATTCCGGTAATCCATATGCAAAAGATGAGTCACTCGACAAAATCGTCGAACATGAGATGAAAGGGGCGATGGCTACTCTCGAGCTATCCGGGTACCCACTTCAGACCCCTCTAGCAAAAGCAGTGATTCTGTCGGCCTTCGCACGTACGAACCGCCTCAACATCGATAAGTTAAAAGAATTAAGCCATTCTGACCTTCTCGTCCGAATTCAATCGGCTGAACGGGCATGGAAACGGACATACACATTGTTACATCGGTCAACACCAACTCAGATTTGTGGTCAAGTAGATTCTCTACTCGGTGGATGCGCCATTCAGCGTGTACTTGAGGCAATCAAACAGCCAGGAACATCAAAAACGGCATAAGAAAAGGAGCGGTCCCCGGCCCGCTCCTTTTCTTATGCTCATCCTTCTGTTACTTCTACTGCATCCGGCTCATAAAGCGTCACGTTACGTGCCGGTGAAAATGTCGAAATCGCATGTTTATAGATCAACTGTTGACGCCCTTCCGATTCGACGATGACAGTAAAGTTATCAAATGATTTGATGACACCTCGAATTTGAAACCCACTTACTAAAAATACAGTCGTTGGCACCATTTCTTTTCGAAGTTGATTCAAAAAATGGTCTTGGATGTTGTAGCTCGCTTTCATGCTGGATTCCCCCTAGTCTTTATCTCTTTAAAATAATCGGAATTTTCGAAAAAACTCCTCTACATCATCATAAATACTTTTATATGATAGTTCAAATGATTTTCGTCCCATATCTACCCAAATTCCATCAAATTGATGTCGGAACCACGTCAACTGCCGTTTGGCAAATTGTCTTGTATGTTGTTTTAACAAATCTGTAGCCCGATCTTTTGAGATTTCTCCTTCTACGTATGGAATAATTTCCTTATAGCCGATGGCTCGCATCGCCTGCGTATCACGATATCCTTGTGCCAAAAGTCGTTCGACTTCTTCGACAAGCCCTGCCTCCATCATCGCATCGACGCGTTGATTGATTCGGGCGTATAGCATCTCACGATCCGCATGAAGGACGAACAATCGATAATCATAATGTTCGGATGGAGCACTGTCCGTCGTCTGTGTATCACCTTGCATCGCCACCTCGAGCGCACGCACGACGCGACGCACGTTATTCGGGTGAATCGTAGCCGCACGCTCTGGGTCAAGTTGAACCAGTCTTTGGTGTAGCGCCTCACGCCCTTCGACTTCTGCCAATCGTTCGAGGTCAGCCCGCAACGCTTCATCCACAGGTCGCTCCACAAATTCATAGTCATATAAGATGGAGCGAATGTATAGCCCCGTCCCGCCGACGATAATCGGTAACTTGCCACGGGCATAAATATCATCGATGGCGGCACGTGCTAACTGCTGAAACATCGCGACGCTCATGGCGTCATCCGGGTCACATATATCAATCAAATGATGTGGGATCCCTTCGGCCTCTTCTTTCGTCACTTTCGCTGAACCGATGTCCATACCTCGATACACTTGAACCGAATCACCCGAGACGATTTCGCCGTCGAACGATTTCGCCAGTTCGATACCCGTCTTTGTTTTTCCAACGGCGGTTGGTCCGACGATGACGACGACAGGTGTTTTTTTCATACTCTTCACTCCTCAATTAAAAACCCGTCTCCTCGCGAGACGGGTCATCAAATTCTTCTTTTTATTCTATCATCAAATACGACGGCAAACAGCATCCAGCCACATAAAAGTAATCCGAGTAATAACACGAGTCCATCACTCATCTGCTTTCGCCTCCTTTAGCTTACTCATTCCCATTTTTCACAATTTAGACACAAAATAAAACACACTCATAAAGAGTGCGCTAAGAAGAACAAGAAAACCATCACTATATATATCGAACTACTGGAACTAAAAAAGTCACCCGGTGCGATTGAATCACACTAGATGACCTCGTATGATTTTATAAACGTTATTTACGCAACCTCAACAGATTGTTTCGTACGCTTAACGGATACGATGAAGTAAAGAATGGCTGTACCACTCGCAGCCCACCAAATCATCTCGTATAACCCGTTCAAAAGTCCTGCCATCCCGATCATCGCTGGAACAATAAGAGTTAACCATGACAATACAAGGGCAACACGAGCTGTAAATGCCTCGTTTGGTCGACCAAGTCCCATCCCGAAAAAGAAGAGCGACCATAAGAATGACCAGAAGAACCACGTCAACGCACCCATTGAATCGCCGCCAACAATCGCCATCACCCCATAAAATGAAGCTGCAATCGATACGAATAACGAGAACCAGCCGACTCCACGACCGTCTAAATTCAAAATAAATGTCACACCAACGTATAAATAAGTGAATGAAAACAGATAAATGCTTGCGAGACCGAACTGCTCTTCAGGACTTGCCCCGATCAATAACCACGTGGCGATAAACGTTTGTAAGATTCCTGTAAACAGACTAAATACCCCAGCACTTTTTGTATCTACCTTCCCGAGAAGGACAAGACTATTTAAAAATAGCGCGACGCCACCAAATAATAAACTTACGTTACCCACATTCATTACCCCTTTTGTACAGATGTCTGACCTCTATTATACTGTATCACTTTAGCTTGAATTCGCTTACAGTGCAAGGGGAATTTTTATTGTTCACGAGAACGTCATCCATTACTCGTTTTCAAGCATTTGAATCATTCCATCAATGACCCTTTCCTATGTAAAAAAAATCCTTTCCGGAACATCCGGAAAGGATTTCGAGGTATTAATAGATTCCGACAGCGTCAAATGATTTCGCAGCCGATACCGCTTGCGGGCTCGTTGAACCGTAAAGGTCTTTCGCGGATTGCACAACCGCTTGACGAAGGCTTGAGAAGTTTGATGTTGGCGTCAAGTAAACGTTTAAAGCGCGGTAATAGATATCCCCCATCTCCATGACTCCTACACCTTGTACAGATACGCCGTAATGTGATCCACCGTTACCTAAGAGGTATGCCGCTTTGTTGACGATACCCGAGTTGATGTGAACCCCACCATTGTCTTGTGTCCCTGTGTAACGTTTCGAGTAGTGATCTGGGTCTCCATATGCGGCAGGGTTTGCCATCGAACGAAGTCCGTCGCCTGCAACTCCCGGTGTGTAGATGTCTTCCCCTACCAACCAATCGAAGTTTGTACCGACACTATATTCGGCAACCGTTCCTAAAATATCTGATATTGCCTCATTGATTGCACCAGATTCGTTTTGATAGATCAACCCTGCCGTATACTCCGTGACCGCGTGTGTCAATTCATGAGCGACTACGTCAAGTGCACCTGAAAGGTATGTGAACGTCTGACCATCTCCGTCACCATATACCATCTTGCTACCATCCCAGAACGCGTTGTTGTAACTACGGCTATAGTGAACCGTCGAGTTGAGGGCAGCACCAGCGTTATCATAACTGTTACGTCCATACGTATTCTTATAGAAGTCATACGTTTTCGTTGCGTTGACGTGTGCTGAAACCGCTGCACGGTCATATGTGGTGTTCAAGACGTTATCGACATCAGCCCAAAGTGAACCCGGAAGGCGTGTACGGTTTCCAGCATCGTACGTATAAATCCCTTTTCCTCGTGTTGAATCCTGTAAATAGTAATATGAACCACTCTTCGTTGTCTTGAATGTCTGGCTATAGCCGAGAACATCGATTCCCGTTCCTGTATATGTTGTGCCCGTCACACCGTTCGTCGGTTTAGCGTGTGCCAATTGATCGAATTTGTTGAGAACTTCTCCAGTACCCGCATCGATGAAATATGTCCAACGCGACGGTTCTTCCGTTTCAAGGATTGTTCCGGTCACTTGATACGCATAGACCGACTTGTCACCTTTTGGATAAACAATCAATTCCGCTTCAGGTTCGAGCTCGTAAGCCCCTTTATGTCCAACGAGCTTTTTATAACTCGCGATGGCTTTCTTCTCGCTTAACTTGATTGACTTATGTAGGTTTTTCACCGATTTGGCATCGTCTACAACCGTCTTCAATTGACCCGCTTCATCTACGACACCGACTACCACACCACCGAATACGGGCACGCCATCAACTGTTTGTTGAAGCTTAACCACTTCCCCGACTTTGTCCGACTTCGACTCGATCGTCTTGAATTCACCTTTTGATTTGACGTACTCTTTGACGATCGTCGTTGGTGCACTTTCTGATGGTTTCGTCAATGTGCCTGACTTCAATTCTGCCGCACCGACCAGTTGTGGTACGAGCAAGACGCCTGCGATCAATGATGTAGATACAACTTTTTTCATGTGTTTCCCTCCTTTGTGATAACTCTTACTTTACACACTTTCCCAAAAGGCTTGTATCCATCTTTTTAATTATTTTGACAATTCTAAATATTGAGTCATCCGGACCACAACCTATTCTCTTATCCTCATTTCAGCCAAAAAAAAATAGTACTACCTAGGAAGGTAGCACTAACAAATTAATAGACATCTTTTTGCGTAAAGTGATAAAACGCATACGCCAGGGCGGCCATCGACCAAATGAGAATGACAAGTAGAGAAAACGGTAATGTCATCCCATCAATGGGTGGGGCTTGTCCCTCCAAATAGGTATGAAGGCCGAAGTTGACGTTCACCAGGTATTTCGAGCTATCCCAATTTGAGCCTAGTGATGTCAAAAGCGGCCCAGAAATGAGGACGGCCATCATAATCCCGATTCCAGTCGCCGTGTTTTTCACCAATACAGAGATCATAAGTGAAATCGTTCCGACTGCAGCGACGACAAGCCACGACAGTCCCATCGACATGAGCAAGTATTCCCACATCGGCAAAGTATGCACAAAATCGGTCGAGAACGTTCCGGTCGGTGAAGCTTGGAAACCAGTCAGAATCGGAGCGGTCCAACCGTCCCAACCTAGAACGATTCCGGATATGGCGTAACTGACGATGGCGGTCACAAAAATTAAGATCGATGTATAGAGTAGCGTTGTCAGCCATTTGGCGAGCAGAATCTTAAATCGCCGGACCGGACGGGATAACAGTGTCTTGATTGTCCCATCGTTATGTTCCCCGCTGACGATATCCGCCATCAATACGATGATAAAGAGCGGCAAGACGAGCGTCGTCCCTTGGGAGAAGAAGACACGCATGAACGTCGGGGCCCCCGGATAATTCGGATTGATATCATTATCAAGATAATATTGATTCTGTTGGACTTGAAATTCGAGAATCTGCCTGAACTCGTCTTGAACGTTCGCAGAGGCGAGTCGGTTTTGCGTATCGATGATCTCTTGCTGGAGATCGACACGCCAATCAATCGTGCCTTGTTCTTCACGTTGCTTCTCGATTTGACGATAGTTTGCGTACGTAAACATGGAGACGAGTACGATCAAGATAATAGAGACAACCATCAATCTGCGTTTCCGATGAATTTTTAATACTTCATTACGAATAAGGCCAAGCATCGATGGATTAGGCAATATGATCACCGCCTGTCAATGTGATGAAGAGGTCTTCTAGTGTCTGCACCCGTCGTTCGAGTCCGAACACTTCGACGTCTCTTTCTATTAAATAGCGATTCAACTTTGCCGTCTCTTCAACGTTCATCGAAATGCGAATCGTCCGCTCATCAACCACGTCCGCTTGATCGATTCCAACGTATCCTTGAACGATGGGTAACACTTCAAAACTATTAGTGACATGCAAGTCAACTGTCGATGCAAGTTCTTCAATTAATGATTCAACTGTACCTACTTTGACGATCTTACCTCGGGACATGATAGCGACTCGATCCGCGAGTAGTTCAATCTCCGCCAAGATGTGACTCGATACGAGAACACTCAGTCCCGTCTCTTCTACAAGACGACGAATGAATAATCGCAAATCTCGAATCCCCATTGGGTCGAGTCCGTTCGTCGGCTCATCTAAAATAAGAACTCGTGGGTTATTCAACAACGCCTGAGCAATTCCGAGCCGTTGACGCATCCCAAGGGAGTACGTTTTCACTTTATCATCGATTCGAGCAGTCAAGTCGACGAGATCGATGACTTCCTGAATCCGTTTGTCATCCACATCAGGTAACATCCGTGCGAATGCTTCTAAGTTCTCACGTCCGGATAAAAATTTATACAGTTCTGGATTCTCGACGATGGCTCCGATTTGGTTCATCGCTTGAACAAATTGTTTGTCGACACGATACCCACAAATCGATACATTTCCTTTCGTCGGTTTGATCAAGCCAACAATCATTCGAATCGTCGTCGTCTTCCCGGCGCCGTTTGGTCCTAAAAATCCGAATACCTCGCCTGGATAGACGTCTAACGAAATATTATCGATAATCGTCTTTTTACCAATCACTTTTGTTAGTTGATGTAGCTTTAACGTCGGTTCCATTGTCTCACCTCTTCTCTTATTCTATCGGACAAAAGCGAATCTGTCCTATTCGAACATTCACATAGGGCACATCCATACATTTTTGATATGATATGTGTATAGAAAGCGAGGTCAGCCCATGAAACAGTCGAAATGGTATGCATTTTTAAGTGGTGCCGTTTTATTAACGGTAATCGCCTTATACGGTCTATGGATTGGTTATCAGGATATCGTCAACCCCCCGGAACGAACACTTTCCGTCTCCGAAGACGAACGCCCTGAACCAGAAGGAGACGTCTACGTCGCACTTGGCGATTCGTTGACGCGCGGGGTAGGGTCAACGTCTGGTGCTGGATATGTTCAACCCGTAAGTACGGTACTTGAAGAAGACGGTGTCCGTACCCAAAACCTGGCCATCTCTGGAGCACGCACAGAAGATTTACTCACACAACTCGAGCAGCCTGAAGTGCGTCGGACAATCGAGAACGCCCGATATATCACGTTGACCATCGGAGGAAACGATTTGTTCAACCGTGGAGAAAATGTCGATAATTTCGAAGAGGTCGATATTCAACAAGTCATCACGGATGCGAAGACAAATCTTGAAACCATTTTTTCTGAAATTCGATCATTGAACGACTCGGCGACCATCGTCTATATCGGTCTATACAATCCGTTTCAAAATGATGAGAACGGACAGGCGTTCAATCAACTCATCCTCGATTGGAATGCATCTGCGAAACAATTAGCGAATGCTCAAAACATCAATGTGATTGACCCGTTCTCCTACATCTCTGATTTATCACGAGATCTCGCGACCGACCAATTCCATCCGAGTGACCGCACGTATGAAAAATTCGCGAATGATGTACTCTTCGTCCTTGAGTAACAAAAATCCTCGTCAGGCTAAGCTTGACGAGGATTTTTTACTTCTCATATCGAACGACCCACTGTTCCCCTTGTTTCATCATGTCCGTCCCGACCCAACCTGCTTGAAGCAACTCAACTTGTCGCGCCCGATCTTCCATCGGCACCTCCGTCACTTCTGAAGTAGGTTGCCACATACGATGCATCTCTTTGTAAAAAATATATCGAAGTTTCCCACCATACTTCTCTTTAAACGCACCGATTCGGAGTCCAAGAGAGAATTTGTCTTTCATACTTGGAATATTGAATGGGGCGACGGTTGCACAGACGACATCGAATCGGTTATCCGATTCAACTTGTGACATCAACAGTTTGCCTAAATGTGTCTGTAGTCCATATCCACGGAATTCTGGATGGACGTTCGTCACTTCTTGATAAATGACACGTTCAAGCAAATCCTCTGGCCAACCGATATCTCGCCCTAAATGTTCGTTGTCAATCGGCGGGATGAGCATCGCTCGGAATGCGATGATCCGACCATCTGATTTTGCCCCAATCAACGTCTGATCCTTCAATAGTTTCGTGAACTCTTCGATTGATAGAGATTGATAATGTTCTGGTTCAGCCAACACCTGAATGACCGCATCTTGAACGGACAATAGTTCAGGTAAATCTGACAAGCTTAGAACGTCTACTTGAAGTGAAAGGTCTTTGATTTCACCTTGCCACATGCGAATCTTCTCCAATCACGTAAGAATCCGTCGTCAAGTCACGTAACACATCTTCATCGACGTCAATACCGAGTCCGGGACGATTGTTCAGCGAGATGATTGGTAAATCATATGATAAGTTTCCGACATCTTTCCCGAACCGGAGCGGTCCCGTCAACTCGACCGTCTTCACGATTTTACTCGAGAAAGCGACGTGGAATCCTGCACTCGATGCAATGGATGATTCGACCATTGAACCGATTTGACATTCAATCCCCGACATTTCCGCCATATGGACTAACTTCTTCGCCGGATAGATGCCACCACACTTCATCAGCTTGATGTTTGCTTTATGGGCTGCCTGCATCATCGTCAGTCGTCTCATATCGTGAACGTCTTTCAGCCCTTCATCGATCATGAGTGGGACGGAGATTTTTTGTTTCACTTCGAACATGCCTTCAAAATCATCCGCCTTGACCGGTTGTTCGACCCAATCGATTCCATACGGTTCGAGTAGACGCATGGCTTGAACCGTATTGGCCGCATTGACCCATCCTTGGTTAACGTCGACTCGAATCGGCACGTCATTTCCTACTGCTTCCCGTACCGCCTTGACACGCGCCACGTCCGTTTGCACATCGACTCCGACCTTCATCTTCACGGCCGTATAGCCTCGTTTCATTTGTTCGAGTGCCTCTTGTGCCATATGGCTCGGCTCTCCGATACTCAAGACGTGAGTGACTGGGAATGACTCATGGTACCGACCGCCAACCCATTCGTAGATTGGTTGATTCAGCTTTTTCCCAATCACATCATGACACGCGATATCGAGCGCTGCTTTGGCAGCCGGAACACCTCGAATCGCACGGTCCATCTCGTCATGAATATGCTCTAGATGCATCGGATTTTTTCCGATTAAGAGCGGCGCCAACAGATGACGGAGGACACTGACAGTGCTCTCTGCCGACTCCCCTGTCACATGCTCATCCGCCACGGCTTCTCCATAACCAATCAGTCCACAAGACGTGGTCATTTTGACAATGACAGACGGCATATCATCATAACGGTGATAACTGACGATGAATGGTACTTTTAACGGAAAGCGAACCGAGAAAATTTCTATTTTTTGAATATTCATTTTCATCACTCCTTTACTTCAACTGCTCTTTCCTCTATATTGTCGTTATATAGTCGCTAAATTGCAAGGGGGATTTTTATATGTCCATCCATATCGCCGTCGTCGGCTCACCAGCGTTTATTCAACAGGTACGGAAAGGTTCCTCTTCCTTACCCGATGTCCGGATCGAAGGATTTCCTTATGATGACCCACGTGAAGCGAAAGACATCGCTACACAACTCCTATTTTTTGACGGAGTGTTCTTTTCCGGTTCATTCCCTTATACGTACGCGACAGAGGAGGCGACCCTTCCATACGCCCACCATGTCGTTCAAGATGATGTCGTGTTATTGACGTCACTCTTATACGTGACGTTGACACAGCAGCTCCGGATCGAAAATCTCTCCATCGATCTCGTCGACACGTCACGACTTGAATCGATTTTAACATCATTTCCAAGTCACATGTCGCCATCGCAAGTGAAAGAGCTCAGTCCGTATATGAATTTCGAAGAGTTGATTGCGTTTCATGAACAGCTTCAACAAAACGGGACGACACGATTCGCCTTGACGAGTGTCGAGCGAGTCCATCGTCACTTAGTGGAAAATGGTTTTGCTAGTCAACTCATGATTGAGCCAAAAGAAAGGATTCTCCACCACTTCCATAATTTTATTCAACAGATTCGTTTGAACAAATCAGACCAGTCACAATTTGCTGTGCTCTGCTACTCGGATGCAAGTAAAGATACGCTCAACCATGTGAGAAAACATCACTGTTTCGGTGGCAAATTCATGGGGACCGCCCAAGACAGTATCGTCCTTCTATCGAATAAAGGAAAGATTGAATCCGCCATTTCAAACGGTTTCATCTTGTCAGAGGACACTCCTGGTCATGTCGGCATCGGGTATGGATCCGATTATCAACGTGCCTTTGACCATGCCGAACTTGCCCTTCATACGACAAGCGATGCCACTATACGAATCGTCGATGATTCAAAACGAATGACGTTCACCGATCAACCCGCACCGATTCATTTCCGCGTCACGCAAACGCGTGTCTATGACATGATGAAGCAGACCGGTATGAGTCCGACTAATATCGAAAAGCTCATTCACTTTTCAACGGACCATCTCGAGTTTACAGCGAAAGAGTTGACCGACCATTTAAACGTGACACGTCGTACGACAGAACGACTCATCAAAAAATTGGTTGATGCAAAACTCGTTCATCGGATTGGCGAAGAGATGAGTTACAGTCAAGGTCGACCGCGCACTGTCTATAAATTTCAATTCCCGGTCGATTGACGACCGGGAATTGTTTTATTGTGCCGCCTGTTCCGCGACAGGTTCTTCTTGTTGAATGACCGCCATGCGTTCAATCGTATATCCTGTGAAGGCATACAAAATCGAAATGACCGGTACGATGAAGTTTAAGACGGCGTATGGCGCATATTCGAACGCTCCGACACCGAGCGTCCCAAGTATGAATACCCCGCACGTGTTCCACGGAATAAATACCGACGTCAATGTTCCACCGTCCTCGAGTGCACGAGATAAATTCTTCGATTGAAGTCCCATTTTCTCATAAGCCCCGGCAAACATGCGTGACGGGACGACGATGGAGATGTACTGCTCGGAACACGTCGCATTCGTCGCAATCCCGGCTAGAATCGTTGAAGCGATCAACGATCCTGCCGTTTTCGCCAACTTCAAGATTTGGTTCATAATGGATTGTAACATTCCCGAATATTCTAAAATCCCCCCGAACGTCATCGCGACGATGGTCATCGAGACCGTGTACATCATCGCATCAAGACCACCTCGGCTGAAGAGGTTATCGACCAATTCATTACCCGTATCAATGACATAGCCACTTTGTAGAGCGCCTACGCTGTCAGCAAGCGTTCCGCCTTGGATGAACACTTGAGCCAAGAAACCGAGTGCAATCCCGACGACGAGCGCCGGAATCGCTGGCACCTTCTTTGCAACGAGCAAAATGACAGCTAGTGGGACGATGAGTAACCATGGTGAGATGACAAAACTGTCCTCTAAAATCGTTAGTGTCTGTGTGATTTCGGACGAGTCTGTCGTCGAATCCGCAAATCGTCTACCGAGCCATGCGTAGACCCCTAGCGCGATGATGAGTCCTGGAATCGTCGTATATAACATGTGCCGAATATGTACGAATAAATTAGTATGAGTCAAGCCGGCCGCCAAGTTTGTTGTGTCTGACAATGGTGACATCTTGTCCCCAAAATATGCACCCGAGATGACAGCCCCCGCTACCATCGGCGCTGGTATCCCCATACTCAGCCCGATGCCCATCCCCGCTACTCCAATCGTCCCCATCGTCGACCATGAGCTCCCGATCGAAAGGGCGACGACCGCACAGATGAGGCAAATCGTTAACAAAAAGTATGCCGGTGAGATGATCTTCAGTCCGAAATAAATCATCGTTGCGACAATCCCTCCACCAATCCATGCTCCAATCGTCAACCCGACGAGAATGATGATGACGACTGCCGGCAAGGCGAGACGAATTCCTTTATACATCATCTCTTCAATCTCTTTCCACTTAAACCCGTGACGCCAGGCGACGATCGAGGCGACTGCCGTCCCAACGATGAGCGGGATATGTGGTCCTTGACCGAGTTGGACGATTGAGATGAGCATGACGACAATCATCACACTGAGTGGCAACAGTGCCCATCCTAGTTTCATGTCTTTTTTGTTCCCCATTGTTTCCATCTAGCTTCCTCCCTTTGTAGCGAAAATTCAGAATTGTCGTTATATTGTCGCTAATAACGTTATGATAGCGCTTACAATTATTTGATGCAATAAAAAAATGAGTGGACAGACATCTGTCTATACCACTCATCCTGATTTATGTCGCTGCAATCCGGAGTGCATCCGCGAGCAAGCGTGCCCCGTCTTCCAAGGCATCACGGTCAAACGTCATGTGCGGATGGTGGAGACCTGGATCTAAATCAGCCCCGATTCCAATCATCGTCGCATCAAGTGACGGTTTCTCGACGGTATAAAAATGAAAATCATCGCTTCCTGACGTGACGATCCGTTCGACGAGAGCCGACTTACCAAATCGTTCCTCGATCGCTCGCTTGGCAATTTGGCTAGATTCTTCCCCGACGACGGCTCCCGGTGTGAAGTCTTGCCACTCCCATTCTAGTTTCACGTGATGAAGTTGAGCGACATGGTGAAGCATGTCCTCGACACGATTTCGCAAAGCGAGCAATTCTTCATTTTGTTGAGCACGAACGTCAATCGAGAACGTCGCATTTCCTGGAATGATGTTCATGTTGTCACTCCCGGCATGGACTTTCGTCAACTTGACCGAATGTGGCTCAAACGGAGATAAATAAATGCTTTTTAGCATGTGTTGAATCGTAAAGATGACATCGAGTGCGTTCTGACCTTGATGCGGTCTCGCACCATGAGCATCATCTCCAAGCACTTCTCCCTTCAGGAAGAAGGCAGCCCCATGTTGAATCGCTGCCGCGTATTGTCCCTTTTTCAACTCTTCTATTGGACGCAAATGAATCCCGAACAGTTGCGTCACATCTTCTAACGCACCGCGTTCAATCATAGCGAGTGACCCGTTTCCTTGTTCCTCAGCTGGTTGGAAGATGAAGCGGATTCGCTTCTGTAACGCCTCGTCTTTCAACTGTTCGAGGGCACCGAGCACCATACTGATGTTCGCATCGTGCCCACATGAATGGTTCGCTCGAAACGTACCGTCCACTTGTTGCCATAACGCATCGATATCCGCTCGGACTGCGATCACGTCTTCACCCGAACCAATCTCTACAATCACCCCGGTCACATCCTCAAACGTCCGATGGGGAATCGACCAGTCCGATAAAATTGAAGCAATCGTACGCGTCGTCTCAACTTCTTTCCAACTGACTTCTGGATGTGCATGAAAATGTTCAAACCATTTCAATACGCTTGTCATATGTATCTCCACACCTTTATATTTTTTTGACGCCTTTGATAAGTACCCATTGAAGCGGGAGTCGCCCCAACGTGATCCATTTCGGAATGACCTTCCCACCGATTCTAGAAGGTTTCACCGCCATGTTGATATTGGCCGGGAAGACGGCGATAAAGAACGCTGGCAACGTCCTTTTTACGAACGAGGTCCCCTTGTTCAGTAAGAGCATCGCTCCGAAGACGACCTCAACGACTCCGCTCAGTTGCACCATTAACCGACGAAACGGCCATGACTTCGGAATAATCGACATGAACGCCTTCTCTCTGACAAAATGTAAAATTCCTGCCCCGAAGAGTAGCACCCCATATAAGTTTCGTACCATATCTCATCCTCCTTTTGTATAAGCATAGCAAAAAAGGCGGGCATGTTGCCCACCTTTTACAATGCAGAACCGTTCGCATTTTGAATTTCGACTTGAACCGTCTCTGTTTTTCCATCACGGACATATTCGATGTCGACCGTTCCGTCCGTATCGCGAATCAATTCGCTGCGAAGGTCGATGAAGGAACTAACGTCTTTGTCATTGATTTTCACGATGACATCACGTGCCTCGAGACCCGCTTTCGCAGCCGAACTATTTTGCTGCACTTCCACAATGATCGTTCCAGCTGTGACCGATTCAGGTAAGTTGATTTGTTCCGTCAAGTAACCTGGAGGGAACTCTGACACGTCACGAAGTGAGACGCCGAGTGAAGGATGATTCACTTCTCCCGTCTGTTCGATTTGATTGATGAGCGGAAGGGCGATGTCGACCGGGATTGAGAATCCGACCCCTTCGACTTCTGCCGTCGCAATCTTCATCGAGTTGATTCCGACGAGTTGTCCTTCTTCGTTGATTAACGCACCACCTGAGTTACCTGGGTTGATGGCCGCATCCGTTTGAATGACCTCGGCGTTGAAATCGGCCTGTCCGTTCTCATCCGTATCGACCGGTACGAGACGTGACGTCGAGGAGACGACACCGCGCGTCACGGAGTTTTCGAATTGTCCGAGCGGATTCCCGATGGCGATGACCGTTTGACCCGGTTTTAACTCGCTCGATTTGCCGATTGAGATGACGGCCGGTACTTTGTCAGCGTCTACTTTCAATACGGCCAAGTCATACGTCGCGTCACTTCCCATGAGTGTCGCTTCCGCAGTCGTTCCGTCATTAAACGTGACCGTCAGCTTGTCCGCTCCATTGACGACGTGGTGGTTCGTCGCGATATATGCCGAGTCACCTTCTTTTTTATAGATGACACCCGACCCGACTCCAGCCTCGACGGCTTCACTTGAGAATCCGGTTTGGGCGAAGTTGTTCACGGTCACGACGGCAGGTTGAGCGGTCGCGACGGCATTAGTGACTGAAGAATCAGACACGTTCGATGACGTTTGGACCGGAGTCCCTTGCGAGGTCACGTTCGTGTCACTGACACTCGTTGCAGGTTGGTCGATAAACGGGTAAGCAATTGCGCCCGTCAGCAATGCCCCGATGACCCCGCCCACAAGTCCTGGGAACATGCGGCTGACGAATGACGGTTTTGTTTGTGTTCGTACCATTGTCTCTTCTCGGTTGGATGAACCGAGTTCTGTATCTAACCAATCTTTTTGTTGTTCTGATTCATGTAATTGATCGCGTTCATTTGATTGATCGTGACGATCCATAATGATTCATCTCCTCTGTGTTATCTTCTACCCTTACTATAACGAAGAGGAACACTCATTTATAAAATGATAAATGAATTACAAGATTCTTCACATTTTGCGTCATTTCATTCAGACAATCACATTTCTTAACGTACCGAGACCTTCAATCGCCACTTCGACGGTGTCTCCCGTTTGAAGATACGTCGGTGGCATCATCCCATGCCCGACCCCGGCAGGCGTACCCGTCGCGATGATGTCACCCGCTTCGAGCGTCATGCCTTTCGACAATGTACGAATGAGCTCGTCAATCGGACGAATCATATCGGCTGTCGTCCCGTTTTGACGCGTCTCCCCGTTAACACTTGTTTTGATTTGGAGAGGGAACTGGAGCTCGTCCGGTGTCACGATGAATGGTCCCATCGGACAAAACGTATCGAACGACTTACCACGGAAGAATTGGACATGTTCTTTTTGTACGTCCCGTGCCGTCACGTCATTTAAAATCGTGTACCCGAAAATGTGTTCCTCGACCGCTTCGATGTCTCGTCCCGACTTTCCGATGATGACGGCGAGCTCACCCTCATAGTCTAGTTTATCCGTCAATTCCGGATGACGCTCAATGACAGCCTCCGGACCGACGACCGAGGTCGGCGCTTTCGTGAAGATGACGAGTTTCCCCGCTCCCGCTGTATCCATCTCTTTCACGTGTTCTTCGTAGTTCTTGCCGATACAAATCACATTTTTTAGCGGACGGTACGGGGCGAGCAATTTCACCTCCGTCACTCGGTATGAGGGCGCCACGTCCAAATCGATATCCGGTTCGAATTCACGCGCGATGACTTCGAGTAAGTTTGTCGTATGTACTTGATTGCTGACATCGTAGACGAAATCACCCTCGACAATTCCCACTCGTTGTTCTTCCTGCATCTCAAAACTACACCATTTCATCAATACTCCCCCTTTTTCATCATTATACAAAAAATCGAGACATCTCTGCCTCGATTACACTTTATTCAAAAAGATGATCCGTTGATTACTCGATCCCCGAAAGCGGAGTCCCATGTCTCGTAGCGACTGCTCAAAGCGACCGTCAACGAGCACATCGGCGTAGTCTAACACGGTTTGAACCGCTTCGTCGTGCATCGCTTCCAACTGTTCAAGCGTATAACCGGTATACACCCACACATTTTTACCGAGCGACTTACATGCCATGACGAGTTCCGCTAGCGCTGACGATTGAAGAAACGGTTCACCCCCTGAGACAGTCACACCGTCCCAGCCGCTCACCTTGATGCGTTGAACGAGTTCCTCCACTTCGACTTCCTCACCACCGGCTGGATTCCAGGAAGACGGATTGTGACAACCTTTACAGCGATGGGGACAGCCTGCAGTAAAAATGACCGTCCGAATCCCCGGTCCATCGACCACAGACTCTTCAACGACGGATAGAATGCGCATCATGTTTCACCCTCGCTCGTTCTTCTTCTCGCTTTGCCGTGTTCCAGCGATCCATCGTCCCGACTAAATAACCGGTGATCCGACGGATTCGTTCGATGTCTTCATCCTCGCCACAAGTCGGACAGGCCGCATCAATCAATCCTTCTAACCCGCAATTCCCGCAACGGTCGACCGGATGATTGATGGAACCATAGCCGATGTCATGCTGACGCATCAGGCGGACAATCGATTCCACCGCTTCCGCATTGTGGGCGAGAGAACCATCGACCTCGACATATGAGATATGCCCAGCGTCACATAACGCATGATACGGTGCCTCGATCCGAACTTTCTCACGGATGGATACAGACTGATAAACCGGCACATGGAACGAATTCGTATAGAAGGCACGATTGGTGACACCTTCAATCATCCCGAACTCTTCCTGGTCTCGCGTCACAAATTTACCTGACAGCCCTTCTGCCGGTGTCGCAAGCAACGAAAAATTTAAATCGTGCGCTTCGGCTGCCACACGCATTCGATTGGCTAGATGGGTGACGATGTCGAGACCGATTCGTTCCGCCTCACGCGACTCGGCATGTGTACTACCTGTCAACACCTTCAGCGTTTCGGCGAGCCCGATGAAGCCGAGTGAGAGCGTTCCTTGTTTCAATACGTCTCGGACTTCATCTTGCATATGTAACTGCTCACTTCCACGCCAGACACCTTGTGTGTAGAGGAATCGGAATTCTTCAGCGCGACGCGTGCATTGATAGTCGAAACGTTCGACCAACTGTTCGATGCCGATGTCGATATATCGGTTGAGAATGCGGTAAAAGTCAGTGAGCGACTCCGAGACAAGCGCCATTTTCACTAAGTTGAGTGTGGAGAAGGAAAGATTGCCACGTCCGATTGACGTCTCCTCCCCGTGCCGGTTTCCCATGACCCGAGTGCGGCAGCCCATGTACGCCACCTCTGATTCATGCATCCCATCGTAGTATGACGCGTTGAACGGGGCATCGATGAAAGAAAAGTTCGGGAAAAGCCGTTTGCCCGTGACGCGACACGCTTCACGGAAAAGATCGACGTTCGGATCGTCCTCGTGGAAGTTGATGCCTTCTTTTACTTTAAAGATTTGAATGGGAAAAATCGGGGTCTCTCCATTCCCTAACCCACGTTCCGTGGCACGTAGCAACTCCCGAATGAGGATGCGTCCCCACTTTGAGGTGTCCGTCCCGTAATTGATTGAGACGAAGGGCACTTGCCCGCCACCTCGTGAGTGCATCGAGTTCGCATTGTGAATAAACGCCTCACACGCCTGATACGTCGCAGAGATCGTTTCTTCTTCCGCGAGTTGCTCCAATTGCGCATCGTCCCAGTCAACAGGCAATGATTGGAGTCGGCTCAGTTGGCGCTCATATGTCTTCTCGACATACGGTGCCAAATCGACGTCAAACATCGGGAACGCCTGTCCCCCATGCTGCATATTTTGATTCGCTTGAAGGATGATGGACGCGAGTGCCATGGCGGAACGAATGTCTTTTGGTGACCGAATCGTTCCATGCCCCGTATGGAATCCATATTTTAATAATTGACCGAGTGGAATTTGACAACATGTCGTTGAGCCTGTGATGTAATAGTCGGCGTCGTGCACGTATAGATAGTTCTCACTTACGGCCTGTTTTGATCGCTCCGACATTAAATACGTCTGCGACAGTTCTTTAGACACTTCTGAAGAGAGTCGTGCTAATTTCCCGAGCGGGGACTTTCCGTCCACGTTCGCATTCTCTTGTACTAAGTCTTGATCTGGTAAGACGCATACGTCCTCATACAACTGCAATAATTTCAAAACCTATCACCTCACTATATATGGATTTTAAACATTTAAAATTGTTTTTAAAATCCTATATATAGATTATGACACGTATTTTTCTCGATGGTCACGAGTCGATATTGTGACAGTTTACCTGTGCCTTTACGACAAAAAAGAGCCTCGTCTTCGATAAGACAAGGCTCAACGTTATATGTGATAAACGTCATTTATTTAGCAGCTTTTACGACTTTTAATTCGACTTCTTCCTCGAGTTCTTGTGCCTCACGGAGACCTTTCGAGTTAAGCCACGTATAGATGGCTCCCATGAAGAGCGCTCCACCGATAATGTTACCGAACGTCGCAGGAATCAAGTTGTGAATCGCACCTGCCATGCTGATCGTCTCAGGGTGTGGGACGACGAGCGTCAAGGCGAACAAGACGAAGTTGGCAATGACGTGGTCGAATCCTGAAGCGAAGAAGACCGCGACAAGGAAGATCATCGAGAAGATTTGAGCGAACTCATTTTTCATTTGTTTCGGTAAGAAAATAGCGAGACAGACCATCCAGTTACAGAAGATGGCGCGGAAGAAAATTTCGACCGTCGTATGATGCATTTTTCCCTCGACGACAGCGAACAACCAGTTGTTCATGCCAAGTTCTTGGATGACGCCAGTCGGTGCTAGTAATAATGCGAAAAGGATGCCCCCGAGTGCGTTTCCGACGAAGCAGAGCAACCAGACGAGCATCGTATCACTGAGCGTCGTATAGCCGCGCAATGTGGACGTCGTGAAATACATCGTATTCCCTGTGAACAACTCGGCTCCCCCATAGATGATCATGACGAGCGCGATCCCGAACGAGAAGCCCCCGATGAGTGTCGTGAACGGAGATTCCGCTAAATACATACCGTTAACGACTTTCAACGTAAAAATTGAAGCAAAGCCGATGAAGATCCCGGCTAACATTGCCCGTAAAAAGTATTCCATTGGACGATAATGAATCATTTGCGAGGAAGCCTGTGCTTTTTTCCGTAATGATTCGAGTGCATGGATTTCCATTGATGCCATGTCACAAACCCTTCTTTCTGAATAATTAAATAGGAAAGTATCAGTTCTAATATGTGAAATCATTAACAATATAAACTGTACAGTCTCTGTTGACAATCACTTCTAGAAGGAATTGACAGAGTGTTCACATCGTAATCGTTTACATATGGCGGATTTGTGACAAACAAAAATGTTAGTGTAATTTGGAATCTGAAAATCGGGTGATGAAAATACTAATAACAACAGAAAGGGTTTTGTTGGAAAATGTTAAAAGCTAAATCTACATTCAATTTTAAGATGTTTTCTCTAAGCTTTATTATTGTAATGATCCTTTCTTTCATTCCTCAAATCGGGATTAAAAGGAAATAATAAAAATGGTTTCGACACCTGAAAATCGGTTGCTCAAAAAATGTTCAGTAAACAGAGCTGCTTCATAAACAGAGGAGCATCGCCCCATCTCGGGACGATGCTCCTCTCAATTGAGTCGTGTCATTATTACAGACACAGACGTAACTTTTATTCTTTATCCTCAGTCGATTCTTCTGTTTCTTCAGAAGATCCTTCTGAAGCTTCCCCTTCAGTTGAAGCTTCTTCCGTCTCTTCTTCCTCAGAAGCAACCGGCTCATTCACTGATGCGATATGCATGTCTGACTCTGAGACAATCGTGTACGATTTGTCTTTCGGAAGGTCTGCTACCGTCACCGAGTCACCGATTTCGAGGTCTGACACGTCGAGTTCGATCCGTTCAGGAATGTTGGCAGGTGTCGCTGCGACCGTCACTTTGTAGAGCGACTGGGCGAGGTATCCGCCTTCTTTGACGCCTTTCGCGTCACCAACAAGGACGATATCCGCTTCGACTTCTGTCTCTTCATCCATCTTCACAGCCATGAACTCGACGTGTTGATAGAAGTTTGTGAACGGGTTCGTTTCCGATCCGTGCACGAGCGTGTTGATTTTGTTTCCATCGTAATGGAGTTCAATCAAGGCGTTGTCACCATGGTCTCGAAGAATTTTACGAAGGTCCATCTCGTCAAACACGATTGGCGTACTGTCTACTTTGTAGCCGTAGACGACACCTAACGCTTTTCCTTCGTTACGCAACTTCGTGCGTAGTGAGCGTGGGCGTAATTCTCGTTTTGATACTTGAAGTTTGTTCGTCATTTTCTTTTCCTCCTACATGGATATACATTTCATGTCGACATCTTGAGGGTGAGGCAGTGAAAAAGCCACCTCTCAACCTCGATGCGTTGCGTGACATGTGTATAGTTTTCCCATGTGGACTGTTGAATAAACGTTACAGCGTATTAAAAAGAAGTAACAAGACGATTACATGACGCGTTTAAACAACTTCTCAAGCTCGTACGTGCTCCACTTCACGAGAATCGGTCGACCGTGAGGACATGTGAAAGGAGACGTTGTTCGGCTTAAATCATCAATCAATTGTCGCATCATCTCCATATTGAGTGGATGATTCGCTTTGATCGATCGTTTACACGCCATGAGAATTGATGCTTCCTCACGATATTTCGCAATGTCAATCGAACGCTGTTGAATCGCCATCTCTACTAAATCACGAATCGTACCTTCTAAGTCATGTTGCGGATACCATGTCGGAATCTCGCGCACGAGGAACGTGTTACCGCCAAACGGTTCTAACGTGATGCCGGCATCCGCTAGGAGCGGGAGTACTTCTTCGATGGCGAGCGTCTCTTCTTGTGTGAATTCTAACGTCAACGGAATCAATAGGAGCTGATACTCTTTTTCCGGACGTCCTAACTGCTCATAGAACAACTCATACTTGATGCGTTCCTGGGCGGCATGTTGGTCCATCACGTACATACCGTCTTCCGCTCCACAGATGATATAACTCGAATGCAGTTGCCCGATTACGTCTAACGCCGGTAAACGTTCGGACTGACGAATAGGTTCATCTGTCTGTTCCGACTGCATTATCTCCATCTCCGGCTCATGAACGAGCGGAGCCGGATTCCACTGGGAAGGAGATGTGGGCGACTCTTTTCGCTCCCGAGGAATCGGATAGTTCCATTCGATGGTGTCTACTTGTTTAGGTTGCGGCTCCATCGAAAAGTCGAGTTTCGACTGTTCAGACGGTGTCTCTCGTTTTGGCGTTGATTCTTGTTTCACAGACGGAATGAGACGTTGCTCACGGAGCGTCAATTGAACGGTCTCTCTGATGAGCTGGCATAGTTCTTTTTCTTTTGACAACCGCACTTCACGTTTCGTCGGATGGACGTTCACGTCAATCAACATCGGGTCCATCTTCACCTCGAGCACAGCAATCGGATAGCGACCGATCGGTAAGAGCGTATGGTAGCCCTCAAGCACACTTTGTGTCAGGGCAAAGTTCTTGATGCTTCGCCCATTTAGAATGAGAGTCACGTATTGTTTGTTCGAACGGGTCACTTCTGGGCGCACGAGATGTGCGCTCAGCGTATAGTCGTTCGTCTTACTCGATGCCGTCACGATTTGTGCGGCGACTTGACGACCATAGATGGCGAGCATGACTTGTTTCAAGTCCCCATTCCCGTTCGTTCGCAACAATTCTTTCTCTTCATGGAAGACCGTGAAGCGAATCTCTGGATGAGACAGTGCCAAACGGTTCAACGTATCGGTAATGCTTGCAAGCTCTGTTGCTGACGTCTTCAAATATTTCAGACGGGCTGGTGTGTTGAAGAAGAGCTGGCTGACCGTAATTTCGGTCCCGACGTTCGTCGCCGCCGGATTCGTCGCCTTGACGACACCACCTTCAAGCGTCATTTCAAAACCGTCCTCGTCCGCACGTTTTGACTTCAATGAGACTTGACTGACCGAAGCAATCGAGGCGAGCGCTTCCCCGCGGAAACCAAGCGTCCGAATACGGAACAAGTCGTGCTCATCCCGGATCTTACTCGTCGCATGTCGCAAGAAGGCTCGCGCCGCATCTTCTTCATGGAATCCATGCCCGTTGTCACGGACTTTGATGAGACGGATCCCCGCTTCTTGTAAGTCGACGTCTACTTTCGTCGCTCCCGCATCAATCGCATTTTCGACTAATTCTTTCACGACGGAAGCCGGTCGTTCGACGACCTCCCCGGCTGCGATTCGGTTCGCGAGTTGTTCCGGTAACTCTCGAATGATTCCCATCGACTCACCCTTTCTTTGCGGTCTGTTGCAGTTCATAAAGTGCCTGCATCGCTTCGATTGGATTCATTGCCAACAAATCGAGTTTAAGCAGTTGTTCCCGTACGGCGTCATTCGACTCGAACAGCGACAACTGGCTGACTTCTTCCACTGGAGGTGGAGCGGGTTGCTCGTTCAAACTCGGTTTCGTTGCTTCCGACTCGAGCTCTGAGAGGATCGTCCGGGCCCGGTCAATCAACGAACCTGGGAGTTCGGCCAATTCTGCCACGTGAATCCCATATGACTTGTCGGCACGTCCCGGATGTACTTCATGCAAGAACACGACACGCCCATCCCGCTCAATCGCCCGGACGTGTATATTCTCGAGTGTCGGAACCGAATCTTCGAGCACCGTCAATTCATGATAGTGCGTCGAGAAGAGTGTCTTCGCGCCGATTGACGAGGCGATATATTCAACGATTGCCTGTGCGAGCGCCATTCCGTCATACGTTGACGTCCCGCGACCAATCTCATCCAATAGAATCAGACTATGGTTTGTCGCCTCGGTGACGGCTTGTCGCGTCTCGGTCATCTCGACCATGAACGTCGACTGTCCGCTCACCAAATCGTCCGCCGCACCGATTCGTGTAAAGATTCGGTCAAAGAGCGGGAGTTCCGCCGCTTCTGCCGGGACGAATGAACCGATTTGATGCAGGATCGCAATCAAGGCAAACTGACGCATGTACGTCGATTTACCGGACATGTTCGGACCCGTGATAAGCAACATTTGACGTGTGTCGTCAAGCGTCAAGTCATTGGCGACATACTCGCCTCTCGGCAGGACCGTCTCAATGACAGGGTGACGTCCGCGTTCGATTTGTACATGCTTCGCTGTAACTGGGCGTACATATTCCCGCTTCTCAGCCACAACGGCAAGAGCGAGGAGCACATCCAACTCGCTGAGTGAACGGGCCAATTGCTGAAGGTCCTTCGTGTACGTCTTCACTTCTTCGCGAAGTGCGACAAACAAGTCATATTCAAGCGTACAGCTCTTCTCTTCCGCTCCTAAGATGAGCGCTTCTTTCTCTTTCAGCTCTGGCGTGATGTAACGTTCCGCGTTCGTCAACGTCTGTTTTCGCTCGTATCGTCCTTCTTCGAGCAACTTCGCATTCGCCTTCGTCACTTCCAAGTAGTAACCGAATACGCGGTTATACCCGACTTTCAACGACTTGATGCCGGTCGCGATGCGTTCCTGTTGTTCGAGGTTGGCGATCCACGATTTCCCGTTCGCTTTTGCCTCTAACAGTTCATTGAGCTCTTCAGAGTAACCGTGACGAATCATCCCACCTTCTCTCGTCGAGATCGGTGGTGAGTCGACAAGGGCAGCCCGAAGCTGATCACTCAACGTCTCGAACGAGTCAAGATTCTGTTCGATTTGCTGTAAGCGATCGGCTTTCACCGTCTGTAAGAGTGACCGGACGGCTGGCATCCGCTCGAGCGTGTCACGTAGTTGGACGAGATCCCGAGCATTCGCCGTCCCGTACCCGACTTTTGCGACAAGGCGTTCGATATCATAGACTCGCTTCAGCTCTTCTTGTAGTTGATCACGCAACATGAAGTCGTCCACTAAGTTCTCGACGGCGTCCTGTCGCTCTTTGATGCCTTGCTCCGTATAAAGGGGCTGTTCGAGCCAACGTTTCAACAACCGACCGCCCATCGCCGTCGTCGTCTCATCAAGGAGTGAAAGGAGTGACCCTTTCCGTTCCCCTGAACGAGCCGAACGGAACAACTCAAGATTTCGGGCCGTATTGGCATCGAGTTGCATGTGTTGTTCAACTTCATAGGCGACAGCCGGTTGCAGGTGGTCAAGTGAACGTTTTTGTGTTTTCGTCAAATAGGCAAACAACAATTCAAATGCCGAGCGTTGCGCATCGTCTTTCGCACCTTGTGCGAGCGGACTATCATGCTTGTCCACTTGAATCGAGAGAGGGATCCCGGTCTGTCGTAATAAATCTGACAGTCGCTCGTCCTCGACGATGACCTCATTCGGGAGCAATCCTTCGATTTCTCGCAAGACGGCCTCTTCTGACGAAAGTGTCGTCAACCATGATTCACCGGTCGTCACGTCACCGCGAGCAATCCCAAAACGTCCCGCGATATTTGAAATGGCGACGAGATAACGGTTCTCTTTCTCGCTAAGTGACGCCATATATGTACCAGGCGTAATCACTTGGATGACTTCCCGATTCACGAGCCCCTTCGTCGCTTTCGGGTCTTCCGTCTGTTCACAGATGGCGACGTTGAATCCTTTTTCAATCAGTTGTTCAATGTAGATGGCCGCCGAATGGTGAGGTACGCCACACATTGGGATCGGGTGTTCGGCCTGCTTCCCATTTTTAGAAGTGAGCGTGAGCTCTAACTCCTTTGCGACAATTTGCGCATCTTCAAAAAACAACTCGTAAAAGTCGCCGAGTCGATAGAATAAAAAGGCGTCCGGATAGTCTGCCTTGATGGAGAAATATTGTTTCATCATTGGTGTTTGATGGACTTCTTGCATGCTGATTCACCTCTAGAAAGTACAACAGCTGACCATCGGCCAGCTGTGTCGTTTTAGTATCCGCAACCGCCGCGTGCTTGTTCAGCCGCCATGCCGCTACCTGTCTTCCCTGCAAGGACGTCTCCGTCCGTCGATTCGATGATGCGATCCGTCACGGAGTTCGCGAGCGTGACCGTCACGTATTGAAGCAAATCGTTCACTTCGACTTGTGTTTCTTGGAATGCTTGAACGACCGGAATCGAGTCGAGTTCTTCCATCGCTTTATCAATCTTTTGCTCGACTTTCGCAAGTGCTTCCGTCTTGCCGTAGTGCTTACAGTTGACCGCTTCTTTTTGTAAGAACTTGATTCGTTTAATCAACGTCTGTACGCGGTCACTTCCGTTTACTTTCGCTTCTGCTTCCTTGAAACGTGCCACTTCTGGTGTTTGTGCTAATACGTCTGCCAATTCTCTTGCTTTTGCAATTACTTGTTGATCGGTCACCATTGTAAACCCCTTTATGTCTATGATGTAATCGTGCTCAATGGCACGTGAATGTTCTTTCTCATTCTAACATGAACGATTCGGAAACGGTACTAGCGGGATTTTAGGATTCACGTAACATATCCACATGTGGAATCCCGTCTTCATTGTTAATTTCACTAGTCCGTTTGAATCCGAACGATGCGTAGAATGGTTCTACATACGTCTGCGCTTGCAGATATAACGTCTCATGATCAAAGTCCTTAATCGCCGCATCCATCAACGTACGGGAATACCCTTTCCCTCGATGCGCCGCTTTCGTGACGACACGCCCGATGGCGACCGGAGATGCTTCCGTCAACACGCGAAGGGCTGAGACGATTTCTCCATCTTCTTCAATCCAATAATGAATGGCCTGTTCATCTTTCCCATCGATTTCTTGATACGGACAGTTTTGTTCGACCACAAAGATCTCAGTCCGTAGCGCCAGTAAACGGTACAGTTCAATCGTTGTCAGTTCATGAAATGCTTTTCTCTTCATCCCTATTCCCCCTAATCAATCGTGGCACCGAGTGCTCGGGCGACGTGTAATCCGCTCGTCATCGCGCCAATCGTCCCCGCTCCCGGAAACACGGTATCTCCACATACGTAAAAATCCTGTAAGTCCGTCCGATAACTCGCCGCGCGAAAGAGCGCCTGTCTTGGGGTCTGCGCATACCCCCCGACTGCCCCATGCGGTCGCTTCGTATACTTCACCCATGCACCTGGTCCACCAGGAAGGAGAAGTGACGATTCACGGTCCCATGCAGGGAACGCAGTTGCGACGACGTCGAGGAGACGATCGGTCCAATCTTGTTCTAGTTTCTCATAGGCTACCCGGTCTTTCCAATGTCGCCATTCCGTTAAATCGATATGTGTAGAGACCGTGATGGTTCGTTCCGGTAGTTCTGTCCGTAACACGTCGTCTGGCGCAGACATGGAGATGAACGCATGCCCACTCGGTAATCGCTCGTGATAAATTTGTTGAAACAGCGGTTTCTGTCGACACACGTCCTCAGGCAAGACGAGATAGAGGCTGAATGTACCCCATTGCGACTGCTTCAATTGTCTCCGATACTGTCGATTGAACCGTCCTCGATCCTTTCCTCTGAGAAGTTCACTCGTCCGCTCAATCGGGATGGCAGACACAACAACGTCGACCAGTTCAAGTCGTCCTCTTCGGTCGGTGACGAGCCATCCATCCGTCACTCGTTCGATGGACTGAACGTCCCTCCCTAATTCCGTCTCGCCACCAAACGTTCGGATGGCGCGCTCTAACGCATGAGCAAGTTGATACAGTCCTCCTTCTACATAATACGCTCCTTCATGATAGACTGATAGCGCCACAGCACCAAGTAAGTGACTCGCGTCTTTCGCTCCTGTCTGTAAACTGTCGAGCAGGACGCCATCGATGAATCGTTCGAACATCGTACCGTTTAGTCCATGACGGGCTAACGTGTCGCCGAGTGGTCGCTGGAGTTTAAGGAGTGCTGTGATTTGATTCGGTCGGAAACCTTTCAGTGCGTAAACCATGTCCGATATCGTGCGAAGCGGAAGAGCAGGCAACTGCTGAAACAATGGTCGAATCTTCTCAAAATCTCCCCACACTTCACGGTAAAACGCATGGATTGCCTGACTGTTCTCAGGGAAGGTACGACTGAGCTCATCGAGGAGACGTTCTCGGTCGCGATAATATGTGATGGTAAGGTCCGAGAGATGAATATTCATTACTTCATCCAATAAAGTGACCTCGACCGCTTCTCCAATCTTCTCGAGAACCCGCTGATGGACCCCTCCCTGCTCAAATCCCATTCCGAGCGTCGCGCCTGCCGGGAACAAGTAGTCACCCCGTTGAAACTTCCCGGCACACCCGCCCCATTCACGTGATGCCTCTAAGACGACTACATCATGCCCTTTCTGCTGCGCGAGCGCAGCTGCTGTCAACCCTGCGACACCTCCACCAATGACTCCGATTTTCATGTACATCCCTCCTCTCTGTATCATACCCGCTCTTTCAAAAAATTGAAGAAATGAATCGGTTTTTAAGATTCCAGCGTTCTTTTGAAGGGAACTGATTCTCTTATGCAGAAATAGTTCACATCTGAAAAGGTAAGGTGATGAAAATGCGCAGTCGTGTCATGGTTTATTTATTGATTCCCATCCTCATTTTTATTGGTATACTGATTACCCCGCCTTCTGAGGAGTCGCTCAAGCTCGCGACGATGACGGTCGTCAGCATTCAGGAAATGATTCCTTATGAAAAAGAGTATACGGCGCAAAAAGTGCTAGAAGAACGAACGATAGACGATAAGTCAGCCATCATCGAAGAATGGCGTCTCGAACGTGGGGCGAGAACATCGTACAGTTATGTGCTCAGACTGAGAGAGTTTGAACACGTGACACAAATCGACGCAGGTGCTGCCAACACGAGATCGGACGGATATTACGCGATGCAGGCGCATAGCCCTATTTTTGAGACGGACAAGCCGGTGTCCACGAACTATCCGATTGTCGTGTTCAATTCGGAACAACGTTTCGTCATCGGACAGATGGACTTTCGGGTGATTTATGAAGAAGATGGACAACTGAAAAAATGGATTGTATTGGAGGATGAGCAAGAATAGATGAGCAACTTACCGATTAATAGCAATATAAACATGAAACGAATCATGATTATCGGTTCAGGCGGTGCGGGAAAATCCACACTCGCCCGCCAGCTCGGTGAACGATTACAACTTGATGTCTATCATTTAGATGCCCTCATGTGGAAACCGGGATGGGTGATGGCATCAAGAGAAGAACGAATCAGTATTCAACAACAACTCGTGAAGAAAGATGAATGGATCATCGATGGAAACTTCGGGAATACGCTTGATTTACGACTGCAGGCAGCGGACACTGTCATTTTAATCGATCTTCCACGCATCGTCTGTATATACCGTGTCCTCAAGCGAGTCGCCCGATATCGTGGTACGACACGACCTGACATGGGTGCATCCTGTGAGGAAAAACTCGATTTTGCCTTCCTTAAATGGGTTTGGAATTTCCCAAACATTCAACGGCTACAGCTGTTGCAACAGATTGAACAGCATCCGACAAAACTCAATTTGATTCATTTGAAATCGCCACGAGCAGTCAAAAACTTGATTCAATCACTTTAAAACGCTTTCATATCGAAAGTGTTTATTCTTTTAAAATTTTGTATATTTATTCTTTACAATTAATAATTATGCATATACACTTAGTCTCATCTACAACAGGGAGGCATTATACATATGAAAAAATGGTTATTAGCATGTTCACTTATGATGAGCGCGGTATTACTCGGTGCATGTAGTCAAGAAACAGAAGGGGAAGCGACAGAACAGAAAACAATCATTATGGGGACGAGTGCCGATTACTTTCCATACGAATTTGTTGATACAGCGAACGGGGATGCAATCGTCGGATTCGATATTGAAATCGCAGAAACGATCACGGAACGTCTCGGCTACGAATTGAAGATTGAAGATATGGACTTCGGTAGCTTACTCGGAGCCTTGAACAGTGGTCGAATCGACTTTGTCATGGCTGGGATGACACCAACAGAAGAGCGGAAAGAAAATGCAGACTTCTCGGACATTTATTTATCCGCGACAAACTTGATTATGACAAAAGACGAGTCCCTTCAGGCGATTGAAGATTTGTCTGGGAAGAAAATCGGTGTTCAAACGGCTTCGATTCAAGAAAACATCGCAAAAGAACAGGCTCCTGACGCTGAACTCGTATCATTGAACAAAATCCCTGAGATTGTTCAAGAGTTGAATACAGGTCGAATCGATGCGATGGTCATCGAAGACACGGTCGCACAAAAATACTTAGACCAAGATGACAACTTCTATACATTCGCTTTGAAAGAGGATGGCGAAAAAGGATCGGCAGCCGCCTTCAAATTAGATGATGAATTACGCGACCAGTTCAATGAAGAGTTGACCAAAATGATGCAGTCTGGTGAAATCGATGAATTGGTGGAAAAATGGTTCTCGATGGAGCCGACTGAATGAGACAAGTCAAGCTACCGATCTATCCCGTCGTTTATCCGACGGGACATCGGTTGAATCAAAATGAAAGTCAGTTCCCTTTACCTGACCGAATCAAAAGCCAGCTTGATTCGTTGACGTATCATGACTTACACGAATATCCGGTCGAACCGATCAATGAGTTGTTCGAACGCTACGCTGCGTATGTCGGTGTGACACCTGAGCAATTGCTCGTCGGTTGTGGGAGTGATGAGATGATTCACGTCGTGACGCAAGCATTGCTCGCACCACATGACATCGTCTTGTCTCCGGCACCTGACTTTTCGATGTATCCAATCTTCACGACCATCGCACACGGTCATCACGTTCAAGCCGTTGATTTATCGTATGAAGGAATGGTAAAGGCGATTGAGACGCATCATCCAAAGCTTCTCCTCCTATCGAATCCGAACAATCCAACCGGAAAGCTGTGGACCGTAGAAGAGTTGACGCATCTCGCCTCACTCGTGCCTTACCTTGTGGTGGATGAGGCGTATATGGACTTCACACCGGATGCTAGCATCATCCCCTTGATCGCGAAGCATCCGAATCTCATCGTCCTTCGCACGATGTCAAAAGCGTTCGGATTGGCAAACGTACGAATCGGATTCATGGTGACAAACACAAAACTCGCACATTACTTCCGTCAATTCATCCCACCGTTTAACATTAGCGGAGTAAGTGCGAAGATTTGCAACATATTCTTAAAAGATGCGACTTTTCTTCAAGAAACAATTGAATGGCATAAAGAGATGCGGCAGAAATGGATGGTAGCTTTAGAATCCATCGGTCAGGTCCTCGTCGCCTCGACAAACTTCTTGTACGTCGAGTTAGAGCAGCCTGAAGCAGTATGGTCCCATTTGACTGCCTTGAACGTACACACGTCGAAACAACCGACGGGCATTCGGGTGACTATCGGTGATGAGACGGCACTCCAGCTTACACAAGAAGCGATTCATCAGTACGTTGAATCCATGAACGTCAAAAACTCCTGAACCTCGTGTTTAGGAGTTTTTGTCAGTCGATCGTCTTAATCACACGCGCCGGATTTCCTCCGACGACCGTCCGAGGCGGTACATCTTTTGTGACGACCGCACCGGATGCGACGATAGCCTCATCCCCAATCGTCACACCCGGGTTGATGATGGCCCCGCCACCGATCCATACGCGTTCCCCGATGGTCACCGGTTTTCCGAATTCATACCCAGAGATTCGCTCAATCGGATCAATGGGGTGTGTCGCCGTATAAATATGTACACCCGGTGCGAGCATGCAGTCATCCCCAAACGTGATGGGACAGATGTCTAGAAAGACACAATCAAAGTTCGCATAGAACCGCTCTCCCAAGTGAATATTGTACCCGTAATCACATTTGAAGTTCGGTTCGATGTAATACGACTCTTTCGTTGAACCAAGTAATGCGCTAAGAATTTCTTTTCGCTCTTCCAAGTCATCGATTCCTGAACGATTGAATCGCTCGGTTAATCGCCGAGCATGTTTCCTGTCGGCGACGAGCGTCTCATCACCAGCTAAATATAATTCGCCACGAATCATCTTTTCTTTTTCCGTCATTTTCATCCCTCCTCAATGAATAGTATAGAGGATTTTCAAATCATTTAGGGAATAGAGAGAGTGATGAGCAGAAGGAGGCAGATGTGATGAAACGAATATTAGACTGTCGGGCAAGTGATTTTATCACGTTTAATCGTCAAGATTTAGTCGAATCAATTCGAAAAGCGGAGGGACGGACGGTCATGGCCGAGGTCATTCCGACGGTGCAGCCGCTTTACCCGGAAGTAACGAACGCAGAACTGGCGCGAGCGTTCGGTGCCGATTTGATTTTATTGAACATGTTGGATGTGTTCCATCCTTATATTAAAGGACTTGAAAGTCATGCGTTGTTCGGCGAGATGCCAGGTGATGAGATGAGCGATCATCCGATTCTTGAATTAAAACGACTGATCGGATTGCCAATTGGAGTGAACTTGGAACCTGTCGATTTTTCAGAGAAGTCGTCTGAGATGAATGAAGTGAAACGAGGCAGACTCGCCTCAATCGAAGCGTTCCAAAAAGCATCTGAGCTTGGAATCGATTTCGTCTGTCTGACAGGTAACCCGAATACCGGGGTCACAAATGAAGCAATCGAACAAGCGATCATTCAGGCGCGTCGTGAATTCGCTGGGGTCATCATTGCCGGAAAGATGCATCAGGCCGGTGCCGGCAATGTGTTGGACCGCGACGCATATATCCGCTTCGTCGAAGCTGGCGCAGACATCATCCTACTACCGGCGCCAGGCACGGTACCTGGCGTCCGTGAAGAGGCGTTCCACGAACTTGTACAAGAGCTACAAGCGCTCGGGGCACTCACTCTAGCAGCCATCGGAACGTCTCAAGAAGGGGCTGATGTCGCGACCGTTCGGGACATCGCACTCTCTTCGAAGCGCGGCGGTGCGGACATCGTTCATATCGGTGACGCCGGATTGTCTGGGATTGCCGTACCAGAGAACATTCAGGCACTTTCGATTGCCATTCGTGGAAGACGCCATACATACATTCGCATGGCCGCTTCGGTCAATCGATAACTCAAAAGAGGAAGGAGCACGTCTCCTTCCTCTTTCATTTACCATTCTGTGACGTCGCGACGAGGCTTCGCCGGTGTTGTCGTACCGTGACGTTTGGCGAGTAACGCTTCCACATCCTCTAAGCGGACCCCTTTAGCCGCCAACAAGACGAGCAGGTGATACAGAAGGTCTGCTGACTCTTCGACCAAGTCTTCGTCCGTCATGGCAGCAATGACGACCTCGAACGATTCTTCTCCGAACTTCTTTGCTATTTTTTCGACGCCTTGTTCAAACAAATACGTCGTATAAGAACCTTCTTTCGGTTCATTTTTTCTGGACTCAATCAATTGCTCCAATTCATGAATCATACGTTCACCTCCGTAAAGAAACAGCTTCGATTTCCGGTATGACACGTCGGACCGTTCGCATGAACACGAACGAGAAGTGCATCCTGGTCACAGTCGACGTGGATGCTGACGACATCAAGCGTGTTCCCGCTCGTCTCTCCTTTCACCCAAAGCCGACCTTTTGAACGAGACCAGAACGTGACGACCCGTTCACGAAGCGTCTGTTGAATCGCCTCCTCGTTCATATATCCTAACATGAGGACTGCCTCGTCTTCGTTTGAGACGATGATGGCGGGAATCAGTCCATTTTCGTCGAAACGAACCGCATCGGCAAGTTGTGACTCGTGCATACGTGCTTCACCTCTTCTACTGTCGTTTTTCGGTCATGTAAGATGGAGGCAAGTAAAGCAGCGTCGACTTTCTTAAGTGCCTCGACTACGTGCTCCGCATTCCCTGCCCCACCAGACGCGATAATCGGAATGTCGACGACTTCACGCAGTTGTTCTAAAATTGCCAAGTCATATCCGCTCTGCTTCCCGTCCTGGTTCATGGACGTGACAAGAAGTTCACCCGCGCCGAGCGCGGCCACTTGTTTCGCCCATTCGACTGCCAACAGCTCGGTTTTCTGTTTGCCGCCATATGTGTACACGTAGTATTCGCCGTCTTCAAACTTTACGTCGATTGCGACCACAATACATTGTGATCCGAAACGGTCCGCGGCTTCACGAATGAGACTCGGTGATTCGACAGCGAGCGTGTTCAACGATACTTTGTCCGCTCCTGCTTTTAACAGTGAAGAGATATCCTCTAGCGAACGAATCCCTCCACCGACCGTCAACGGGATGAATACTTTTCGCGCGACCGCACTGACGACATCGAGCATCGTCTGGCGTCGTTCCGTACTTGCCGTGATGTCGAGAAAGACGAGTTCATCGGCTCCGGACTCATCGTAATATTTCGCGATTTCGACCGGGTCCCCGATATCTCGTAATTGCACGAATTCAATCCCTTTGACGACACGACCTTCCTTCACATCGAGACATGGAATAATTCTGCGTTTAAGCATAACGCGCCTCCCATTCAATCAGTTCTTCGATACTCACTTTACCGGATAGGAGCGCTTTCCCGACGACCGCCTCATCAATCTTGGCCATCTTCAGTTCCTTCACGTCCTCTTCTGTCGTCACACCGCCTGAGGCAATCAGTGTGACGTTGACGATTTGACGTAACGCCTTCATCCGAGAAACGTTCGGTCCGTTCAATTTTCCGTCAGATCCGATGTCCGTATAAAGAATCGTCTCGATGCCCCGTTTGACGAGGTCTTGGGCGACCGAGATGTCATCGAGCTTTGTCGCTTCCTGCCATCCGTTGATGGCGACCTTCCCGTCGTAGGCATCGAGTGCCACAGCGACTCGTTTGCCATACTTTTCAATGGCCCGATCCAAAAAGTCAGGATCCGTGAATGCCTTTGTCCCTAAGAGGACACGGTCCGCACCTGTTTCCATGACCGCATCAAGTGAGGCCTCTGAACGAATCCCGCCTCCTGTCTGTACGAGGAAGCCAAGAGACTTCGCATAGCGGACAACGTCTAAGTGACGCGGCTCGCCTGCTTTGGCCCCTTCTAAATCGATCAAGTGAATCATCGGGACTTTTCCTTGCCATTCCTTCAGTAGCTCATACGGGTCACCGTATTGTTCTTCTGTCGAAAAATCACCTTCCGTCAAACGGACGATCTTCCCTCCGATTAAATCAATGGCGGGTAGTAATCTCACGCTCGACCGCCTCCTTCCATTCTTGAAGTAAACTGAGACCGAACGTCCCACTTTTTTCTGGGTGGAACTGCATGCCCGTGACGAGCCCTTTTTGAACGATTGCCGGAACTTTCTCACCCATATATTCAGCCGCCGCCACGATGTATTCGTCGTCCGTCACGGCATGGTAAGAGTGGACAAAATAGACGTCCTCATCGCGTAGGATCGAATTCCATCCGACGTGTGGAAGGCGCTTCGCACGCATCCGCTCAACCGTCCCCGGGATCAAACCGAGACCTTTTGTCGGCATGCCTTCCGTGCTCGAATCAAACAAGAGCTGCATCCCAAGACAGATCCCTAAAAACGGTTTTTCCGTCGCCATCTTTTGCAATAAGGGGATCAGGCCCGTCTGTTCGAGCGATTGCATCGCTTGCGGGAAGGCACCGACCCCAGGAAGTAAAATGGCATCCGCTTCTTCAATTTGATTTGCATCGTTCGTGATCACAACATAGCAACCGATGGCTTGTAAGGCACGTTCGACGTTGAACACGTTTCCCATGCCATAATCGATGACCGCTACTTTCATCCTTCGATCCATCCTTTCGTAGAAGGGAGTCGGTTCGTCCCATCGCTTGATACCGCCTCGGCAAGCGCTCGACCAAACGCCTTAAACAACCCTTCAATCATGTGATGTGAATTTGACCCGTAAAGGACGGCGAGATGAAGGGTAAGCCTGCCATTCATGGCAACGGCCCGAAAGAACTCTTCAGCGAGTTCGGTATCAAAATCACCAAGCTTTGGATTACGAATCTCCGCCTGATAGACGAGATAAGGTCGTCCTGATACATCGACGACTGCTCGCGCTAGCGTCTCATCCATCGGCATGTAACTCGACCCGTAGCGGCGAATCCCGACTTTATCCCCGAGTGACTTAGCGATGAGCTGACCGAGTGCGATGCCGACATCCTCGACCGTATGATGGGCGTCGACCCATGTGTCGCCTTCCACTTTCACGTGTAAGTCTATCTGACTGTGAAAGGCAAGCAACGTCAACATGTGATCAAAAAAACCGACCCCCGTTTGAATAGAGCTTTCACCCGTTCCGTCCAGATTTAATCGAATGTCAATTTTCGTCTCTTTCGTCTCACGTTTTAGTTCAGCTGTTCTCAACAGAATTCACCTCTTCAATCGTTTGTCGGATATAGGCATACGCCTCGTCTGTCCCTGCACTGACACGTAATCCATCCGGAAACGCACGTACATGAACTCCTTTTTCAAGGAAGCGCGATGCCCATCCTTCACTATCATCCGTTTTGACATAAATAAAGTTGGCACGACTCGGTAAAATCTCGCCGATTGGACGTAATAAGTCCGTCAATTTTTCACGTTGTGTCGTATGGAACTCGATCGATTCTTGAATATATGATTCATCTCGTAAGACGACGTTCGCGACAGCGGCACTGAGTCCACTGACATTGAACGGCGATCGGAAGCGATCAATCTGCTCAATGATTTCTTCTGACGCAATCATGAAACCAATCCGGAGGTTCGCTAAACCGAACGCCTTCGATAACGTCCGTAAGATGATGACGTTCGGATGTTCGTTCAAGCGAGATACAAATGAGTCCTGCATTGTGAAATCGATATAAGCTTCATCTACGACGAGGTACGGAACACGTGACGCAATATCTGACAATTCGTCAAGTGTCCACATCTTGCCGGTCGGGTTATTCGGATTTGAAATCAGGACGAGCTTCGGTTTGATCGTTTGAATGAGCTCGACGAATGTCTCATAGTTCAATCCGTTCGTATCAGGTTGTGTGAACTGCCCCCTCGCAATTTGTGTGTAGATGCCATACATCGAAAAGTCTGGAGCCGGAGCGAGGACGTGGTCCTCCGTATCTAAGATTGCCTGACTTAAAATCGCCAACAGTTCGTCGCTTCCGCTTCCGACCATGAGTTGTGTCGCCTCAACTACTGCATAGTTGGCATAACTCGCTTTTAAGGCAATCAACTCTTCGACCGGATAACGATTGAGCGCCTCAAGTGACACGTCTCGAATCGATCGCTCTAGTCGTTCTGGTAACGGATATTGGCTTTCGTTTTGATTGAGTGCGAATCCTGACACGGCATTTGGTACATAGCGAGGGATATTTTGATAGTTTCGTCTCATATGCCCTCCATCCGAACAGCCATCGCACGGGCATGTCCTTCTAATTGTTCTTGTTTGGCGATTCGAATCGCAGCCTTTGTGATTGTCTCATCAAGTTCTGTCATCTCAAGGAATGTCTGGCGGCGATAAAAGTCGTCGACCGATAGTCCACTTGAGAATCGAGCCGTTCCACTAGTCGGTAGGACATGATTTGGTCCAGCGATATAGTCTCCGAACGCTTCCGCTGCCTCGTGACCGAGGAAGAACGATCCACCGTGACGAATCGACTTCATCAATTGTTCCGGATCTTTGACGGCCAACTGGACGTGCTCCGCGGCCATCGTATTCGCATACTCGATCGCATCCTCGATTTTCCGATAAAAGACGCCGCCACGTTTCAACGCTTCTCTTGCGATGTCTTGTCGTGGTAAGAGCGCGAGCTGTCGTTCAAGTTCTCGCTCCACTTCATCACGAAGCGTCTCTGTCGTGACGAGCGCAATCGCTGTCGCCTCGACGTCATGTTCCGCTTGTGCGAGCAGGTCAGCCGAGACCCACTTCGGGTTCGCCGTTTCATCGGCAATGATTAACACTTCGGACGGTCCCGCAACGGAGTCGATGCCGACAATGTGGGACACGAGCGCTTTCGCTGTCGCGACATACGCATTTCCTGGTCCGACAATCTTATCGACGGGACGAATCGTTTCCGTTCCGTATGCGAGTGCAGCAACGGCTTGCGCGCCTCCGACAAGAAAACACTCATCAGCACCCGCGATTTTGGCTGCAATCAAGAGCGAGATGTCAATCCCATCTGCTTTCGGCGGCGTGACCATGACGACTCGTTTGACGCCAGCCACTTTCGCCGGAATGATGTTCATGAGCACGCTCGATGGGTAGACGGCTGTCCCGCCTGGCACGTAGACCCCGACCGAATCGAGTGGCATATAGCGTCGACCGAGTCGAAACATCGTATCTTCGAACATATCATCTTGTCGTACTTGACGCGCGTGGAACGTACGAATCCGTTCCGCCGCTAACGTCAACGCTTCCGTCAGTTCAGCATACGCTGCTGGCGGGGTAAAGCGGGCTAAATCAACCGATTCAATTTTGTCGACACCGTCGAATTGTTTCGTCCACTCAAGGAGCGCTTCGTCTCCACGGGTTTCGATCGATTCAACGATTGGTTTCACGGCCTCGGCCCATGCTTCGCGCCGTGATCGATTCGTTTCAGTGCTCATGTGTTCTCCTCCTGACTCAGCTTTCGAATCCATGCCTTCAATTCGTCAGGCTGTTCCGCCAAAGCCGTTTCGCTCGTAATGAATTTTGCATTGATTGAAAAGATTGTCTCATATTCTTCTAAGTCGTTCGCGGCAAGTGTCGCCCCTGTCTCAACGATGTCAACGATGCAATCAGCGAGTCCGGTTAAAGGCGCGAGTTCGACTGATCCATTCAACGCGATCACTTCTACGTTTTGTCGTTTCGATGCAAAATGTGAGATGGCGATATTCGGGTATTTACTGGCCACCTTCAATTTTTTCGTTCCGTTACGTCGGACTTTTGGACCACAAACAGCCATTCGACAACGTCCGAACGGCAAATCGACGACTTCAAGCACACCCGGCGTTTTTTCCCGTAAAATATCTCCACCGACGATCCCGACATCTGCGGCCCCGTGCATCACATATTTATAGACATCGTCCCCTTTGACGAAAATAAATTCATGATCGCCTGCTTGCACCGTCAGCTCACGTCCACGTGTTTCAGGCCATACGGGTAAATCACGTTCTACAAAAAATTGACGAGCTGCTTTTTCGATCCGACCTTTCGCGACCGCTACTTTCATTTGATCACCTCATCTAACTGTTCTAAATCAAGGGACATGCCGAACGCTCGTCTCGATTGTCCGAAATGGCCATATAGTGAATCGTATCGTCCTCCTGACAGGACACGCTTCCCTTCGACGCTTCCTGTCACGGTCAAACCAGAGTAATAGTCAAAATCACCCGTTTGACCAAAATCGTATGACACTTCTAAGCCGATTGCGCGCAAGTGTTGTACCGCCTCATCGACATCATCGATTGCCTCTTTTAAAGAAGCCGGTGCTTGAGTGCGCAACTCCTCGAGCGCTGAATTGCCAATTAGAAACGGTAATTTCGCAATCAATGGATAACGATATGTCTCCGCTAATTCACGTAACGATTCTAAATTGCGAATCGCCAAGATTTTACGGAATGTCCGCTCTTGAACGCCTGTTTCTTTTGCAATAAGTGAGATGACGGCCGCAGAACCGATTTTGATCGTTAATTGATTCGTAGGCAGGACTCCTTCCGTCATATCGAGAAATGATTCGATGAGATGATGATCCTTCTCTTCGCCGTCGACCCACTCGAGTCCAAGCTGCTGTCGTTCATGCGGTTGACCGGAATGCTTGACCGTCCGACGATAGACGGCACCCGCATAAGCGACGCGCATCGGTTCATGACCGTCGGCTAATTTTCTCGCAATCTGAAGTGTATAGTCAGGGCGCATGACGAGAAGTTCGCCGTCATTCCCAAATAACCGATAATAGGCCGACTCATCAAAGAGCGCCAAATTTTGATAATGCGAATAGTATTCAAGTAGAGGCGGGTCAATCACGGCATAACCGCTCGCCTCTGCTTTTTCTAAAAATGAAAGCATCCACCGCTTTGGCCGAATGACATCTCCTGATTGAAGTTCATACCATCCTTCTGGAATCGAACCTTTTGAATTTGACCAAATCATGATAACCACCCTTTACCTTATTATCACTTTACCAAACTAAAGTATTGTGTTAAATTTATCAAATACAATCATACCTGTCAACCAATTAACTTATAAAGGACGTGTAACAAAATGTTTGATTTTACCCACGATGGACATGTGCATACTCCATTTTGTCCACACGGTACAAAAGACCCACTTGAACAATATATTCAAGTCGGAATCGAAAAAGGCCTGCAAACAATCACTTTTACAGAACATGCACCATTTCCTGAGACATTTATCGACCCTGTACCGAATCGAGATTCGGCGATGCCATTTGATTCACTTCCTGATTACCTCAATACATTGCAACAGATGAAGCAGCAATACAAAGGTGTAATAAGCATAAAGATCGGATTAGAAGTCGACTTGTTGCCATACCTTGAGGAAGAGACGATTGCGTTACTCGAACCATACGCAACGTTGCTCGATGAAGTCATCTTGTCACAACACTTCTTATATGTAGATGGCACCTATATGCCGATTGATTTTTCAGCTGAAACGTTTGATGAGCTCGTCACAAAACTCGGCTCATTCGAAAATGTGATGAAAGCTTATTATAAGTCAATCGAACGTGGTCTCGGATTCCCATGGGAAAACATCAACGTCGCTCGGATTGGACACATTGATTTACCAATCAAATACCAAAAAAATTATGACTGGAAGCGTTCCGAAGTAAAAAAGGAAGAAGAACGCCTCTTACAGGTGATCGCTGACCGAGGATTTGGACTCGACTTCAACACGGCCGGACTCAGAAAACCGGATTGCGGGGAACCTTACGTCGCAGGACTCGCAAAAGCTGCCAGCGAGTTACATATCCCATTCACATTGGGATCGGATGCACATCTCGCTCAAGATGTGGCGGCTGGATTCGACATCATCGCACAAAAAAAAGCCACGTTCCTATGAACGTGGCTTTTTGACAGCGATCTAGCTATCTAGATCCCCATGCTTATGGTTGACAACGATATGGCGTTCCATTTCTTCATCTGTAAACATCATACCATAAAGAAAAATAGATGCAATAAAAAATTGGGTGAAATTGTTCACCCAATTGAGATCACATCGCTGCGTACAATGTTTTTATATCGTTCGTAGATGCCTCGTCCATTTGGAGGGCTACGAGCTCAACATATTGTAGTGCTGGGTCCTGATCTTTCGACAAAGCGACAATTTCGGCGGCTGCCTTATCAAGCGCCAACAAGATTCCTGATACACCAAGCGTCGGATAATATCGAAGTAAAGCTCGAACATGTTTAATCTCAGATACTTCATTTCCGTTAATCGTCAACGATTTGACAGCCAACTCTTTACGCATGCCAATCGCAAATTTATCTTCCCACACTTCTTCGAGCGTGATCAAGGCTTCTACTTCATATGCACCATCTGTAAAGCGAACAAGTTTTTCCATAAACAATTTCCCCTCTCCTGAATCTATTTTCATTATATAAGAGATTTTAGAGTATATATTGTGAAATATTGAACATTATGTGTAAAGTTTGTCTCACTTGATTTCGAACAAAAAAAAGGCCCCTCCGAGGAGGGGCGAATAATGGAAGAGTAAAACACCATTGGCAGTACATTAATAATATATCACCTTATGAAAACGTTTACAATGTATTTTTGTACATTTTCTCTAGTGGCATATGTAGCACTTCAATCCCACTGTCACGCATCAATTCTAATCCGTCGCCATGCTCGTAACCGACCGCATAGACTACTCGTGCGACTCGTGCGGCGATTAGGGCAAGTGAACAGGCGTGACATGGCGAATGGGTGACATAAGCGGTCGCACCGAAGGCGTTCGTCGAATCAGCAGCCAGTTTTCCAATCGCATTGATTTCGGCATGGATTTCATGTTGTTTCGACCAGTGATGATGATCATACGGGTCCGTACATTTGATATATGTCACACCGTCACGGATGAGTCGTGCTGGTTCGTTGATCATATCAACGTCCGTCGACGTCACATAGTTCGCATGCTTATAAAATCCTTCTTCTTTTTTAATATAAATCTCATTACAATTCGTATGACCGGAAGGTGTTCCGTTCAAGCCAATCGAAATCGGTTTTTCATCCTTCACAATGACACATGCCACGCTCTTGGATGCACACTTCGAGTGTCGCTCGGCCATCATATCGGCAAACAGCAACCACGTCTCGTCCCACAATCGTTGTTTCTCCACACAAGTCCCTCCTCGTAGAAAAGGAAAGTCTGATTGCTCAGACTTTCCTCCTTAGTATCCAGTGTCTTTTGGCAGTTCTTTATTTTTCGAGGCGATCTCGATGACTTTCTCTTTAAGCTCGTGCTCCATTCGGTCGAGTTCACGCTCGGCGTCGCGACGTTTTTGCTTCCCTTCTTGTTGAATACGTAATGTTTCATCCAACGTTGAAAGTAAGTTCTCGTGAGCAACTTTCAGTGATTCAACAGAAACAATCCCTTTTTCATTTTCTTGTGCGATTTCAATCGAAGAATCTTTCAACATCTTCGAGTTCTGCTCAAGCAACTGGTTTGTCGTCTTCGTCACGTCCTGCTGCATACGAAGTGCCGTCTTCTGACGCGTTAGGCTGAGCGCAAGAACGACCTGGTTTTTCCAAAGCGGAATCGTGTTGACGACCGCCGATTCAATCTTCTCGGCAAGGATTTGGTTATTCTGCTGAATGACCCGAATTTGCGGTGCCATTTGAAGGCTAATGGTACGACTGAGTTTTAAGTCATGCAATTTCTTCTCAAAACGGTCCGCCAATTGAATCATGTCGTTCAATTGTTGCAATTTTGACTGGTCTTTAGAAACTTCCACTTCATGTCGCAGTGGCGCAATCTCATGCTCACGTACATGATCTAGCTTTGTTTCACCCGCTGCGATATAGACGTTTAATTCTTCGAAATAACGCTTGTTTTTGTCATACATTTGATCGAGCATCGTGATATCTTTCATTAGACCGAACTTGGCACGATCTAAATTGTGGATGACTTCTTCCAAATAGACGTTCATTTTTTCGAATTGAAGTTTATAGTTCTCAGCCTTCTTTTTTGCGCGACCGATGAGCGGGATGTTATCCATGAAACTCTTCTTCTCCGGTTGAAGCATGTCCGGGTCCATCTTTCGGACGTTTTGCATCAAATCTGACAAAAGTTTCCCGGCGTCCCCGCCATCTTTCATTCGGACTTCCGTCAAAATTTGGTCGGAGAATTGTGACAGTTCACGTTGGACATTCGACCCAAACAACATAACCGAATCCGTCTTTTTAATATCGATTGATTCAGCCAATCGCGTGATGCGCTCACGGTGCTCTTGAGGGACGTCTGGCTTCGCTTGGATAGCAGGCACTTCCTCTGCCTGCGAAACAGATGACCACTCTACAGACGGATCGCTAAACCCCTCTGCCTCAGTTTTTGTTTTTGTATCAGATGTCAGCTCTTCTTCCGGCCATGACTGCCAGTTCGTTTCATTCGATGAAGTCATGCTTTTTTCTCCCTTCCGGCTGATCAGATAAGACTCGCTCCATCATAATCAGTTCACGTTCAAAGTCTACGGCATCATCTTCAAGAAGACGTCCGCGCTGTTCTTTAAATTTATCGACAATTAGCCGCATATTCGTTATTAATTGTTCTCGAGTTTCTTCTTGAATGATGACCCGTTTTCCTTCCAGTTCTTTAAATTTCAAGACGACCGAGACGAGGGAATCTAAGTAGAATGTGAACAAGTCTCGAACATGCTTCGCGTCTTGCGGATTTTCGAAAAGTTCCTCGAACAATTCATGCGCTTCTTTTGACACTGCTTTCATTTCTCGCCTTACTTCTACATCTTTGATTTCAGGCAAGACACGGTCAATCTGTTGCAGTTTCTCATACCCTTGCTCAATCGTCCGTTGCAAGAATTGAAGTTCTAAATCATCCGTCGCCTCGAATTGACGTGCCGAGATAGGATCTTCAATCGGTTTTAGGATTCTTGAGCCTGAGAACGATTCTTCCTCATCAAGCAGCAGTTTTTTCTTCGCCCGTTTTGCGACCGTTGTCGGTGTTCGCTGACGGTTTTTGCGCTTATTCGTTGACCAGACTTCGTTCAAGACGAGCGCCCCTACTATAATGAATAACCAGGAGAAATCGAATACGTTGATGGCAAAGTATATGACTGCCCCAGTCAGGGCCCATTTCATCCATGTTTTCATTCTTTTCACCTCATCTCATGTTACTTCTATTGTACATTACGAAACCGATCAAAAAAAGTTTCGTCACCTCTATCATTTTAGCATAATAAAAGTCTTTGTTTCCTCCGTCCACAGGTGTAGAAACAACTACCTATATCGACTTCATTCCCGTTGCGAGACGAAAAAAACCGTAGACTAGAGAGCCTACGGTTCCTCAATTATGTGTTAAGCCACGTGGATACCATGACGACTCCTACTGTCACCGGTATAACATAGCGTATGAGTGCATGCCAGATTGGATAAAGCTTCATACCTGGCTGAGATGTTTGAATCTCGTCTTTTAAAATACGTTGGTCTACTACATAACCAACAAAAATTGACGTTAAGAAGGCTCCGACCGGCATTAAAATATAACTGACGAGGTAATCCATCGTGTCGAAGAACGTTCGCCCGTTCCAGATTTGTAAATCGCTCAATAACCCAAATGACAGCGCAGAAGGCACACCGACGAGGAAGACGAGCAAGGCAGCTGTAACCGTTACTTGTTTCTTCGACCATGTCGGTTTCTTTTCATTCAGACGATCGGTCACACCCGCGACGACGACCTCTAACATCGCAATCGAAGACGTGATTGAAGCGAATGCGAATAATAAGAAGAACAATACCATGAAAAATCCACCGAGCGGAACTTGATTGAAGACCGCCGGTAGGACGACGAAGAGCAATGCCGGTCCTTCAGCTGGGTCTAATCCTGAAGCAAAGACTGCCGGGAAGATGGCAAGACCTGCTAGGAGCGAAACGGTAATATTCAATAGAACAATCATGTTCGCGGAACGATTCAGCGTCCCTTTCGTCTTAATGTAAGATGCATATGTCAGCATCGCAGCCACCCCTAGAGATAAGGAGAAGAAGGCTTGTCCAAGGGCAAATAAGACCGATTCCCCTGTGAGAGCAGAGAAGTCAGGTTGTAAGAAGAAGCGGACCCCTTCCATCGCCCCGTCAAGTGTCAATGAGCGGACAACGAGGACTATAAAACTGATGAACAATAACGGCATTAAAATCTTGCTCATCCGTTCGATTCCCGCTTCTACCCCACGTAAGACAATCAAAAGCGTAATCGTGAGAAATAAAAACTGTCCGATGACGGCGATTTCAGGTGTTGACACGACACTTCCGAAGACATCACCAAATTCGTCAGCACTTCGTCCATTTAATGTTCCACTCAAACCGAGTCCGATGTAAATGAGGACCCATCCCCCAATAACACTATAGAAGGAAAGCAACAAGAAACAGGCAATGACACCAAGATAGCCGATGATGCTCCATCGTCCATGTCCCAATTGTTTAAAAGCAAGAAGTGCTGTCTTTTGAGTCGAACGTCCAACGATGAACTCTCCAATCAATAATGGTAGACCAAGTAATAACGTGAACGCCAAAAACATGAGTAAAAAGGCACCGCCCCCACTAGTTCCAGTGACATACGGAAATTTCCATATCGCACCTAGACCAATCGCCGAACCTGCGGCAGCTAAAATGAATCCAATTTTTGAGGCGAATGAATTTTGCGCCATGATTACCCCTACTTCCTGTTTTTCATTTCATTTTCATAATAATAGTGAAATACTAACACGGTTCAACAATCAGGACAACAAAAAACAGAGAAAAGTCTGAATACTTTTCTCTGTTGATGCTTTATGGCGTTAAAAATGTTACTGCATTCTCTTGAATCTGGATGGACAATTGTTCAGATTCGAAATGTTCACCATCGATATCGATAATTTGAGGTTGACTCAATTCTACTTTCACATGAGAAGCCTGAAAGTGATTCCACTCGGGGGATTTTTGATCGAGACCGAGTTGCTGCGCCAAAAGTTGTCGAATCATCGGAAACCCGATTGATGAACTGTGAACAACCTCTAACAGTCCATCAGAAAAGGACTGTGTCTCAAGCTTCGTCGGGACTGTCCCGAGGTAGCTACCGTTTCCAATATAGAGAAAACTTACATCGCCTTCATAGAGCAGCTCATCTTTTCGATATAACCGGATTTCAAACGGATCCGCTTCACGAAATTGTCGAATCGTCGCTAAAAAGTAGCCGATTGACCCTAGTGATTCCTTTTCATCTGGGTCGATTTGTCGTGATGTATCGGCAATCAATCCAATCCCGACAAAATTGAGGGCATACATCTCATCCACTTGAATGACGTCCACTTGTTGCGTATGTTTCGACTTAATGACATTTGCAGCTTGTGTCGGTTGAATTGGGAGTTCGAGCGCTCGCGCAAAATCATTACATGTCCCAGCCGGTATGATGCCTACGGTAGGTCGCTCCTCGCGCTCTAACGTCATCAATCCGTTCACTACTTCATTCAGCGTACCGTCCCCACCAATCACGATGAGATGGTCGAAAGGTCCACTCTCTGAGGAAAATCGGAGTGCATCCCCAATTTCTTGCGTCTTCTTGATGGTGATTTCTTCATAGAGCGATTCAATCGTTCCAATGACCTCCCCGAGCATCGTCTCGCTCGTACCAGACTTCGGATTCGAAATAATCAAAGCTCTCATAATAACCCTTCCTGCTCTAAGAAGTCTTTCGCTACGTCATATGCACGCTCATTTCCGTAAGCGACACGTCGGTTCAATTCAGACATCTGTTCGTCCGTGATTTTTCCAGCGAGTTGATTAAGGGCATCTTCGATTTCTGGATATTCTTCAAGTGTTTCTTCTTTCAAGAGGGGTGCCCCTTGATAAGGTGGGAAGAACTGTCGATCGTCTTTTAAAACGACCAAGTCATTTTCGGCAATATCAGGGTCAGTTGCGTAGGCATCAACTAGATTGACGTCTCCTCGAGAAATGGCACGATAACGCAACTTTTGCTCCATCGACACAACGGATGGGAAATCAAATCCATATTCATCTTGAAGACCAGGATATCCATCTTCACGATCTGTAAATTCAAGGGTGAACCCTGCCTTAATATCTGATTCCACGTTTCGTAAATCTGAAATCGCAGTAATGTCCTCTGCTTCTGCATATTCACGTGGAATAGCAAGTGCATACGTATTATTAAACTGCATCGGCTCAAGCATCACATACCCGTCTTCTGCAAGTGCATCTCTCGCTTGTTCGTACACCTCGCGTGCATCATTTGACTCAGGTGACTCTTTTACGAGACTAGCGAGTGCCGTACCAGTAAATTCCGGATAGATGTCGACATCACCAGATTTCAGAGCACCCCATACGAATGTCGTTTCACCAAAGTTCGGTTTCACTGATACGGACAGATCCGTTTCTTCTTCAATTAACAACTTATACATATTCATCAGAATTTCAGGCTCAGGTCCAAGTTTTCCGGCGACGACTAAATCCGTCTCCTGTGAGCGACCGAATGCGAGCGGAGTGATGATAATCAAGGCGAGTACGGTTGAGACGGCAATCAATTTCGTTTTATTGCGAGATGCTGTTGCACCTTCCATCTGACGCAACAAGAAATCAAACAATAGTGCTAAAATAGCAGCCGGTATGGCCCCAAGTAAAATTAAGTAATTGTCATTTCGGTTAATCCCAAGCAAAATTAATGTACCAAGCCCACCCGCTCCAACGAGGGCAGCGAGTGTCGCTGTTCCTACGATAAGGACCATGGCAGTTCGAATACCAGCCATTATGACAGGGAGAGCAAGCGGAAGTTCGACTTTCATCAAACTCTGATTCGGCTTCATTCCACAAGCCCTTGCTGCTTCAAGTAATGATTTATCTACTTCGTTCAAACCTGTAAACGTATTCCGTAAAATCGGAAGAAGCGCGTATAAGACGAGCGCAATGATTGCAGGTAATGCACCGATTCCTACGAGCGGAATCATCAACCCGAGCAAAGCAAGAGAAGGAATCGTTTGAATGATGGCAGTAACACCAATAGCGGTTTCAGCAATTTTTTTACGACGCGTCAGCCAGATTCCTAACGGTACGGCAATCAAGACGGCGATTAAAAGTGATACGACAGAGAGCTGTAAGTGCTCAATCAGTGCCTCGACAAGCTGTCCTTGTCTATTTTGGAACGTCTCAAGCATCCAGCTCACCTCTTCCACGTTGTGTAAATTCCAAGACGAATGGGTCATCGCTCGCCAATATCTCTTCTGGCGTACCGACAAGCATCAATTCGCCATCACGCATCAATGCGATACGATCACCGAGCTTCATCGCTTCCTGCATATCATGTGTGACAAAGAGAATCGTCTTTCCTAGTTCATCATTCAATCGTTTGATGTCGTCTTGCAATTGTCCGCGGCTAATCGGGTCAAGTGCTGAGAAAGGTTCGTCCATCAAAATGACTTCTGGGTCTGCAGCTAGGGCACGCAATACACCAACTCGTTGCTGTTGACCTCCTGATAGCTCTGAAGGTTTTTTGGCACGTAATTTCGGATCGAGACCGGCAATTTCCATCAACTCTGTCACGCGGTCTTTTGTTCGATCCTTCTTCCATTTTAATAGTTCAGGAACGACAGAAATATTTTCTTCTACTGTCAAGTGTGGGAATAGTGCGATTTGTTGTAACACATATCCGATATTACGACGTAACTCGTAAATATCAAATTGATAGATTTCTTTTCCATCGATCAATATTTTTCCATCTGTGTGATCGATTAACCGATTCACCATTTTCATTGTTGTAGTCTTGCCACAACCTGAAGGACCAATCAATATAAAGATTTCTCCCTTTTGAACTGTTAAGCTTAACTCTTTGACGGCCAATGTCCCGTCTTCATAACGTTTTGATACATCCCGAAACTCAATCAACGTAATCCCTCCTCGACTATTTCCAAAATGGAAATTCAAATAGTATTTTGCCCTTTTCTATGCTTTGTTAAACAAAAAAAGGCTCTCCTGAATAGAGAACCTTCAAAATTAATAAAGAGTGACTTGGATATGTCGACGACCCCATTGGATCGCATCCTGTTTTGAATCGACCAATAAATCAACAATATGTCCTTTGATTCTGCCACCGGTATCAAGGGCGATTGCATCACCGACACCTTGAATATGCACTTTTGAACCTAATGGAATGATAGAAGGATCGACGGCGATAATTCGCATGCCGTTATAATAAATCGAATCAGTCACGTCATGACCAGTCGCAGTCAAAACACGACCTCCATACGCCTTATTGTCAGCAACATCGTTTGAGTAAGCTGTCGATTCGACAGTAATGACTTTTTTACTCGTTGTCGTAGACACTGGTGATGCCGTAGCGTTCTTGTTTGAAGAAGCCGCTGCCTTTTGTGCCGCCACTCTTTCCGCTTCTTTACGTTCTTCTTCTGCCTTACGCTCTGCTTCAAGTTTAGCTAGTCTCGCCTTCTCTGCTTCTTCCTTCGCTTTCTCTGCAGCGAGACGTTCTGCTTCTAAACGTTTCTCTTCAGCTAAGCGTTTCTCTTCGGCAATTTTCTTTTGGCGAGCGATTTCCTTTTGCCTCTCTTCTTCAATCGCTTGTCGTTCTAATTCAAGTGGATTTTGAACGATTTTCTGTTCTGTCCCGATTCCGATCTGAGCAGCATCTGCTTGATTCATGAATGTGAACATTCCCATCATCGCGGTTCCAATTACTATCATATATTTAATCAATTTCATCGTAGTAAGGTCATCACCTTTCTCGTTATGTAACGAACAGATGTTAATTTACCACGACACGTCATCTTGGAGTAGCTATTTTATCGAAGTGAAATAATCCTGACATATGACATGAAAAGTGGTTACAGATTGTAACAATTGCGAAAAACGTTGCTATTGCAAGGTTTCACATAAAAATTACAGATTCGTTACAATAACACTTGTAACAAATCTGTAATCTCCCTGTCATGCTCTTCACTTATTCAATTGGCTTCAAATCATGCAATCTGAGCATCCCCCACGGCGCAACATCGACTTGAACCGTAAAAGAATTTTCACCTTCGACCGCATCCATTTCATCTTGAGGGACACGATACGACCCCATTTCTTCTATATAAAGAATACGGTCATAATAGTTCGCCCGTACTCCTCCGAGAAACGGTTTTGACTCAACTCGGTCAATCACAGCAAATCCGTCTTCCCCTTGCTCGAACGAGACGTAAACCGTACCCGCCTCCACATTTTGTCGTCCTTCAAACTCGTCATATTCAAGATAGATCGAGTCTCCAAAATATGGATCGAACGGTTCAAACGAAGTTCCCTTAAACGTGTACGTTTCCCCTACCCATGAGATGGCATAGACGAGGATGACAAACAAAATGGCAATCATAACTTGTACGGCCGGAATGACCCACATAGACAACCGTTTCATGTCGTCACACCCTTTCTTGTACGATTACGCCACCATAATCCGAGTGACAACGCAAAGACGATCAGTGCACCGATTAAGAAGAAGAGGGATACATCCAAACGGTCCCAAACATAAATGAAATAAATCGTCATTTGGACGACTAAAAAATAGATAAAGGCGAAGATGGTGGGTTGTCTCGTCATATCTTGGCGAACGAGGTACGTGAGTGCAATGACTTCGATCATCACTGCCAATAACACACCTGAATCTTCGAATAGCGCAAATGGGATTACAGCAAGAAAGCATACCCACAAAAGGTCGTTTCGACGATGGATTAAATAGATCGCAACGAATGAAATAGAAAGGAGTGTTGCCTCAAGAATGGATGGTGGTCTTTGAGAAAGCCAGCTTCCCGTTACATTTACTAAATATCCAATCGACAAAACAGCTGCGACAAACAGATATACAGATTGCCACCCGGCTTGTTTTCGATAAAACAAGAGAAGCACATGGAGGATAACAAGAGACCAAAGTGGCCATAGTCTACCTTCATAGTCCACATATTGACCAAAGATGTTAAATAATCCGTAAAAGGTAAGCCAAGCAAACGTCCGATCTAACGATTCTTCCACAAAATGGAACCATACCCATGTCACGATGAGTGCAAATCCAATTAACGTCAACCCGATGCCTTCGAAACTGTTTGTGACAGCCATGAACGCAGTGATAGCGGAGATGATGGAAAAGATGACGTGCTCATACATGATTCGGTGAAGGACTGCCATCGTGAAGAGTATCCAAAACAGCAAGGTCAACTGCCCCGACAGATTATACGTCGTAAAGATGACCGCCATGGTCGCCACAAAAAAGACGAATCCTAACACGCGTAATAATATGACATACCTCGGGGTTTTCAAGCGAACTCGTTCGGCAAACACATAAAATCCAACCATAAAAAGAAGAAATAGTCCAATCTTTAAAAGGTCGGGAATCGCCTGCCAATTGGCTGCGACGAAGCTAAATAGACTGAGCGCTAATAAAATCGACCCGACAATAACTAAAACGGGCGGCTTGTGATTGTTTCGCTCACTAGCCGCCCGTTGTTTATGTTCATAGTCGACTAGTCTTTTACCGGTCGATTCATCTAACAATCCCGCCTCTTGCCATTCACGAACTTTTTTGTCAATGGACACCTCAATCATCCCTTTCAAAAAAAAGGTCAGCTGGCGCGTTCAATCAATTCTAATTCTGATTTTAATAAAACTTGTTTTTCAAACTCGAGCCCGAGTTGTTGAAATTCTTCCATAATCGATACGTCTGCGATCACGGTATTGGTCAGTACGGCGGTCACTTCAGCAACCCATCCTTCACGAGTCGACTTCACGATATCACCTACGAGGAATTCTTCAGACACACCCATTCACTTCCAATCTAAATTTGTTTCTATCATTATAACGAAATTATGTCGGTTTGAATACGTTTTCTTTTATGCGTTGAATAAATTGTGTCAAAAATTTTCCAGTAAGCCCCCAAATGATGTAGTCATCGTGTTCATAAAAGGGTTCTTTCATTTTAATTACCCGTTTTTCGTACGCTTTAGCATTTGCCAAGCGATCAAGTGGGATATTTTGATCTGGGTTCATCGTCCACTCCATCTCACCATGGAACGGGTCTATCATAAGTAATGTAGATAAAGGAACGGTAAATAAATGATCAACTTCATCCGTTCCCTGTGCAGTTGGAAGCCGTGACAACATCCCGACAAACGGATAAATCAATTGTCGATGGGGTGTGGCAAGTGGCCTTAATTTACCGATGACTTCAACTTGACCAGAAGTAATCTCTAATTCCTCACACGTTTCTCGAACGGCGGCTTCAACAGGTGTTTCTCCTTTTTCAAGTCGTCCTCCCGGAAAAGAAATTTCGCCGGGCTGCTGCCGCATCGTATGGGCACGTACTTCAAAGACGACATGCCATTCCTTCTCTATTTCTACGAGCGGAATCAAAACCGCTGCTGTCTGTTCGTAATCTTCTTCCATTGTAAAGCTATTTCGAATTTGGTCTTCATTAATCAATGGCTGCACACTGTTCACTCACCTTCCATCATCGAATATCCTATACCGTTCTATACCCTACTTTTCGTTTAATCGCTGCTAATGTCGGAAATATCATTATTAATGATAGGAGTTGATCACTTTGAATGAACAAGTGGATGTACTAATCGTCGGAGCCGGACCTACCGGCCTTACCCTCGGACTGACCTTGGCAAGATATGGCGTCTCATTTCAAATCATCGACCGAAAGACGACCCCGTCGGATAATTCTCGAGCCATCGGGATTCAACCACGGACAATTGAGGTGTTTTCTCGATTAGACGTCGCCCAAGAAGTACTCGAACGGGCCCGTACGATTGAGCGGGGAAATCTCTATTTCTCAGGTCAATGGACGGCAAAGCTCGAATTTTCAAAGCTTGTCACTCCGTATCCGTTCGTGACACTGTTGCGTCAAAATGAAACAGAAGAAATTTTAGAGCGTGCCTTGCTAAAACATGGCCACGCAGTGAGACGCGGAGAGTCACTGTCTTCCATCACACAATATCCATCGCGGACGATCGCACATTTGACTGCTGAAGACGGAGCTCATCGTTCTGTCGAAGCTAAATATGTCATTGCTGCAGATGGCGCCAATAGTTCCATCCGTCGAATGCTCGCTCTCCCATTCAGTGGGAAGTCGTTTAAAGAGGCGTGGGTATTAGCAGATTTGAAAGCAGATTGGCCCATTTCTCGTGAAGAGGTGCATATTTTCTTCTCGGATCGAGGAGTACTCGAGGTCTTTCCACTCACGGATGAAACGATTCGAATCACGGGAAACTTACGGACCGATGAGTCGTTCGTCGAATCGGACCTTCAACAATTTGTGGAACAACGTAGTCATATGCCAGTTCGCATACACGATGTCGAATGGTTCTCGCTCTTTCGGGTTCATAATCGAATGGTTGATACGTTCATCCATAATCGCATCATCCTAATGGGCGATGCCGCTCATATCAATTCACCGGTCGGGGGACAAGGAATGAACACCGGGATTGCGGATGCATTCAACTTAGGTTGGAAGCTATGGCTCCATTTGAAGACAGGCGCACCGCATCAAGTCGTCTCGACGTATCGGAATGAGCGTGAGTATGTGGCAAGGAATGTTCTACAGACGACGAATTTCGCAACTGAGATGCTCCAGACGACACTCCCGATGCTATTACCGTTTCAAGCGATCGGGGCTGATGTCTTCACACGAGTCAATCTCGTCAATCAAAAGATCACGGAACGAATCTCGCAACTTCATCTATCGTACCCAAAAGCGTTGCGTATGCCGTTTCGTCGCGTCGCCGAAGGAAAAATATTCCCAGAGACTGAAATTTTACGAACCGACGATGGATTTCGGACGAAGATTTCAGAGATCGCCGATGGGCGCTTTCAAGTGCTCGTATTTGACGATGGCAAACGTGATTTGACGCCAATCTATGAATACTTAAATGAGTATCACCCGTTCCTTCAGACTATCTCATTGTCCAAGACAAGCCGTCCATTTTTCGACCAAGGGAATGAGCTTGCCAAGTCACTCTTTATGAAACGTGGTATTCTAGTCATCCGTCCGGACGGCTATTTGTTGCACAAGCAACACCACGTCCGTCTAAAACCGTTACAGGACAAGTTGGCTGTCTGGCTTCCACCATCTTAAGGGTGTATAAATGGAGAGCTTCACCAAATTGGTGAAGCTCTCCATGTCATTTACTCTTCAACATTCACATACAGAATACCAGGTTTCGAGAGCGTCAAATCGTAGAATGCTTCGAATGCCTCGATGTCTTCTAGCTTGCGAAAGTCAACCTTGTCAGTCTCTTCATTCGGGATGGCGACGATAATGCCTTCCTCCGTCAACTTGATCATGCCCGTTTGTCCATTATGAATCCGAACGTAGAGTACTTGCTGGTTTTCTAAGAGCGAGATCGCCTCTCGTCTCGATTGAATCGGTTTTTTCATATAATCCCCTCTTTTCCATTTTAGTATAACGTTCCGTTCGTATTGCTTTCAACTCGTCACCCTATTAAACTTGTGTAAAGAAGGGGTTGAATGCGTTGGAAACATTACTCATCATTGTGCTCGCCATCTTGTTCATCATTTTAGTCACGATTCGTACGATTCGCAACTTAAAATGGGTTCGCTTCGGTGAAGCGTTCGGGAAACAGGGCGAAGAGTTATTAGCTGATTATCATTACCTGACAGAACAGGAAATCACATGTCGTATCGAACAAGGACTTCCGACCGGTAAATTGTTAAAACCGCTCGCTAAAAATTTAGACGATCGTGTCGCGCTATTCGTACATCGAGATGATGCCGCAAAAGCAAGAGAACTTTTAAAATAAGAAGATGGCCGAATGCATCTCACTCGGCCATCTTCTTATTTATGTATCTGTCTTTCTGAGCAGTAGTAAGCGATTTGTTTGACGAGCGGCTCCGTCAACGTTTCAAGAGTCGTTTTGCTGATGACCTGATCGACGAGTGTGAAAGAATCGCCACAATTGGCCTTGACCCGCTTGAGCTTCAACTGTTCCGTCTCCGGGAAGATCAAGAAGGAATAGACCGGAATCGCTTGTCCACACTCTTTCTTCAACCGTGCCCGCACTTGTTTAGTCATTCGCTCTAGCTCCGTGACAGGATGTGGATAGATGTGCTTCCATCCCATAGACGTCTCCGTCCGACACTCACGGTTCGTCAAATGGACAGGGGCTGGAGTTCGATTTAATTGAATCAAGAATACACCTTTCGGCCCGACGAGCACGTAATGAACGAGATCCTCGCCAAATTCGACTTGTTCAATCATCATCCAGTCAAATCGACATGTTTGTCTGATGTTCTCGACGAGACGATCTGTATAGCTTGTCGGTGCCTTCATCACTTCTTCTTTCATACGAAACAGCTTTTTTGTCTGTTGTTTAACAGGTTGTTTCTCCGTGGCCGTTAACACTTGCAACATTGACTCCACCCCCTATTCATTATTGATTATTCACTCGGCCCTACTTGCTTACCAAAGACCGCTTTTTCTAAATTTGAGATACGGCGCAGCATGTCATAGTTAGACGCAACCGGCTGTGCCGGTTTAGCAGGTTCCGCAACAGGTGCAGGCTCGCGACGCAATGAGTCATTTTCTTTTTGAAGACGTTCGATTTCTTTCATCATTTTTTCATAATCCCGGATGACCACGTCTAAAAATTGATCAACTTCTTCTTGCGAATAACCTCGTAGTGCCGTTTTAAATTCTTGTTTATAAATTGCTTCTGCCGTTAATTCGGTTTGCATCATATCACTCCCATTGTTGTTCCCATTGTTTTTCTTCCTCGATGACACGTAAATCTTCCTGTGTGATGAGAAAGACCTCCATAGTGGACTTTCGCCGAGCCCCGTCGACTAAAAAGCGGGGACTTCCCTCCGTTTCTTCGTCGTATAAGGTAATCAATCCTTCTGCTTTGTCTAAAAAGAATGCAGTTTTAGCGCGTAGTTGACTCGGATCTTCGTATGGCCGCTGTGTCAACGGTTCAAAAAAGTCCGCTTCAAGTTGCAGCTGTGCAAACAATTCCTGTTCGAACGGCTTATACCGTTCATCCATATTTAAGAACGGAGGAAATACTGCAATTTTAATCGGGTACGTTTCTCTTAACTCTAACAATACTTGTCCAGCCCATAATTCACAACCATTCGTTCCACTAAAAATAAACCACTCGGCGCCCAGTTCGATGACTTCGAGTATCTTTTTACGATAAGCTTCCTGAATGATTTCAATTCCTGGATGGTCCGCTTTAAAGATGCCCAGTTCATGAGGACGATATCCTGTAACGGCTACTACTTTCATAATCGCTTCCTTTCTAGACGGGCACGGCGATGTTCTAGCTCGTCTTTCTCTCGTACAATCGTTTGACGCAAAACCGTACGTTTTTTCTCGAGCAGTTCCATGGCCCGCTCCGTATAATCAATCGCGAGTTCCACGTCCTTTTGCTTGTGCTCTGCATACTTGGCAAGTTCGACATAGCCTTCGATCGTCTGCAGCGACTCAAATAACGGGATTGCTTGCTCCATACGACCCGTTCGCTTCAATAACATCGCTTGCCGCATGACGGCTCGCTTCGAAGGACTCGAAAGTTGTTCAAACTCTTTGAGTGCACTTTCCTGTTCCCCAAGGTCATGTAACCAATGCGCACGTTCTTCTCCGAAATCTGTCTCGGGAGTCGTGACGAGTTGACTGAGTCGTGTGTAAAGAGAAACAAGGCTCAAACAGTCCGCATGATGGTGCTCAAGGACCGGCGATAGTATCTCTGGGTTCCGTTCTTTGACGTACTGAAAATAATGCATCGGGGCTAAAAAACCAGGTAAATCGTCTGTCCGTCCGTGACCGAAATACGTTTCAACTGCTTTGAGCGACACCGATTCTAATCTCGGTTTCAACAACCGTCTTGCCGCATGTAGTAGATCAACATGCCCGACGGAAGGCAATGCTTTTACCCGTGATTTGACAAACGTATGTCTCGTTTTGATTTGTGGCCAGTCAAAGGACTTCCCGTTATAAGTGACGAACCGCACCTCATCCCCGATATCCTGTAAAAAATGATAGTAGAAGGCAGTCTCAAAGGCAGGATGAGGCAAGACATATTGAATCATTTCAAGTTGATCCGCTTGAATTCTCGCGAATCCGATTAAAAAAATCGACGTCCCAGACCCACGCAACCCGGTCGTCTCCGTATCCATAAACAGGACTTGTTCAGGCTCTAGGTCGACCGTAAAGAAAGGATGCTCGGTTCGATGCATCATAAGTCTTGCATCTCCGAACGCAAAGTCGTGGTACATCTCATCAAGCGGATACGTAGTTCGGAGACGAACACACCATTCTCCTTCGAACGTTAAAATTTCTCCACCCTGTTCAATCCATTTTTGCTGCTCCACTTCGTCAGGTGAGGAGACGCGTGATGGTTCGACAGGTTCTTTCGTTTTAATTAATCTAGATAACTTTGCTTTCATAACGATCCTTTCAATGCTTGTAACTGACGGATGACTTGCTGTTTGAAGTCCCCGTATCCAATCATACCGACACAGCGAGGGCATCCGCTCTCACACGGACAGTCGGATACCGTTCGTTCCGCTGCTTCAAGTACCTCGTCTGCATCTTTATAGAGTGCCTCACTAAGACCGATGCCACCCGGATAGCGGTCGTATAAATAAACGGTCGGTTTAGTCGTGTGAGTCGACTTCATTTGAATGGTTGTAAATAAATCGAGCGTATCACACATGAGATAGAGCGGCGCAAGCCGTCTGAGTAAATCACTGACCGCTTCAAGTTGATCTTCGAGATCAGCCTCCGAATAGGCAAAGCGTTCATCCAATGTGAACCATGTCGCCGTCGTATGCAGTTCTCGCTCCGGAAGATGAATCGGGCCAGACCCGATATTCTCATGCGTCCCGAACTTAATTTTTTTAAAGAGAGTGGCCATCGCGATGACAGAAACTTCTCCGAACGTTTTCACACCATCTGTCTTGTTCTCTTCTAGCACTTTTAATTCCACGGCCAAATTCGCATCCGTATAGTAATCGACATCGACTCGGCGTACAAATGCCTTTTTTTCTTCAAAATCTAACTTCTCGACTTGATACTGCTCGGCACCATGCAAATAGATCGCCTCATCGTGCAATAGTGTCATCGCACTGAACGTGTCCATTTCGCCGATCACTTGATGTTTTGCGGTTTGATCGACAATGACGACATTTTCTTGATCGCTCGTCCGAAGCGAGATGTCATGCGCTGGGAAGGAATCCGTCATCCAATAATATTTATCGGCCCGCTCATGTAACACTTGTGCATCCGCTAAAAACTCTAAAATATCTTTCGGGTCGACCGTTCCGAACCGTTCACTTTTATGAAACGGCAATTCGAATGCGGCACATTTCATATGGTCAACTAAAATAATGAGGTTGTTTGGGTCTAAACGGGCAGCTTCCGGTGAACGGTCTAAAATCATATCTGGTTGTTCGACGACAAGCTGGTCAAGGGAAGAAGATGATGCCACAAACACCACAAGCGACTCCGAATGACGTCGTCCGGCCCGACCTGCCTGTTGCCATAGCGAAGCGACAGTGCCTGGATAACCATTCAGGACACACGCTTGCAATTGACCGATATCAACACCGAGTTCTAGCGCATTTGTTGAAACAACAGCTTTTATTTCACCATTCCGTAACCGCCGTTCAATCTCACGGCGTTCAGACGGAAGATACCCCCCTCGATAGCCGACAATCGATTTTGGACCAAGTTCTCGTCGCGTCAGTTCCTGTAAATAAGTCAATAATACCTCGACACGTACACGTGATCGGGCGAACACAATCGTTTGAATGTTCGCTTCCACGAATTTTGAGGCGATGCGTTTCGTCTCGAGCGTCGCACTCCGACGAATCCCAAGCGCTTCATTGACGACAGGTGGATTATAGAAGATAAGATGTTTCTTACCTTGTGGTGCGCCGTTCCGGTCAACCAATACAACTTCTTCTTCCGTTAACAATTCAGCAAGTTCACGCGGGTTCGCGATAGTCGCTGATGTCATAATCCATTTCGGATGACTTCCATAGTAGGCACAAATTCGTTTTAAGCGGCGAAACACGTTCGCCACATGACTGCCGAATACGCCACGATACGTATGCAACTCATCGACAACGATGTATTCTAAGTTTTCGAATAGACGAATCCACTTCGTATGGTGTGGTAAAATTCCCGAATGTAACATATCAGGATTGGTAATAACGATATTCCCTGCATCTCTAACTTTCGTGCGGGCGGCCGGAGATGTATCTCCATCATACGTGAAGCATCGTAAGTTGCCTTCGAGTGCCTCGACCATCTCCATTAAATCACTATTCTGATCTTGGGCAAGGGCTTTTGTCGGATACAGATATAGTGCGCGTGCAGTCGGTTTTTCAATCATCTTTGACAAGACAGGCAAGTTATAACAGAGCGTCTTACCAGAGGCAGTAGGCGTTACAATCACAGTCGAATGACCGGCAGCCGTTTGTTTCACAGCTTCAGCTTGGTGCGTGTACAGTTGCTCAATTCCCCGACTTTTCAATACGTTTGTCAATTGTTCTGGTACTTGCTCCGGGATGGGCGCATATTGTGCTGGGCGCGCATCGACCGTATGCCAATGTCGTACGTTTTTCGCAAAGCTCGGGTCTTCTTTTAATTCTTTAACCATCTCTTCTACAGAGCGCGATTTCCGCATCAGTTCACCTTCTTTTTTTTAAGAATTCGAAGGTGCAAGTTCTACTACGACTTCTCGGATACGATTAATCCGTTCATCTCGTATCATTCTCGATACAGCGGGCATGTGAAACAAAGTCATGCTTTGAAACGTAGCGGCAACATGCTCATTTTCTTCTTCAAGACGGGTCAGCGCGTCTTGAAACAGACGTTGCGTTGACCGCCCAAATAAGACAATGGTATGTAGTTTCGTACATTTCGAATGAACCGCTAAAAGATGTTTCGCATAGCGTTGCACCGTTTTATAGTAATCTTCGTCTGTCGACAACGTTTGGCGATTGCCACGAAGTAAGTCAGGATAATATGATTCCTCGCCCGTAAACATCGTTTCGACACCGATTCTTTTTACATAAGAATGTCCAGTCGCCTTAGCGACCGATCGGTCTTGGATGAGACGTCCGAATGGAATCGACTCTTGTAACAGCAAATGTGAAAGCTTCAGTCCGAGATGTCCACCAAGAGGCACTCCAAAATCGTCGTCTTGCAGTCGATCAATGACAAATAACACTTTCATCTTGCGTTTTAAAGAGAGTTGAACCATGTGTCACCATCCTGTTCCCTTTCTTTTCATTATAACAAAGTCGCACGAAAAACAGGGCGCACAATGTCGCCCTGTCCTCCTTAGTTATCAGTGTTGTCAGAATTGCCGTCCTCACGATTCGTGTCAGGCGATTCTTCATTCGATTGACCTTCTAACGGAGCTCCTGAATCCTCTCCATCAGTCGGCTCGTCGGTTCCTTCATCAGTGCCATCATCCGTCGCTGGTTCGTCAGGATTTTGTTCGTCAGTGGTGTCTTCGTTGTTTCCGTTACCATTGCCGTTGTTATCTTCATTCCCGTTGCCGTTGTTCTCGTCTGACGGGTTATCTTCATTGCTCTCGTCTTCAGAAGGATTTTCTTCCTCCTCTTTTGGTTCTTCTTTCGGTTCAATCGAGTAGGTCGCTTGCGCTGGTCCGGATTGCTGTTCACCCGTCAACGGGTTCGCGGCGTTCGCCACAATCGTGAACGTCGTCTCACCTTCAGGCAAGTTTGTAATATCCACACTCGTCTCACCTGTAGTACCCACGACTTTTTCAGTGCCGTCAGCAGATTTCTGCGTCACTGTGAACGTGATGTCATTATATCCGTCCGCTTTCACAGCGTCAAAATCATATGACCATGAGACTGAACCAGATTGTGAATCTATATCATAGTTGACGCTTGCGCCCGTAGGAGCATCCAACTTCTCTGGTTGAAGGTCTTTCGGTTTCGTCCCTTTTACATAGAGCTCATTGCCAAGTGATAAAACGGAGTCCGGACGCTGGAAACGGTCTGGTTGTCCCGTCGCATTCGTCACTTGTTGCATCATATACTCGAAATAGTATTGAGCGTAGTCTGGATCAAAAGAAGCGACTGTCGACTCTTTCGTTTTTCCTGTCCACACAGAAATCGAGTAATCTGTGGAGTAACCAGTAAACCATTTATCTTTCGGGTTTGTCGAGTTAGGCTCGTTCGTTGTTCCAGTTTTACCGGCTACGTCCCAAGGAAATGCACCTGGGACATATGTTCCACCTTCAGCACTGACGACGTCACGGAGCATATCCGTCAACATGTATGCTGTATAGTCTTCCATCGCTTGCTTCGCTTTGATTGGAGAGTTGATACTTGAACCGTCATTGAATTCAATCTTTTGAATCAAATGAGGTTTCGTATACATACCGTTTGCGCCAAGTGTTGCGTAAGCAGCAGCCATCTGTGTCGTGCTCGCTTCGGCAGTACCAAGTGCGTTGGACTCATTTAGTTGATCTCCGGAATAAGAAGGCTCAATACCAACGTTTTTCACGAACGATTCGATTGCATCTTGTCCGTATTCATCACGTACTTCTTGGAATGCACGAACAGCTGGCGTATTCGCAGAAATTTTCAAATATTGACGCATCGTATTTGGACCACGGAAACCAGTGTAATAGTTGTTTGGACTGTACGTACCTTCTAACTCGGCGTCAAGCAATATTTTCCCCGTCGACCATTGTCCGTTTTCAATTCCTGGACCATAGTCGAAGAACGGTTTCGCCGTCGATCCAATTTGATATTTTTCATTTGAGTAGTCACGATACGTCGTATCACCTTGTTTCGCTTGCTGGCTATCGACGATGGCGACAATCTCACCTGTTTTCGTATTCAGTACGGTCGCACCCATTCTCAAGTCCTCAGGGAAACCATTTGTTTGTAAATTGACGTTGTTCGATTTAATGTCGCTATTGATTTTTGTATGCAACTCTTTATTGATTGACGTATACACTTTCAGACCTGTGCCATAAATATCTGACTGGTCAAGCCCATAATCATCTTCTAACTCTTGAAGCACACGTGAGTATATCGCACGCGTGAACGCTTCCTCTTCCGTCTCTTCACCCGGTGAGATGACGTCAGCAATCGCGACATCAAGTGCTTCGTTATACTGTTCTTCAGAAATATGACCGTCTCGTTTCATCGCAGACAAGACCTGTTCCTGCCGATAACGTGTCAACTCCTGGTCACCATTGATTGGGTCATAGGCGCTCGGACGTTGTGGAAGACCTGCGAGGATGGCAGCCTCCTGATAATTGACCTCAGAGACTGGCTTGTTGAAGTAGCGTTTCGATGCGGTTTGAACACCGTATCCACCACTACCATAGTAGTTTTTGTTCAAATACATTTCTAAAATCTGTTCTTTCGTATACTCACGTTCAAGTTTGAGCGCAAGCCACTGCTCTTGAAGCTTACGCTTCAACTTCTTGTCTGTTGAAAGAAACGACTGTTTCACCAACTGCTGCGTGATGGTAGATCCACCCTCTGCACCGAAACCGTCAGTCAAGTTGGCCACAACTGCACCACCGATTCGACGCAAGTCGATTCCGTTATGTTCATAAAAGCGACGATCTTCAATTGAGACGACCGCTTGTTGCATCACTTGTGAAATGTCGTCGATGGAGACGTACTCCCGAATTTGACCGGCACCTTCGAGCGGTTCACCTTCAGCCGAAATCAGCTGAATTGGATACGTATCAACGAGTTTTTCTTCGTCAAGCTCTGGTGCCGTCGCAATCGCATATACGGTATATGCTCCAAATGCAATGACTGCTGCAATAAATAACATGAAACCTAATAAAAAGATGCGTTTCCACATCGGTTTCTTACCTTTAGTCTTTGGTTGTTTACCAGTTTTTTTACGTTTATTCGTCGTCGAATCTTGTCGACGTGCGACCCTACTTCGCTCCATTCATGGTTCACTCCTTCTATTCAATCGAGCCATTGATCGAGCACCGTCAAATAATCAATCGACGGTAAGGCTCTCGTCGGAACTTCAATCGCGTCCTGTTCAATAAAACTGAGCGGAATCGATTTTCGTCCCGTCAGTCGTTGTTCCCACCACTGAACAAGTTGTTCCGTGGTCAATACATATTGCGTATTATAGCGACTAAAGCGGATGATGACAAAACAAATCCCTCCGTGACGTTCACACTCGCGCATATGTTCAATCTGATGTTCATGAAAATTTCCGAGCGGAAACGACGTCTTATTATTCGTTTCTTTCGCTTCAAAGTCAATGTACTTACCGCGATACACTCCGTTATAGTCGGTCGTGGATGCCTGCTTGAAATAGGCTTCCGTCACTTTAGCGGCACTGCGCTTCGGATAGTCGACTTTGACAATTTGTAACGGTGTCGGTTTCTTATGAATGACAGCTCGTTGATGAATCCGATAGAATTCATTCGTTTCATTTAACAACGTCTCTAAATTCATTCCGCGATTCGCATAGGTTGGAGAATTCGATACTTCTCTCGAAATTCCTTCCCCCTTTGGTTCCTTTGTCACTTTTGCTTTCTTACCGTTTGGATAATGGAACAATGTCGTCACCCCATACATACATATTAACAGGTCGGTCCACTCGTTCCTTCCGTCTCAGGTCTGATTGTCGACTTCTGTCGGTCGACACTTGTGTGGATTTACCGCAACACATATCGTACCAAACTCCCGTATGTTAAACTAGTATGTAAGCGATTGTGTATCCAAATTGAAAAGCTCTCGTCACGTAAGACCCGATTGTTTTTCTATGATAATAGCACCTCTTCTGTTTAGCCAAGATTGTACATCGATAAACCTAATTGATGTCATTCTGAAAAAAAGTGTGCAATTTATGTGCAATTGATTGACCGTATCACCATTTGGAAATAAAATAGGTAGCTTAAAAAACGTAGACGTTAAGCCGTTTTGGAGGGATTGGATGGAAAGTGGAAAGAAGTATGTCATGTTCGTCGATGAGACAGGTACACCGAAAGGCAACACACAGTTCAATTTGACTGGTGTTCTGATGGAGTACAAATATTCAATCGATGCGGATGAGACTGGATTACCTTGTGTATTAAAGCGACGCCTTCAAGCGTTTAAGCGAGATGTTTTTAAAACCGAACAGATCCCGCTACATCTGAAAGAAATTTTAAAGGCTGAACATCCTTATGGAAAAGAAGACGGCATCACAATCGACATGTTGCGTGATTTTTGGGATAAACTACCTGATTTTTTACGTGGCATCGATTGTACAATCGTTAGCGTCGAGGTCGATAAGCAGAAATTACATGATTTTTACTCGACGCCAAAAGATCCATATGTAGTCGCCTTTGCTCATCTCATGAAATCATTTTATGCTTTTTTAGAAGAAACAGAAGCAGTCAGTGCTCGTGTCGTCCTCGAATCTAGAGATGATTACCAGAACTTATTGATTCAAAAAGCATTTTTCGATATTTTCAACTCGGGTACGGTCCATCTCGATGTCGAAAAAAGTCGTCAAAAGATTAAAGGATTCATCTTCTCTGAGAAGCAGAACACAATGTATCAATCCGGTCTAGAGATTGCAGACCTCGTCTGTCTCCCGTTGTCACGTGTTCGTCGAGGTGTGATTGAGGTAAAACCACGGTTCGTCCATTATGGGGACGAGAACCGAATTTTCAAAGCGATTAAGGACAAAATTTACATTCGTAAAGAAAGTCCGGACCAAGACTTCCGCAACTGGGGCTTCAAGAAAGTACCCATCACGAAAAAGCGTCGTGAATGGAGCGACCACCCTTGGAATCATTAAAGCGAAAATGCATCGACACAGAACGTGTCGATGCATTTTTATGTGGTGACTTTCGTCGATTTCATCCGTTTCTTACCTTCCCGGCACATATGAAGCAGCGGACATGTCTCACAAGCCGGTCGCTGCGCTTTACAATGGTAGCGTCCAAAGAAAATAAATTGATGATGAAGTTGCGACCACTCATCGCGCGGGAACTTTTTCATCAATGTCTCTTCAACTTGACGGACGTTATCTTTCCAACGACAGATACCGAGACGTTTCGAGACACGCTCTACATGTGTATCTACCGCAAATGCCGGTTCATGGAAGGCGACTGACAAGACGACGTTAGCCGTTTTGCGGCCGACACCTGGAAGTGCCTCGAGTGACGTCCGGTCTGACGGCACAATCCCGTCATGCTCGTTCACGATTTTCTCAGAGAGCGCCTTCACATTCTTCGCTTTATTCCGATACAGTCCAATGCGTTTAATCAACGTCTCAATCTCCGAAACTTCTGCCGTAGCCATCGCTTCAACAGTCGGAAACGCTTCAAACAAACCTGGTGTCACCTTGTTGACTAGGGCATCTGTCGCTTGCGCAGATAGCGCGACAGCGACTACTAATTCGAATGGATTTTGATGCGTCAATTCGCAATGTGCATCCGGGAACATTTGCTTCATCGTGTCCGCTATTTCTTGCAGCTGAACTCTCGTCAACATCACTTATTCCTCCGTTGATATTCCACGACATCCTCGAGCGATTCGACTTGATGATCCTGCCAAACACGTAAGATTTTGTCCATGTATTTGAAATTTCGCACATTCCGTAATTTCGCTTCACGGAGTGCCGCCATGATGAGTTCTTCACTGAAACCATCCTCCGTCATCCATCCGACGATTTGTTCAATCTCAAACGGGGTGATCGTCCCGAATTCCCGTTCGAATGTATGAATGATGTTTTCATTCAATGTCTGTTGCGGCGTAATCTTCTCTTCAGCTTGCAATGCCTCGAAAAGTGGTAGCAAACTATATCGCTCGCTATTACTTGATGCATCGATTGCAATCAATTCTTTTTGCAACAGCCCAAGTAGCACTGACCGGGCCTCATTTTCCGACACATTCAACCGTTTCCCTAACTCGCTCGGGAGAGGCATGACGATGCCTTCACCAGTCATTTCGAGTAGATGAACGATAAGACTGAACTCAATCGGTGACAAATCGAGTCGTCTTGCATCGGTAAACAGTTTTCGCGGAATGACGACCGGACTTTGCTCGAATAATTGAATCAATTGATGTGCATCCATGTCGCACTTCCTTTCTAAGACACATCAATCGGGGAGGACATGACGTCTTCCCCGATTAATCGTTAAGGGTGGATTCGGTTTAATAGACGTGGGAACGGGATCGCTTCACGGATGTGTTCGATTCCACTAATCCAAGCGACCGTACGCTCGAGCCCGAGTCCGAAACCAGAATGAGGGACCGAACCGTATTGACGGAGTTCGAGGTACCAATCGTAAGCATCTGTTTCGTCAAGACCTTCTTTGATGATCTCTTCTTTTAGACGATCGTAGTCGTCCTCACGTTGAGATCCCCCGATGATTTCTCCATATCCTTCTGGTGCAATCAAATCTGCACACAGAACGAGTTCTGGGTTTTCCGGGTCCACTTTCATGTAAAACGGTTTGATTTCTTTTGGCCAGTGCGTGATGAATACCGGTTGATCGTGTGCGTTGGCAATCGCCGTCTCATGTGGTGCACCAAAATCGTCGCCGAATTCGATATCATCGAACCCTTCTGATTTTAAGAATGTTATTGCATCCTCATAACGGACACGTGGGAATGGTGCCTTCACTTGCGCCAATTTTTCAAGGTCACGTCCGAGAAGTTCAAGCTCGTTCTTACAGTTCGTAAGCGCTGATTGCGCGATGTAGGAGACGTATTGTTCTTGAATCTCGAGGCTCATGTCGTGATCGAAGAATGCCATCTCTGGCTCAATCATCCAGAACTCGATCAAGTGACGACGTGTTTTTGATTTTTCCGCACGGAACGTCGGACCGAATGAGAATACTTTACCGAGCGCCATTGCAGCGGCTTCCATATACAATTGACCCGTCTGCGAGAGGTAGGCTGATTGACCGAAGTAGTCTGTCTCGAACAACTCTGTCGTGCCTTCCGGTGCACTGCTCGTAAGGATTGGCGGATCGATTTTGACGAATCCTTCTTTGTTGAAGAATTCATATGTCGCACGAATGATTTCATTACGAACTTTCATAATCGCGTGTTGGCGACGTGAACGGAGCCATAAATGACGATTGTCCATCAAGAATTCCGTTCCGTGCTCTTTTGGTGTGATTGGGTAATCCACTGACTCCGCAATCACTTCTAAATCTGACACTTCTAACTCAAATCCGAGTGGTGTACGTCCACCGTCCGATTTGACGTTACCTGTTACCCATACAGAAGTCTCTTGTGTCACGCCTTTAGCGAGGGTGAACAATTCTTCAGCAACATCAGCTTTCACGACGACTGCTTGAGCAAATCCGCTCCCATCACGTAGTTGGAGGAACGCAATCTTCCCGCTTGATCGTTTGTTAGCAATCCAGGCCCCTACACGGACCGTTTGGCCTTCATAGTCTTTAAATTGGTTAATCGAAATTGTTGTCATGTTCATTTCCATCCTTTCGCTTATCGAGCGCGCTTCGTAACGAAGTCTTCTACTCGATCGAGCGCTTCTAAAACGCGTTTTAATTCAGTAGCATATGATAATCGTACGTAATCGTCCTGTCCAAAACCAGAACCTGGCACGAGTGCCACGTTCGCCTCTTCGAGAACAGCCTCACACCAATCATCTACTGTATCGTATCCGCTCTCTGTCGCGGCAACTTTTGCATTGGCATATAAGTAAAATGCGCCTTGCGGTTTCAAACATGTGATTCCAGGGATTTTGACGAGACGATCATAGACGATTTCAAGTCGTTCTTCAAACGATTGACGCATCATTTCCACATCATCCTGTGGGCCGTTATAAGCTTCCACTGCAGCCGCTTGGGCGAGAGACGTCGGGTTCGACGTCGAATGTGAAGCCAAATTCGTCATCGCACCAATAATTTTAGCATCACCAACAGCGTAACCAATCCGCCAACCTGTCATCGCATGAGACTTCGATACACCATTGATGATGATGGTACGTTCGCGCATATTTGGGAGTGTGGCAATCGATACGAATTCCGCATCACCGTAAATCAATTTTTCATAAATCTCATCGCTCACAACGAGAAGGTTGTGTCGAAGAACGACATCGGCGAGTGCCTGTAGCTCTTCTTTCGTATAAATCATTCCCGTTGGATTCGAAGGACTGTTTAAGATAACGGCCTTCGTGCGAGCTGTAATCGCATTCTCGAGTTGATTTGGCGTCAATTTAAATGACGTCTCTTCATTCGTATCGACTAGGACAGGCTCTCCGTCCGCCAATTTGATTTGTTCTGGGTAACTGACCCAATACGGTGTCGGGACAATCACTTCGTCCCCTTCATCTAGAATGGCTTGGAACAAAGCATAAAGGGCATGTTTCGCACCAGAAGCGACCATCACCTCGTTGCGTTCGAACGACAATCCACTATCGCGTTTCGTCTTTTCGATGATGGCATCTTTCAACGCGACCGTCCCGCCAGATGGCGTGTATTTTGTATCCCCATCTCGAGCCGCTTGACAAGCAGCATCAATGATTCGTTCCGGAGTATTGAAATCCGGCTCACCCGCCCCAAGACCAATGACGTCTTTGCCCGAAGCCTTGAGCGCCTTTGCTTTAGCTGTGATTGCTAACGTTGTCGATGGCGTAAGTTGTTTCACTCGTTTCGCTAATAGATGATCCATCATAATCCCCCTCTAATTCGTCACATTTGATCAGTCAGTTGAACACGTCGAATAAACTCTCCGGACTGTAGCGTATAGTATGAGTACGTATAAGATGCATCTGCTTTTGTAACCACTTCGATGAGTGCTCGCTCGTCGAACCCATATTTACAGCTGACAAGTTGTCCGCCAGTTTCCTCGATAGAACGTGCGCAGACGTCTTTCGCCTTCACTTCACCGAATTCACGTTGCTCAATCTCTAGTTTGTCATCAAGTGGAACAAACCAAATAGAATTCCCGTTTTCTTCTGAAAAAACAACATACGCATCCGTTCCATTGAACAGTTCTCCCTGTTCCACTTTCAGGTTAGGTGCCTCTTCAGTGAGACGATTCGTCGCTTCTTCGACAAGTTGTTCCTTTTGGTTTTCTGTATATCCAATCGTGAAGCGATACATCAAACTAAAGACAAGGACGACACCAATCAGTGCCGTCAGTAACGAGACGATCCATTTTGTTTTTCTTGTCATTCTGTACGATAGATGGTGAAAACCATCTCTTCCTTCTTTGGATCATTCACTTTCTTCTCAAGTGAAAGTCCGAACATCAAATCTTGACTTTTTAAAGTACGATTCAATAAATCGACAATCTTATAGACGTCCGCCGTCGGTTCGATGCGTACGCTTGCAAGCGTCTCGATATTCGAATTCATATTGATTCCTCCTCCAAAACACTATACGTATCATTATAAAGCGATAATATCATGATGCCTAGCGTTATCTATCATTTCGTGTTACAGACTTTTCTTTCTCATCTAAGAACAATTCCAACTCAGACAGAGAGGTATCTAACGTTCCTTCGATTCGATCGACTTTTGGCAAACTATTGATAAACTGTTTGCCATAACGGGTCGTCTCCACACGACGATCAAATACAAAAATTGCCCCGTAATCCCCTTTTGATCGAATCAATCGACCGATACCTTGTTTAAATCGAATGACGGCTTGAGGGAGTGATAGTTCAAAGAATGGCGATTTCCCTATCGACTCAATTTTTTCTGAACGGGCTTGCATGATAGGCTGATCCGGTGGAGCGAATGGTAGTCGAACAATGACCAGGCACGTCAACGCCTCTCCCGGAATGTCGACACCTTCCCAAAAACTTGCTGTCCCAAAGAGAATGGATTGTTCCATCCGCTTGAACTGTTTCGTCAATCGGCTACGAGAGCCTCCGCTGACACCTTGTGCGAGGAGCGTATAAGACGGGTCGAGGTGATCTTTTACTTGTTCGTAAGTCAAACGTAACAACTCATTCGATGTGAAGAGGACAAGCATTCGTCCTTTTGTCACGTTCGCAATTTGAACAATCGATTGCGCCGTCTGGTCGACAAACTGTGCAAGCGGTACATCGTTAATCAACGGGAAATCTGATGGGATAAACAACTTGGCTTGTTCTTTAAAGTTAAACGGTGAAGGTAATACGACTCTTCGGATTGGCTCACCTTCTAACCCGAGCCGTCGCTCCATAAAACTAAACTTACCAGAGACCGTCATCGTCGCCGATGTTAAAATCGTCGGTCTCTTCTTAAACAGCCGTTCATGTAACAACGGTCCAATTTCAACCGGTTGCGTATATACCGAGGTCAACTTTCGGTTACCTAAATTCAACTCGACCCAACTGACTGCATCATCGTCTCGTGTCAACATTGTTTCATAGATGACACTCTCAAGTTCTCGAACATCCCCGATTAGTGTTTTTAAATCACCTAAGAGCGCGCGTTGTTTAAACGTCATATGCTCTTTCCGTTCATCAAGGAGTCGATGCAAATGCCTAAGTGACGTTCTGAGCGTCCGAAGCTTGTCCTCTAATCGATTCGCCACCTCACGAATCGGGCTGAACGATGAGCTTTCCCGTTCAAAACGAACCGTTTGTCGTGGTTCTTTTTTCTTCCCTAACGATTGAAGCGCCGTCAGGAGGTCTTCAAGTTCTTCTTCGACCTTGGCGAGTGATGAATCAATCTGTTGGCTAAACGCTTCCGCCTCTTCGGTGACGGATGTCAAGTCCGCCAGCTGAATGATGCGAGAATGGAATTTTCCATCCGCGCCATATCCGAACCACTTGAATAACCGATCAAATTGGATAGCGTCAAACGTTACACCAAAGTGATGCGAAGCTACTTCTTCGACTTGATGCGCCTCGTCTAGGACGAGTGGTGTATCGGTTGGCAAAATACCTGCCTGATGTTGTAAGTCGGAGAACAACAAAGCATGATTCGTTACAATCAAGTCTGCTTCTTTTGAGCGAAGCACAGCTTTTGTGAAAAAGTCACGACTATACCATGGGTCAAATCGACCGAATTCACTCGAAGCATCGGCTTGAATCAAACGTTTGAACGAGGCGGGACCTTGCGTCGCAGATCCTGGAAAGGAGAGCTCTTCTAAATCTCCAGTCTCCGTTTCCGTCAGCCATACGAGGACCATCGCTTTACACATCGCTACCAAGAGTCCGTCATTTGATTCATCTAGTATCATCTCAAACTTACGTAAATCGATATAGTTTCGTCTTCCTTTTAAAAGTGTAAATTCAATCTCAGGAAAAATTTGGCGAAGTACCGGTAAATCTCGATTTAGTAATTGTTCTTGCAATTGTATCGTATGCGTACTAATAACAACTGGTCTTTTCGTCTCGAGTGCATGATGGGCACTCGGAATCAAATACGCCAACGTCTTTCCTGTCCCGGTTCCGGCTTCAACCAATAACGTCTCCTCGTCATCTAACGCTTTATAGACGTGTCGCATCATTTCAAATTGACTTTGTCTCGGCTCGAACTGCTCAAAAAGTGACGGTATCGTCTCTTCAATCGTGCGAAGTAGGAACGGTTCAAACGGTTCGCGATCTTCGGCCGGAACAAATCCGTCTGTCGGTCGATGTAGCGCAATTTTTCGATGTATATCAAAGCGTGACTCGTCGTCCGGTCGAATCCCAACCTCCAAAATCAATTCATCAAATAACGGTTCGATGTGGCTTGTCCACGACTCAGACAAGACGCGAAGTTTCTTCAATGTCACCATAGGTAAATCGCGTAATCGGTCGAGCATCCGGATGAAAAGCTCGGCTGTCGCGTCGGCATCACTAAGTGCCCGATGCGCGTCTGTATGTATGAGGTTAAATGTATCGGATAATGCTTCTAGCGCATGGCTCTCCAATGTCGGGTAAAGAATACGAGCCAATTCTACCGTATCAATCGCTCGTCCTTGAAATGGAAGATATCCAGCTTGTTCAAGACTCTCGTTTAAAAAAGTTAAATCAAAGGCGACGTTATGCGCGACAAATACCCGACCATCTAACATCTTCCAAATGTCGGGAATCACATCTTCGAATGTCGGTGCATCACTTACGTCATCATCACTAATCGTTGTTAATTGCGTAATAAAAGGTGGGATTGGTCGACTCGGTCGAATCAAGGTGCTGTAGCGCTCAATCACTTCACCATCTCGTACGACGACCGCTGCAAACTCAATCAATTCATCACCGGACTTAACGGAATGTCCCGTCGTCTCTATATCCACAATCACATACGTGTCCATAACATCCATCCCATCTTAGGCACGCTCGTGCTTTCTATCTGTCTCATCTTACCATAGAATGAACGACGAAAAAACGGGGATGCCTCTGTCGACACCCCCGAATAATTCACAAAATTGTATGGGCAATCTCTTCGTAAAGAAGTTGATCTACCTCGTTTTGCTCGTTCAATACAGCAACTTTTGGACGGTGCGTATTTGCCTCTTCCGCAGTCATTTGACCGTACGCCATAATAATGACGACATCACCGACTTGGAAATGGCGTGCTGCCGCTCCATTCAAACAAATCACACCAGATCCACGTTCTCCTTTGATGACATACGTCTCAATGCGTGCCCCGTTATGGTTATTTGTGATGTGCACATGCTCATTTTCCATGATGCCTACAGCGTCCATCAAATCTTCATCGATTGTAATCGAACCGACGTAGTGTAAGTTTGCTTCTGTCACCGTTGCCTTATGAAGCTTAGCGTGCATAAATGTTCGAATCATTGGATTCACCCCTTCTTCCAAATCACATTATCAATCAATCGGGCCCGTTCAAACTGAACGGCCACCGCAAGTAATAGTTCATCTGAGTCGTTTGAGGCAATACCGAGTGTCGGATAATCGACGAGTTCTACATAATCGATTTGACTGTTCGGAATCTCGTTTAATCGTACGGTCAGTTGTCGTTTCACTTCTTCAATCTCAAGACCTGCCTCAAGCGTTTCTCTTGCTGCCCTCAGCGCTTTAAAGATTTGACTCGCCTCTTCTTTTTCGACGTCAGACAAATACACGTTTCGAGAAGACTTGGCAAGTCCTGTCTCCTCACGAATAATCGGGCAACGTCGAATCTCGACCGGCACAAAGTAATCTCGGACATAGCCTTCAATGAGAGCTACTTGCTGGGCATCTTTTAGACCGAAGTACGCACGTGTCGGTTGAACAAGATTAAATAATTTAGAAACGATTGTCAATACACCATCAAAGTGACCAGGACGACTCGCTCCGCACAGTACGTCAGCTCCCTTTCGAATGGAAACGCGTGCCATATCGATTGGATACATCGTTTCCGTCACCGGATAGAACAGAAGGTCGACACCTGCTTCTCGAGCCAACTTTTCATCTCGTTTAAAATCTCGTGGATAACGATCGAGGTCTTCGTTCGGACCGAACTGAGTCGGGTTAACAAAGATACTCATGACAACAAAGTCATTTTCGCGACGCGCATTTTCGACGAGACTCATATGACCTTCATGTAAATAACCCATCGTCGGAACAAAGCCGATGGTTTGATTAAACGGTAAAGCGTGACGTAATTCTTCGACAGTCGATACAATCTTCATCATTTTCCTCCATACAACGAGTCGAGTAGTGACTCATCCATCGTGAACGTATGGCGTTCAAGCGGGAAGTGACCATTCTTCGTCTCTTCGACATAAGAACGGATGGCATCAGTCGCCACTTCACTCACATCCGCATACGCTTGAACGAATTTAGGGAGACGATCGACTCCATATTTCAAGACGTCATGGTAGACGAGGACTTGACCGTCGACATCCGCTCCCGCACCGATTCCGATGACAGGAATCGTCAATTCTTCCGCGATTCGTTTTGCCAATTGATGAGGGACACATTCGAGAACGAGCATCTTCGCACCAGCCCGTTCAGCATCTAAGCTATCACGAAGGAGCATTTCAGCAGCCTCGAGAGACTTTCCTTGTACTTTATATCCTTCTAGCACCCCAACCGATTGAGGAGTCAATCCTAGATGGGCAACACAAGGCATTCCTACTTGAGTGAGACGTTCAATCGTTTGAAGTACTTCACCGGCACCTTCTAGTTTGATGGCATCCGCATGGCCTTCTTGGAACATGCGAGAAGCTGCTTGAAGCGTCCGATCAAAATCTCCATGATATGTCGCAAATGGCATATCCACAACGACGAACGTATTTCGTGCTCCACGGCGCACTGCTTTCGAATGATGGAGCATATCTTCCGTTGTCACGGGGATTGTCGAGTCGTAACCGAGGACGACCATACCGAGTGAGTCGCCGACCAAAATCAAATCTACCCCAGCCGCCTCGGCAAGTTTGGCTGATGGATAGTCATACGCCGTCAACATGACGAGCTTTTCCTGCTCATTCATCTTTTTTAATAACGAAGTCATCGTGTGCATGTGTTTCTCCTCCTAAACGTGGAGACAGGAAAGAATAAACGCCTTCTTACACGATTGGCAAGAAGGCGCACGAAAAACAAATTCATGGTTTTCATGAGTTAGTGTCCTTCTGTCCCTGTCAAAATGATCAAGGCAGACAACTGAATGTGACAGTCTGCAAGCGCGGTACACTTCAAGAATCGATAGCGTCCGACACATTAAGTATAGACGATGGTCTCGCTTTCATCAATCATTCCACACTGCAATCTCTGCAGAGTAAATCGATTCAATCTTTCCTTCTTCTTCAAGAAGTAAAGCTCCTTCATCGGAAATACCTCGCATTACGCCCGTGCGAGTTGTTCGGGAAGCATGTATAGTAACCGTTTCATTCAAATAAGCAGCATGTCGCATCCAATTTGTGCGAATCGGCGCAAATCCTGACTCGAGGAATTGATCGTACTCGATTTCGAGTTCTGTTAATAGGTCGGCTAGTATCTCGCTTCGATGATATTTTGTCTCGGTCTCTAGATAGAGTGAGCTGGCCCGGTGCGCTAGCTCTGTCGGTATTTCTTCACCGTTTACATTTATCCCAAAACCTAAGATGACCGCCTGGATACGATCGCCTTCCGTCTGCATCTCTGTCAAAATGCCGCCAATTTTCTTTCCATTCATCAGTAAATCATTCGGCCATTTGATTGTCACATCGATATTTCGGTTGTTGAGCGCCCTTGCGAACGCACTTGCTGCCATCAAGGTCAATTTCGACGCATCTCGAATCGGCAACTCCGGTCTCAGGATAACGCTCGCCGCAATATTAACATGCTTCGGATTATGCCAGTTACGACCAAGTTGCCCACGACCCGACGTCTGTTCTTCGCTGATGACGAGCGTTCCTTCCGTCACGTGTTGTTGTGCGAGTTCATGCGCAATTCGTTGTGTCGTATCGACCTGATCGAACGCATGGACGACTTGACCGAAACGTCCTTTACGAAACGAGACAAAGGCTGGCTCATCAAACCGATCACTCTGTTCAAGCAATTGATATCCTTTCCTTGGAATGGTATGAATCGCATATCCGTCTTGTTTAAGGGTTTCGATATGTTTCCAAATAGCGGTACGTGAAATATTTAATTGACGTGCCAGCTCTTGACCGCTCCATACTTCACCGTCTTGTAATAATGTCAGGACACGCCCGCGCGTTGAAGCCATCGTTTCGCCTCCTCTTTCAATACAGTCTCGTGGTTCGGCACCTCTTGTAAGACGACGCGCTGTTCAAGGTCGGCCAACAGATGCTTGATGGTTTCCCCTCTCGCCCCGAGTTCAAGGGCATCTCGTCCGTTAAACATCATCTCTTTGCGTGATTTCATCGGAAGCGACTGTTTCAGTTCGTGGCTACGGTCACTTTCTCCGTTCATTCGGAAATAGGTCGAGAGCGTGTGTTCGTCCGTCAGATAAACGGTCATCGTATCAAGTCCCACCTCACATAATCGTGCAAGCGTACGTGCCTCTCGTTTAATAGTGTTAGATCGTTTCCACGGCAGAAGCCAATCCTCGTCTTTCGCATGATAGATAAAGAGCGCCCATCCACTGACCGCATTCACCGGTGTTCGCACGTCTTCCTGTACACATCGCATCAGTTCTGTCGAAACGTTCGGTAAGTAGTGATGAATACCGAGCTCAATCATTTCACCTAACGCCCGTCTGTAGGCAGGACCGGTCAACAGTTTTTCAAATTCGATTGCGATGCGCTCCATCGCAATGTGTTCGAGCCTGTGACCAAGCCTATTCGCTGCGTGGCGCAACTCCTCATGCAACGTGAAGTCGAGCTGCGACATAAACCGGAGTGCACGCATAATGCGTAGGGCGTCCTCTCCGAACCGCTCGTATGGGCTTCCGACCGTCCGGATGATTCGTTCCTCAAGGTCATGTTGACCACCAAACAAATCAACGACTTGCCCATCATGGAATGCCATCGCGTTCATCGTGAAATCACGACGCAACAAATCTTCTTCTAGCGACACCCCTAGCGCGACATGGTCGGGCCGTCTCGAATCCGAATACGAGCCTTCCGAACGGAATGTCGTCACCTCGAACGGGTGATGATTGAGAATGACGGTGACCGTTCCATGTTCAATACCGGTCGGGACTGCTTTCGGGAACAGCGTCATTACCTCTTCAGGAAAAAGTGAGGTCGCCAAATCAATATCGTCTGGCAAACTCCCGAGCACATAATCGCGTACGGCGCCACCGACAATATAGGCTTCACCGCCATGGTATTCAATTGTTTCGATGATTTTTTTTGCATATTCCCATTCTGTCATGATGTCACCACCTGTTCATACAAACGCTCATATTCGGTCACGATGTCTTGCGAGGCAAAGCGTCGGGATTTCTCTAATCCGTTCTGGCTGAAGCGTTCTCGTAGCGAATCATCTGTCAACATACGTTGTATCGCCTCTGCGGCCTGTGTCACATCTCCTCTCGGTACGACAAAGCCGTCCTCGCCATCTGTGATCACTTCTGGGAGACCTCCTGCGTCACTTACGACTGACGGCACGCCTGTCGCCATTGCTTCGAGGGCGACGAGACCAAACGCTTCTTTATCTGATAACAAAACATGGACGTCACTTATTGCGAGAAGAGCGGCGACTTGTTCTTGCTTTCCTGCAAAAATGACCTGTTCTTCAAGCCCCATCTCTGCCACGAATCGACGCATCGCCCCCATCAGCGGACCGTCACCTACAAGCAATAGCTTTTTGTTCGGCACATCCATTTGGTCGAATGCTTCCAAAACCAGGTCGACTCGTTTGACAGGACGGAAGTTCGAGATGTGGATGACGACCCGGTCCTCTTTCGACAAGCCGTATCGTTCCCTTAGCGTCGGGTCGAGTTGAGGCGTATAGACCGATTCGTCGATAAAGTTGTGAATGACTCGAATCGGTAAATCACTCGCAATCCGCTCTTCAGTCTCTCGCTTCAAACTGTGTGACACGGCCGTAATCGCGTTCGATTGACGCAATCCGTATAAAATGGCAGGTTTCAATTCCTCATCCTCACCGAGCACCGTGATGTCCGTTCCATGTAACGTCGAGACGATTGGAGTCTTCACCCCTGCCATCTCACGACCGAGCGCTGCACATACGGCGTGCGGTACCGCATAATGGGCATGTATGACATCGAGCCCGAACGTTTGGATGACACTTGCGATTTTCGCTGAAAGCGTCATGTCGTACGGTGGATAACGGAAGACCGAATATTGGTTGATCTCGACTTGATGGAACGTAATATTCGGATGGTAGGCGTTCAGACGAAACGGCATGCTACTCGTGATGAAATGGACGTCATGTCCCCGATCTGCGAGCTTCATCCCGAGTTCTGTCGCCAAAATCCCCGAACCACCGACTGACGGATAACAAAGAATCCCGATTGAATACTTCATGCAAGATCACCTGCTTGTTTCACGACATATGGTCGAACACGTTTTAATCCTTCCGCGTACGCCACACCGATCAAACTACCAAAATGTCGTTCGCGGGCGACGACTCGTTCCACGTACGCGTCAGTCAAAGGTGTCTGTACCCCATCCACGGGTGTGAATTGACTCGCATAACACTGTAACGCCTGTTTTTTCACTTCAATCATGTCACTAATATCCACACACACATCCGGCTCTACGTATGCATTAATCATGTACTGATATACACTTTCCGGACGGTATGCGTCGAGATCAGGTAAGTATTTGCGGATGCCGGCATTAAACAGCGCCTCGGTCACGAGGTGTGCGCAGGCCGCATGATCCGGATGACGATCGACCTCATAGGGATACAGCAAATGAGTCGGGCGCTCATTGCGAATCAAAGAAACGATGGCTTTTAGTTGTTCCTCACTTCCGTCGATTCCTCGGTCTTTGAACCCTAAATTTACACGGCGTACACCTAACACCGAATTTGCTTCGCTCGCTTCTTGTTGTCTCATTTCGACATCTCCATTAGAAGACAACTCCGCTCTCGTCAAATCGACATAAACGACTTCAATCTTCTCTTTCGTCCATTGGGCGGTCATGCCGGCGATCCCGATTTCAATATCGTCTGGATGTGCCCCGATGGCTACTACTTTCATTTACATCACCTCTTCTTTGAAAAGTATAGCCGACTCGTTTCTGAATGTCATATGTTCAGGCTAGTCAACTGAACTGTTTTTCGAGTACTCTATCTAAGGGGAGGTGAACCTGATGACGGTACAATTACCGATTCGCGTTCGGAATATTATTTTTATACTAATAGGTTCGTTTATTTTTGCATTCGGCGTTTATCACTTCAACGTCCAAAATAATTTGGCTGAAGGTGGATTCACCGGAATCACATTGATCCTTCGTGGTCTGTTCGATATTTCGCCATCTGTCACCAACTTGGCTCTAAACATCCCACTCTTTTTCATGAGTTATAAACTGTTAGGTCGAACGACCTTCATCTATACGCTCATCGGGACGTTCTCATTTTCACTTTGGTATGCGCTTATCGCTAAATACTCGACGCTCGTCATCGACTTGACAGACGACATGGTGCTTGCGAGTCTCTTCGCTGGTCTCTTTATCGGGGTCGGGCTTGGTATCATCTTCAATAACGGTGGCACGACTGGAGGAGTGGATATTATCGCTCGTCTCGTACAACGATATTTTGGTTGGTCAATTGGCAAGACGTTTCTCATCTTTGACTTCTTTGTCATCGTCCTCAGTTTGACTTATCTCGATATCCGCGAAGCGATGTATACACTTCTCGCCGTCTATATCGGGGCTCGTGTCATCGACTCGATGCAGGAAGGGACATATGCTGGTAAGGCGGCGATGATCATCAGCGACCATCGGACCGCCATTGCGGACGGGATCCATGCGACGATGAATCGTGGAACGACAAGATTGCTCGCAAAAGGTGGCTACTCGAACCGAGAACTCGAGGTCCTCTACGTCGTCGTCGGTCGAAACGAAGTGAATCGATTGAAAACAATCGTTAAACAAATCGATCCGCACGCGTTCGTCACGTTCCACCATGTTTATGAAGTCGGTGGAGAAGGATTTACGTTCGACGAGAACCGTATGCCGCTGAAATAAGGTCATACAAACATCGCTCCGTTCACTTAATGAACGGAGCGATGTTTTATGCCTCGATTTGGAGAACTTCAAATTGAAGTGCACCACCTGGTGATTCAATCTGAACAATTTGGCCGGCCTCTGCACCAATCAACTCACGACCGAGTGGCGATGTGATTGAAATGGTCCCATTTTCTATGTTTGCCTCGGCTTCACCGACAATCCGATAATTTTCGGTCTCATCCTCTCCCACTTCTCGAATGACGACCTTGTTACCGAACGTGACAATTTTCGATTGTTCCGACTCGATGATGACCGCATCATCAAGCACCCGTTCAATTTCTAAAATATCGGTCTCAATCTGTTCATAATGATCGACTGCCTCGGCGTATGTGACATCCTCTCGGAAATCGCAAAACTTACGGGCAGTGCGAAGGCGTTCCCGTGCATCCGTCTTTTCGTCTCTCAACTTCGAAAGTCTAGTCTGCAGTTGATTGTGACCGTCTACCGTCAGTTTTGGTTTCATCATCAAACATTCCTTTCAGACAATAATAAAAATCCCGTCATTCGACGGGATTCACTTCTATTCATCACGTGGCATAAAGACGATGAGCGCCAAGCGAATGAGTTCGGCAACCGCAACGAGTGTTGCAGCCACGTATGTCCATGCGGCAGCATTCAACACTTTTCGTGCACCTGTCTCTTCCGTCGCCGTCACGATTCCGTGCGACGTCAACTGAGTCATCGCACGCTTCGAAGCATCGAACTCGACCGGTAACGTGATGAGTTGGAATATGACCGCCCCGAGCATCATGATGACACCGAGTTGTGCAAGTCCGAGTGCGCCGAACAAGAAACCACCAAGTAATAATGGGAATGACAAGTTTGATGTGATGTTGACGACAGGAACAAGACTATGACGAACACGCATCATCTTATAGTCCGTTGCATCTTGAATCACGTGACCGATTTCGTGCGCCGCGATTGCAGCCGATGAAATCGTCGATCCTTGATACACTTCACGCGACAACCGTACAACTTTATTGACCGGGTCGTAGTGGTCGCTCATCAATCCATCGACCATCTCGATTCGAACATTATGAACACCGTTTTGTTTCATGATGAAATCAGCTACTTGTGCACCTGTGACACCGCTTTGGAGCGGTTTTTGTAGAAACTGTTTATACGTACTTTTCACTCGCATCTGGGCCCATAATGGAATGAGCATAATCAGTGCAAGATAGAAAATATAGCCACCTAATGACATTTTCTATTTCACCTCTGAATGTATTTGATAATTTGATTTTACATTCTTATGAACTTATTTTCAAGCGATGGACGCAGGACGAACGCATATCCCATAAAAAAACATAATCCCGTCAACCAGAACGAGCCGTAGCCGATCCACATAATCTCTTCTGCGAGTGACGGATAACGTGGCCATTGACCGAGCACATAATCTACTACGTCGTTATGAATCACCCAAATTAGAGAACAGACAAACGATGCAACCGTCCATTTCATAAACGGAGCATAGATGAGTGCTTGCAAAGCCATCGCACCGTGCGAAACCATCAACATGACTGCCATCAAGATGGTAATGGTCGGTGCATCCGCCGGTAGCTTTCCTAAATACATAATATTCATTATGACTGCCCAGACTCCATATTTAATCAACGTAATAAACGCAAGTGTCTCGAATAACGGGGAGCTTTTTTTCATCATCCATAATCCGAGCACAATCGTAAAGAAGAGAGATGCCGTCGGACTGTCCGGGACGAATGGCCAATAAATATATGGAGTGTCTCGTAGTTGCGGTTCATACCAGATATAGCCGTAAATCGTACCCCCTAAGTTAATCATGAAAAGAATGGTTAGTACGATTCGATGCGTCAAGAAAGGTTTTAAAAACATCGGGTTCATTGTCTCAATCCTTTTTTCTTTCAGTTTATCGTAATTAAAGTAAAAAAGTGTAGCCCGGTATTCAGGCTACACTTTATGGCTTACTCGTTATTTTCGCCGCCTTCACCATATGAAGCGATGAATTCAGATAATACTTGTAAATCTTCAGGTGAGCCGTCCCACTGTCCAGCAGGCATCGTCCCAATTCCATTTACAGCGATATCCGCAATCTCGTCAGCCGTGTACGTCGTACCGACCAAGCCAGGAGCCGCTGCTCCACCTTCTAGGTTTTGACCGTGACAGTTCACACATGATTGAGCCGAGTAAATCTCATATCCCGGTGCCGCTGTATCAATTTCAGGACCTTCACCTGGAACTTGAAGTTCACCTTGAGCGTGGACTTGATCCCAGTGGGTCGTTTGAACAGATTCCCAAGTCAAGTAAAAGACCGAGAGAATACCGAGCAACATGAAACTGATGGCGACTGGTCGCTTAGCAGGTCGACGCTCTAGACCTTGGTCAAGCCAAGGTGCGATGAGAAGTGCCGTAAACGCCACACCTGGAATGATGACCGTACCGAGCAAAATCCAGTCTCCAGCAGCGAATTGATATTTTAACAACTGATACAAGAACAAGAAATACCAGTCCGGTAATGGAATGTATGACGTGTTCGTTGGATCGGCGATATTTTGAAGCGGTGCTGCCTCGACGATTGTCAAAGCGATGAAGCCGATCAAGAAGACCGACCCTACCATCCACTCTTTAAGCAAGAAGTTTGGCCAAAACGCTTCTGTGCGTCCTGGATATTCTGAATAGTCTTTTGCAATGTTTTGTTTCCGATTCGAGATTCCTACTCGAGAGTCGGTTACAAATTTCATCCCTTTACCGCGATGCATATCGTTTCTCCTCCTTTTTCTCCTCGAATCGGTTTATAGCGGTCCAGAAATACCTTGTTTACGAATCATCAAGAAGTGGGCTCCCAACAATCCAAACAATGCCGCCGGCAAGAAGAAGACGTGGATCGCGAAGAATCGTGCGAGTGTGCTCGCCCCGACAATCTCACCACCGGCGAGAAGTGTCTTCGCAATACCACCGATGACCGGTACACTTTCAGCGATTTGAAGCGTAACTTTCGTTGCGAACAATGCTTTCATGTCCCAAGGAAGCAAGTATCCTGTAAGTCCAAGCGCCAAGACGACGAAGAACAAGAGAACACCAACAACCCAGTTAAGTTCACGTGGCTTCTTATACGATCCCGTGAAGAACACGCGGAGCGTATGTAAGAATAACATGACGATGGCGACTGATGCGCCCCAGTGGTGCATCCCACGTACAATTTGTCCGTGTGCGATTTCATTTTGTAAGTAGTACACTGACGCGTGAGCGTTAATGATGTCTGGTACGTAATACATCGTCAAGAACATCCCCGAAAGGATTTGAATGACGATTGTAAAGAACGTCAAACCACCAAAACAATAGACAAATGCAGAGAAGTGATGAGCAGGGTTGACGTGTTCCGGTACTTCGTGGTCTGCGATATCGCGCCAAAGTGGTGTGATGTCTACGCGTTCATCGACCCAATCATAAATTTTTTGTAACATCGACTAGTCCCCCTCTCACTTCTGTGAAATTGGGCTACCTAGATATAGGAACCCATCTTTTTCTTCTTTTTCATAACGAGCAAGTGGTGCTGTTGGTGGTGTACCTGGGATGTTCGTCCCATCTTTTTCATACCGTCCTAAGTGACATGGGCAGAAGAATTCAGTTGGACGAGTTGGATCACCCGCGTAAGCTACTTGACAGCCGAGGTGTGTACAAATCGGAGAAAGTGCGACAATCTCACCACTTTCTGTTTTGTAAACCCATGCTGAAAGTGTTTCTTCAAATTCGTACCAAGCATCTTGTGTTTGTTTCTTAAAGTCGACACGTTGCGGCTCAGTCGTGATGTCATCAAGACTCATAACTTTTACTTTGTCGCCTGCTCCAGTTTTTTTCAAGACCGGATCGATCGCAAAGTTGACCATCGGACTGATCAATGTTGCCGCCATAAAGCCACCTACTCCAGTCAGTGTGTACGTTAAGAACTGACGGCGTGTGACTTTTGACCCATTTTGAGCCATTTCGTTCCCCCCTCATTCGTGTGCATAACCCCATAATTCTTTATGCATTCTTCACAAAAATTTCTCACTCAACAAAATAGTATATCAATAAAACCTCTACGTCAACCGCTTCATGTCGCCATCCAACGGCTCGAAAGCTCTGTGATAACTTGTGTCGCAAAATTTTGAACCATCGTGTGCGCTTGATCGCTCGACATCGCTCCTAACGCAAGCGGCGGTACAAACATAATCGGCAAATCATACGATTTGAAACGGACGTCTGACGCAATAAACAATACGTGAGAAAATCCGGATGAATCCGCTTTTGTCACTACATCTTTTGCCAATTCCACTCCGGCTTCGACATCGGTGTAACTAATTGGCGGGCTGAGCATCGTTCGACCAGATAACTGACGTTCTGTTTCAACCGTGACGGCATGAATCACTTCATAGCTTTCGGCTTTACGAACCATGTCTTCACCAAACGCCAATTCTGCGAGCGGAACGATGAGCGTATCGACATATTGTCGTTCGGCAATCGAGCGCAGTGCCCCTTGACTATCGAACCTCATCTTTTCCCTCCTCTCCAACTTATCTCATCATGTCTATTGTAGCGTACATGACATCGCTCACATTCCAAACTTATGAACGAACTGTGAAATAATTGTGTATTCCTACGTTATTAATATACCAAAAAACAAGCGACTACCGGAACGGAAGCGCTTGTTTTTTTCAAAATAATTTCGATGCCCGCACTTGATGGAGTTGACTCGTCAAGTTACGGAATAAATTCTCGTCTCTGCGATCAAGCGCCTTATCGATTTCAATCAATAATCGCTCTTCTTCAAATTGAGCAACAGAGGCTTGTATGACCGTTTGGGCTGAGGAGGATACTTCATCTTTCACTTCCGCCACAGGCTCAAAGGGATTCTGTTCCACGATGTCCACCCAATTCTCATCAATCATCATGCCTTGAAAATTTAACTCCACATAGATTGGCCCATCGTGTAGACGAATATCATGATAGGCTTTCTCAGGATTCATGGTCACAAGGTCTCCCCGTCGGTATCGAAACGGTTCGCCGTCAAAGCCGTAAGCCGTCATCACAAGACTTCGTGGCGAGACCGAGGCGTTTGTCACGAAATGAACGTTTCCCAGCTTATCAGGATGTCTCAACCAATAGTCAAGAATCCACTTTGCTTCGCGCTTCCGAAGTGTATGATGAGCGACGAATCGCTTCAAAAATTTCCGTTTCCGCTCGACCATTTGACCTCATTCCCTTCCCTTTATCATTCTACGTCATCAGACAATTGTTCGAGCTGATCTTCGAGTACTTGACGATCTTCGAGATCGACCATCAATGCAAGCGATTGCTCGACCACACGTCGTGCTTCTTGTCTACGACCTTCCTCTATCAACAGTGTAGCCCATTCCGTCACAAATGACACGTCCTCTTTCAAAATCGGTTCGATTGATGCATACAGACTGACCGCTTCTTCGTACTCTTCGAGCTCATATTTCGCTTTCGCCTTATACCATGTCATGAGCGGTGACGTCGTGTGGTCTTCGAGTGCGTCTATTGTTTCGAGAACATCATCGAATTCTCCTGTCTCGAACAAAATTGATAAGAGGAGTTCTGTCGCTTGAATCGATTCCGGATTTAGCACGAGCGCTTCACGGAGTTCCTTAATGGCACCTTCTCGATTTCCAAGTTTGAGAAGCAGTTTTGCTTTGACATGACGAAGCTCATCATTGTAATCATCACGTGTGATACCCTGGCCGATGATTTCTAATGCTTCTTCCGTTTGTCCGATTGCATCGAGCGACTCGGTATAAGGAAGGTAAAGCGAAGTAAAGTCCGGGTCCATCGCCTGAAGTTCTTTAAACTGCTTAATCGCAATTTCCTCTCGGCCAATCCGATGTGCTGTCATCGCATGACCGAAGACGGTATTCAAATCACGATGGGTTGCTGATTCGTACTCTTCAAGCGCCTCTTCGAACGAGCCGACCATCGTGAGGGCCTCTGCGTAATCCGCCTGATAATCAATTTCTGAAGGTAGTTTCATTTTTGGAAGTCGCGCATAGAGCGGGATCGCTTGTTCAAATGAACCGGTCGATGCGTAAAGTTCGGCCAAGCCATAAATCAATAACGGTTCGTCTGGGTTCTTTTCAAGTGCTTCCATCAGTTTTTTCACAGCCACTTCATCCAACCCTTGAGATTGATATAAGTCAGCTAACAAGACGAGGCTTCTCACTTGTGTTTCCGCGTCATTCGACTTGATTTTCTCAAGAACAGCAATCGCTTCTTCTTCCCGGTCGCTATCTAAATATGCTTCCGCGAGTGATAGGGCAACGTTTGGGTCCCCTTCGTAATCGACGTACAGTTTAGAAAGTACTTCGGTAGCACGGTCGGCAAGACCTAGTTCTAAATACAGGTCAGCAACCGCTAAACGATCATCATCTGACCCTTCTTTCTCAAGTTGTTCAATATGCATGAGCGCATGTTCAGTCTCACCAGACTCAAGCATCTCGATTATATGTGTTAATGCTGATTCATCTAGCATGTTTCGTCCTCCTGGCCTTCGGTTTGTCGTTATTCTATCTTACGTTGAACCCGTTGTAAATCTTGACGGAATCGCGGATAGCTGACATCGGATGCTTCTATTTCTTCAATGTGAACGAATTCATCTGTCATGAGTGCGGCGATTTGTAACATCATGGATAAGCGGTGATCTCCATACGTCGTGACACTTCCTCCGTGAAGTCGACTCGGATTAACGATGAATCCGTCCTCGGTACCGACGATGTCCACACCAAGTTTTCTGAGTTGTGAGACGACCGAATCAATACGGTCTGTCTCTTTCACCCGAAGTTCCGCAGCGTCTTTCACGACTGACGGTGAGTTCGCCTGTGAGGCGACGAGTGCAAATAATGGCAATTCATCAATCTGTGAGGGAATCATGTCCTTTTCAACAACTGTACCGGATAGTACGCTCGTCTTGACCGTGACGTCACCGACGATCTCTTCTCCGACCAGTCGTTCATTGGAAATGACGACGTTCGCCCCCATCCGCTCAAGCGTCCGTAAAAAGCCGATTCGTGTCTCATTCAAACAAACATCTGTTGTCGTCACCGAGCTTCCAGATACGATGGATGCCCCGGCCCAGAAAAAGGCGGCCGAAGACGGATCCGCCGGCACGTTCACCGTCGCTCCAATCAACCGAGATGGGTCGACGCGAATGACGCGCTCCCCTTTTTCCACTTCGACAGATAGTTTCGCTCCGAATAGTGGTAACATACGCTCTGTATGGTCTCGTGACAACATCGGTTCGCGAACAATCGTCGTTCCCGAGGCGCGTAATCCGGCGAGTAGAATGGCTGACTTTACCTGGGCGCTCGCCACAGGTAACGTATAGTCAATGGATTGAAGCATCGCCCCTTCGATGAAGAGCGGTGCCTGATCTCCTTTGACGTGTGCTCCCATCTCACGTAACGGCGCGGTAACCCGTCGCATCGGACGTTTCGATAGCGAGTCATCACCCACAAGTTCAAATGACCCGTTATAGCCGGACAAGAGACCGATCAATAAGCGCATGGTCGTTCCCGAGTTTCCACAGTCAAGACGTGCCGATTGCGGTGACTCGATTCCTGTGATGATCAGCTCTTCTCGCTGTTCCTCCACGTCGGCTCCGAGTAACCGAATCACCTCGAGCGTCGAACGACAATCGGCACCGAGAAGAGGATGCCGCACACGCGTCGTCCCGCTCGCCATCATTCCAAATAACAGCGCCCGGTGCGTGATTGATTTATCACTCGGGACACGGATTGAACCGTTTAAACTCATCGTTCCCACCATCCTTTCATCTGCTCAAACGTACGTTGAAGGAGCTCTAGCGCCACCGGTTCAACAGTAATTGATTCACGAAGTAATACAAAACGAATCGACCCATTACGATTCTTTTTATCCCGAACCATTTTGTCCACATAATAAGAGAACGGTTTCCAGTCGATCGGCGTGACATCATTCAAACGCATCCAATCGAACAAACGCTTGGCCCGGACTTCATCCCCGGACAGTAAAAAGGCGAACACCATACCATGCAATACTGCTTCACCATGTGGGATGCGATAAGTTTCGACTGATTCAAGGGCATGTCCGAATGTGTGTCCGAAATTAAGCCAAGCTCGAATCCCTTGTTCTCGCTCATCTGTTTCGACTATCGCTCGTTTCACTTCAATTCCACGGGCAAGCCAACAAACCCAATCGATTTGTTCAACATCCGTCAAAGCTAAAAACAAGTCGTCCTCGAAAGAGGTTTCGAGGACGTAACGTGACAAATACGCATGTTTCAACAGTTCACCGAGACCACTCCGCACTTCTTGAACCGGTAAGGATTTGAGTCGAGACACATTATAATTGACTCCAATCGGTTGATAAAACGCCCCAATCGCATTTTTCGCAAGTGGATGGTTGACCGCAACTTTGCCACCAACAGCGGAATCATGGGCTAAAATCGTCGTCGGAACTTGTATGTAAGGAACACCACGCATGTAGACGCTTGCTAAAAAGCCAGCCAAGTCACCAATCATCCCACCGCCGAAGGCGACAATCAGTGAGTGACGATCGCATCCGTGACTTAACCCTTCCGCGACAAGATGTTCTAGATGGGTTAACGACTTTGACGCATCACCCGCCTCAACGACGGACCAGACGACGTGTGAATGCACTTGTTCCAACTGTGTACGAAATGAGTTCCCGTATAGAGAATCGACATGTTCGTCCGTGACGACCCAAAGTATCGGATAACCTGATAACTCAATCGTTTTAATCCACCGGTCTTGATCATCGACGACGACATCATACGGGGTCGATGCCGCAATTGGAATCGTCACCATATGCGTATCTCCTCCCGGTAATCCTCGACACGGCGACTGATTCGTTCCATCGTATCATGTCCGAACGTCTCACACACTTCCTTCGCGATTTCAAACGCGATGACCGCCTCGACGACGAGGGATGCTGCAGGTACAGCACACGAGTCACTCCGTTCAATTTGAGCAAGGAATGCCTCTTTTGTATCAATATCGACGGATTGAAGCGGTTTGTAGAGCGTCGGAATCGGTTTCATGACCGCTGAACAGACAATCGGCATACCCGTTGTCATCCCGCCTTCGAATCCGCCGAGGTGATTACTGAGTCGGGTATACCCCTCATCTCCATAAGCAATCGGGTCCATTACTTCCGAACCAGGCCGATACGCCATCTCGAATCCGTCCCCAAATTCGACACCTTTGAAAGCATTGACACTCATGACAGCTTGCGCGATTTTCGCATCCAGTTTTCGATCGTATTGTACGTAAGAGCCTAGACCAGGAACGACACCGTGCACTTCGGTACAGACGATTCCGCCAATCGAGTCCCCATTCGCTTTCGCTTCATCGATTCGTTGCATCATTCTTTCTGCAGCTTTCGTATCAAATGTACGTACAGGTGATGCGTCGATAATCTCCAAAGTTTCTTCTAACGAATCGAACGTCTGCATGTCTGCCTTCTCCCCACCAATCACTTTTACATAGCTAAAGAGTGACATCCCAACTTGTTGAAGCAGTTGCTTACAAAAAGCCCCGACTGCGACACGGGCTGCCGTTTCTCGCGCACTCGAGCGTTCTAAAACATCTCGCAAGTCTCGATGGTCATACTTTAATCCACCAACTAGGTCCGCATGTCCAGGTCTCGGTCGTGAGACGCGACGCTTCACCTCGATGTCGCCTTCAATCGATTCTGCTTGCATCACATGTTTCCAGTGCGTATGATCTTTATTTTCAATCCAAAAAGTGATTGGGGCACCGGTTGTCTTCCCATGTCGAATACCAGAACGAACCTCCACTTGATCAGACTCGATTTGCATGCGACGTCCTCGCCCATATCCGGACTGCCGCTTCTTCAATTCAAGATTCATCTGATCAATGTCTACGACAAGTCCTGCAGGTGCACCTTCTACGATGACCGTCAGTCCCGGACCATGTGATTCACCAGCTGTCAAATAACGCATCCGTTCACCTCATCCATCTATTTTTTCGTAAAAGAAACTTTGTTTCATCGCATAGCCATAACGCTTTGGCTGGAAAATTTGTTCGGTTCCACCGACAAATAACATCCCACCAGGACGTAACGCCCGTTGAAACGACGAATATACTTTTCCTTTCGCATCTTCTGTGAAGTAAATCAATACATTTCGACAGACGATCAAGTCGAAGTTTCGTTCATATACATCCGCTAATAGGTTATGTTTTTTGAACGTAACCAGTTGCTTAATTTCGTCTGAGATGAAATAGTCCTCCCCACGACGCGTAAAGTAACGCTTTTGAAACTCAACGGGTAAGTCAATCAGTGCCCGTTCATGATACTTTCCTTGTTTCGCCTTTTCGATGACGACATCATCTAAATCTGTAGCCATGATTGAAAATTGAGATGGAGCCAAATGTTTTGACAGTAACATGGCGAGCGAGTAGGGCTCTTCTCCTGTCGAACAGGCAGCACTCCACACGCGAAGCTTCCCTTTACTCGAACGGATCAAATAAGGCAGAATATCCTCTTCTAGCTGTTGCCACCGAATCGGGTTACGGTAAAATTCACTCACATTGATCGTCATCCGGTCAAGAAATTCCTCGTATAACTGACGATCCATATCCATCGCCTTCAAATATTCAAGGAACGATGCATACCCTTTCTTTTCACGCAAGGCGACCATTCGACGCTTCATCTGCGCCTCTTTATATAAATTCAAGTCAATACCAGACTTGATATAAAACTTTTTTACGAAGATGGCATAATCATTCATCACCAATTTCAACCTCAATTCTTTCTCATTTCCTCATTCTTCTGAACATAGGCATTTCAAGGGAATCAAAAAGGGACAGGTTTCCCCGTCCCTCGAAAAGTCATGAAACGTGTGAGGCGATTTCAGCGAACCAAAGTGCAAGTTCGCGCTCTGCGCTTGCCACACTATCAGAACCATGAATCACGTTTTGTGACATCGTCGATGCAAAATCGCCGCGAATTGTTCCTGGTTGCGCATCAAGTGGCTTCGTCTTGCCAATCATAAGACGAGAGACCGCTACGATGTCTTCACCTTCCCATTCCATCGCAACGACCGGACCAGAAGTCAAAAACTCTACCAATTCACCGAAGAATGGTTTTTCTTTATGCTCTGCATAGTGTGCCTCCGCGACCTCAACTGACGGTGTCACCATTTTGAGACGGTTCAACGTATATCCTTTGTTTTCAAAGCGTGAGACGATTTCCCCAATCAATCCACGTTTTACCCCATCCGGTTTAACCATTAAAAATGTCTTTTCCATTCCCCAAATCCCCCTAAGTCAATAAGTGTGTACGATGTACGTTTTTAGTGTACATGGTCTTTCACATTTTTGAAAGGGGTTCCATGGGAGTTTACCATTTACGCTTTCCAATATATTGTGCAATTTCAATCAACGATCGCTTATCAGGGACATCTGGCAACCCTTCTAACCGGCTGATGGCACGATTGACATATCGGTCAATCGTGTGTTGACTTCGTTCTAGCGTTCCATTTTGTTGCACTTCCCGTACGAGAGACTTCGTCACTTCCGAATCCGTTGACGCGTTCACCCGGCGAAGACGATCATAAAAACCTGGGTCTTCAGAAGAATAAAGGAGTGGCAAAGTCTTATGACCGTGTTTTAAATCTTCACCGACTGGTTTGCCGAGTTGAAAGCTTTTCGCCGTAAAATCCAACAAGTCGTCCGTCATTTGAAACGCCATGCCGATATCATATCCGAACAGGCTCAACTGTTTCACCACTTGAGGAGATGCTCCTGAAATGACGGCGCCAGCCGCACAACTCGTTTCAATCAAAAGAGCAGTCTTTCGTGCAATTCGATCTAAATATCGCTTTGGTGATTGTGCCCATTCGTATTGATCTTGGATTTGATTGATTTCACCTACACAAATACGTTCCATCGTATCTGCCATAATTCGCATCACTTGCGGTGACTCAATTTCGGATACGAGACGAATCGCCTCTCCAAATAACGTATTCCCTGTATACATCGCCACTGTTTCATCATATCGCTCCATTACGGTCGGTTTTCCGCGACGGAGCATCGCATCATCGATGACGTCGTCATGGACGAGTGATGCCATATGAATCAACTCAAGACTTGAGGCAACTTTCGTCAAACGGATATCTTTCGTCTCACCGAACCCTGCGCTCAATAGGACGAAGGCTGGTCGGATGCGTTTGCCACCCGCATCGAGGAGTTGGCGCGATGCTGATTCAATGACGGGGTGGTCCGTCCTGACTCGAGTAGATAAAAATTGATCGATTTGATCAATCTCTCGGTTCATATGACGATAAAGTCGCTTCAAAGACATGTTTCACCACTTCTTTCCTAGATGCATGGCACATGCACCTCCGGAGAATGTCTTCACTTCGACTTGTTCAAACCCGGCCTCTTCGAACATGCGTTTGAGCTTCAAACGATCCGGAAATTGGTCGGTCGATTCTTGGAGCCACTTATACTGATCATATGACCCGGCAAACATTTTACCGAATAACGGCATGACCGTCCCAAAATAAAATCGATACAATTCTTTAAAGACCGGTGCTGTCGGTTGGCTTGTCTCAAGACAGACGACCGTCCCTCCCGGTTTCAAGACCCGATGCATTTCATGCAATACCGTCATGTAATCCGGAACGTTCCGCAGTCCAAATCCGATCGTGACGTAATCAAATGAGTGATCTCCAAATGGCAGTGCCATCGCATTGCCGTGAAGTAACTCGATGTTCGACCATGATTTCACCTTTTCTTCTCCAACTTTTAGCATGTTTTCTGAAAAGTCGAGACCTTTGACGACACCCGTATTTCCGGCAGCGTTCGCCAATTGAATCGTCCAGTCGGCTGTCCCGCAACAAACATCTAGACATTTAGCCCCCGGAAAGACGTTCATTTTTTTCATCGTTGTCCGTCGCCACCATTTATGAAGTCGGAAGCTGATAATCGAGTTCATCGTATCGTAGCTAGGAGAAATGGACTGAAATACTTCGTATACTTTTTGCTCTTTTTCTATCGGTTGCAACGTGTAACATCCTTTCCGTTCTAAGCGACCGCATATGCGAGCAACGTCGTCAGTTGCTCTTTTTGGTCTTGCCTGAGGGTTGTCGCTTTCTTTTCAATCACTTGTTTCCCACTCGTTGTTAAATAAGGTTGTTTAATCAATTCGGAAAGTGTTTGAATCAATCCGATGTTTGCTTCAAGCCAAACAGTCATCGAGGCGTTCTTCTCGAGCAACAAGGTACACTTCGCCGCATTGACGCGCTGTACGGACTGCCCAAACCGGTCACCATATGACGATGGAAAGTCTGTCAAGATTTTATAAAACTGAGCCGAAGCAAAGTCGCCAGCGAGCACTTTTAATTGGCGGGCTAGAGACCCTCTCGGACTACTGTTCACTTGATCGTGTAATTCGAGCGCTTGATGTGCAAAATAGGTTGCCATCACGAGTTGTCGATGCTCAATCGATTCCAAATCAATCATCTCGACCATCCAACGAAGCAACAGCATGTCGATGGCTGGTACCACCTCGTGTTTCGTCAAATAGGGATGATTCATACGTGTTTCGATTTGACGAGCAAGGTCTGTGACAACAAATTCATTTGTCAACTTTTCCATGCTATCCCCCCTCGCCCACTTCATTGTCATTCTGACATAGTATAGCACATTTTTGTCACATTCACGTCATTCGAACTCGCAAACACAACAAAAAAGCCGCCTATCGGCGACTTATGTATTGCAGATTACTTGACCGCATCTTTGAGCGCTTTACCTGCTTTAAATGCAGGAACTTTACTCGCTGGGATTTCGATATCTTCTTTTGTACGTGGGTTACGACCTTTACGGGCAGCACGCTCACGAACTTCAAAAGTACCAAAACCGATCAATTGAATTTTCTCACCGTTTTGGAGTGCTTCAGTGATTGATTCAAACGTAGCTTCTACGATTTTCGTTGCTTCTTTTTTAGAAACATCGGCTTTCTCAGTAACAGCTTGGATCAATTCAGTTTTGTTCATCACGATTCACCTCCTCTCACAGGGAGTTTACGGGATTAATCATATCGTACAAACGTTGATATGACAACATTTTTTGCATGATTTCATGACATTCACTATCAAAACAAGCTCAATTGTTTAAAAAAACGACTTCTCCTTGTTCATCTATTGTATAACCTTGAGAATAAGCTGGGGCAAATGGAGCATCTATATAGAGCAAATAACGAATATCATCACCGATTTTTGGCGACTCATCCGTCTTTTGAAGCGCTTCTTCCACATCTTTTCGATAGTCTACAAAAAGTTGTCCCGTGCCATCTACATAGATTGGAAGCTCCCGATCAGAGTAAGGGCTTGGAATGACCGGTTCCTCCGTGATAAAGATTTTATCGTAGTCTAGTGTGAACTGATTCTTGCCGAGTGATCCATCGAACGGAAATTTCCCCTCTTTTGCTCGGAAAGCATTGATGTTTGTTTGAAGTTGCTGTAACCGCTCCGAGACACGTAAATCAATTAATTTCACAGTCGGTTCAGTCTCGACGTCAACGAGAATATATTGGAATAATCCACCACCCTCGAAACTGTTCGCCGGCGGGTCAGACAAGTACCCAGGGACGAGACGTGAAAATTCGATTGGGTAACGCTCCATAAGAGGCGTTTCCGCCGGTTTCGTCTTAATCGGCAACACGCCGGATTGTTCACGATACGCATCGACCGCACTTTGTACGGTAGTTAATTGATTTTCATACGGAACATTATTCGTCCGTTCCGATTCAGGAAACATACAACCTGCCAACAGAGTCGTCAGTACCAAACTGACAGCGATGATCATCTTTTTCATAACGTTTATCCTCCCGTCGGTCCTGAGACGACGACAAAAATCATAATAACAGTCCCAAACAAGAAAATGATGAACGCGATTATTCTTACAAGAGTCGCAAACCAACCGGTCAGTTTCGTATGACTGATGGCGACCATTAATGCAGCAACGGCAAAAGCACCGATCCCTGCAAATGAAATCCACATTTTGATGAGTGACGGTGTCACGTCTATCCCCCTACTTTCTCTATGTTCTCCAGACTTCAAGTTTAGCAAAAAAAAGCGAGGAACTGAACGAAAACGTCAGCCCCTCTTCAAACCATTCTTATTCTTCGAAATGAAAGACTTGTTCCATCTCGTGCTTTTGTGGTCGTCTCATTAGTTTTTTCACTTCATCATGAGGGCTCTTGCCTTCGAACAACACATTATAAAGTGCTTCCGTGATCGGCATCTCGACACCTGCATCTTTCGCAAGAAAGTGAGCCGCCTCACAAGCCCGAACACCTTCGACGACCATTCCCATATTGCCTAGAACGTCTTCAAGCTTCTCACCGCGTCCAATCGCATTTCCCGCTCGCCAGTTTCGACTATGTTGTGACGTTGCTGTCACAATCAAGTCTCCGATTCCAGTGAGGCCCGAGAAAGAAGCAGGGTTCGCACCGAGTTTCACGCCAAGCCTTGCAATTTCAACAATCCCACGGGTCATGAGGGCTGCTTTCGCATTATCCCCATAGCCAAGTCCGTCTGTCATTCCGGCAGCGAGGGCGATGATATTTTTGAGCGCTCCGCCATATTCAGCACCAACGACGTCTGAGTTCAAGTACACACGGAACTGATCGTTTGTGAGCAACTCCTGCACTTCGTCCGCGACATCGAGGTCCTCACAGGCGATCGTGATGGTCGTCGGTTTTCGAACCGCGACCTCCTCCGCATGTGTCGGACCTGTCAATACGCCGATTGCCCGGCGTTTCGATGGTTCGATTTCTTCTGCGATGATTTCTGAGAGACGCTTATGCGTCTTCGGTTCAATCCCCTTCGCGGCATGGACAATCGTGACAGGCTTCGTCAACAGCGAGTTTAGCTCTTTTGAGACCGGACGAATTGCCGAACTCGGGACGACAAGAAAGACGATGCTACGATCGTCGAGCGCTTCTTTCATATCCGTCGTCGCACGAATCGATTCCGGTAATGGCGCATCTTTCAAATAAAACGAGTTGGTGTGCGACGAGTTGATCTCATCGACATGTTCCTGTTCACGTCCATAGAGCAGGACATCGTGTCCATTATCCGCTAAGACGAGCGAGATGGCCGTTCCCCAGCTTCCCGCTCCTATGACAGCTACGTTTGCCATAAGTGGCACCCCCGTTATTAGTTTTTCTGACGAGCCACGATATGAATCGGTGTCCCGGTGAAGTCAAATGCTTTACGAATTTGATTATCTAAATAACGTTTATAAGAGAAATGTAACAATTCAGGGTCGTTGACGAACAAGACGAATGTCGGTGGTTCGATAGCAACTTGAGTCGCATAGTTAATCTTCAATCGCTGTCCTTTATCCGTCGGTGTCGGGTTCATCGCGACCGCGTCGACGATGACATCGTTCAACACGCTCGTCGAGATACGACGACGATGTGTTTCTGCCACTTGTTTGATGACAGGCAACAATGTCTGTAAGCGTTTCGACTTGAGCGCTGATAAGAAGACGATCGGTGCATAATCAAGGAACAAGAATTCTTGACGAATCTTTTCTTCCATCTTCTTCATCGTCTTGTCATCTTTTTCGACGGCATCCCATTTGTTGACGACGATGACAATCGCTTTCCCAGCTTCATGCGCGAGACCTGCAACGCGTTTGTCCTGTTCAATGATACCTTCTTCACCGTCGAGGACGACGAGGACAACGTTCGAGCGCTCAATTGCTTTCTGAGCACGCATAACACTGTAACGCTCTGTCGATTCGTATACTTTCCCGCGTTTACGCATACCCGCCGTATCGATGATGACATATTCTTGTCCATCACGTGTGAATGGCGTGTCGATTGCGTCGCGTGTCGTACCGGCAATATTTGAGACGATGACACGATCTTCACCAAGAATCGAGTTTGTCAAACTAGACTTCCCGACGTTCGGACGACCAATCAACGAAAACTGAATGACATCGTCGTTATATTCATAGTCGTCTTTTTCTGGAGCGAGTTCAAATACTTGGTCGAGTAAATCTCCAAGACCGAGACCGTGTGTCCCAGAAATCGGGAACGGGTCCCCAAATCCAAGTGAATAGAACTCATACATAAGATCTCGCATTTCAAAGTTGTCCACTTTGTTCACGGCAAGAACGATCGGTTTGTTCGAGCGGAACAACAAGTTCGCCACTTCTTCATCGGCTGCTGTGATTCCTTCACGACCATTCACCATAAAGATGATGACATCTGCTTCATCGATTGCAAGTTCTGCTTGATGACGCATTTGAACGAGCAACGGCTCATCCCCTATTTCGATACCACCTGTATCGATTAAATGGAACTTACGATTTAGCCACTCTCCTGTACCGTAAATACGGTCACGTGTAACGCCTGGCTTATCATCAACGATCGAGACACGATCTCCGATGATGCGGTTAAAAATTGTGGATTTCCCGATATTCGGTCGGCCAACGATGGCCACTGCTGGAATTCCCATAACAACACCTCACTAACTTTCTATCAAAATTTCATCATTTCATCATTTCGAAACGCAACTTACCTATCATATCACAGGCAAAATTAAGTGACCATACAAAAAGAAGCGGGAGTATGACTCCCGCTTGAACGATCATCTTATTTTGAGTCGTCCGAAGAGTCATCCCCTGTCAATTCAGAAACAGAGAATCCTCCTTGGTCGCTATATTCATCGAGCAACGCTTGGTCATCATCTTGACGAGTCGGTTCAGATGATTCGAGTGCACGCATCGACAATGAGATTTTCTTATCGTCAAGATGAACGTCCAACACTTTCACTTTCACTTCCTGGCCTTCTGACAATACTTCAGATGGCGTTGCGATGTGACGATTCGCAATTTGTGAGATATGAAGGAGTCCTTCCACTTGCGGCGCGACTTCAACGAACGCACCGAACGTTACGAGACGTTTGACCGTTCCTTCAATCACGTCCCCTGGTTGGATTTTCCCTTCGATGGTTTCCCACGGGCCTGGTTGCGTTTCTTTAATCGAAAGTTTCACTTTTTCATTATCTAAATCGAGTCCGAGAACTTTCACTTTGACACGATCGCCTTCTGTTACGACATCGCTCGGCTTCTCGACACGGCTATGAGCCATTTCAGAGATGTGAACGAGACCGTCCACGCCACCGATATCGACGAACGCACCGAAATCTGTCAATCGTTGAACCGTTCCTTCGATTACTTGACCAACTTCAAGCGATTCGAGCGTTTCCGATTTCTTCGCGCTCATTTCTGCTTCGACAACTGCTTTATGTGACAAGATGACGCGATTTTTTTCGCGGTCAATCTCGACGACTTTTACGGTAATTGGATTGTTCAAGTATGACGAGAAGTCTTCAACGAAGTGACTTTCGACAAGGGATGCAGGGATAAACCCACGAATTCCGATATCGACGACAAGGCCACCTTTGACCTTATCTTTTACCATCACTTCAAACACTTCACCCGATTCGAATTTTTCGACGATTCGATCCCAAGCTGCTTCGGCATCGACGTCCTTTTTCGAAACGACCACTTCTTCGTCCGTGACTTTTTTTACTTTGACACGAATCTCGTCGTTCACTTGGAGTGATTCGTTTAAATCGTCTAGATGCATGCTTGATACTTCGCTAATTGGCAAAATCGCTTCGGTTTTATAACCGATATCGATCAGCGCTTGCTTATCCTCGATTTTGACGACTGTTCCGGTCACAATCTGACCACGATTAATTTCAAAATCAGGCATATCTTTCATTTCTTCGACCATTCCAACACTACCCCCTCACGATGAGTACAAAAAGGAGCGCCATAAGGCGCTTACACCTAGTATAAATCTCTTATAATTCCGAGAATTTGTCAAGGCGTTATGAAGATTGTACCTCTATTGAAAGAAGTTTAAACCTCAATTCCGTAATCCTTTCCTCACTTCGTGAGTGAATGCTTTAAATAGAGGTCAGCAATCGTATCCATGATCAAATCGGACGCTTCTTGCGCACTTGCCTTACGTGCTTTCAGTTCTGACAAGTCAATCGGCTTTCCGATGATGACGCGGAGTTTCGCACGAAACTTGTATTTCCCAATGATGGCAATCGGTAAGATGTGCGCCTCCGAACGCATCGCAAAGAATCCGACACCCGCTTGTGCCTTCCCGAGCGTACCGTCTTTTGATCGCGTTCCTTCCGGAAAGATAGAGATGACTTCATCCTCTTTCAACTTTTGAAGCACGACACGAAGTGCTTGACGGTCACCTTCCCCACGTGACACCGGAATCTGACCTGCCCGCTTCAAAATATGCTTCAATACCGGAACACTAAAAAGTTCCTTCTTGGCAAAAAATCGGAGCGGACGCTGCTTTGGAATGGCGCACGCGAGAAGCACGGGATCCCAATTCGATTGGTGATTCGAGCAGACGAGAATCGACCCGTCCATAGGGACATTCTCTCGTCCGATAAATTCGACTCTGAATAATGCCCGTTGAATGACGTTCACGACGGCTGTTGCCAGCCGATACATACCGAACGGTCCATTGTTTAATGGTTTACTCATGCTTTCACCTCTTCAATTAATCGTTCGATTGCTTGAACAACGCCATCAATCGCCAACGTCGTCGTGTCAAGGAAGTGTGCATCGTCAGCTTGGCGGAGAGGAGCGACTTCACGTTCTGAATCCCGTTTATCACGAAGCGCTATTTCTTGTTTCAATAGTTCGTAATCACTCGCAATCCCTTTTGACAGGTTTTCTTCGTGACGGCGACGAGCTCGCTCTTCGACCGATGCCGTCATGAAAACTTTCAAATCGGCATTCGGGAGAACATGCGTCCCGATATCGCGACCGTCCATAACGACCCCACCATGTTTCGCCAAATCGCGTTGTAAATCCATCAAGGCATCTCGCACTTCCGGTTGGCGTGCGACAAAACTGACGTTATTCGTCACTTCACTCGAGCGAATGACGTTCGTCACTTCCTCCTCTCCATCGAATACACGCTGTCCTTCTTCAGAAGGAACGAGTCGAAGCGTCATCTTCTCAATCATCCGAGCAAGTGCAGGTCCATCTTCGAGCGCAATCCCTTCGCTCAGCGCACGAAACGTGACTGCCCGATAGATGGCACCTGTATCGATATAGACATATCCCAATTGTTTCGCCAATGACTTGGCGATTGTACTTTTTCCGGCACCCGCCGGTCCGTCTAAAGCAATTTGTAATGATTTTTTCATACAAAACGGGTATCGAGTGATCCCGATACCCTCCTCCTCTCGGTCAATAATCCCGAGAACATCATAACAGTTTTTTATCGTGAAGAAAATACAGACCCTGTCCGTTTTCGTGCTTCAAGCTGAATGCGGAAACAGTATCGTAAAATCGTTTCCTGGTCACGTGATGTCAAATCTTCAAAGGCTAAGGAAAGTTCCTGCTTCACTTCTTGCTTATGTATCCGCACAAGGCGGCTCTTTACACGGAAGAGCTGAGGTGTACCATGTTCGTCTTCAATTCGAAAGACGACGATGAGCGACTCATCGACATCGACCGGCGCACGGTTGGCGATGATTTTCATCCCACCGGCGGAAACGTCGAGCGACATCGTCTCGAATGATTCAAAACTATCTCCGTCGGTCGCGAGCACTTTCACGTCAATCATTTCAGGGACTCGTAAGTATTCACGACGCTGGATCCGTTTGATTTTTTTCTCGTCCGGCATATTGAAGGCGTAGCGAAGCGTCATCTGTGCATCGCTGATTCGTTTCACGACTTTTGTATCGAATGCATACAATTGATTTTCTCCTTGAAAGAAATAGACTCGCAGCTGTTCCTCTTCATGTAAAAAAAACGTTTTTAACGTCGTCATGTCGCTCGGTGATTCAATCCATACGACTTGATCAGTAATGGCGGCAATCTTCGTTTTCCCCTCAGCGCGCCCTTCCACTTCAATTCTCAACTCTTGACCTTCTTTTAACATACTTATTCTTCCCCTTTATTTAAATTGACGACGATTAGACAGATTGGCAGCTCGTACGAGCAAAAGTGCCACCATCCATAAAATGACGATATAGAGCACGGCAGGCAGTTTGTGGTTCGGTTCAAGAATCAAAATCAAATCGAACGTTCCGTGAATGACTGTTGCGGAAAGGACCGCCATGAATAGCCACAGACGTTCACGTGTCGAGTGCTTTGCCCGTCCTAAACAATAACCCATCACGACTGCGAACAAAGCATGTCCACTTACCGGCAGAACGGCTCGCCAAATCGCGATTTCTAATGAATCATACACCCATAAGTATAAAAAATTCTCCAATGTCGCAAAGCCTAATGAGCAGGCGACCGCATAGAGAATCCCGTCGTAGTAATCATCAAAGACTTTATGTATATATATTGTATAATAAATCATAAACCATTTAAAAAACTCTTCAAGTAAGGCAGTAGTGATATACGCCTGCCAAAACGGTCCAGTAAGCACTCCTTCTTCAACGAACGCATATTGGATAAACATGATCGGAAACACGAGAACGGCCCCGGCCACGAAAGAACGAATCACATATCCGAGCGGTTCTGCTTCTAGTTCATGGCGAAGATAGAAGTAGGATAGAAGGGCGAGCCCAGGTGCAACCGCAGACAAAGCGATTGCGATCATCATACATCTCCCCTTTCTTTCTTTAGCATACACTGAATTGCTTGAAAGAAAAAGTATAGAACGCCTAGAAAATGGAAATCTTCATAAAAATAATTAGGAGGACATCTATGAATCATTTATTACTCATCCACACCGGCGGTACGATCGCCATGTCTCAATCTGGCACTGGTCACGTAGAACCAAGCGACGTCAATCCGATTGATGCCACACTTCCGAAAGCGACAGATATCGCTCATATTACAACGAAACATTTTTCGAATATCCCGTCACCACACATGACACCAGAAAAAATGCTTGAGTTGGCGCATTTTATTCAACGAGAATTGACGCAAGATACGTATGATGGGGTTGTGATCACACACGGTACCGATACGCTTGAAGAGACTGCTTACTTTCTGCAGATCACGCTCGGCGCACCAGTCCCAATCGTCTTGACGGGTGCGATGCGTTCCTCGAATGAAGTCGGTTCGGATGGAGAATTCAATTTAATTACTGCCCTTCGTGTCGCAAAAAGTGAAGCCTCCCGTGGAAAAGGGGTACTCGTCGTATTTAACGGCGAAATCCACTCGGCTTTCAACGTCACAAAAACCCACACTTCTTCGGTCGATACGTTCAAATCCGTCCACTTCGGAAATGTGGGTATGGTCACAAAGGACCACGTACTCATCTATAGTCAACCGATGACTAGACAGCCGAAAATGATTCCATCCATCACAAAACGCGTCGCGGTCTTGAAAGTTGTTGCCGGGATGGAACCTGATTTACTCGAATCTGTGATCACTCTCGGATACGACGGACTCGTCCTCGAAGTGTTAGGCCAAGGGAACGTCCCACCGTCTCTTCTGTCAGCACTCGAACATTTGGTCGAGGAAATTCCAGTCGTGATTGTTAGTCGTTGCTTCAATGGCATCGTGCAAGATGTATATGGATATGATGGTGGCGGCAAACAATTGAAAGAAATGGGCCTCATATTCTCAAACGGATTAAATTCACAAAAAGCCCGACTCCGGCTGCTCGTGGAACTCGAGTCCGGTTCCTCACAGTCAGTCATGGAACACAGTTTCAGTTTCCAACAATAACCTTGCGCACAAGCGTCTCCTTCCCTACAATGAGCAAAGAGGTGATTTTCAGTGAATAAACAAGCGATTATTGTCGGCGCTGGACCATGCGGTCTTTCGGCGGCCATCGAGTTAGAGAAGATCGGGGTTTCTTGTAGTGTGATAGAACGGGGAAATATCGTCGATGCAATCTATCGATATCCGACACATCAGACGTTCTTCTCATCTGCAACCCTGTTAGAAATCGGAGACATCCCGTTTATATGTAAAGACTTAAAACCACGAAGACAAGACGCACTCGTCTATTATCGGGAAGTCGTCACGCGCACCGGACTAAACGTTCACCCGTTTGAAACGGTTGAATCTGTCGAAAAAACCAATGACCGCTTCGTCGTGACTTCAAGACATGACCGACGCGGCGTCACAGTTCGTGAAGCGGACTATGTGATTTTAGCCACAGGGTATTACGGACGTCCACGTATGCTCGATGTACCAGGTGAATCGTTGCCACACGTCCATCATTATTTCAACGAGGCACATCCCTATTACCGTCAACACGTTACGATTATCGGCGGGAAGAACTCCGCTGTCGATGCTGCGATTGAGCTCGAAAAAGCCGGGGCATATGTCACAGTACTCTATCGAGGCGACTCGTATAGTCCTTCCGTCAAGCCATGGGTCCTCCCAAACTTTGATTCGCTCGTCCGTCATGAGAAAGTCCGAATGGAATTTGGCGCGACGATTGATCGAATCACTGAGGACGGTGTCTATTATCATCAATCTGGCGAAGAAAAACATGTTGATGCGGATTACGTTCTCGCAATGACCGGTTATCAACCAGACCATCATTTATTCGAAAGCTCAGGGATTATCATCGATGAAGAGAGTGGGGTCCCGACATACGACGAAGAGACGTTTGAAACGAACGTCGAACACTTGTTCATCGCTGGTGTTGTGGCAGCTGGGAACGATGCGAACAAGATTTTTATCGAAAATGGTCGATTCCACGGCAAGGCGATCGCAGCTACAATTGCGAATCGAATCCAAGTTTAACTCCCGCGCCTACGTCGATAAACCGCAAAGTATAGATAAAAAAGTTCGGTCAACTTGAGTTGACCGAACTTTTTTGATTAGACCCAACCGCGAAAACGTGACGCTTCCGCCATCTTCCGTACACCGACCATATAGGCAGCCAGACGCATATCGACTTTACGGGCTGAAGATGTATTGTAGACTGTATTAAACGAATGGACGAGCACTTTTTCAAGTTTTTCTTCAACTTCTTCTTCCGTCCAATAATAACCTTGATTGTTTTGTACCCATTCGAAGTAAGAAACCGTGACACCACCACTTGATGCCAAGACATCCGGCACAAGAAGAATCCCACGCTCTGTCAAAATTTTCGTCGCTTCGTTTGTCGTTGGACCATTCGCTGCTTCGACAACGATTGAAGCTTTGATGGCGTCCGCATTCTCTTCTGTGATTTGGTTCTCGATTGCTGCCGGTACGAGAATGTCACAATCAAGTTCCAACATGTCTTGATTCGAGATTGTATTTTTGAACAATGTCGTGATTGTACCGAATGAATCGCGACGATCTAACAAATATGGGATATCGAGACCGTTCTCGTCATGGATGGCACCGTAAGCGTCGCTGACCGCGATTACTTTCGCTCCAGCATCGTACATGAACTTCGAGAGGAAGCTACCAGCGTTCCCAAACCCTTGAACGACGACGCGTGCTCCTTTGAGTTCGATGCCACGACGGAGTGCCGCTTCCCGAATCATGATGGCCACACCCTTCGCAGTTGCTGTCTCACGTCCATGCGAACCACCAAGGACGAGTGGTTTACCAGTGATAAATCCAGGTGAGTTGAACTCATCGATTCGGCTATACTCATCCATCATCCAAGCCATGATTTGTGAGTTCGTAAACACGTCTGGTGCTGGGATATCTTTCGTCGGTCCAACAAATTGGCTGATTGCGCGAACGTAACCGCGACTTAAACGCTCAATCTCACGGAAGCTCATTTCACGTGGGTCGCAGACAATTCCGCCTTTTCCTCCACCGTACGGCAAGTCGACAATTCCTGCTTTCAAGCTCATCCAAACAGACAATGCTTTGACCTCTACTTCAGTTACGCTCGGATGGAACCGAATGCCTCCTTTTGTAGGTCCGACCGCATCGTTATGTTGGGCACGATATCCTGTAAATATTTTCGTCGAGCCATCGTCCATGCGAACTGGGATCCGAACGGTCAGCATGCGAAGCGGTTCTTTCAACAACTCGTACATCTCATCTGGATAGCCGAGTTTATCTAAAGCTTCGTGAATCACCTCTTGTGTCGATTCCAAGATGTTTTTTCGTTTTTGATGACCTTTTTCTTGATCCGTTATCATGAAGGTTTCCTCCCCTAAATTGTCAATTCTCCCCCAAGAATTAACCTCGTATTCGTTTAAAAGTATAGCCGATACGCGTTCAATTTGAAAGGGTTTTACAAAAATAATGAAAGCGTTTTCTTTAAGGATAGAATAATCGTTCCCTTACTTCGTTTCACGTTTTAATGCTAAATCGATGAAACGATCTAAGAGTTCCCCATAAGAGATACCAACTGTTCTTGCGCTATCCGGGAACAGGCTAAGCGGTGTCATACCAGGTAATGTGTTCGTTTCTAAAATATAGGCTTCTCCTATGTCAGAGACCAAAAAATCTGAACGCGAGTACCCTGAACAACCTAGCGCGCGGTGTGCGAGTATAGCAGCCTGCTGAACTTCTTCCGTTAGTTCTACTGGAATTTCAGCCGGACAAACATGAATCGAACCACCTTCTGTATACTTCGATTCATAATCGTAAAACTCATTTTTTGGAATGATTTCGATTACGGGTAACGCTTCTTCTTGCCCAAAGTTCCCGATCACCGGCACAGTCAATTCTTTTCCTTTGATATACTGTTCTACGAGAACCGCTGAATCACATGCGAACGCCTTCTCAATCCCAGTGCGCAACATCCCCTCATCAAACGCGATCGTCAAGCCGTTCGAAGACCCTTCTTGGGCAGGTTTGACAACACATGGGAACTCATTTCCCCACTCCCTTACTTTCGCATCAATAGACTTTGGGGATTCAATCAAAACATCCCGTGCAACACGAATGCCAAATGCAGCAAAAATAATCTTCGCTCTCGCCTTGTCCATCGCGAGGGCCGACGCCAACACACCTGATCCTGTGTACGGGATACCCGCCATCTCTAGTAAAGACTGGACTCGACCATCCTCTCCATACTTTCCGTGCAACGCACTGACGACAACATCGACATCTAATGTCAACAACTCGTTCGCTCGTTCCGGATGAAAGTCGATGGCCGTGACCTCGTGACCACGTTCCTTCAGTGCTTCAATCATCCCTCGTCCGCTTGTGAGGGAAACCTCTCGTTCTCCTGACACTCCACCATATAAAACAGCGACTTTCATTCCAATCTCTCCTTCAACTAACTACTAAAAATTCAAGTCTAATCATAACACGGACACCTTAAAAACAATAGGAACAGAAAAGTAAAAAAAGCCGTACTCATGCGAACGCATCGTACAGCTCTTTCACGGCTTGTTTCGTTTGAATTGTGTTTCCGTACTCCATCATGACGTATGGACTTACCGTAGTCGTTTTTCCATACTCGGACAAGATGGCAGCAAGCCTTTCTTCCACTTGTGCAGGAAGCACCTCCACAAAGTGGAGATAATAACGACCTTCATAGTGATAAAGCGCCCCACCCTGTTCGGTTTCATGTATATGTGGAAAGAGACGAATCGAAGCGTTGATTACATCTTCAAGGTCCTCGAACTGATAAATCAAGTGGTGAATCACGTCAATCGTCAGTCGAATCTCGACCTGCTCGATATCAAGCTCGGCAATTGCTTCACCTTTTTGAACATCGATGACGAGTCCATCACGAGGAAACATCGTCACGTTTAAATCAACCGCGCCTTGTGGAGAAAAGCCATACTCACTCTCTGCTGTTTCAAGCAACTCTTTCCACAGCTGTTGACCATTTTCTCCTACAATCGTATCGATGGCGATTCCACGTAACGAGAGTTCATTTGCAGTCACATATACACGAAGATGTTCTTTTGTTTGTTTTTCAAATCTCAATCGAAAACCTCCAGTGAATAATCAATCCTACTAATAAGCTACTCCCGTTTTAATCCCGTGTCAAATAGTTGATAACCATTTGGTCCATTCTTCCGGTGAGTCCCCAAGAAATGCTCCATTGAATCGATCTCGCTCAAGACTGACCGCATATCCACCTGCCCCGATTTTCAAATCAGAATGCTCTTCTTGAATATAATCGATGGCATCTAATAGGTCGGGGATATGTTCTGTCAGTGTGCATGCAAAAATGAGGCAAGTCGTATCGATATCATGCAATGCCTTACTCAAGTCTTCTTTCGGGAACCCTGCTCCCAAAAAGACGACATCGTATCCATGTTGACGTAAGTAAAGTGTAACGAACAACAAACCAATCTCATGCATTTCACCGGGCGCACATACACATGTAATGCGTGGAAGGAATGGATTCATCGGCATTTGAAGAGACAAAGTGGAGAGCCTTGCTCGTAAAAATGCCGTCGCAAAATGCTCATGGGCGATGGTAATCGATCCTTCTTCCCAACGTGAACCTATATCCATCAGGAGCGGTCCAATGATGTCCTTTGTCACTTTTTCAAAACTAAATGTATTAAATGCGCGATTGATTAAGTCGTGCGCTGACCGCTCATCAAAAGAGAGCAACGCATGAAGCAGTCCATCCTTCAATTCTTCGTCATATAACTTGGTAGATGATGGCTCTGGCTCTATTTCCGGCGCTTGATGTAGCTGTTGAATCGCTTGCGAGACACTCAGGCCTTCTTTTTGCTTATCGACCACCCATTTAATTTTTTCCACATCTTGATCTGAATATAGGCGGTGTCCAGATTCCGTTCTGCTCGGTACAATAAATTGATAGCGGCGCTCCCAAGCGCGAATCGTCGTAGGATTAACGCCCGTTAACGTCGCGACCGTTTTTATAGAGTATTTCGGCATCTCCGCCCTCCTCTCATACTCGTTCTATGATTTTAGTATATCCTCATTCTAAAAAGTTTACCCCTTTTATTGTGCAATCGTGTGTTTTTATAATTCGTCAATTAAAAAAGGGTGCGAACCTTGCTCGCACCCTACTTCAAAATATGGCATGTCGCCCGATATATATGAAAATGAGAATAATCGCTAACATGGCGAAAGTTAATGTCATCGCCAACGGGCGCTTCATCCAGTTATCATTTAACTTTCTCTTTCGTTCGTGCTCTTGTCTCTCAGATCGAGACGGCAATGTGTCCGCCAACTGCTCGCGTAAAGAATCCGCTTGATTCCGATGTCGCAACATATGCCCTCCTTTACCTTTTTTATCATTTTACTATGATATTATTCAAAGGAAAAGATTTGCGTCAACCGTATTTTCCATTCTGTCACATTTTCCCGAACGATTTTAGGTGTGTCTGGGAACACGATGGGGCCACATATATCGCAACATTCGTTTTGTTCAATCGTTGGTTCCGAAAAGTAGCGTAGTAAATAATCGCGCCGACACGTGCGAATGAGTGCATAATCCATCATCTGTCCAAGCTGACGGTATCGGTCGCGCCTTCTTTCTTTTACCCAATCCAGTGCTTCTTGAAGAGAACGTTCGGACAACAACTGCTTTAACAACAAGAATTTTGAATCTTCTTCATTCATTTTTAGTAAACGCGGTAGCTGCGCTAGAGAGATGCCGTTCTCACGCTCAAAATACGCCAAACGAACATCCTCGTCTTTTGGATATTGACCGTCAATCAAAAACTGCTGGATTCGCTCGTCCCCATCTGCATATAGGAGCACAGCAAACGCAGGCTGTCCATCGCGTCCGGCCCGGCCGATTTCCTGCATATACGCTTCGACCGTCGCAGGTAATTGGAAGTGGATGACCGAACGAACGTTATCTTTATTGACTCCCATTCCGAACGCGCTTGTACAGACCATGACCGACACCTCGTTCCGTAAGAATTGAGATTGCACGAGTCGTCGGTCTTCTGTAGACATTCCACCGTGATAAAACAATGCGTCTTCTAGCTCAAACGCCAGCGCCTCTGCCTCCCGACGTGTTGCCGTGTAAACGACGATCGGTTTCGGAATCTCTCGAACTAATTCCTTCAGTCTCTCGAGTTTCTTCTCTTTCTCCAGTCGCTCGACCATTAATCGAATCTCGGGTCGATTGGCTGAATGAACGAATTGTTCGGGTGAGAAGAGTGCTAACTTCTCAACGATATCCTGCTTTACGCTCTCAGGAGCCGTCGCCGTGACCGCCATACATTGCGGGCTGCCGATTTGCTTTCGCAACTCGCCTAACCGGGCATATTCTGGTCTAAATTCATGGCCCCATTGGGAGATACAATGCGCTTCATCAATTACAAGCATTTGAATTTTCACATTCGCCAACGCACGCGTGACATAAGGAACAGCCAATTGTTCGGGTGAGAGATATAAAAAACGATAACGCTTCAAATGATTGATGATGTCCTGCTTTTCTTCCATCGACTCCATAGATGTCAATCGGGCTACGCCACGCTCACCACGTTCCCGGATATGAAGCATTTGATCCTCAATCAGAGAGAGTAGCGGCGAGACGATGATCGTCAAACCTCCATTCTTTATGTAGGAGGGGAGTTGAAACGTCAACGATTTTCCCGCACCGGTCGGCATGACGGCCAAGACATCCTGTCCTTCCACCACTGCTTGAATGATGTCGTGTTGACCAGGTCGGAACGAATCATATCCAAAGACTCGTTTCAATGTCGATTCATACAAATGTCTCACCTCCTTTCAGCCTTGCGAACACAAGACGTATTTGAAAATAGCTGACGTTACCCATTTCTTCAAAGACAGGCTTCAAAGCCCAACTGACCGGATCTCGTAATTTTTCGATGGCGACAATGTCCTGCATCGGCACAAATTGTTCGAGCGGGAAGACAGCTAAATACATCGCCATCTCCACCACATGGTCTTCAATCGTACTCGTCCGCAATCGACGCCTTGCCTGAACTTGATCGAATGTGTATCCCTTCAGAAAGAGGTCATACGATTCATGCGCAGAATACGTCATCCGGTCTGTCGATAACCCATACGTGAACCCTCGGATTTTCGCATCTTCCGGTAACACTTTCAGCAACTCGTTCCATCCTGCCAAAAAATAGAGGCGGGCCGTTTCGGCATCGACATCAAGCAAACTAGCAATTTGTTCATACGTCAATCCTGTTTCGAACGCTCCAGTAAACCGGTAGACGACCGCAGTCGCATACGGATCCCCAACGTGATCAAGCGCTTTTTCAATCTCTAGATGGAACGTCCGCATGAGCGCTTTCCAATCACGATCGAGTTGCAATAACTGTTTTACCCATTGCTCTGCAGGACGGTCAGCTTGAACCGGATAAAATGTTCGCGCATGCTCTTTAGACATGAAGGTTTGCACGAATAAACTCAACCTTTTCCACGTCGTCGCATTATAGTCGCGTCGTTCTCCACCTAACCGATTGAATAAACGCTCAACAGCCTCAGGTGATGAGATCATTTCGCCTGCTTTCGTCAATTTGAATTGTTTTCGGTCCAACCACCCCCGTTTTTCAAATCCTTTCAACATGGACTCATATGAGTATGTCGCTTGCGGAAACTGTCCAAAAATAGACTCTAACTCATAGAAGAACGCATCTTGTAACGTTGTGGCCGAACGTTTCCCGTTCAGAACATGAAATAGACTACGTTCACTCCGTTCTCCATTTAATCGTTTAATGGCCAGCAGTAAAATCCCATCCGCTAAATGAACCAAATCGTCACTTCCTTAAAAAAAACATTATCGTACCAAAAAGACACTCGTTTCCTCATTGAAATAATTGGGTATGTAGACTACAATTACTCATAGTCAGTAGAATGATTTCTAAGAGAAACAAACCGTTTGGAGGGTTATTATCATGGCAAAATTTACTATCGTCGATAAAGATACATGTATCGCATGCGGAGCTTGCGGCGCAGCGGCACCAGATATTTACGATTATGATGATGAAGGTCTCGCGTTCAACTTGATGGATGACAACACAGGTACTGTTGAAATCCCTGATGAATTACACGAAGACATGATGGATGCATTCGAAGGTTGTCCAACTGATTCAATCAAAGTGGCGGACGAATCATTCGACGGCGATGCTCTAAAATTCGAATAATTTACGAAGGACGTATCGGTCATTTGACTGATATGTCTTTTTTCATGTCTTTTCGATTCACTCTCTTCTAATCATGACAGCTCTAGCCAAGTATAACAAAAAAGGTTGTTTGGCTTAAGTACCAAACAACCTTATCATAGTGGACATATGTCCTATTTCTAATCAGCGTTTCCCTTTAATATATGGGATACCGACCGACTTCGGTGCATCCGCACGCCCGACAAGACCAGCGAGTGCAAGAATCGTGAGCGCATATGGCGCAATCAACAGGAGAAGTTGTGGCACATTATTGATAATCGGCAAATTACTTCCGATAATCGAGAGCGCCTGCGCAAATCCAAAGAACAGTCCGGCGCCTAGCGCACCGAGTGGATTCCACTTCCCGAAGATCATTGCGGCAATCGCCAAGAAGCCTTGACCAACAATTGTCGTTCCACTGAAGTTCGTCGTAACGGTTACAGCATATACTGCACCGGCAAGACCACCAAACGCACCAGAGAGCATGACACCCATGAAGCGCATTTTCGTTACGTTGATCCCCATCGTATCAGCTGCCATCGGATGCTCACCGACTGAGCGAAGGCGAAGTCCAAACGGCGTCTTAAAGATGACGAACCATACGACAAACGCCAAGGCAATCGCCACAAATGATGTATATTGAACGTTAATGAAGAACATTTTGAGTACAGGAATATCTGATAAAAACGGTACGTTCTCTTTCGCAATCCGATATTCGATAAAGTCAGTTTGTCCTTTATTGTAGAGCACACGTACAACAAAGATGGCAAGACCGATCGCGAGCATATTGATTGCTACCCCAAGAACAGTTTGGTCCGCGCGCCACAGAATCGCAGGTACGGCCAAAAAGAGAGAGAATAATGCACCGACTACCATTGCTACAAGCAAGGCAATCCATGGACTGAAGACGCCAGCACCTAAATCAGTTAAAGTAAGCGTTGTGATAATCCCAGTCGCGGCACCGATGATCATAATTCCTTCGAGAGCAATGTTGACGACACCAGAGCGTTCGCTGAAAATCCCACCGAGTGCTGCGATAATGAGTGGAGTCGCATAGGCAAGTGCAACCGGTACGACGATATAGAGGACTTCTAAGAAGCTCATTTTTTCTCCACTCCTTTCTTACGATTTCCTTTTAGTTTTTCTACGACATAGTTGATGGCGTAACCAGATGCCACAAAGATGACGATTGCTGCAATGATGACTTTGACGAGTTCTGACGGTACGTTCGCACCAAGTTGCATCGCCAAACCACCAATATTCAATCCTGCAAAGAGAATCGCGGCGAGAACGACACCGATCGCTGTATTAGCTCCTAAAAGGGCCACGGCAATCCCATCAAATCCGACACCTGTGAACGATGCCGATAAAGTCATACTTCCGAATGTTCCAAGACCTTCCATAGCTCCAGCAAGTCCAGCGAACATACCTGAAATGACGAACGACAGGACGATATTTCTGTTTACGCTCATTCCTGCATATTGAGATGCATTTTTGTTGAACCCAACTGCACGTAACTCATAACCAAGCGTCGTACGCTGAAGAATATAGTAGTACACAATTGCTGCAAGGACAGCGACGAGAACACCCCAGTGAAGTCGAGAATATGTCGTCAACTCTTGTAGCCAAGGTGATGCGAGAGATGCAGACTCATTGATTGATTCTGTCCGTTCGTTCGTCACACCGATGACATTACGCAAAATCGCATTTGTCGTATAAAGTGCGATATAGTTCATCATAATGGACGTGATGACTTCATGGACGTAAAACTTCGCTTTCAAGAATCCTGGTACGAAAGCCCAAATTGCTGCTGCGATCATTGCTGCGAGAAGCGCGAGCGGCAAGTGGATGAACATCGGCAAACCATCGAAGTTGATTCCTACATATACGGCCGCGACCCACCCAATCAATACTTGACCTTCTACCCCGATATTGAAAAGTCCTGTACGGAAGGCGAACGCAACGGCAAGACCCGAGAAGATGAGCGGTGCAGCCGCTCGCAGCGTTTCACCGATGGCATACGGACTACCAAACATTCCTTCGAATAATGAGATGAACCCTTGAACCGGGTCGTAACCACCGATCAACATGACGATGGCACCGACGAGAAGACCTAAAATAATCGATAGGAATGGAATGAGGAGCTGGTTTAAACTTAATTTTTTCATTCTGTTTCGTCCCCTCTCTGACCGCCGGCCATCAAGAAGCCAAGTTCTTGTTCAGTCGTCTCTTTCGGATCACGAATCCCTACGATTTTCCCTTCGTAAAGAACAGCAATACGGTCGGATACGTGTAAAATTTCATCAAGTTCGAATGAGATGAGCAAGACGGCGCGTCCTTTTTCACGCTCTTTAATGAGCTGTTCATGAATAAATTCAATCGCACCGACGTCAAGACCACGTGTCGGTTGTGCAGCGATGAGTAAATCTGGTGAACGGTCGACTTCCCGGGCGATGATTGCCTTCTGCTGGTTCCCTCCCGAGAGCGCACGCGCCGGCACATCGATAGATGGAGTTCGGACGTCAAACTTCTCAATTAACGCCTTCGCCTTCTCTGCAACAGCTTTGTAATTCATTAGCCCTCGCTTAGAGAAAGGTTCTTTGTAATACGTTTGTAAAACCATGTTGTCCCGAATCGAGTAGTCGAGGACGAGTCCGTGTTTATGACGGTCTTGCGGAATATGTCCGATGCCGGATTCCGTCATCTTACGCGGTGTTTGACCAGTCACATCTTTCCCATTGAGCTGAACTTTTCCTGATTCCGGTTTTTTAAGACCCGTAATCGCTTCAATTAACTCAGTTTGACCGTTACCATCGATTCCAGCAATTCCGAGCACTTCCCCAGCCCGAATTTGCAAGTCTAATCCTTCAACGACCTTCAATCCACGGCTGTCTTTAACGACGAGCCCTTGAACATCGAGAACAACTTGTTGCGGTTCTGCTTTTGAATACTCAGCAGCGAAGTTGACTTCACGCCCGACCATCATTTCAGCCAGACTATCTTCATTAACCGTTTCATCCACTTCAACCGTTCCAATGTAGCGACCACGACGAATGACCGTACAACGGTCCGCCACTTGCATGATTTCCTTCAGCTTGTGCGTAATCAAGATGATCGACTTACCTTCAGCAATCAAACGTTTCATAATTTGGATAAGTTCTTGAATCTCTTGCGGCGTCAACACTGCCGTCGGTTCGTCGAAAATCAAAATATCCGCTCCACGATAGAGCGTTTTCAAGATTTCTACTCGTTGCTGCATACCGACCGAAATATCTTCAATCTTCGCATCTGGATCAATTTTAAGTCCGTACTGTTCTGAAATATCCATTACCTTTTGACGAGCTGACGCGCGATCGATTGTTACACCGCTCTTCGGCTCAAGTCCAAGGATGATGTTCTCCGTGACGGTAAACTTTTCAACCAACATAAAGTGTTGGTGGACCATCCCGATCCCAAGATCATTGGCGATGTTCGGATTCTCAATATCAACTTTCTTCCCGTGTACGCGAATCTCTCCGCCTTCAGGCTGATATAGACCAAATAACACGTTCATGAGCGTCGACTTCCCGGCCCCGTTTTCTCCTAGAAGCGCATGGATTTCTCCTTTACGCAATTGGAGCGTGATATTATCGTTCGCAACGAACGTACCGAACTCTTTGCGAATATTTAGCATTTCAATTACATATTCCAAGGAAGTTCACCCCTAACTTTAAGTAAAGGGAGACCACATGGGTCCCCCCTATACTCAAATGAATTATTTTACTGTTTTCATGAACTCTTCGAACTCAGCGTCAGTTGCTGGTGCAACTACCTCGCCGTCGATGATTTGTTGACGATACTCGTCAACTTTCGTAAGAACGTCAGCAGCAACGTTTTCTTCAGAAGTTGGCGCGATTCCTACACCTTCGTCTTTAAGAGAGAACTCAACGATTTCACCAGCTGGGAACTCCCCGTCCATTGCCATTTTCGAAACTTCAAGTGTAGCTGTATCTACACGTTTAACCATTGATGTAAGTGTGACGTTTTCTGGAAGTCCTTCTTCATACTGGTCACGGTCAACGCCGATAACCCAAACATCTTCGCCGTTCTTCTTACGGTTTTTCGCTTCTGTGAATACCCCTACACCCGTACCACCAGCTGCGTGATAAATGATGTCAGAACCAGAACCGTACATACCTGAAGCGATCGCTGTTCCTTTTTCAGCTGAGTTGAAGTCTTCAGCATATTTCACATCGATTGTCGCCTCAGGGTTTACAGCCATTACACCAGCTTTAAATCCATTTTCAAACTTCTTGATCAAATCTGACTCTACCCCACCGATAAATCCAACTTTGTCAGTTGTAGTCGTAAGACCAGCAACAACACCTACGAGGAACGAACCTTCTTGTTCTTTGAAAGTGATTGAAGCAACGTTCGGAGCGTCAACAACCATATCGACGATTGCAAAGTTGTTGTCAGGGAATTGTTCTGCAACTTTACCAATATCTTCTGCCATCAAGAAGCCGATTCCATAGATCAAATTAAAGTTATCGCGTGCCAATTGCTGTAAGTTTGGCTGATAGTCTGCTTGTTTTGCTGACTGAAGATATTTATATCCTTCGTTTTCAGTCAAGTCGTTTTCTTCACCGAATTTTTTCAACCCTTCCCATGCAGATTGGTTGAACGATTTGTCATCTACACCGCCGGTATCAGTAACCATCGCTACTTTGAAGTCGCTACCTTCTCCGCCTTCACCGTTTGTAGATGAGCCACCTTCGTTGTCATCGCCACCGCAAGCTGCGAGTACTGTAGAGAGTGTGAGTCCTGCTGCTAAAGCTGAGAGAATCGTTTTCTTTTTGTTCATCATCGTCGTGTTTCCCCTTTCGGTTCATAACAAATTTTGTTGTCATGTCATCAGTAGTCTTTACACCGGTATAAGAAAGCGCTTTCACGCTATTCCCCAAAAATAACCCTTTCCGTCAAAAAACTGGTCGTTTTACACTCGTTTACGTACGACATGGAAATCGAATCGATCTGCCCGGAAAAAGTTGGCCGAATCGAGCAATGGTAAATCACTCTCATCGTAATGCAATTGCTTTAAAGCGAGTAACGGTTGGTCCGTCTGAAGTTGTGACGATATGTCAGAGCTGACGCTCGGCTCAATATGCGTAATCGCATACGCGACTCGACGTCCTACCTCTTTTTCAAGAGCATCAAACAATGACTTCCCTTCAGTCAATGTTTCAGGATTTGAGACGAGATGGGCCGGCACTTTATCGACACAATATACGACCGGTGTGTCATCCGCATATCGAATTCGAACAATTCGATAAATCGGTGAGTTCGGCTCAATCTTGAGACGATCGGCTTCTCTCTCTGTTGCCAACACCTTCTCGGCCACCAATACTTTCGTTCCTGGTGTCATCTTCGCACGCGTAATCATATCAGTGACACTGAATAACTCTTCAATTCCTGATGTAAACGGCGGCTTGGAACTGATAAATGTCCCTACCCCATGCTTTCGCACCACGAATTTCTCATCTTCGAGAATTCGGAGCGCTTCACGAAGTGTTGCTCGACTGACTCCGAGTTGTTTCGAAAGTTCGAATTCCGAAGGTAACTTTTCGCCTTCCCGATAGACACCAGCGTCGATATCTTGCTTAATTTTTTCAATTACTCGAAGATAGAGCAATCGATGATCGAGCTTAATCGACATTGGCCTCACCACCTTTAATTTACTTACCAGTGCTCAGACATCTGACGTATGAATGTCCTTGCCAATATTAAGTATAGGGATTCGAGAATTAGAACGCAATAGTTTTTGTTCGGAATCAGGGAAATATTTTTTTTAATCGTGTTGAACCGTACCACTGAGTCCATTTTACTCTTTTCTTTCATGTTTGAAAAAACTTTGTAAAATGAAAACGTTATTAAAATATGTAAGCGTTTCAAGGTTTTTTAAAAGTATGCACTATTAAATAATATAGGTCATATGTGCTATATTACATTTCTATTATAACGAACCTCTTTAATTATCGCTAATATTTCCGCATTCTATGAATACCATTAAAAAACGAACGATTATATATGAATACATATAATCGTTCGTTTTTATTATTATTCTTCTCGTTCTTGAATGAACACTTTTCGAGGTTTCGAACCTTCTGACGGCCCCACGTAACCGGCTTCTTCAAGCGAATCGATCAATCGGGCAGCCCGATTATACCCGATTCGAAATCTTCGCTGAATCATCGATGTCGATGCCGTTTCCTGAGTAACGATGAATTGAACGACTTCTCCGAACAATGAATCATCCGAGTCGATTGTCGTCACTTCTTCCTCTTTCGGCATCATCGCTTCCACATACTGCGCTCGTTGCTGTGCGATGACATGATTGACGACCATCTCGACTTCTTGGTCGGAGACGAACGCTCCCTGAATACGGACAGGTTTATTCATACCGTTCGCAAGCATCAGCATATCCCCACGTCCGAGCAATTTCTCTGCTCCCCCTCCGTCAAGAATAGTTCGCGAATCGGTTTGAGAAGAGACCGCAAATGCAATCCGTGATGGGATATTCGCCTTGATGACCCCAGTGATTACGTCAACCGATGGGCGCTGAGTAGCGAGAACCATATGAATACCTGCAGCCCTAGCCATTTGCGCAAGTCGCATAATCGCATCTTCGACATCATTTGATGCGACCATCATCAGGTCTGCTAGTTCATCGACGATAACGACGATGAACGGTAGACGTTTCGCATCTTCATCGTCTGATTGATTGACGAGTTCATTATACCCTTCAATGTTGCGTACCCCGTATCGACTGAATAGTTCATAACGTCGTTCCATCTCGGCAACTACCTGTTTTAGTGCCTGAGCGGCTTTCTTCGGGTCTGTGACAACCGGAGTCAATAAGTGAGGAACACCGTTATATACATTCAATTCGACCATTTTCGGGTCAATCATCATGAGCCGGACCTCATCAGGTCGAGAACGCATCAACAAGGATACGATCATGCCGTTGATACAAACTGATTTTCCTGAACCTGTTGATCCCGCGACGAGCAAATGCGGCATTTTGTTAAGTGAGATTCCGACGGTCTCCCCACTGATACTACGACCAAGAGCGACGAGCAATTTTGAATCGTCTTGTTTGACTGGATCTGCTTCAAGCACTTCTCGTAAGCACACCGGAGCGACTTCCTGGTTCGGTACTTCAATACCGATGGCCGCCTTCCCTGGGATCGGTGCCTCAATTCGGATATCTTTAGCAGCAAGTGCAAGTGCTAAATCATCACTTAACGAGGTGATTCGACTTACTTTCACACCAATATCTGGTTGTAACTCATATTTCGTAACGGTTGGTCCGAGATGAATCTTTAACACTTTGACTCCGACACCAAATGACTTTAGTGTTTTCACGAGTTTTGCCGCATTCTCTTTCAAGCGCGCATTTTCTCCCGATAAATCAGTGATTACCGGCTCCTTTAAGTTTGAAAAAGGAGGGAGTTCATAAGTATCTGAGACATCTTGAGCTGCAGTCATCATCATCTCTTCTGTCGTGCTGGATGCATCAGTTTCCGTAGATTGGGGTGTTTCCGTTTCAGCATCTTTCTTTTCTGCCACAACTTTCTCGCTAAACCCAACAATCGGGATGTCATTCATCGTGACCGTGTCTGACTCTGATTCAGATGCTAACTCTCTTTCCGTATGTAACACCTTTTGATTTTGTTGTGCAGTACGTGTTCGATTCGAAGCTTGCTTCTTCTCAGTTTTTGGTCGTGCTTGCCATTCTTTCTTCACAGCTACAACGGATTCACTCATTCGATGGTACAGCTTGCCCCAAACTGTCGGCACATACAGAGATACTCCGACAACGAAGAACACGACGCCTAAAAAGACGAGACCAAAATCAGAAAACAAATACTGATTTAAATCATATAAAGCACCATTGACTCTACCACGCTCTTCTCCCCACAATAAGTCACCGAACAACAAGAGTGAGGCGGTCATATTGAGTAAACCTGCTCGTTCCATCGGTCTCATTGAATTGAGCACGACCCATAAGATGACGGCTACCATCAAATAAGTAAGCGCACCCCAACCACCAAAAATATATTCGGACAGCTCGGACAACTGTTGACCAATCCAGCCTAAATTAAAGAAGGCAAATACGAATGCAACGATGGAGAGAACAAAAATCCCCCATCCGTATGTACGTGGCGCAATCGGTTGTTTTTTTCGTTTTCTCGTATTTCGTGTCGCAGGTCGCTTACGCTTCACGGGAGTCTTTCTTGTTTTTTGTGCCACTATAGTCCCTCCTAAAAAAAGAAGGCAAAAGTCGGATGACTTTTGCCTCACTCACATTCCATTAAATCTCCATGATGATCGGCAAGATCATCGGACGACGTTTCGTCTGTTCAAACAAGAAGACGCTTAGTCGCTCGCGGATATTTGATTTCAATTCGGTCCAGTCACTGCCAGCTTGCAGACTCTTTTCAATCTGTTTCGTGACAATACGGTTTGCCTCTGAAATCATCTCTTCCGACTCTCGCATATACACGAATCCACGTGAGATGAGTTCAGGTCCTGAAATCAATTTCTTCTGTTTTCGATTCAATGTGACGACACAAAGGACAACTCCATCTTGTGACAATAATCGACGATCACGAAGAACGATGTTTCCGACATCGCCGACGCCGATTCCGTCAATCAAGACATTACCAGCAGGAACTTTTCGGCTCATCCGGGCTTTTCGACCTGTAAACTCAACGACATCACCTTTTTCAACGATGAAGATATTGTTTGATTTTACACCTACTTGTTCAGCAAGTTTTGAGTGCGCCATTTGCATACGATATTCACCGTGAATCGGTAAGAAGTATTTCGGTTTGACGAGGTTGAGCATCAACTTCAACTCTTCTGCCGAACCGTGCCCTGATACGTGAACTTTACGTTGGTTATAAATGACGTTCGCACCAGAGCGGAATAATAAATCAATCGTCTTCGAAACTGACTTCTCATTCCCGGGAATCGGAGTAGCGGCAATGACAACCGTATCGTTCAAACGAATGTTGACTTGTTTGTGCGCATTACGTGCCATACGAGTCAATGCTGCCATTGGCTCTCCTTGAGATCCCGTTGTTAAAATGACGACTTTATTATCCGGCAGTCGATTCACTTGCGACAATTCGACGAGTGTCTTCGCCTTGAAACGAAGGTAGTTTAATTTTTGAGCAACTTCGACGATATTGACCATACTACGACCTACAACCGCCACTTTACGGTCATTTGCTTCCGCTGCCGCGAATACTTGTTGCAAGCGATGGACGTTCGATGCGAACGATGCCACGATGACACGGCCTTCGGCTTGATAGATGACGTCGTTCAATTCAGCACCGACGAGCGATTCAGAACCAGTTTGTCCCGGTCGCTCTGCATTTGTCGAATCTGAAAGTAGAGCGAGAACCCCACGTTGTCCAATCGCCGCTAACTTGTTAAAGTCGGATTGCTTACCGTCGACCGGTGTATAATCAAACTTAAAATCTCCGGTATGGACGATTGCACCTTGAGATGTTTGAATACAAACACCGACACAGTCGGGAATCGAGTGATTGACGCGGAAGAATGTGATGAAATGATCAGCGATAGTCAATTTCGTTTTGGCGTCAATCATGCGAAGGTCGACTTCTTTTAACAAACCAGCCTCTTTTAATTTCAATTCAATCAACCCAAGAGTTAACTTCGTTCCGTATACCGGAACGTGCTTCAAATCGCGTAGCACGTAGCTGAGTCCACCGATATGGTCTTCGTGACCGTGTGTGATGAAAATTGCTCGTACGCGATCTTTGTTTTCTTTTAAATAGGTGATGTCTGGGATGACAATGTCAATCCCAAGCATCTCATCGCCTGGAAACATGAGTCCGGCATCGATGACGAAGATGTCGTCGTCTAGCTCCACGACGTACATGTTCTTCCCGATTTCGCCTACGCCTCCAAGCGCAAAGACGCTAATATTCTCTGTCTTCTTTTTAGACACTAACAAAAACCTCCTAATTGATTCATATTCTGTTTCGTCCCCTTATCGCTACTGAATATTGTAGCGGAAAACGGCTTCATTGCCAACATTTCCGTTCAATCTAATAGAGGCTTTAGTGCATCGGCAATCGGTACAACCGCTTCTTTGTCAGGTCGTTTCCCTGCGATAAGTTGTCGGATTGACAAGCCAAAGTCCATTTGGAGGTGAGGATAGTCCGGAAATGAGTTCCAGTCACCGCCCCATTCGAAGCCAAGCGCCTTCCCTAATTCCCCGAGTTCTTGCCAATCCGGTACATCATTTCGATTGCGGTCAGTGTTCAAATCATAGTCCACCTTGTTGTTATGGATAATGACGAAATCAATCGCAAGTCCATAGTTATGATAACTTTGACCCGCTTTGGCATTCGTCACAACTTGTCCTGGTTCAGACCGACCTTGTGCATACAAAGCATTTTGTTCCTTCGCCGAGCGATATCCTGATGTGAGTCGTACTTCAAGGTCTAGACAAGATTGCGCTAATCGTATGAACGAGACTCCTCGATTCACGACTTGTGGATGTAAACGGTCAAATTCAATCTTTGTCCTCGCTAACACGGCGTCCTCCGCCTCTTTGTTCCGCACACACATATCCGCCTCAAACGTAGGTTCGTCCACCCATGGTACCGGTTCAGGTTGCATATAAAAATAAGCTAGCGTAATTCCAATCAAGAAGGCGACCATCGCAAGTGATAACACACCTGTCCATCTCATCTTCTTAACCGTTTACGTAATCCTTTAAGGATTGGCAAACCTTTTTCGAGTGCCATATAGAAAGGACGATTTAAGACGAGATCAAATTCCCCGACCTTCTCAATCATGTCACTTCCCCATCCAGACTTGAAGGCATATAGACCTGCATATTCATCATTTGGGTCAGTACTTCCCGATACTCCACCGAAGTCATATCGCTCTGCACCGCTCTCCTTAGCTGCCTTCATCATTGTCCACTGCATCAAGTGGTTTGGCATGAATTCACGGAATTCATTGGATGAGGCACCGTATAAGTAATACGAGCGACGTCCTGCAAGTGTCAATAACCCACCCGACAAGACGATTCCATTCGGATATGTCTGGTCTAGTTCAACGAGCTCAGGTAACGCTTGTTCGGCTTTTTGAATTTGCGCTTCTGTCTGCTCTTTGCGGTTAAGAAGGCTCGTTCGTTTCTTTTCGAGCGTCTCCTTCTCTAACCCCCGTTCGATTTTACTCAACTCTTTTTTCGCTTTTTCGAGTGTTGCTTGTTGCTGTTCAAGCGCAATTTTCGGCTCAAGTTTGGTTAAAAATAGACGAGCATCATTCGGTTGTAGACAATCGTATAGGTTTTCAAAATAATCGAGACCTCGAGTGGCGAAACCATCACGCTCTCCTGTCACTTTCATCAGATTAGCGAACGTCTTGAGTCCATCACGATCGACTTCTGTACAGACAATGCCTTTCTTTTCAGCTAACCGAACATTATATCTGAACTTGTGATGGAATTTCGCAAAAATATCTTTCTCGCTTGGACGTAAATCTGTTTCCATCGTGAAACGGGGCTGTGCATAGTCAAATCCGCCACCATAGCCTTTATGTTTAAATCCAATCGCATCCATTTCCGTCAATAGACCAGGCATCTCGTCACGATCAATATTTGGGTCAATTTTAATCACGATGGCTTTATGTGCCGTCGCAACACGTTTTGCTTCATTCACAAGTGCTTGAAGAGATGCCAAGTCGTCATAGTCCACGACAAAACCACGAGGTGCATAACATAAAGTAAATGGTAATTTTGGAACACGTTTAAATAAAAGCAGAGCGGCACCGGTCGTCGCTCCATCACGCGCTACAGCGATGCGCTCTGATGTCCATCCATTTTGGCGCTTCACATCTCCCCAACTCGACAGTTGCAATAAATCACCACGGTCATGCGTTTTGACGAAGTCGTCATGTTCTTTTTCTGTCAACGTAATTGATTGTACTGCCATAAATCACGATTCCTCCGTATTCAAAATGGTTGCTCGGACAATCGCCTCTTCATCGAGCGGCAACTTTTCATTTCCGATAATCTGATACTTTTCATGCCCTTTTCCTGCTAATACGATGATATTATCCGCTTTGGCTAAACTTGCCGCATAACGAACTGCCTCTTCACGATCACCAATCTCGACATAACTGTCATGAGTCATTCCAGCCGCGATGCCGTTCGTGATGGATTCGTACGCTTCGAAGCGTGGATCATCTGTCGTGATGATGACGGTTCCAGCGTAGGTCGATGCCATCTCACCCATCGCCGGGCGTTTCGTGACATCACGGTTTCCACCGGTCCCAATTAAAAAGACAATCTTCTCTTTTGGTACGCCAACGAGGGACTTCAAACACTGTTCGATTCCATCTGGTGTATGCGCATAGTCTGCGTATACATTATAACCCGGGACGTCTAGGCGTTGCATTCGTCCTTTGGCAGGATGAATCGTTTCAAGTGCTTCAGCGATTCTCTCAAGCGAATATCCGGCAGCGAGAAGACAACCTGTCGCAAGCAACAGATTGTATACGTTGAACCGACCGATAAACTGTACGGTCACCGGGAGACGTATGCCTTGGTAGTTCAACACAAAACTCGTCTGAGAGAGTGTCTGTTCAATGTCCGATGCCATCAAGTCCGCTAGTGTATCGATTCCATATGTCAATACTTTAGCACCGGTCATCGTTTCGTAGAGCGCACTTTGGGCATCGTCTGCGTTCAAGACGGCTACTTTTCCCCGTGAAGCCATTTGACCGAGTTGTGCAAAAAGCAATCCTTTCGCACGCGCGTAATTTTCGAACGTACCATGAAAATCCAAGTGGTCATGCGTCAAATTTGTGAATCCTACGATGTCAAAATCCGTTCCGATGACACGACCAAGCTCAAGACCGTGTGATGACACTTCCATCATGACATCAGTCACGCCTTCGTCACGCATTTGTGCAAGCAACTGTTGAAGCTCTGAACTTTGAGGTGTTGTATTTTTACTTGGAACAATGTTGTCATTAATACGTACTTCGACAGTTCCAATCAATCCGGTCGAATGCCCAAGGACGTCAAGAACATCACGTAAGATCGTCGTCGTCGTTGTTTTCCCATTAGTTCCCGTAATCCCGAACAGTCGCATCTGTTCAGAGGGATACTGATAAAAAGCTGAAGCCAGTAGTCCGACTGAACGTGAGCTATCACGTACAATTAAGTTTGGAACCGTTAGCTCGAGTGGGCGTTCACTGACAACCGCTACCGCTCCTCGTTTCACCGCTTGCGCCGCGTATTCATGGCCATCGACCGTATAACCTTTGATGGCGACAAACAACGTTCCCGGAACTACTTCTCGCGAATCGGTCGTCACATGCGTCACTATGATGCCTTCAAGATTTGGTTGATTAATTAGTTGTATCGTCTTCACTAAATCCGTTAAGTTCAAGTCTTTCCCTTCTTTCACCTGTATCCTATCCACACTAAAGAATACCTCTTAATCAGTGTAGAGAACTTACAATTCGGTTTCAAGTCACCCTTCGTTCGGGAGGACATATGATTTCGCTGGTTGCTGTTGAAGCACTTCACGAATCAATGCATTGACCTCTTCGACTTCGATGCGTTCTACTTTTTGAATCACGTGTTCAATCGGTTCAACTTCGTCAAGTAAGAGCAAGTTTCGTCCATTGCGATTCATACGTGCGCTCGAGCTTTCGTTTCCAAGCACGAGAGAACCTTTCAATTGCCGCTTGCCTTTATCCACCTCTTCATCCGTCAATCCTTCTTCGACGAGTCGGGTTAACTCTCTTTCGAGAATGACTTCGACTTGCTTTAACGTATCGGATGATGTTCCGACATAGATGGTAAAGGTGCCATGATCAGCGAATGTCGTGTAGTAAGAGTAGATTGAATAGGCCAAGCCTTCCTCTTCACGAATCGACTGAAACAGTCTCGAGGACATCGTCGCGCCGATTGCGTTATTCATCAGTGCCAAGTGTGGTAACCGTTCATCCGTCGCTGAAATTGCTCCATAGTTCCAACATAGGTGCGCCTGTTCTGTTTCCTTCTGTTTTGTCACGGTATCATGGAATAGCTCCGGTTGATTGAGTTGTTTCGAAGATTCCCTAGAAGGGATGTTGGCAAACCTACCCTTCACGGCATCAATCAACTCGTTGGATATATTCCCTGCAATCGAGACGACAATTTCTTCTGCTGTATAGCGTTCTTGCAAATAGTCAACGAGTTGGTCTCGTGTCAATCGATTGACACTCTCCTCCGTTCCAAGAATTGGTTGGGCGAGTAGGTCATCCCGATATGCCGCGATAGCCAGTAATTCGTGCACGAGATCTTCTGGCGTGTCTTCGTACATTTTAATTTCTTCCACGACGACACGTTTTTCTTTTTCGAGTTCGTTTTCGTCAAGCACCGACTCGAACAACATATCCGTCAACACATCAAGCGCCATGACCGCATGTTCATCGAGCGTCTTCACATAGAAACACGTATGGTCTTTCGAGGTGAAGGCGTTGACACTTCCACCAAGTTCATCGAAAAAAGAAGCAATCTCTTTTGCGTTTTTCGTTTTCGTTCCTTTGAACAACATATGCTCAATCAAATGGCTGATGCCGATATTTTCAAACGATTCCGTGCGTGTGCCGGCTTTAATAAACACACCGGTTGAAGTGCTGCGCGAACCCTCGATTGGTTCGATGATGATGCGTACACCGTTCTCTAGTGTCATCCATTCCATGTTCTCACTCCTATGAAAAAGGCCATCGCACCAAGACGATGGCCAGAATAATTAATTTGTCGAGCGCGGTGGACGACGGTCCCCGTCACGACGTGGCGGACGGCCTTCGCGAGGTGGACGGCTTTCACGTGCAGCCTTCCGTTTCGCTTCGTAAGCCTCACGCTCTTCAGGAGACAATCCTTCTAAGATGAGCGCTTTATGTGATGCGTTGACACGACCTTTATCATCGATTTCTGTGACTTTGACTTGAATCGTATCACCGAGTTTCACCACATCCTCGACGTTCGCAACACGCTCAAGGCTGAACTCTGAAACGTGTACGAGTGCATCTTTTCCTTTGAAGAGCTCGACGAATGCGCCGAACTTCTCGATGCGGCGAACCGTTGCGTCGAATACTTCCCCAACGACGACTTCGCGAACGATATCCCCAATCAATGACATGGCAAGATCGATCCCTTCCTGGTCGGTCGAGGCGATGAATACTGTACCATCTTGTTCAATGTCAATTTTGACACCAGTTTGATCGATGATGCTGTTGATCATTTTACCACCCGGTCCAATGACATCGCGGATTTTATCCGGATTGATTGTCATCGTCACAATCTTCGGTGCATATTTCGATAGTTGCGTACGTGGTGCCTCTAACGTTTCAAGCATATGATCAAGAATGTGTAGACGACCAGCACGTGCCTGCTCAAGGGCTTCCTCTAAGATTTCGCGCGTGATTCCCGCAATCTTAATATCCATTTGAAGAGCCGTGATTCCGTCTTTCGTTCCAGCAACTTTGAAGTCCATATCGCCGAGGTGATCTTCAAGTCCTTGAATATCTGTCAAGACCGTGTAGTGTTCACCTTCCATGATGAGACCCATGGCGATTCCAGCGACCGGCGCTTTGATTGGCACACCTGCATCCATCAAAGCGAGCGTCGATCCACAGATTGACGCCTGTGAACTCGAGCCATTTGATTCGAGTACTTCCGAAACGAGACGAATCGTGTACGGGAAGTCTGCTTCTTTCGGAATAATCGGTAGAAGTGCTCGTTCACCGAGTGCCCCGTGACCAATTTCTCGACGACCTGGTGCGCGGACCGGACGTGCTTCTCCGACTGAGAACGGCGGGAAGTTATAGTGGTGCATAAAGCGCTTATTCTCTTCCAAACCGATTCCGTCGATGATTTGTGCGTCACCAATCACGCCAAGCGTTGCCACCGACATGACTTGCGTTTGACCGCGTGTGAAGAGACCAACACCATGTGCACGTGGCAATAAGCCAGTTTCTGATGCGAGCGGGCGGATGACTTCCGGGCGACGACCGTCCGGACGAACTTTGTCGACCGTAATCAAACGGCGGACTTCGTCTTTAACGAATTTGTTCAAAATGCCAGACACTTCTTTCAACTTGGCTGGTTCATCGGCGAGCGTCTCTTCATAGGCAGCTACGTATTTAGCGATCACTTCATTGATTGCTTCGTCACGTGCATGTTTTTCTTCGACTTGGACCGCGGCGTTGATTTCTGGACGAGCCGCCTCGAGTTCTTCTGTTAAGGCGTCATCAAATTTCGATACCGTGTATTCGAACTTCGGTTTCCCAACAGCCTCTACGATCTCTGATTGGAACGCAACTAGTTTCTTGATTTCTTCATGACCGAACAGAATTGACTCGAGCATGACGTCTTCTGGTACTTCGTTCGCGCCTGCTTCAACCATGTTGATCGCATCTGCCGTTCCGGCGACTTGGAGTTCGAGGTCCGTCTGTTCGAGCTGAGCTGTCGTCGGGTTAACGACGAACTCACCGTCAACACGTCCGACCGTCGCTCCAGCAATCGGGCCATCGAACGGGATGTCTGAAATCGAGAGTGCGATCGACGTACCGAGCATTCCCGCCATTTCAGCTGAACAATCCGGGTCGTTCGACATGACATAAATCATGACTTGAATATCATGACGGAATCCATCTGGGAAGAGTGGACGAATTGGACGATCGATGAGACGCGATGTCAAAATCGCGTTTTCACCTGGACGACCTTCACGGCGGAGGAATCCACCTGGAATTTTACCGACCGAGTAAAGTTTCTCCTCATAGTTGACCGTCAATGGGAAAAAGTCTAAATCTTTTGGTGCTTTTGAAGCTGTTACAGTCGCAAGGACGACCGTGTCACCATAGCGAACGAGCGCTGAGCCGTTTGCTTGCTTCGCAAGTTGACCGACCTCTACAGACAATGGGCGTCCGCCCCATTCTGTAGAGAATACTTGTTTCGTACCTAACATGTACATTCTCCTCTCAAACCTTATCTAGTTTATTATGTAACTCATTCCTACGAATGTCTAATCATTTTCTTTAAAAAGAAGAAACGGACTAGGACGTTGTCCCAGCCCGTTGAACAGTCTCGATCGATTAACGACGGAGACCGAGGCGTTGAATCAATTCACGGTAGCGCGTAACGTCCTTGTTACGAAGGTACGTAAGCAAGTTACGACGACGTCCAACCATTTTCAAGAGACCGCGACGTGAGTGGTGGTCTTTCTTGTGTGTACGAAGGTGGTCGTTCAATGTGTTGATTTGTTCAGTCAACACTGCCACTTGTACTTCCGGTGAACCAGTGTCACCTTGTTTTGTCGCGAAATCCGCGATAATTTCGTTTTTACGTTCTTTTGAGAGTGCCATTGCCTCTCCACCTCCATTTAATAAAAAATTGCCGCGTTGCCGAGCCGGCGTTGGTGAATCGTCCAGCCAAGCGAAACGGTGTACTTTGCGTACTTGACAAGGATAGCGTACCCGCCATATAAAGTCAAGATAGGATTGAACGGGCCGACACCTCATCTTGTTTGAGCTGTGCGACCAATGCATCCAAGCCATCAAATGCGCGTTCGTTACGGATAAATTGAATCCATTCGATTTCAATGACTTGCCCATATAAATCCTCTGAAAAATCAAACAGATGACTTTCGACGGAGACCGCTCCCGTCTCGTAAAACGTCGGGCGACGTCCAACATTTGTCATAGCATAGAACGTCCGACCATCTTGAAGCTTGACTCGTGTCGCATAAACACCTAGACGTGGCATGACATAAGAAGCATCCATCAAGACGTTCGCTGTTGGAAATCCAATTGTACGTCCTCTAGCATCTCCATGTATAACTTCACCACAGATGACATAGGGAGCACCAAGTAGTTCGTGGGCCGCTTCGACTTGCCCCTCTGCCAATAACTTACGGATTCGGGTTGAAGACACTTTTTCTCCATGCCTCGTCTGTTCTGTGACGACAGACGTTGTGAATTGATCACGCGCATGATAAGGCAGCGTCTCCATCGTCCCTTCTCCGAATTTGCCATACGAATAGTCAAATCCTGCCGTCACATGTACAGCCCCCGCGCCGATTAAATAATCATCAACAAACTGTTGCGGAGAAAGTCCAGCCAATTCTTTTGTAAACGTTAAGACGAGACAACGTTCCACCCCGAGCGCTTCAATGCGTTTCAATTTTCGGGATAACGGCGTGATATAGCGCACTGCATCCGGTTTATTTGAGAGCACTTGCTTCGGATGTGGGTCGAACGTGACGACCGTCACCGGAAGGTTATGTTCAGCTGCCACACGTTTGGCATGTGAAATCACAGCTTGATGCCCTTTATGGACACCATCAAAAAAGCCGAGTACCATGACGGATGGATACGCGTCTGGTGTATCTGGATAAGTGAGATGTCTTGTTTCCATACTGTCAAAATTCCCCCTTAGTCGATGGCCAGCATGACCTCGACTGTAGCGTCTGTCGTTCCATCTTGTCTTCGATATAAAGCAAGAGGGATTCCTTCTTCATTATAGACAGTAAATAAATCAAATTCGAGCGAAATGCCGTTCAGTTTCCCACCGTTCCGAATATAACGTTCTCTATTCTTTGGAATTGTAATGGCCGGCCAACGCTTGATCACGTCCTCAAGCGGCACGACATGTGCCATTCGCTCCTCGACTGTGTCGAATGCTTGTAAGGCATCGAGCGATACCGCACCGCTTTCCTCGAACGACCCAGAGCTCGTGCGACGAAGTTCACTCATGTGGGCAGGGTAACCGAGCTTCTCCCCGATTTGTACAGCGAGCGTTCGAATATACGTCCCTTTCCCACAATCGATTTCCATTCGGAATCGGCACACACCGTCTTCAAACGTCAACGCACTTGTGCGTTCCAAACGATGTATCTCGACCATGCGACGGGGACGTTCGACCGTTTGTCCTTTTCGCGCGTACTCATACAGTTTCTTCCCATTCACTTTGACCGCCGAGTAGTACGGTGGAACCTGTTCAATGGTCCCGATCAGTCGACTCATCACTTCATCGATTTGGTCTTCATCCAATTCGTTTTCTGCAATCAACTTCTGTTCAACGACCTCACCATGAGCGTCCTCAGTCATCGTCGCGGTCCCAATCGTCACTTCGGCCACATAACGTTTTCCTTCATCCGTCAAAAAGCGGGAGAGTTTTGTCGCTCGTCCTAAACAGATGGGTAATACGCCCGTCACTTCCGGGTCAAGCGTACCCGTATGACCCACTTTTTTCGTATGAAACAATTTTCGTAATTTAAATACGCAGTCATGACTTGTCATGCCACGATCCTTATCGAGTACGAGCACTCCGTTCGGTTCCAATTTCATCCCTCCATATAAAAAAAGGGAGAACGACGTCTCCCCTTCTACTTATTGATCTTTGTTCAAATCACGAATCAATGAATCGATATGCGTACCATATGCGACTGATGAGTCGTATTCAAACGAGATTTCTGGTGTTTTCCGAAGACGGATGCGGTTCCCGATTTCGCGACGGATAAATCCTTTCGCTTTGTCGAGACCTGCTTGCGTTTCTGCTTTCACATCTTCCTCATCACCGAGCACCGTATAATAGACCGTTGCTTGCTGTAAGTCCCCCGTCACGTCAACGCTCGTGATTGTAGCGTTTTTAGTGCGCGGGTCACTGACTTCCCGTAACAAGACGTCTGTAATTTCTTTACGCATTTGCTCGGCGACACGTTGGGCACGAATATTCATACGTGATCCCTCCTCACATTATTTACGTTCGATTTCTTTCATGACGAACGCTTCGATGACATCCTCTACTTTGATGTCATCAAACTTCTCTACTTTAATCCCACACTCATACCCTGTCGCAACTTCTTTCACGTCATCTTTGTAGCGGCGAAGTGTATCGAGTTTACCTTCGTACACGACGATTCCGTTACGAATGACACGGACACCTGCGTCACGTGTGATTTTACCTTCTGTCACATAACAACCTGCAATCGTACCGACTTTCGATACTTTGAAGACATCACGGACTTCAACTTGACCAGTGATTTCTTCGACGAATTCTGGATCAAGCATACCTTTCATCGCGCTCTCAATTTCTTCGATCGCGTTGTAAATGATGCGGTGAAGACGCATTTCAACATTTTCTTGTTCAGCCATTGAACGGGCGTTTCCGTCAGGACGAACGTTGAATCCGATAATCACGGCGTTTGCCGCTGATGCGAGGATCACGTCACCTTCTGTGATTGCACCGACACCTTGGTGGACGATATTGACTTTGACGCCTTCTACATCAATTTTGCGGAGTGACCCAGCCAATGCTTCTGCTGAACCTTGAACGTCCGCTTTGATGATCACGTTCAAATCTTTCACTTCACCTTCTTGAATGCGGCTGAACAAGTCATCAAGACTTACTTTCGCTGATTCACGGCGCTGTGACTCGAGGTAACGTTGGTAACGTTTCTCTCCGATTGCACGTGCTTTTTTCTCATCTTCAAAGACGATGAACTGGTCACCGGCTTGTGGAACATCGTTCAAACCTGTGATTTCAATCGGCGTTGATGGACCGACTTGTTTCACACGGCGGCCAATATCGTTGACCATTGCCCGTACTCGACCGAACGTGCTACCGACGACGATTGGATCTCCGATGCGAAGTGTACCGTGTTGAACGAGCAGTGTAGCGACCGGTCCGCGTCCTTTATCGAGTTTTGCTTCGATGACTGAACCACGAGCTGGCATTTCAGGTGTTGACTTGTACTCTTCAACTTCAGATACGAGGAGAATCATCTCGAGCAACTCGTCAATTCCTTCGCCTTTAATCGCAGAAATTGGAACGAAGATTGTTTCGCCACCCCACTCTTCAGGAATGAGACCGAACTCTGTCAATTCTTGTTTGACACGGTCAGGGTTTGCGCCTTCTTTATCCATTTTGTTCACCGCAACGATGATTGGAACGTTCGCCGCTTTCGCGTGTGAGATTGCTTCTTCTGTCTGTGGCATGACGCCATCGTCAGCAGCTACGACGATGATGGCGATATCTGTCACTTCCGCACCGCGGGCACGCATCGTTGTGAACGCCGCGTGACCTGGTGTATCAAGGAATGTGATTTTCTTATCGTTAACAGAAACCTGATACGCCCCGATATGTTGCGTGATTCCACCAGCTTCTCCTGCTACGACTTTCGTGTTGCGAATCGAGTCAAGAAGCGTTGTTTTCCCGTGGTCAACGTGACCCATGATTGTAACGACAGCCGGGCGCTCTTCAAGATCATATTGCGAGAAGTCAACCTCAACTGTTTCAAAGTCCGTCTCATCTACGACAACTTCTTTTTCGACTTCATAACCGAACTCGGTTGCGAGTAACTCAATTGTCTCGTCATCGAGCGTTTGGTTAATCGTAGCCATCACACCAAGCCCCATCAATTTCATGATGATTTCGTTCGGCTTTTTGTTCATTTTTTCTGCAAGATCTGAAACGCTGAGTACATCTTCATATTTGATGACGTTACCCATCTCGGCCTCTTGCGCGAGTCGAGCCGCTTTCCGTTGGCTCGTCTTCGAGTTTGGATCGGCTTCTTGTGGGATGGCAGCTTTTACTGGTTTGCCTTTGCCTTTCCCTTTTCCACGTTTTTTATTGCGTGGGTCGTTGTAACGGTTTTGACCACCGCGATTGTTTTGACCGCCACGGTTTTGTTGCCCCGCTTGCGGACGTGCTTTTGGAGCTTCTTTTTTCTCTTGCTTCGGTTCGTTCGAAGTTGAAGCCGGTTTTGATTCAGCTTGTTTCTCGGCACGATATTTCTCAGGATTGAACACTCGGTCTAACTGTTTTACCGTTTCCTCGTCGAGGACGGCCATGTGATTTTTCACCGATTTGTTCAATTTTTCTAATTGAGTAATGACTTGTTTACTCGTTACATTCTGTTCTTTTGCAAATTCATAGACGCGTTTTCCCAAAGCATCCACCTCCATTAATAGTTAAGAGAGAAGTTGCTTAAGCTTGTTCGCAAATCCGGATTCCGTGACCGATACGACGACACGCATATCTTTACCAAGTGCAGCGCCGATTGTGTAGCGATCGCTCACTTCAATCAATGGCACTTGATAAGACGCACACTTGTCAGAGACTCGTTTTTTCGTCGAGGCCCCTGCATCTCCGGCTAGAATGACGAGCTTGGCACGGCCCGCTCGGACATCCTTCAATACAAACTCTTCTCCCATCGTTACTTTCCTCGCTCGAGCAGCAAGGCCTAACAATGATTCCCACTGACTCATGATTCGTCACCTGCGACAGTTTTCAACTGTTCATACAAGTCATCGTTCGTCTTTACTTTCAAGTGATGGTCGAGCGTCCGTTTTTTCTCTGCTTGACGAACAACATCGATATCTTTTGATAAGTAAGCCCCACGACCGTTCACTTTGCCCGTCTGATCGATGACTACGTCACCTTCAGGCGTTCGAACGACACGAATCAATTCTTTTTTCGGGAGCATTTCTTGTGTGACCACACACTTACGCAAAGGAAGTTTCTTTTGCTTCATGGTCATTCCTCTTCTTTCACCGCAGTCGTTTCAACTGTAGCATTTGATAAGTCTTGTTCAACTTCATTTTGAACAATTTCTGATTCGGATTCAACTTTTTCAGCGAACGTATCGAACAAGTCGAGTGCTTCCGCATCCGTTTCACTCTTAATGTCGATTTTCCATCCTGTCAATTTCGCAGCAAGGCGTGCGTTCTGCCCACGTTTCCCGATTGCGAGAGACAATTGATAATCTGGTACGACGACCGTTGTTGATTTCGCCGGTTCATTGACATATACGGCAACGACTTGAGCCGGGCTAAGTGCATTACGGACAAACTCTTTTGGGTCTTCAGACCAGCGAACGATATCAATTTTCTCACCGTTCAACTCATCGACAATCGTTTGGACACGCTGTCCTTTCGGTCCAACACACGCCCCGACCGGATCGACGATATCCGAATGAACAGCGATTTTCGAACGGTCACCTGCTTCACGCGATACAGACATGACGTCGACTGTCCCGTTTGAAATCTCAGGCACTTCAAGTTCAAATAGACGGCGCAAAAGTCCAGGATGCGTACGTGATACTTGAATCGCTGCACCAGATCCTTTTGTCGTCGAATCAACTTTTGTAACGTATACTTTAATTCGGTCATGAATCTGGTATGACTCATTTGGCATCTGTTCATTCGGTGTAAGGACCGCTTCAATGTTGTTTTCTAAACCGATATACAAGTTGCGCGGGTCAAAACGTTCCACGATTCCAGTCATGATTTCGTCTTCTTTGTCCGCGAAGTGGTTGTAGATGCGTTCGCGTTCGGCTTCACGCATTTTTTGTGTAACCACTTGTTTTGCGGTCATCGCTGCGACACGTCCGAAATCACTTGGTGTGACTTCTTCTTTATGAAAATCACCAAGCTCATAGTTCGGATCGATTTCGTGTGCCTCTTCGAGTGAGAGCTGTTGATCTGGTTGTGTGAGTCGCTCTACGACTTCTAGTAGTGCGTAGACACGGATATCTCCCGTCACCTGGTCGAACTCGACTTTCACGTGCTCATTCGGATTCGCCACGTTGCGACGATATGCAGAAATGAGCGCTTGTTCGAGTGCTTCGATAATAATATTTTTGTCGATTCCTTTTTCTTTGGCAATCTGATCGATTGTAGTGAGTAATTGTGGACCCATCTTCTTCCCTCTCCTTAACTAAACGTGACCGCTAAGCGGGCTTGTGCAATTTTGTCTACCGGTAGCGATACCGCTTTTTTTCTTGTCTTGATGCGCGTCTCGATCACGACCGTTTCCCCATCATATGCCGTCAAAATTCCTTCAAACTCTTTGGCACCATCGATCGGAGCGAACGTTTTCATGTAGACGTTTTTGCCTACCGCACGTTCAAAATCGCTCGGCTTTTTCAGCGGACGCTCCGCACCAGGACTCGAGACATCAAGATAATAAGCCTGTTCAATCGGATCGGATTCGTTCAGTTTTTCCGAGAGTTGTTCATTGATATTGACGCAATCGTCTAAATCGACGCCCCCTGGTTTATCGATATAGACACGCAAGAACCAGTCAGGACCCTCTTTTACGAATTCCACATCGACCAATTCCATGTTTTCTCGTTCGACGATTGGCGACGCAATCGATTCAACGACTTCTGTTATTTTGGACACTCTCATCCCTCCTTCTGGCTTTTACATACAAGAAAGGAGTAGGGTTCCCTACTCCTTTCCGTCGTAGTATCCAACTTTGTTCGATACTAATATATCATATTTTCCCGATAATTCGCAACTTACACCCCAAAATCAAAGAATGAGAGTTGGTTCTCATCAGGCAAGCCTTCGAGACATTTCATCGTATCGAGTGTCTCAATGACCGTTTTTGACAGTTTCGCTCGTTTCCGTAAATCTTCTTTTGACAGGAACTGCCCTTCTTCCCTCACCTCGACAATCGCTTTCGCAGCATTCGTGCCAAGTCCGTCGACTGCATTAAACGGTGGAATCAGCGTATTGTCTTCAATCAAAAACTCGGTTGCACTCGATCGGTACAAGTCGATGTTTTGAAATTTCATTCCTCGCTCTAGCATCTCTAACGCGAGTTCGAGGACGGTATGAAGTCCTTTATCTTTCGCGGTCGCATCAAACCCTTTTTCACGAATATCCGACATCGCTTTCTTTACAGCTTGGGGACCTTTGATCATGGCGGACAAGTCAAAGTCTCCTGCTCGAACGGTAAAATATGTCGCATAGTAAAGGATCGGGTGATGCACTTTGAAGTAGGCGATTCGGACCGCCATCAACACGTACGCCGTCGCGTGCGCTTTAGGGAACATGTACTTGATTTTCTTACAAGACGAGATATACCATTCCGGCACATCATTCGCCCGCATCTCGGACTCCATCTCGTCCGTGAGTCCTTTCCCTTTACGGACAGACTCCATGATTTTAAAGGCGAATGATGGTTCAAGACCCGCATAAATCAAGTAAACCATGATGTCGTCACGACATCCAATCACGTCTTTCAGTTCGCACGTGCCGTTGTAGATTAGCTCGTTTGCATTACCTATCCAAACGTCGGTTCCGTGGGACAGTCCCGAAATTTGAACGAGTTCTGAGAACGTTGACGGTTTCGTCTCTTCGAGCATTTGGCGCACGAACTTCGTCCCGAACTCTGGAATCCCGAGTGTTCCTGTTTTCGATTCGATTTGCTCCGGTGTAACACCGAGCACGTCCGGGGACGAGAAAATTTTCATGACGGTCGGGTCATCTGTCGGGATTGTCTTCGGATCGATGCCGGACAAATCTTGCAACATCCGGATGGCGGTCGGGTCATCGTGCCCGAGAATATCTAATTTGAGCAAGTTGTCGTGAATCGAATGGAAGTCGAAGTGGGTTGTCTTCCATTCGGACGACTTATCATCGGCCGGATATTGAATCGGTGAAATTTCGGCGATGTCCATATAATCAGGTACGACGATAATCCCCCCCGGGTGCTGACCCGTCGTCCGTTTCACACCGGTGACACCGGACACAAGACGATCGACTTCGGCGTTACGGTAGATTTTATCGTTCTCAGTCGCATATCCTTTTACATACCCATAAGCCGTCTTATCCGCAATCGTTCCAATCGTTCCTGCACGATATACATATTCTTCTCCGAACAATACTTTCGTATAGGCGTGGGCATGCGGCTGATACTCACCTGAGAAATTCAAGTCAATATCCGGTACTTTGTCCCCTTTGAAACCAAGGAACGTCTCGAACGGGATGTCGTGCCCATCTTTTTTATACCATGTCCCACATTCCGGACATTCTTTGTCCGGTAAATCGTATCCTGAACCGACAGAACCGTCATTGAAGAAGTGAGAATGTTGACAGTTAGGACAGACGTAGTGTGGCGGTAACGGGTTGACTTCGGTGATTTCCGTCATCGTGGCGACGAGACTTGATCCGACCGACCCACGTGAACCGACCAAATATCCATCATCCAACGATTTTTTAACGAGTTTATGTGAAATCAAATAAATGACTGCAAATCCGTGTCCGATAATCGACTTCAATTCTTTCTCGAGACGTGCCTCAACGATTTCCGGTAGCTCGTCACCATAAATCGATCGAGCCATGTCATAACTCATGTTTCGAACCTCATCGTCCGCCCCTTCAATTTTTGGCGTGTACAGATCATCCGGAATAATCTGAATTGATTCGATTTGGTCGGCAATCACGTTCGGGTTTGTGATGATAATCTCACGCGCCAACTCATCTCCCAAAAATTTGAACTCTTCCATCATTTCTTTTGTCGTCCGGAAGTGGGCGTGCGGTAATTCTTTTCGTGTGTTAATGAAGTTTGCCCCACCTTGGGTACGAATTAATATTTCCCGATACGATCGGTCCTGGCGATCCAAATAATGCACATTCCCTGTCGCACAAACCGGTAATCCAGCCTTATCAGCGACACGGATGATTCGTTTGATAATCTCACGGAGCTCCAATTCGTTTGCAACGATTTCTTTATCAATCAAGTGGTGATAGAGCGCCGGCGGATGAATTTCGATAAAGTCATAAAACGACATCATCTTCTCGAGTTCATCGTCTGATTTGTTCAAGGCGGCATCAAAGATCTCACCGTTGTCACAAGCTGAGCCAATCAGTAACCCTTCTCGGCGTTTCACAAGTTCTGACCGCGGCATCCGTGCCATCCGATGTAAATAATCAATATGGGATAACGAAATGAGTTCATATAGATGACGGAGTCCAGGTTTTTTATTCTTCGCATAGATGGTCGCATGGAATGGACGGATTTTTGACACGTCACTCCCGACTTTCGCATTTAATGAACGATGCGTCGTCATTTCGAACATCTGTTTGGCAAGGTCTAGTAACTTCAGCAATAAATATGCCGTCGCCTCCGCGTCATAGATGGCACGGTGATGCTGAGTCAATTCGATATCGAATCGTTTCGCAAGAGTGTTCAGCCGATGGTTTTTTAATGTCGGCATCAACGTACGGGCTAGTTCAAGTGTATCGATGACCGGATAGTCGTCCGGCTCATGACCACCACTTCGAAGTGTCGCCTCAAGGAAACCCATATCGAATGAAGCATTGTGGGCAACGAGAATACTATCTCTAGACCAGTCGACGAACTGCTTTGTGATGACTTCCGGGTCAGGCTGTCCTTGAACCATATCATCGGTGATTCCAGTCAACTCAATTGTTGTCGCTGATAAGGGATGTTTCGGGTCAGCGAACGCCTCAAACCGGTCGATAATCTCTCCATCTTTGATTTTGACACCAGCGAGTTCGATGATTTTGTTATAGACAGCAGAAAGACCTGTCGTCTCGACGTCGAATACGACGTAAGTCGCATCGTCTAACGCTACATCGGTCGCATGATAAGCGACAGGGACACCATCGTTGACGACATTCGCCTCGACCCCGTATAACACTTTGATATCATTCTTTTTTCCAGCATAATACGCTTCTGGGAACGCCTGGACACCAGCATGATCCGTGATTGCGATTGCTCGATGGCCCCATTGCGCTGCACGCGCGACAAGAGCAGACACATTTGTGACAGCATCCATTTGACTCATCTGTGTATGCGCATGAAGTTCTACACGTTTCTCGCCTTCCCACTCATCACGCTGCGGTTCGACTTTCACTTCCTGGAGTTGGGATGCCATCATACACAATTCACGCATGAAGGAGTCATCTTCGACCCGACCAGCCGTTTGAATCCACATCCCTTTTTTGACAGCACTGAGCATCCGGTCATCATCGTCATCGCGCGCAAATACTTTCACAATCAACGAATCGGTGTAGTCGGTCATTTTGAAAGTGAACAATTTCTTGCCACTCTTCAGCTCTTTCCGCTCCGCAGAGAAGACGAGACCACGAATCGCGACACGTCGTTCTTCTTCGATAATCGTCTTGATTGGTACAATCTCATCTTTGATGAGCGCACCCATCCGAATTTCCGTAATCGGCTCGTCGTTTGTTTCCGTCGCTTTGGCGAATTGGGCAGCAAGTGCCATTTTCGCTTGTTCGATATCTTCTTGAACGACCTGTTCGCGAAGGGCCTGACTTGCCTCGGCATCTTCTGAGAAATGGGCCTGACACGGTTTTTTCGTGAACCCATAGGCACTATAAAGCGCTTGGATTTCTTGGCAGAGTTCTTTGTCCACGTAACTGGCTTCAGGTGCGGAACGCACGGGAATCAATAGTTTATTCTGCTCAAAACGAGGAGATACAGAACCGAAATAACCGCGCATCGCACCAGACACTTGACTCAATTCACTGACGATTCTAGGCCAATAATCGATATAGTCTTGCTCGCTCCCACCTTTTGTCGTTGAGAATCGGGCGTACACTTCGTCCGCGAACGTCGCATACCGGTTTTCTAATCGACTCATAAACAACTGGTGCACCTCGTACGGTAAAACTGCTGGAAATGAAAAATAAAAAGTCCACGTACGTCGTTTTTTATTGACGACGAGTCGTGAGAGTTCTGCCTCGTCGAACAAGTCGTTTGACTCTGTTGTAATCCCAAGGTCACCTAACAATAATTGCATTTTTTGATTCGCTTCCACGGGTTCATCTTTCCCCCTTCATGCCAATTCGACAAATGAAGGTGACCGCTTCCGCTGTCACCTTCATCCATTAATGAGCCTCGCTAAACTTTGTAGCGATGACTTGTTCCAACTCATCGATTGATGTTTCAACCACTTCACCAGTCGCACGTACTTTCACTTCGACGATGCCTTCGGCCGCCTTTTTACCGACGTTTACACGAATTGGAAGTCCAATCAAGTCCGCATCCGCAAACTTGACGCCAGCTCGCTCTTTGCGATCATCAAACAAAACATCATACGTTTGACCAAGTTCATCATGTAGACGGTTTGCAAGTTCAAGTTGCGTCTCGTCTTTCGCGTTGATTGCAATTAAATGAAGATCAAACGGTGCAACGTTACGTGGCCAAACGATTCCACGGTCATCATGATGTTGTTCCACGATAGCTGAAAGTGTGCGTGACACCCCGATGCCGTAACAACCCATGATGAGTGGTTCGGCACGACCCTCTTCATTGAGGAATGTCGCACCCATCGCTTCTGAATATCGTGTTCCGAGTTTAAATACTTGGCCCACTTCAATTCCGCGTGCAAAACGAACCGGACCTGACTCGTCAGGCGCTAAGTCGCCCTCGACCACAAAACGTAAATCGTGATACGTCAACTCTGAGAGATCACGCTCTGCATTCACGCCTGTGAAGTGCGTATTCGCTTCGTTCGCTCCACATACAGCATTTACTAAATATTTAACTGCATAATCAGCGACCACTTTGACCGGAGCGTTAATCGGTCCGAGTGTACCTGGCGCACAGTTGAACAACTCAACGATTTTTGCTTCTTCTTCAAGTTGAATGTCGAGTCCACCGAGTGCGTTCTTCACTTTGACTTCGTTCGCTTCGTGGTCTCCACGAACGATCGCCATGACTGTCTCTCCGTCGACATTGAACAAGACGGACTTGATTGTCGTCTTCGAATCGATATTCAAGAATTTTGCCACGTCTTCAATCGTACGATTTTCTTCAGTATCCACCTTCTCAAGCGGACGAACTTCCGCCTGTTGCATCTCATAGCGGTCTAACGTTTCTGCCATCTCAATGTTCGCCGCATAGTTCGACGTGTCTGTATAGACGATTGTATCTTCACCGATAGCTGCAAGTGCTTGAAATTCATGCGTGTCTTTCCCACCGATTGCCCCAGAGTCCGCAACGACTGGACGGTATTTGAGGCCAGTGCGGTCGAAGATTCGTGAATACGCGTTATACATATTTGTATATTCTTCATTTAAACCTTCTTGTGTCGCGTGGAATGAATACGCGTCTTTCATCAAGAACTCGCGTCCGCGAAGCAAACCGAAGCGTGGCCGACGCTCATCACGATATTTTGTTTGAATTTGGTATAGGTTCATCGGAAGTTTCTTATAAGAATTGAGTTCATCGCGAACGATGGACGTAATCAATTCTTCATGTGTCGCGCCGAGTGCGAAGCGACGGTCATGACGGTCTGTCAATCGCATCAATTCAGGGCCATAAATGTCCCAGCGTCCCGTCTCCTCCCAAAGTTCTGCTGGTTGAATGGCAGGCATCAATAGTTCTTGTGCACCTGCCCGGTTCATCTCTTCACGAATAATCGTTTGAATGTTGTGTAACACGCGATGTCCGAGTGGAAGATAAGAATAGATTCCAGCCGCATTTTGGCGAATGAAACCTCCACGGACGAGAAGTTGATGGCTGACCGCTTCCGCGTCAGCCGGTACTTCTCTTAATGTAGGCATGAGCAATCTAGATTGTTTCATACAGTTCAACGTTTCCCTTCTCTACAAAAAAATTATTTAAAGAATGATTGAATGTCGTTCCAAGTGACAATTAACATTAGGAGCATCAATAGTGCGAACCCGATAAAGTGGACGAACCCTTCTTTTTTCGGATCAATCGGACGTCCTCTTACCGCTTCGAACAGGAGGAAAATCAATCGTCCCCCGTCTAACGCAGGAAGGGGAAGCAAGTTGAAGATGGCGAGGTTGACCGAAAGAAGCGCAGTCCAGTTCAACAACATAATCAAACCGCTCGCTGCTACTTCATCTGTCATGCGTACGATTCCAACCGGACCTGCGAGTTGATCGACCCCAACTTGACCCGTCACTAAATCTCCGACCGCAGAAAAGATAAGGGTAGACATCGTCCACGTCGTCTCAGCACCTGTCGTCACGGCTTTAACTGGTGAACGTTCAAGCGCGTTCGTGACACCGAGAATGCCGACAGTTTCTCCATTTTGTTCGACCGCTTGAGGGGTGAGTGTGACTGTCGCTTCCTCACCATCACGAACATACGTGACTTCCGTAGGGGTGTCAGCCCGGTCAGAAAGAGCCGAACGTAAATCGAGCCAATCTGAAATCGATTCGCCTTCAATCGATACGATTTCATCCCCGCTCATCAAACCTGCCTCATCAGCGGCTGAATCGGGTTGAACCGTACCGATTTGCCCATCGTTCGTCGGAGTCCCTTGAACAAGGCCGACAATAATGAGCAAGATGAACGCCAACACGAAATTCATCGCCGGACCGGCTGCGATTGCCAAAACACGTTTCCAAACCGACTGAGCTCCAAACGTTCGATCGTACGGTGCGATTTGAATTTCCATCCCTTGATCGACAAGGAGTGTGTCTCGTTCTAGTGAATAGACGCGTACTTCCTCATCGATGAGGAGTTGTACTTTCAATTCATGTGTCGAGTCAAACTTATCGACAGTTCCAACGACTTGAACATCTGTTGCCGTGTCCGGTTGGAAGTAGACGCGATCTACCGTCCCTTGCTCGGTTAAACGGAGTCCGACATGCTGACCCGCGCGTACTTCAACCGGTTCAAAGTCTTCTCCGGCCATTTTGACATAGCCACCGATTGGTAAAAGACGAATGGTATAGAGCGTTTCATTTTTACGGAACGAAACAATTTTTGGACCGAATCCGATTGCAAACTCGTGACAGAGAATGCCTGCCCGTTTCGCCATGACGAGGTGTCCCCATTCGTGTACCGAAATGAGAACGCCAAACATCAAAACGATGGCGATAAAAGTCGTCATGATTTATTCCCCACCTTCAATTCCTTGCTGAATCTGTTGACGTACTACTCGATCAACTTCTAGAATTTGCGCGAGCGTCGGTTCGGCGATCACCTCATGTTGAGCCATCGCCTCTTCAACGAGTCGTTCAATTTCTAAGAAAGTGATGTGACCGTTCAAGAATAGGTCCACTGCCATTTCATTGGCTGCATTCAGAACAGTCGGCATTGATCCTCCGATTATTCCTGCTTCGAACGCTAACCGGAGTGCCGGATAACGCTCGAAATCAGCCTCTTCAAAATGAAGCTTTCCGATTTCATTCAAGTTTAACCGCTTATTCCCCTCAATTTCAAGCCGCTTCGGTTCCGAAAGCGCATAGAGAATCGGTCCCCGCATATCCGGGTTTCCGAGCTGAGCCATTACGGCTGCATCTTTAAATTCGACCATCGAATGAATGATTGATTCTCGATGCAAGATGACTTCAATATCATTATAGTCGATATCGAACAACCAGTGTGCCTCGATGACTTCTAGTCCTTTGTTGAACATTGTCGCCGAGTCGATGGTTATTTTCGCTCCCATCGACCAGTTCGGATGATTCAACGCATCTTCAACCGTCACATCGACTAATTCTTCCCGTGAACGGTCACGGAAACTTCCACCCGATGCCGTTAAAATGATTTTCGAGACATCTTCTCTACGTTCCCCGTTTAAACATTGAAAGATTGCAGAGTGTTCGCTATCGACAGGTAACAAATTGACCCCATATTCTTTCACGGCAGCTTTGACGAGATGTCCTGCGGTGACGAGTGTTTCTTTGTTGGCGAGCGCGATATCTTTTCCTGCTTGAATCGCTGCAAGTGTCGGTTCAAGACCAACCGCTCCTACCACCGCTGTCACGACGATATCGGCTCTTTCTGCCGTCGCGCATTCTTTCAGGCCTTCTGGACCAATAAAATACAGTGGTTCATATGTAAGGCGCGGTTTTAATTGTTCGAGTACCTCGATACTTGTCGCTGACACATATTTTGGTCTAAGTCGATTGATCCATTCTGTGGCGACATCGACGTTCGTTCCGAATGCATACGCCTCAAGTTCAAACAGGTCGGGGTGCTGTTCAATGACGTCACACGTTTGCACACCAATCGAACCAGTCGCTCCAATTAAGCTAATTCGCTTCATCTCGACACTCCTTTTATAGCAGATTAAACACCCAAATGACTGTGAAGACCGCAATCATACTATCGAATCGGTCTAAGATTCCTCCATGACCAGGTAAGAGATGACCCGAGTCTTTTACTCCGAACTGACGTTTATAAGCGGATTGTACCAAATCACCGAGCTGTCCGACGACGGCTACGACGATAGCTAAAATGATCACTTCGAATACTGGTAAGATCGGATCGATCCAGACGAAGATGACGCCGAGTACAACGGAAGATACAATACCGCCGATTGCTCCTTCAATCGTCTTGTTCGGACTGATTGATGGCCATAGTTTTGCTTTTCCGAACGCCTTCCCACTGAAATAGGCTCCAGAATCCGTCGCCCAAATCATGAACAAGATGAGCAACACTTTCGACAAACCATCGTCAGACAGACGTACTAGAGCGAAACTAGAGAACCCGACGACCAAGTAGACAGCCGAGACGAAATAGAATCCGACATCTTCATAGGTGAATCGATTTTTAGTGACGACCGTCCAAAATAGTAATAACACAAGTCCTAACACGAGCCATTGTTCGATCGTGAACGGCATCTCGTCCGTAACGATTTGCGTTTCAAGTAACAACAAAATGAACGGGAACGCCACGAGGAGTGACGTCACTAAAAATGGGAATGCCAATAGTTTATGCTGTCGCATCAATGTGAATTCACTTAATCCAATGAGCGCAAGAATGCCCATCAATGAAACAAATGCGTTGCCTCCAAGCGCAATCACCGTAATAAAGATGGCTCCGGCCCAAAGCCCTGTAATGATTCTTGTCTTCATGTTACACCCCACCAAAACGACGCGTGCGCGCGTTATAAGATTCAATCGCTTCTACAAAATGCTCACGCTTAAATTCCGGCCACAATACTTCTGTGAAATGAAGTTCCGCATATGCGCTTTGCCATAATAAAAAGTTAGAGAGTCGTTGTTCACCGCTCGTTCGAATAACGAGATCCACATCTTGGACGTGCGTCATGAGTCGTTCACCGATTAAGTGATCGTCGATGGCATTCGATTGAATTAATCCCGACTGTACATCTTCGGCGATACTGCGCATCGCTTGAACGAGCTCATCGCGCCCGCCATAGTTAAGCGCAAACACAAGCTTCAATCCGGTATTCATAACGGTCCGCTCTCTCGCCTCGTCGACGGCCTCACGCGTCTCTCGAGGAAGTTTGGTTGTATCTCCTGCGACGAGCACCCGCACATTCTGTTCATGGAGTTCTTTTAAATCCGTCTCTAAGAACTGTTTTGGCAGTTTCATTAAAAACGAGACTTCCTCTTCCGGACGAGTCCAGTTCTCCGTAGAGAAGGCGTAAAGTGTCAGAGATTGAATCCCGAGTTCCTGCGCTGTTCGAACCGCCTCACGGATTGACTTCATCCCTTCTCGGTGACCCATGATGCGAGGGAGACCACGTTTTTTGGCCCAGCGTCCATTTCCATCCATGATGATGGCCACGTGCTCAGGAACACTCAACTCTGCCTCGATTTTCGTTTTAGGATTCACCCATTTAAACATTCTGTTATCCTCCTGATTGTATGAAAGAAGGACCCTCTCAGAAAAAGGGTCCCCACACAGCTTTTTGGTATACCACTTCCGTGATTACACTTCCATGATTTCTTTTTCTTTCGTTGCTGCAGATTCATCAATCTTTTTAATATACGAATCCGTCAACGTTTGAACGTCATCTGCATATCCGCGGAGATCGTCTTCAGTTAATTCGCCATCTTTTTCGAGTTTCTTTAAGTTTTCGTTTGCGTCACGACGAACGTTACGGACAGCGACTTTCGCTTCTTCCGCATATTTTTTCGTGATTTTAACTAATTCTTTACGACGCTCTTCTGTCAAGGCAGGGATTGCCAAACGGATGACTGTTCCATCAGAAGATGGAGACAAGCCGAGGTCTGCCTTTTGAATCGCTTTCTCAACATCCGAAACCATTGATTTATCCCATGGTTGAATCAAAAGCAAGCGCGCTTCCGGTGTATTGATGTTCGCCACTTGATTGAGTGGTGTCGGGACACCATAATAATCAACTTGGACAGGGTCCAAAATCGATGCGCTGGCACGGCCAGTGCGAAGCGTTCCGAAATCACGTTTTAGTGAAGAATGTGCTTTTTCCATCTTTTCTTCAGCTGTTTTCAATACTTCTTTGACACTCATGAATTGACTCCTCCTACTACCGTCCCGATATGTTCTCCGAGTACGACACGTTTAATATTACCTTCTTCAAGCAATGAGAATACAATCAATGGAATGTGGTTGTCCATACAAAGCGATGTTGCTGTCGAATCCATGACTTGAAGTCCGTCTTTTAAGACATCAAGATAAGACAACGTGTCATACTTCACTGCAGTCGTATCCAATTTCGGGTCGGCAGAATAGACGCCATCCACGTTATTTTTACCCATTAAAATGACGTCAGCTTCGATTTCAGCAGCACGTAGAGCGGCTGTCGTGTCCGTTGAGAAATATGGGTTCCCTGTGCCGGCTGCAAAGATGACGACGCGTCCTTTTTCAAGATGACGCATAGCACGTCGACGAATGTATGGTTCAGCAACTTGTCGCATTTCAATTGATGTTTGGACGCGCGTTTGGACACCGTACGTTTCAAGGCTATCTTGAAGAGCGAGCGAGTTCAAGACAGTCGCGAGCATACCCATATAGTCTGCATTTGCCCGATCCATCCCCAGTTCACTGCCTGTCTTTCCACGCCAAATGTTTCCGGCACCTACAACAACGGCGACTTCTACACCCATCTCAATCAATTCTTTAATTTGACTTGAGATTGAGTTTACAATGTTAGGATTGATTCCATAACCTTGATCTCCAGCGAGCGCTTCTCCACTCAATTTTAACACAATTCGTTTATATTTCGGTTCCATAACTTTGCCTCCTCTTGCTTGAAAAAAGGGAACACGCTCCCTTAACGAACTAACTCAAGGTTATAAAGACGTGTTCCCAATTTTAGTTGCATCACATGTCATGACGCAGATTATTTTTTAATTTGGTTCATAACTTCTTCAGCAAAGTTCTCTTCACGTTTCTCCATACCTTCTCCTACTTCGAAGCGTACGAAAGAGTTGATTTTTCCGCCTTTTGATTCTACGTATTTACCAACTTTGAAGTCGCTGTCTTTTACGAACGTTTGGTCTACGAGGCAAATCTCCTCGAAGTACTTGTTCATACGACCAGCAATCATCTTCTCAACAATGTTAGCAGGCTTCCCTTCGTTAAGCGCTTGCTCAGTCAAGACCTTCTTCTCACGGTCGATTTCTTCAGCTGATACTTCATCGCGTGTAGCGTAAAGTGGACGTGCTGCAGCAACGTGCATCGCTACGTCTTTTGCAACTGTTTCGTCAGATGTTCCGTCGATCACAACGACTGAACCGATGCGACCACCCATGTGGAGGTACGTGCCAAATACTGCATCGTCAGCTTTTTCAAGAACTGCTACACGGCGGAGTGAAATTTTCTCTCCGATTGTAGACGCCTCTTCTTGGATATACGTTTCAAGCGTTTTATCTGCTTCGTACTCAGCTGCAAGTGCAGCTTCTGCAGTTGTTGCGCCTGATGCGAGAACTGCTTTCGCTACGTTGTTAACGAGTGTTTGGAACTTTTCGTTTTTCGCAACGAAGTCTGTTTCTGAGTTGATTTCGACGAGCACAGCTTTGTTGCCTTCAACTGCTACTGCTGTCAAACCTTCAGCGGCGATACGATCACCTTTTGCTGCTGCTTTTGCAATCCCTTTTTCACGAAGGAAGTCGATTGCTGCTTGCATGTCACCGTCTGTTTCGACGAGTGCTTTTTTGCAATCGAGCATTCCTGCTCCTGTTTTTTCACGAAGTTCTTTTACCATTGCTGCTGTAACTGCCATCGGAAATTCCTCCTTGTAAAACTACAAATTTTAAGAAAAAGCACGGGGCTTCTTGTATACATGTCCTAAAAAAAGGTGATAAAAGGCTTTCCCTTTATCACCTATTGTCTCACTGATTACTCAGCTTCTGTAGCTTCAGCTTCTGTCGCTACAGCTTCTTCAGCAACTTCTTCTTCACCTTGCTTCGCTTCGATGATTGCATCAGCCATCTTCGAAGTGAGCAATTTAACAGCACGAATTGCATCGTCGTTCGCTGGGATTACGTAGTCGATTTCATCTGGGTCACAGTTTGTGTCGACAATCGCAACGATTGGGATGTTCAATTTGTGAGCTTCCGCGATTGCGATACGCTCTTTACGTGGGTCAACGATGAAGAGAGCGTCAGGCACACCAGGCATGTCCTTGATTCCGCCGAGGAACTTCTCAAGACGAGTCATTTCTTTTTTCAAGATGATGACTTCTTTCTTAGGAAGTACTTCGAACGTGCCGTCTTCTTCCATTTTTTCGAGTTGCTTCAAGCGGTTGATACGCTTTTTGATTGTTGAGAAGTTAGTGAGTGTTCCACCCAACCAACGCTCGTTAATGAAGAACATTCCTGAACGGATCGCTTCTTCTTTGATTGTATCTTGAGCTTGTTTCTTCGTACCAACGAAGAGGACGTTTCCGCCTTCTGCCGCGAGTTCACGAACAAAGTTGTAAGCTTCGTCTACTTTTTTGACCGTTTTTTGAAGGTCGATGATGTAGATCCCGTTACGCTCTGTAAAGATGTATTTCGCCATTTTTGGGTTCCAACGGCGTGTTTGGTGACCGAAGTGTACACCAGCTTCAAGCAATTGTTTCATTGAAATTACTGCCATGATAAATTTCCTCCTTGTGGTTTAAAAAAGTCCTCCGCCTCGTTCATTGTTATATTCCGACCTTTCGGCACCGAGGAATATGATCCCGAGACGTGTGTGATGTGTTTAACACCGAGAACTACTATAGCATATGTCTTGAATTCCGGCAACTCTCACTTTTTACGAAGTTTCGCATATAGAGCCAGTTCTCCTTCGCCTTTTCCAAGGATTCGGGCAGCATCTCTGACCGAATGCCGTAACAAGACATCGTCTACGTCAACCGACGCAGACGATTTTGTTTCATCTGTCGTTGTTTTCAATGACTCATTGGACTCTTCAACAGATGTTAAAGGTAAACTTTCTTCTTGAACCTTTAGTTCGCGTTCAGGTGGCTCCGAAGCGACGAGATCGTTCATCGACTCCATGAAAGAAAGAAGCAATGTTTCTGTCTCCTGCTTCTCTCTTTCGAGCCGTTCTACCCGCTCTTGTAATATTTGAACTTGGCGGTAACCGAACAAAAAACCGTAAGCAACCAAACAAGCAGTCATCACATATACAATATACACTTGTTCATCTCCTCACGATGTTTTTTCTTCAAGATAGGACCGCCCAAGCGCATTTTTTAACGTCTTCAGAGCTTTCGAGTGAATTTGCGAGATACGGGATGTCGAAAGTTCTAGCACCTCACCAATCTCGGTCAATGTCAATTCATCAAAATAAAACAATGAAACAACAAGCCGTTCTTTTTCAGACAAATGATCGATTTCTGCCGCAAGCACGTCAATCAACTCTCGCTGCAACAGCGTATCTTCCGGTTTTTCGGAATCAGGGTCAAAGTATGTGACAGACATGACTTTCCCTTCTTCCTGCAATGTCACAGCTTCGTCAATCGATAACATATTCGCAAAATACCCTTCTGCCATCGTCCGTTCAATCTCTGAAACCGAAAGGCCACAAGCACTCGCTAATTCACTTTTTGTAGGAGCACGATGCAACGATTGTTCAAGCTGTTCTGCCACGTGGTCGATTTTTTTTACTTTTTCCCGGACTGAACGAGGCAACCAATCAATTTTTCGTAACCCGTCGATAATGGCTCCCCGAATCCGAAAAGCGGCATACGTATCAAATTTATTATTATGCTCTGGATCATATTTCATAAGGGCATCGTACAATCCCATGTAACCCAAACTTTTCAATTCGTCGCGTTCGACGCTCTTTGGAAGCGTCACGATCATCCGTTGTACGTGGTAGTGGATTAGAAACTCGTAATGTGCTAGTAGTTCGTTTGCTGTATCCATATCACGGTCCGTATTCCAGCGATCCCACAACTGTGTAAGATGAGTCGTCATGTCGATCCCCCCTTATAGTTCTTTCGTACCCACGCTCACCGTCCGAATCGATAAAATTGATGTGGCAACGTCAAATTCAATCGTTCGTCCGTTATGTCCACCACAATCTTCCGCCACGAGCGGGATGCGATGAACTTTTAATGCTTGGCGAATCGCTTCGGCGTTTCGCTCACCGATTCGCATCGCTTCGTTCTCATATTTAAATTGAAACATCTGTGCGCCGCCTGCCATTTTGGCTTGAAGTCTTGTCGCACCTTCTCGTTTTAAAGACTGTACGAGCGTATCAATGGCGGTGTCCGCATATTTTCCTACTTCAATCGTTTGATTCTTTCGAGCAATCGCCGAGTCCGGTAACATCACATGGGCCATTGCCGCCAATTGGAGGCGGGTATCATACAAGATGATACCCACACACGATCCGAGACCGGCTGTACGTAACCGATTCGGCGCAGTTGTCTGTTTCCATTCGGCAATGCCAATTTTTAATACATCAGCCATTTCTAAGCAACCGTTCTTGAATCCGTTTGAGCGACCCATGTGTCGGTAGGAACAACACATGTCCTGCACTTACTTTTTGATCGATCATAAATGTCGTATCAATATAGAGCGCTGCATCCTCTTCGGGTTGGACCGATGTGACGACAAATTCGACGATGGACCCTGCCATATCGATTGCCGTTGCCGGTACTTGAATCATAATCGGTGTCTGTAACCAATCGCCAAGTGCCCGGGCGTATGCACCGCTCATGATATTCCCAACTTCTTCCCATGCCGATTGACCGAGTACATCACCAGAGTCAAATGAGTAGGGCATTCCGATTAACGTGGATACCATCTGTTCAGCGTCTTCAACTGCGAACAAGATGAGGATCATTCCGCGAATCTCACCATCTAATTCCAATAATACGGAGGCGACATGCCGCTCCGGACCACCCACTCGATCAGGTAAATACATAATCGGTTCCATCTCAGCAGAGGACACGGTAATGTTCACCGGCTTCGCTAACATGGCGGACAAGGCAGTGGCCGCATGTCCAGACCCTATATTTCCCAGTTCCTTTAACAGGTCTTGTTCAAACTCACTCAGCATACTGTTCCTCGAACAACGCATTCGCATCGATCAGAGAGAAGAGTTTGTCTTCCCCTTTGGCAATCGCTGTCAAATGTGCTGAAATCATATCGCGGCTCGATTCTGGAATCGGCTCAATCCGTACTTCATCGCTTTCGACAACTTCGTTCGCACGGTCGACGATGAACCCTGCGTCTCCCTGATTCAAAGAGGCGATTAAGATTCTTGTTTCGTCTGTTGGCTCAATTTCTTCATAACCTAAGCGTAAACGAAGGTCGATGACCGGTGTGACGACACCTCGAAGGTTGATGACCCCTTTGACATGTGATGGTGCGTTCGGGACCCGTGTGATTGGCTGAAGACGCTCAATTGAACGTACCGATTGCACGTCGATCCCATACGTATTTTCTTCAAGTGAAAAGACTACCCATTTCTGTTCCATCAATATTCCTCCTTAAAAGAGATCGTTACTATCTACGATAAGGGCGACGCGACCGTCACCGAGAATGGTCGCCCCAGAGATAGCCGGAATCCCTTCAAGATACGTACCGAGCGGTTTCATGACAATTTCTTGTTGGCCAATCAAATCATTGACGACGACTCCGACGAGTTTATTGCCTTTACGAACAACGACAACCGGGAATTGCGATTTTGTTTCCGATTCAATCTCAAACATTTCTTTCAAGTAAACGAGTGGGACCAATTGACCTCGGAAGTCAAAGACCCGCTCACGATGTGCTGTTAAAATATCTGCTTCATCGAGTAATGTCGTCTCAAGAATTGATGTCAACGGAATTGCGTAAGACTCCTCGCCAACTTGTACGAGCATCGCCGAGATGATCGAGAGAGTGAGCGGTAAACTAACTTGGAATTTCGTACCTTGCCCTGTGACCGTCTCTAAGGAAACGACACCACCGAGTGACTCAATTTTATTTTTGACAACATCGAGTCCAACCCCACGTCCTGACAGGTCAGTCACCACGTCTGCCGTCGAGAAACCTGGAGCAAAGATGAGCATCGCCAATTCGTTCTCAGACATCGCCGTCGCTTCATCATCCGTGATGACACCACGTTCCAACGCTTTCGAACGAACCTTGTCGACGTTAATACCTGCGCCGTCATCCTCAATCTCTATAAAGACGCGGTTTCCGCCATGATAAGCGCGTAAAGATAGCATACCTTGCTCTGGTTTCCCGGCTTGAAGACGCGCTTCTGGACGTTCGATTCCATGGTCGATCGCATTCCGAATCAAGTGAACGAGTGGGTCGCCAATCTCATCGATGACCGTGCGATCAAGTTCTGTTTCTGCACCAGAGATATCCAGCTGTACTTTCTTGTGGATTTCTTTTGCGACCGAGCGAACCATACGTGGAAAGCGATTGAACACTTGCTCAATCGGCATCATACGGAGAGTCAAGACGAGTGATTGCAATTCGTTCGTTCCACGTTTGATTTTTTCGACCGTTTCATTTAATTCAGGTTGACCAACTTCATCAGCTAAGCGCTCTAATCGTCCGCGATCGATGATGAATTCTTCGAACAAGTTCATGAGTCGGTCGATGCGTTCTAAGTTGACGCGAATCGTTTTTGCTTGAGCCTGTGCTGCCGCTTGCTCTTTTCCGTCCTTCGCGTCTTTCGATTCTTCCTTATCCGGAACACTTTGTACGATTGGTTCGGGGGCAATCGTCTCGGCCGTCACAGCGACTTCTGGTTCACTGTCGGACTTTTCTGTGAACGTACTAACTTCAACGCGTTCTACTTCTGATACTTGGGCGATGGCGTGTTCAATCACTTCTGTCGTCTCCTGCGATAGGAATAAGACGTCAAACGACAAATCGAATTGTTCTTGTTCAATCTCTTCTGTCTCAGGGTACGTACGTACGACTTCACCCAACTCTTGGAGGCGATCAAATACCATATACGCCCGTGCCGCTTTCAACACAACAGCTTCTGATAATTTGACAGTGATTTGATATGCTTCAAATCCAGATTGTTTCGCTTGATCGATGACCGAATTCGTATACAGATCGACTTCGAACGTATTTGTCTCTGACGTTTGTTCGACTACAGCCTCTTTACCACCGATGAATGATTGGAATCCGGCGACCGTTTCAGAAACATCCACGTTCGCGCCCTTTCCTCCGCTTTCGATGTCTGCAATCATGTCCTCCATCTGTTCCATAGCGATGAACATCGTATCCAACAATAATTGGTTACTTTCTTTTTTACCGCCCCGCACGAGGTCGAGCGCACTTTCCATCTCGTGTGTCAAATTTGCGACTCGTTCATATCCCATCGTCGAAGACATACCTTTCAAGGTATGTGCAGACCGGAAAATCTCTTGTACGACATCTGCGCCGCCTGTTTGCTCCAATTTAAGTAATTGCGTGTTGATTGATTGGATATGTTCTTGGGACTCATCTAAAAACAACCCTAAGTATTCGTTCACGTCCATCTCTATTACCTCCCTGTCGTTATACTCGGTTCCACTGTTTCCTTAAATTCCCCATCAAACGATTCATCAAGTGACGTGGTTTCGGCGGCGTCCCCGTAAGCGTTGTCAAAATTCGTTCGAGCCGCCAGCTAATATCACTTTTTCGATTGTATTGATAAAACGGGACTTGTGCGATGACTGCCTTTCTGACAGATGCGTCATCTGGTAGAAAGCCGAGGAATCGAATCGTTTTATTTAAAAACTGTTTGCATGCGACTTCCATCCGTTCGAAACATTGAAGTGCTTCCTCACCAGACTGAGCTCGGTTGACGATGACGCCTAGCGGTAAGTCAGGATACTGATGATGCACCAGTTTCGTATATGCATAACCATCCATTAACGAGGTAGGTTCAGGAGTCAAGATTAAAAACATCTCATCACACCCGGCAATAAATTGGAGCGAAGTGTCCGTCGCTCCAGCCCCCATATCGAAAAGGACGTAATCATATTCGGTCAGTACTTCGAGTTCTCGCATGAGAAATTGCATGTCATCATCTGAGAGATGGACGAGTTGGTCCTGCCCACTCCCTCCATGTAATATATCGACACCATACACATTTTTCTGAACAGCTGAAGCCAACGGAATACGAGCTTTGACAGACTCAATCATCGTTCTGGACTTCATTGCATTCATAAGAATATGAACGTTGGCCATACCAATGTCAAAGTCGACAATCAACACCCGTTTCCCGAGCTCGGCTAAGGCGATCGCTGTGTTGACGCATACGTTCGTTTTTCCGACCCCGCCTTTTCCACTCGCAAAGGCAATCGTCGTCGGATGGGCACCATTAATTGCTCTTAAACGCCTTGCTTGGTCCATCTTGCCCACCCTTCTTTCTCGAACAGTCGTTTCGTCAATGCATCCGCATGTCCTCGAATCAAGTCATCTGGCACTTCTTGACCATCCGTCATCCATGCGACCGGCAGACCACTCTTTTTCACCATGCGGTACATCGCATGGATATCACTCGTTTCGTCCGCTTTCGTAAAGATGAGCGAGCTGAGGGGCAACGATTCAAACTGGGAATAGATCATGTCCATGTCTTTCATTTTTGAAGTCAAACTCAACACGAGTGAAAGACTCGTTTCTGTAAAGTCATGATGCTCATGAAATTGTTCCACATATGCAGGATCACGGAAATTTCGTCCCGCCGTGTCAATCAATACGATATCTTTACGGGCAAATAATTGCTTCGCCCGTTTAAAATCATGAAAGTCATACGCCACCTCGACCGGAATACTCATGATTTCAGCATACGTTTTCAACTGTTCAATCGCTGCGATTCGATACGTATCGGTCGTGATCAAGCCGACCGTCTTGCCTTCCTTCAACTTGAAGTGCGCTGCAAGTTTAGCAAGCGTTGTTGTCTTCCCAACCCCCGTCGGTCCAACGACCATTACATATCGTTTGGCATCCGGTGGTTCAATGAAGGACGATTTGACTTGTTCGTACACATATCGTTCGACCTCTTCTATGGATTTTGTCGTATAGTACAACTCGTTCAGTGTCTCTTCCCATGATTCATCTTCAAATGACCCTGTCGAGAGTAACGATTCAACGTGTCGCAGTGAAGAGTGAAGCCTCGGTGCCGGTGCACCAACTACGCGAGGAGGTGGCGTTTGAGGTGTTACAGGTTTCGTTGATTCCGTCCGTACCGGGACAGACTGCCGCGGCTGTATGGTCGTTTGTTCTTTTTCAAGCGCTGCAATGACTTCCACTTGCTTTGAGGCGAAGAGCCCGAACCATCCGGTCTTCACTTGTCGTGAATTGAGGATGACCGCTTCATCACCGAGCTCTTGTTTTACTTTCGCCATCGCTTCTGCCATCGTCTTAGCCGTAAACTTTTTAATCTGCATCTTAAATCACCCCAATACTTTTCACTTCGACGGAACTGAGTAATTCGTTATATGCCAACACTGGAACATCGGGATAATACCGTTCGAGCAATTGTCGAACGAATAGACGAATTGTCGGTGAACATAAAATCACAGCCGATGCCCCATACCGTTCAAACATGGACAGTTGCTCGCCCGTACGTTCGATAATTTCCCGAGCTTGCTCCGGGTCGAGGGCTAAATAGTTCCCAAACTCCGTTTTCTGAACCGCTTCTTGAACGGTTTGTTCTGTCTGACCGCCGAGCGTGACCACGTAAAGCGGCCCCTCAGGAGGCTTCACTTGATCGGTCAACTGACGTGACAAGCCTTGACGGCAATACTCTCCAAGAATCTCTGCATCTTTCGTCACTTTTCCGTAGTCTGCCATCGTCTCGAACAAAAGAGGCAAGTTTCGAATCGATACATTTTCCTGTAACAAGTGGCGTAACACCTTTTGAATCTCGCCGATTGAGAGAACCGATGGCGTGACATCTTCTACTAGAACCGGATGAGTTTCCTTCAAATGTTCGACGAGTTGCTTCGTTTCTTCTCGTCCGAGTAAGTCAGCGGCATGTTTCTTCAGCGTCTCTGTTAAATGTGTCGCGACAACGGATGGGGGGTCGACAACGGTATACCCGCTCATCTCTGCCCTCGTCCGAGTCTCCTCATCAATCCAAAGAGCAGGAAGCCCGAATGCCGGTTCTGTCGTTTCAATCCCATATACTTCAGGGTCTTCAATCCCCGGACTCATCGCCAAGTAATGGTCAAGCAGCAATTCACCTTCCGCGACGACATTCCCTTTCACTTTAATTCGGTAGGCGTTCGGTGAAAGTTGCAAGTGGTCACGAATCCGGACAGTCGGTAAGATAAACCCGAGTTCGAGTGCGAGTTGACGACGAATCATGACGACCCGATCTAACAGGTCACCACCTTGCGACTCGTCCGCAAGCGGAATCAAGCCATATCCGAATTCAAATTCAATCGAGTCAATTTGCAACAACGAGACAACCGACTCAGTCGGTGCTGTTGAAGGTTCTTCCTCGATCATCGGTTCTTCCGTTGCCTGACGGATGTTACGTCGCATCGTATAGGCACCGAAGAACGCGGTACCAGCGATAATCATCGTTACCGGAAGAAGTGGTGGTGACACGAATCCAAGCATGAAGACGATCGAGCCTGCGATATAGAGCAGCGCCGGGTTTTGCCCGAGCTGGTCAATCACATCTTCTCCTAAGTTCCCGTCCGAGACGGCACGGGTCACGATAATCCCAGTCGCTGTTGAAATTAAGAGAGCCGGGATTTGACTGACTAGCCCGTCCCCAATCGTCATGAGTGAGAACGTTTGAAACGCTTGTCCAACCGGTAAACCCATTTGAGCGACACCGATGATAATTCCAAAAATCAAGTTGATTGTTACAATAATAATCCCAGCGATGGCATCCCCTTTAACGAACTTCGAGGCACCATCCATCGACCCATAAAAGTCGGCTTCACTTTGAATTTTACGGCGACGAATCTGAGCCTCTTTGTCATCAATCAACCCAGAGTTCAAGTCGGCATCAATGGCCATCTGTTTCCCTGGCATCGCATCGAGCGTAAAACGTGCAGATACTTCAGACACACGTTCCGCACCCTTCGTGATGACGACGAATTGAATGATGACGAGAATCAGGAAGACGACGAACCCGACAAGGACGTTCCCGCCGATTACAAAGTCACCGAATGTCGCGATGACTTCCCCACCGTACCCGTTCGAAAGAATCGAACGAGTCGTCGATACGTTCAACCCGAGACGAAACAACGTCACAATCAATAAGAGAGAAGGGAATACGGAGAAGTCGAGTGCTTCTCTGGCATTCATCGCTACAAGTAAAATCATGATCGCGATTAATATATTTACGATGATTAAAAAATCTAATAAAAAGCCCGGTAACGGGATGATTAGCATAATGACAATCATCAAGACGCCAATCAAAATTGCAAAGTCTTTCGCTTTTACTGCCAACACATACTCCTCCTCAAGACGGTTGCTTCATTTGGTAGACGAATGCGAGAACTTCCGCAATCGCTTGATAAAACGACTCATCTACCACCTCACCGATGTCGATTTGCGCATAGAGTGCTCGTGCGAGCGGCTTATTCTCTACAATCGCCACGTCATGTTCTTTTGCTACATCTCGAATATGAAAGGCGACTCGGTCGACACCTTTTGCGACAACGAGTGGTGCAAAGTCTTTCGTATCGTCATATCGAATGACGACCGCGTAATGGGTCGGGTTCGTGATGACGACGTCTGCATTTGGAATTTCTTGCATCATACGTCGCATCGCCATTTCTCGTTGCTGCTGTTTGATCTTTGATTTAATGAGTGGATCACCTTCGGAATTTTTGTACTCATCTTTAATATCTTGCTTTGACATTCGAATCGATTTTTCGAAATCAAAACGTTGATAGAAAAAGTCAAGTAACGCAAGTGCGAGTAAAGCGACACTCACCCAAAGTCCAAGCTGAATCGTAATACTCGCGAGTGCGATAATCGATTCTCGAATCTGTTCGACGGCCATGCGAGACAATTCTTTTTGATTTTGCCAAAGGACAGCAACTGCGGTTGTCAGGATGATTAAAAATTTGAATAAGGACTTTAAAAATTCGACGACCGCTTTCATACTGACGATGCGTTTCACCCCTTTAATCGGGTCAATCCGCTCGAGCTTCGGCTGAATAGCCTCTAACGAAAATAGCGCTCCAATTTGGAGGTAGTTGATCAAAATCCCAAACACGACGGCAACGATAAAGAATGGTGCTAAAATCAATCCAACGCGCAGCATCAAATCGACCACCATATCCGACATGCCTCCAGTCACATTGAACAATAAATATTCCGGACTGAGTAAATCTCCAATCAACGAAAGTAATTGTTGACCGATAAATGGCCCAAAAAACGATAACATGAGGAACATTACAAAGAGCGCAAACGCTCCAGTCAAATCCGCAGACTTAGCGACTTGCCCTTTCTTCCGAGAATCCTCTCGTTTACGCGGTGTCGCTTTTTCTGTTTTTTCACCTGCAAAAAACTGTAGATTGACCGATAAAGGGTATAGAGGCTTCTTCATGACGCGTCTCCTAGTATAAGCATAAAATCGTGCATCACTTCTTGAAGCAGCGGAATGAACTGGCTAATTGATGTCAGTGTCAGCCCTAACAACAAGACCATGACGGAGAACCCGGCAATGAGTTTGAATGAAAAACCAATAGCAAAGATATTGAACTGCGGTGCCGACTTCGCCAAAAAACCAAGTGCTAAATCAACAAGTAATAAAGACGCCATCATCGGTAACGCTAACTGTAATGCGACCATCATCGTCATCGTGACGACTTTTACGGCCATCATGAGCGAGGCTTCGGTAAAGTTGATCATCGGTTGACCGGGTGGGTAGATTTGAAAACTATAGTAAATACCATCAATCAGCAGAAGATGCAAGTTACTCGTCAATAAAATGAATAGCGTAAAAATATAATAAAATCGTCCGATCAATGGCGATTGCCCTCCAAACATCGGATCATACGCGGAAGCCATTGCCAAACCGAGTTGTAAATCGATCACCCCACCGGCAATTTGCGGAGCAAAGAAGAGAATATTAATCAATAATCCGAGCAATAGTCCGATTACGACCTCATATACCACTTGCAACACAAACCCATTGGTCATTTGTATCGGCTCGGTCAATGTGAACATCGCGTAATACGCTAAAAACGCACTGAACCCCACGCGATGCATGACCGGTAACTGCTTCGTCGAGAACAACGGGACACTGACAAAAAAGCCAGACAGTCGCGCGAACGTTAACCCATACATACTGATGAAATCGACTGCATTCATTTCGACGCAACCTCAACCATTAGCTCGAAGATCAATCGGGTGAACCCTTCAATCTGTTGAAGCATCCATGGTCCGAATATAACCAGTCCAATAAAGACTGAGATGATTTTTGGGACGAACGATAATGTCTGTTCTTGAATTTGAGTCGTGGCCTGTAAAATCGAGATCACGAGACCGACAATCAGTGAGATGAGTAAAAGTGGCATTGCAATTTTTAATAATGTCCACACACTCTCTGTTGCCAAATAGATGACCATTTCTTGTGTCATGTCCGTTCCCCCTACATACTTCTAAGCAATGATTCCACAATCAAGTGCCAACCATCGACCAATACAAACAGTAATAATTTAAACGGTAGTGCGATCATAACCGGTGGAAGCATCATCATCCCCATCGACATGAGGACACTTGCGACGACCATATCAATGATTAAAAACGGTAAGAAGATCATGAAGCCGATTTGGAATGCGGTCTTCAACTCACTGATCGCGTAAGCAGGTACCAAAGCGAGAAGCGGTACATCATCAAGTGTTTCAGGCTGGTCGTAATTCCCATACTTCAAAAACAATTGCAAATCCTCTTGTCTCGTATATTTCGACATGAATGCCTTCATCGTCCCACTCGCCTCATCGAACGCCTCATCTTGTGAGATCTTGTCATCGAGGTAAGGCTTCAAAGCGTTCTCGTTTAAGTCAGAGAGAACCGGCGACATGACGAACAGTGTGATAAACAATGCCAATCCGACAATCAATTGGTTTGGCGGGGTTTGCTGTGTACCGAGCGCTGGTCGAATGAATGACAGGACGACCACGACCCGGGTGAAACAGGTCATCAAGATTAAAAAGGATGGTGCAAGCGTCAGTAACGTCAACAAAATCAATAACTTGATGGATGTCGAGGTACTGTCCGGTGTTTCTAAATTGATTAATTGCTCAAACGTTGTCATGATTTCTTCCTCACTTCTTCTAGCTGAGCAAGTTGTTTCTTAAAGGTGTCTAAAAATGCATTCGAATTTGACGTTCGGAGTGACAAAGATTCTGTTTGCTCGTCATCCACCGCTTCCGCATCGAGTCGATCGATCAGTTGAATCGAGTCACCTACACCAAGGACGTACACTTGGTCCCCGAGCTTCACGAGCTGGACAGAGCGATCTTTTCCGAGAGGGACACCTCCGAGATGTTTCATATGTTGAGTCGCTTTCACGCCTTGTGTTTTTGAACTGAGCCAACGCATCAAGACGATGAAACCGCCGACCACGACAACGAGACTTAACACGACTTTCACGCCATTGCCAATCGTTGACGCTGTCGTTGGAACTTTACTTTCCACTTCATCTGTCTGTTGTTGCTCGAATTGTTGGTCTACGGTGGCGGCCTCAACCGTGGCCGGAACAAAGAGCCCGACCACGAGAAGAATAATCAACCACCATTGCTTCATTGTGCGACCGTTTTAGAAACTGCTTCGATGACGCGTTCTGCGTTGAACGGCTTGACGATGAAATCTTTCGCACCGGCTTGAATCGCATCAATGACCATCGCTTGTTGCCCCATCGCCGAACACATAATAATTTTAGCGTTTGAGTCAAAACTGCGAATTTCTTTCAAGGCTGCCAAACCGTCCATCTCAGGCATCGTAATATCGAGTGTGACGAGATCCGGTGTGAGTTCACGGTATTTCGCAATTGCGTCCGCTCCGTTCTCCGCCTCACCTACTACGTCATATCCGTTCTTTGTCAAAATATCTTTGATCATCATGCGCATGAACGCTGCGTCATCCACTACTAATACTTTTGCACTCATTCTAATTTCCTCCTTAGACGATTCCGATCCGCTCATGCGGTTGAATAATTTCTGTTACACGTACCCCAAAGTTTTCTTCAATGACCACAACTTCTCCTCTAGCGATTCGTTGTTGATTGACATAAATATCGACCGGTTCACCTGCTAGCTTGTCGAGTTCGATGATGGAGCCTTGCGATAACTCAAGCACTTCCCGAACCGATTTTTTCGTTCTTCCTAACTCTACTGTCACGTTCAACGGAACGTCATACAATAGACCAAGGTTCGCCGGGGCTGCATCTTGTGAGGCCGATGATTGGAGCGGCATAAATTCTGCCTGACTCACTGCCACTTCAGGCATGGGCTTTTGCTTATCCGGTTGCGGGGCAACAGATTGTGATTGTGCTTGCGGTTGCGGTTTTGGTGCTTCCACTTTCGGTTGCTCTTTTACCGATTGTTTTACTTCCCCGGTTGCTTTCATCAACTCATCGACCAATTGCTTTCCAAACTGAATTGGTGCAATCTGGACGATTTTAGAGTCAATCAATGTGCCCACTTTGAGATTGAATTCAATGAGTACCATTGTTTCCCAAAGTTCAAGCCGATCGATAATGGTCTGATTCTTCGTTGCATCAAATACTTCAACAAGTGGTGGGGAAATGTCGATTTTTTTCGAAAATACCGTCGACAGTGACGTTGCTGCCGCACCCATCATCTGGTTCATCGCTTCTTGAACAGCCGATAAACGAATCTCATCGAGACTATCAGGATCTACATTCTCACCCGTTCCACCTAGCATAAGATCAGAAATGATGGCCGCATCTTCGCGAGTCAACACGAGGACGTTCTCCCCTTTAATTCCTTCTGTGTAACCAACACGTAAGGCCACGTGAGGAGTTGGGTAACGCTCACGCAAGGCATCAATTGTCACTTCACTGACAATCGGTGTCGTGATTTCAACTTTTTGTTGTAGTAGTGTCGACAAGGCCGTTGCCGAGTTGCCGAACGAAATGTTACCAATTTCCCCAAGTGCGTCGCTCTCCATCGAATCTAAATGTTCTTCTTTCACTTCGACTTCCGGCGTCGGCGTATTGTCGCTTGTTCCACGTAATAACGCGTCAATTTCATCTTGTGACAGCATCTCACTCATTGCTCTTCCTCCTTCACACGGTGAAGCACTTGCACAGCCATTCGCTTCCCGCTCACACCGACTTGCCCTTTAAATACTTTATTTTCTCCCACCATGACGGATAGAGGTTCTTTCGCTAATTGATCAAGTGCCAAACAATCTCCAACTTCTAGATGCAGTAAATCTCCAAACGTAATTGTCGTCTCACCGAGTAAAGAGACAACCTCGACCGCCGAGTTCATCAACTGGGCTTTGAGCGGTTCTTTACTCGATTCGCTCGCATTCCGACGATTCGCTTCCTGCATCCAATAATGACTCGAGAGTTTGGATAAAACAGGTTCGATTGTCACGAATGGGAGACAGACGTTGATTGTCCCACTCACTTCCCCAATCGTCACTCCAATCGAGATCAACACGACCGTCTCGTTTGGTGAAACGAGTTGCAAGAACTGCGGATTCACTTCAACAGCAGACATTTCTGCTTTAATCTCTGCAATCGATTCCCATGCATCCCCATAACTTGAAAAGGCACGCTTGTACAATTGCGTCAAAATCCGCATCTCGATTTCAGTGAACGATTCGATTTTATCCACCTCGACACCCGGGCCACCAAGTAAGCGGTCTAACATCGCATACGAAATGTTCGGGTTGACCTCGATGATGAACCGACCGTTGAGCGGTGGCGCTTCAATCAAGTTGATCATCGTCATACTCGGAATAGAATGAATGAATTCATCGTACGGTAATTGTTCGACCGAGTTGACCGAAAATTGAACATATGTGCGAAGCTGGGCCGAGAAAAATGTCGTTAACATGCGAGTGAAGTGCTCGTGAATCCGAGTTAAACTACGAATTTGATCTTTAGAAAATCGAACGGCTCGCTTGAAGTCGTATTGTCGAACTTTTTTCTCTTCCTCTTGTGCGAGAAAGGAATCCGCTTCGACATCCCCACTGCTTAGAGCAGATAGTAAGGCATCAATTTCTTGTTGAGACAGTACTTCTCCCATGATGCCACCTCACTGAATAATTTTCTTCGTCATATAGACGCGTTGGACTTCACCTTCTTCAAGCAGTCCGTTAAGTTGTTCTCGTAATGTTTGTTCGAACTTTTGCATATCTTCTTTCGTCGTCAACTGTGCTTTGGTCATGCCAGCCAAATCGCCAAGAATAACGTTATGAACTTGGAACTTGCGCAGTTCTAAATTCTCTTTTGTTTCAGCTGCATCAGTGACAATCGTAAATTGAACGTTGATGAAACGCTCGTCTTGAATGTTTGTCGTCATATCATCTGTCATGAAACTACGTTCCGCCAACTCTTCAGCCGTGACCGGTTTCGTTTTAGCAGTGACGTTATCACCGAAGACGTATTTGTAGGTCATGAACCCGGCTCCGCCCATGACGAGCAGGACGACTAGCAAGATAATCACGACCTTCAGGCCGCCACCTTTTTTCTTTTCTTCTTCACTCATCTTCTTCACCTCTTGTGAACATCGTTCCGACTAAACCAATTGAGCGGTAAAAGACTTCGGTTCGTTCAATGATTTGGTCTTTCGTTTCTTTCACGAGATACGTTTTGCCATTAAACAATTGGATAATCGTGTCGGGCTCTGCTTTCACCGTTTCGATGAGCAGGGCGTTGAGCACGAACTCCTCACCTCGAAATGCCGTGACGCGAATCATCAGCGTTTCAAGTTAACGAGCTCTTGAAGAATCTCGTCTGAAGTTGTAATAATACGTGTATTCGCCTGGAAACCACGTTGTGCCACAATCATTTCCGTGAACTCTTCAGAGAGGTCAACGTTTGACATTTCAAGCGCACCGGAGACGAGTGTTCCTCTACCTTCTGCCCCCGGGACTCCAATCTGCGGTACACCTGAGTTTTGTGATTCAGAAAAGTTGTTTGCCCCAGTCTTTGAAAGACCTGCATTGTTCGCAAAGTTTGCTGTGACAATATAACCCGCAACTTGTAATTTACCTGCATCATCTACAAAGCTGACTTTACCGTCTTTTGCAACCGAAATCGCTTTGGCAGTTGGAGGAATCTGAATACGGCCATATCCATCTGCTGGACCAGGAGTTACCGTTGGATCGTATGGTGCAATTGCGGTTTCAACAGAATTAAGTGGTGGAGTTCCAGCTGGTGGTGTCGCTGTACGAGAAGCTAGTAAGAACGTCCCGTCCCCAGTGACAAGGTTTCCATCATTGTCAGTATAAAAGTTACCTGCACGAGTATATTGGAATCCATTTTCAGTTCGTGTTACATAAAAACCTTCACCTGAAATTCCAACATCAAGGGCACGCCCTGTATTTTGCATGGCCCCTTGGTTGTACACGTTATCGACCGTTGCCATCGTACCACCTAGTCCGATTTCTTTCGGGTTAATCCCCCCTGCAGTCGTTCCGTTACCACCCGATGCACTACCAACTTGCTGACTGACGAGGTCTTTGAACGTGACGCGACCTTTTTTATATCCGAACGTGTTGACGTTGGCGATGTTGTTCCCGACGACGTCTAGCTTTGATTGGAAGTTCTTCAATCCACTGATTCCTGAGTACATTGCTCTTAACATTATATTTCCCCCTACGCTTATTTGATGGAAGTGATATCGTATACGCTGACTGACGTGCCGTCTTCAAGATCGGCCATATACCCTGTTAAATCATTTCGAGAGATTGAGACAACGCGACCTGACCCTTTTGTCGTCTCTTCGCTCGTTTCTGATGTGAAGTCGATTGTTTTACCAATCATGCTACTGTATTCAGAAATCGATGACATATGGCGGTCAACGAGGACAGAGTCAAGTTGTTTCGAAATCGTTTGCATCTGTTCGAGTGAAGAGAATTGCGCCATCTGTGCGATGAATTCACGGTCTTCCATCGGCGACATCGGGTCCTGGTTCGCGATTTGAGCGAGTAACAATTTCATGAACATGTCTTTGTCGTATTGATTCGTCGCTTTTGGAAGCGACTGGTCTGGCAATGTATAATCATTCGTCTTCGGCTGGATGCTCGTCATCTTCAGATCCTCCTTTCGGCTGTTCGTTAGGTTGTTCCTGGTCCGGTTGCTCAGAACCTTCTGACGTGCCCGACTTCGAATCAAGAGCTTGTTGTGTCAAGTTGACCTCAACCCGAACGTTTTGAGAATGAGGTGCCAATGTTTGCTGCAACTGTTGGACTTGCGACTGAATCAGTTGCTTCGCCTCTTGGCTACTTGCAAACATTTTGACGACAAGCTCCCCGTTCTTCCGTTCCAACTTGACGACAAGTTCTCCAAGTTGCTCCGGATATAGCCTCACGGTGAACACTTTTGAACCATCCGCCCCACTTTTGAACGGTGCCTTTTGAAGAGCCGCTTCAATCCGAGCTTGTAAGTTTTCAGGAAGTGACCCTTTTGAAGCATACATGACGGTATCCACATCAATTTGTGGTCTCGACCAGTTCATTCCTTTCGGCATCCAGTCGACATTACTTGACTGAAGTGCAGGTTTTGCTATTTTTACGGTTTCAACATTCGTCATTACGGGAACTTCTTTCATTGTGCCCTCGCCTGGACCTTTATGTTGCGTGATGATCCGCTGAATCGTTTGAACATGCTTTGCAAGTTCTTGATTCGGAACAGGTTGAGTGACTGGAACATGTGGCGTTTGACCAGCTGCTTCTTTTTGGTTCATTACATTGATTGATGAGCTAGCCTGCGTAATCACCGGTAAAACCGAAGACGAGAGCGTCTCAGCTTCTTGTGAAGAATTGGACAATTGCCCGAGTAATCCTACATACGCATCCATAAACGTACGATACGCATCTTGCGGTAATGACTTAAGCCAATCCAACGTGTCAGGTTTTTGAAACCATGACTCGAGTTCCTTAGCCATCTTTTCAAGGTCGACCGCTGCTTCAGGAAGCGCGCCTTCTTCAAGATGAGGAAGTGCTGTTTGCTCTCCAGAGCCTTGCGTCGAACCGAGCATCGCCGACAGGAGGTCTAGAAAGCCGCCTGCACTCTGCGACTCACCTTCCGCAACTCCGGCTCGAGCCGTTGATCCTTGAATGGCTTGTGTCAATAAAGCGATATTCAATGTTGGCCCTCCCTTTTCATGTTCATTGGAGAAGCTGCGTCACAACCGCAGCTTGCTGTGCGTTCATACGCCCTAAAATATCCGCCTGCTGTTTAGGAGATAATTCCTTTAACAGGTCAGCTACCTGCGGGCTCTCTAGCTCGCCCATGATTGCTGCAGCCTGTTTGGCAGACATTTCTTCATAGACACTGGCAACATCGGATGAGGTTTCATCTTCTTTAGTCGCTGCTTCAAGCTCAGAGGTGAGACGATCTCGTTCGCGAATCAAATCGGTAATTTCTTCTTGTCTCGCTTTTACTTCGTTCGTCAATTCAACATTCTCATTCCGTAATTTTTCAATCTCACTGTTCGCCGCTTTCAAGCGATTCGTTGTTTCTGAATCGATTCCCGTCACATTGACTTGAGTCTCAGACGTTTTAGTTTCCCCCGTCTTTTCGTCATTCTTTACTTCTAGTAAGGGAACAGATAACAGTGGACGGTCCATCGCATAGTTCATGACGACGATTCCGCCAACTAAAATGAAAATCGCTGGGATGAGGACCAACGCCACAATCATTTGCTTGCCTCGTTTATTGTTCTCTTTTGCCATGCTACTTCCCTTTCCCATGATGAATCACAGCAAGTTCGTCCATCATTTGTTGCTCTGTAAGTTTTGCCACTGTCATCTCATGCAGGCTGGCTTTTTCATGTAGTGTCACATATTTCTTTTCTTCCACCACTTTGCCGAGCAATCGCTCTTGCGATACATGATAGCGATTGCGCGCTTGTTGAACGACGAGCTGTTGCGTCTCGATTTGACGTTTCACTTGTTCTCGTGTTTTTTCACGATATTGCGACATGAGGAGATCGATTCTTCCAGATTGTTCATCTTGATGTTTAATCAATGCTTCATACATTAAGAGGAGATCATATAACTTCTCCATCTCCGTTTCGAGTTTCGATTTCAACCCTCTTACTTCTAAGGCAGCATCTTCTTTCTCATGTTCAGCTATAGGCATGATTCGTTCTAATATGAGTCTATTCATGATTCACCTCGCGCGATATGTGACAAGTGGCCCATCGTCTGTTCAAATGCGGCGTCTTCCTCAATCGATTGCTTCAAGAACGTCAATAAGAATGGATACTTCTCAATTGCCGTATCGATTGCTGGATTGGTCCCTTTTTTATATGCACCGATATTAATCAAATCTTCTGCATCGATATAAGTTGCTAACCAGCTACGGAATGTTTGAGCCGCTTCCCGATGTACAGGAGACGCGATTTGATTCATGACCCGGCTAATCGACTTTAAGACATGGATCGCAGGAAACTGTCCACGGTTCGCAAGCGAACGGTCCATGACAAAGTGTCCATCTAATATCCCTCGCACCGCATCAGCGATCGGTTCATTCATATCATCCCCATCGACAAGCACCGTATAAAACGCCGTGATTGATCCGCTGGCTGCGGTACCACTCCGTTCTAGCAGTTGTGGCAACATGGCGAATACAGACGGTGTATACCCTTTAGATGTCGGTGGTTCACCGGTTGCGAGTCCAATTTCACGCTGCGCCATCGCAAAACGTGTCACCGAGTCCATCATGAGAACCACTTCTTTTCCTTGGTCGCGGAAATACTCTGCAATCGCGGTAGCCGTGTATGCACCCTTCAAGCGGACAAGCGGTGGCTGATCACTCGTCGCTACAATCACGACGGATCGAGCCATTCCTTCCGGTCCAAGCTCTTTTTCGATGAACTCTTTCACTTCTCGCCCACGTTCTCCAATGAGTGCAATGACATTAATGTCAGCAGAAGAACGTTTGGCAATCATCCCGAGCAACGTCGACTTTCCTACGCCAGACCCGGCAAATAATCCGACACGTTGACCTTTCCCGACGGTCAAAAGACCATCAATCATGCGGACACCGGTCGATAGAGCTTCTAAAATCCTCGGTCGATTCAATGGGTTCGGCGGTTTGCGTTGAACGTCGTAACGTTTTCCGGTCACGAGTTGCTCACCGGATAAGGGCCGTCCTAAACCGTCGAGTACTTGTCCGATCAGTTCTGCGCCTACAGGAACTTGAAGCATCTTCCCTGTCCCTTTTACAAGACAACCTGGTGCGATTTGGATAGTTTCACCGTATGGCATGAGAAGAACACGCTCTTCATTGAAGCCAACCACTTCTGCTTCAACCGTTTCATTTGAAGGAAGGACAATCAAACATCGTTCCCCGACAAACGCGCTCGGTCCATTTGATTCAATCATCAATCCGACGACCCGACAGACTCTGCCGATTTTACGCGTATACTCGCCATCTGCGGACTGCTTGATTGATTCGATGACCTGTTCAATAAGCGCCATCCGCTAAAACCTCCTCGATTTTGGCTTGGATGCGTTCGAAGCTGTACGATAAATCGACTTCATTTCCACGATGTGGCGATTCAATTCGAATAGCTGTTTCGTCAAGCGATCCATCTCCACGATACTTAAGAGGCGGTGTCTCGTCTGTCCGCCACATCGATTCGAATTGCTGAATCGATGCGAGTCGGGTCGGATGTACAAAGATTGTGAGTGATTCGGCGTCAATTAGGTGTGACATCTGTTCACGAATCATCGTCGCAAACAACTCTTCATCTTTTCGAACAAGATCCGTTGTCACATGAGCACTGACTGAAACGGCCAATTCAATCAGCTGTTCTTCCGCTTGCCTCCATTTTTCTTCAAACAAGAGTTCGAGCTCGGTCGAAACGGAATTTAAACGCGTCGTGATGTCTTCAAACTCCGCCAGTCCATCCTGTCTCCCTTGAAGAAGGCCAGCTTGATACCCTTCTGAACGGGCTTCTTCAAACGCTTGTTGTTTCAAACGTTCTAATTGCTCTACTTCTGTCAGTTGAAACTGTTGAAATGCTTCTTCATCCTGTTTCAGCTTCTCGTAGCGCGACTCGATGACTTGATGATGGTCGATGTGATCGGTCGGTTCAATAACGGGTGTTTCTAATCGTTTGGATTCAATCCGTTGCGGAATGTTCGACATTGCACGTTGACGTTTGATTACATTAGACAACGATGTCATCTCCTCCACCTCGGCTGATTACAATCTCGCCGACATCCTCTAGGCGGCGAATGATTCCGACGATGCGGCTCTGCGCCTCTTCCACGTCACGCAATCGCACTGGCCCCATGAATTCCATGTCTTCTTTGAACGTTTCGACCATCCGTTGTGACATGTTTTTGAAGATGATTTGTTTTACTTCTTCTGAAGACACTTTGAGTGCTAACAACAAATCATCGTTCGCCACTTCACGGATGATTCGTTGAATCGCACGAGAGTCGAGTGTGACGATATCTTCGAATACGAACATGCGTTTCTTGATTTCTTCTGCGAGCTCTGGGTCTTCGATTTCGAGCGCATCGAGAATCGTGCGTTCCGTCGTCCGGTCGACACCATTCAACACTTCGACAACCGCCTCAATACCACCCGACTGGGCATAATCTTGCATATCCGTTTGCGAGAGGTTCTTTTCAAGAATTTGTTCCACTTCATGAATAACGTCAGGATTGAGTCGATCCATCGTCGCAATCCGTTTTGCTACTTCCGATTGAATCTCAGGCGGTAGCTCCGATAATATCTGGCCTGACTTGACCGGTTCTAAATGGGCTAATATCAATGCAATCGTCTGTGGATGTTCATTTTGTATAAAGTTCAGTAACTGTTTCGGGTCTGCTTTTCGTGCAAACTCGAACGGTCGTACTTGTAAGGTCGATGTTAGACGATGAATCAATGCCATCGCTTTATCTTCACCAACGGCCTTCTCAAGGACCGTTTTCGCAAATCCGATCCCACCTTGAGTGATGTAGCTTTGTGCCATGGCGAGCTCATGGAACTCACCGAGAATGCTATCTTTTTCTTCCGGGGACACTTTTTTTAACGCTGAAATTTGAAGCGTCAGTTGTTCCATCTCTTCTTCAGAAAGATGCTTATAGACGTTCGCCGCCACTTCCGGTCCCAGGGAAATCATGAGCATCGCTGCTTTTTCGCGATTCGATTGTTTTGCATAATTCACGTTACTCACTCCTCAGACATCCAAGTACGAAGCAGTTTAGCAAACTCTTCTGGATTACTTTCAGCTAATTTTTCTAACTGTTTCTTCTTCACTGCCCCTTCACCTCGCTCCTCGAGGTCCAGGTCTGGAACTTCATCTTCATATGGGACTTCCCATTCGTTCGTCTCTTCCACGACTTCTTGCTTGCGTCTACGCATCGCGAAGAAGATGAGCGCAAGAAGAATGACCGCTCCGGCTGCTGTCGCATACATCCACCATGGTGTAGGTAGTTCCGTTGCCGCGATTTCTTCTACTTCGGCGAACGGTCTCGACACAACGACGACCTTCTGTTCGAGTTCGGCATCTGTGATGGCCACATCCGTCTTCGCTAATGAAGTTCGTATGATGGAATACATCATCGTTTCGAGATCACCTTCGAGTTGTGGATCGATACTCGTTGCACCATCTGGCGGCTCAACAATGAGTTGCACACCTAGGTCGCGAATCGTATACGGTGCATTTTGAATCTGTTTGGTGATGCGATTCACTTCATAATTGATGATTTCATGATTCTTTTCACTTTCTTCCGTTCCGTCCCCAGTAGCTGCCGGGAAGTTGATTGTGTCATTTTCACCGGTCCCTGTTGCTTCTGTCGCCGTCCCAGTTGCGCCTGTGTAAGCTTCTGCGATTCGTTCAGCTGAAGTCACAATACCTTCCATATTTTCTTCATCAACCGGCGTCACTAAATTCTGTTCTTCGGCTGTCTGTGTCGTATCGATATCAGCTGTGACAGAAACGAGTACGCTCCGTTCACCTAGTAAGACAGATAACATCTGTTGGATTTGTTGACGGACGTCTTTTTCGACTTGACGTTTTAGTGCCAATGGGTCAGATGAAGAGCCCCCTGCAATTACCGTTTGGTCGAGGTCGTAATACGTAAAGTATTGATCCATAATTGAAATATTTTCAGGTTTTAAGTTAGGAACACTCTTACTGATTAAATGATAGAGGCCTTTCACTGTATTCGGTTCCAAGCTCGTTCCTGCACCGACGTTTAATACAATTGAAGCTGTCGGTTCGCCTTGATCTTCTGCTAAAAAAACAGACTTTTCAGGAAGGGAGATGATGACTTTCGCTTGATTGATACCTTCTATTTGAGTGATAAGACGCTCTAACTCCGTCTGCATTGCACTTCGTTCGATGACAGCCATTTCACGGTCTGTCGTTCCAAAACCTGCGTTTTCACTGAAGAAGCTATAGTCAATCGATCCGGATTTTGGAATCCCGGCCGCGGCAAGGCTCACTTTTAACTGATCGACCATTTCATTTGGTACATATACGCTCACACCGTTCGAAGTCGCCTTGATTTCTGACTTCACTCCGTCCGCCGTCAACTTCTCCGTCACTTCACCTGCTTCTTGTGCAGACAAGTTCGTATAGAGAGGTGACATGTTTGGTCTCGAAAGGAAGAATGTGAGTACGAAGGCCGCGATTAGAATGACCGCAATCGAGATGCCCCATACGAGTTTTTGCTTCGTTGAAATCGCCTTCAATGAGTCGGTCATGGATTTGAATCGTTCTTTTAATTGTTCATTCATCGCAACTTGTCATCCTCTACAATTAAACTTGCATTCGCATCATTTCTTGATAGGCTTCAACAGCCTTGTTCCTCACCTCGATGGCAAGTTGCATCGCAATCGACGACTCTTCGCTTTGGATCATCACTTGATGAAGGTCAGCTTTTCCGACGGCCAAATCTTTACGGGCCTCACTTGTCGCTTGTTGTGTCTCATTCAGCGCGTTCATCGCTTCATTCAAATACGACCCAAACTGAGATGGGTTCGTTTTGTTCATTGATGGCATGACTTCCGGGCTCATCAATTGAATCGGATTAATTTGCATCCCTGATCACTCCTTATCCTTTTCCAATCTCCATCGCTTTGACGAGCATCGCCTTCGATGCGTTCATTGCAGCAATGTTCGCTTCGTAAGAGCGAGTTGCACCCATTAGGTCGACCATCTCTTTTAACAAATCAACGTTTGGCATTTGTACGTACCCACGCTCGTCCGCATCGGGATGGCTCGGATTGTAGGCCAACTTGAAAGGTGCATCGTCTTCGATGATTTGAGACACTTGCACCCCACCATTAACAGCATCCATTTGTTTTCGGAAAGGTGCTTCCTGCAACACAGTCATCTTTCTCGTATAAGGTTGCCACTCGCCATCTACGAGTTTCCCTCGTGTCGTTTGGGCATTGGCAATGTTGGCTGAGACGGTATCCATTCGTAAACGTTGAGACGTTAACGCTGATGCTGAAATATGAAAACTATCAAACATTCCCATCGATTAACGCCCTCCCCGAATAACTGATTTTAATCCTCCGAGCCTGCGATTTAATTGCTCCATCGTCGCCTCGTACTGGAGTTGGTTTCGTGCCAGTTCACTCATTTCATAATCTAAGTCGACATTGTTGCCATCACTTCTCATCGCTCCACCTGCTCGATCGACTACTTTTGATTGAGTCGAGTCACTCGGTCGACCATCTTGTAGTTTGAGACGCATCTCACTTTGAAGTGTCTGCTCAAATATCGCTTGTTTCGCTTTAAAATTTGGTGTGTCAATGTTTGAAAGGTTATGACTGATAACCTTCTGATTGAGAACTGCATGATTAACGGCTTGCTTGAGTAATTGATAGTCACTACCAATCCAATTCACGGCGTTCACTCGCTTTCGTGTGATAACTACTGAATATACCTGATTTGGAAATTCCACTATTTCATTGAAACAAATCTGTAACAGTTCTGAAAGATATTTTTTAAAACATAGGTAAATGGCTTAATGTATTTTTGTCGAATTGCCGACAAATTCTGAAAAAAATTACTTTTGCACTAAAAAAAACCGCCCTCTGCCAAGAGAAAGCGGTTTTTTAGGAATAAAGTCCCTTTTTAAAGGGTTTTCAATGTTAATTATACATCAAAAGTTGCGTTCTAGTTTGATTTTAGTTTTTGTAATTCAAACAAGAAGTTGTCATTTAATATTTTAATATACGTTCCTTTCATTCCTAAAGAACGTGACTCAATAACCCCCGCACTTTCCAATTTTCGAAGTGCGTTTACGATTACTGAGCGTGTGATTCCCACTCGGTCGGCAATTTTGGAAGCAACTAGCAGTCCTTCGTTACCACCGAGCTCCTCAAAAATATGCTCGATTGCTTCAAGTTCTGAATACGATAATGAATTGATCGCCATTTGAACGACAGCCTTCTTACGGGCTGATGTCTCTGCTTCCGCAGCTTTTTCCCGAAGGATTTCCATCCCAACAACCGTCGCGCTATATTCAGCGAGGACGAGGTCGTCTTCTGTGAATTCATTCGCCAAGCGCCCTAAGACGAGTGTACCTAGACGCTCACCACCGCCGATGATCGGAACAATCGTCGTCATCGAGTTTAGGAAGAGATCATGGTTCTCGACAGGGAATGCCGTATATTCGCTGTCGATATCGATGTTCGCTGTCGTTTCCTTGACATTGAACAAGTTTGAGGCATAAGGTTCTGGGAACTGTCGGTCCACCAAGAATGCCTTCATGCGTTCATTTTCAATTTGTTGTTTGATTGCAAAGCCGAGTAAACGTCCACGACGGCTCACGATAAACGTGTTTGATTCAAGTACTTCACGCATTTTGTCCGCCATTTCTTTAAAATCAACGTGCGCACTTGCTTCTTGTTGAAGCATCGTGTTTAATTGGCGAGTTTTGTCTAGTAAATTCATAATGTCTATTTCCTCCCTGTATGTGCATACAGAATCTTATAAAATATATTGACTCAAGTCTCGATCATCTGCGATCGAGCCCACTTTTTCTTGTACGTAAGCTGGTGTGATTTCCACGCTCGTTTGTGGCATATCCGCAGCTTCAAATGATAAATCTTCCAAGACACGCTCCATGATCGTATATAGACGGCGTGCTCCGATATCATCGGTCTCGCGGTTGACATGTGTCGCAATTTTTGCGATTTCTTCAATCGCTTCATGTGTAAACTCGACCGTGATTTCTTCAGATTCTAGCAATGCTGTATATTGTTTAATCAGCGCTTGTGATGGCTCAGTCAAAATTTTGACGAAGTCTTCCTCTGTCAAACTGTTCAATTCGACGCGAATCGGGAAACGACCTTGTAATTCTGGAATCAAGTCAGATGGCTTCGCCATATGGAAAGCACCGGCTGCGATGAAGAGCACATGGTCCGTTTTGACCGGTCCGTACTTCGTGACGACCGTAGATCCTTCGACGATCGGAAGAATATCTCGCTGTACACCTTCTCGAGAAACACCGGCGTGATCTTGTGACTTTGTTGCGATTTTATCGATTTCATCAACGAAGATGATCCCCATTTGCTCGCTTCGCTGTACCGCTTCATCGTGGACTTCGTTCAAATCAAGAAGGTTTTCTGCTTCTTCTGCTACGACAAGGGGGCGTGCCTCGCGAACTGTCAGCTTACGTTGCTTCCGTTTCTTCGGAACGATTTGTCCAAGCATATCCTGTAGATTAGACAAGCCTTCCATTCCTTGCCCTTGGAACAAGTCGACAGTCTGTTTTTCTTCAAGTTCGACTTCAATGACTCGATCTTCAAGTTCACCGAGCTCGAGCAGACGACGGAGTTGGGCCCGGTCTGTTTTAGTCGTGTCATTCGATGACTCAGGTTGTTGTGTCTGACCGCCGAACAATGCTTCAAACGGGTTTGATGCGCTCGGTGCAGCTTTCGCTTTCCCTTGAAGGGCATCTAACAATCGTTCAGTCGCCGCACGTTCAGCAGGTTCTTTTACATCTTCTTTCTTCTCTTCTTTGACGAGACGTACAGATGCCTCCACAAGGTCACGCACCATCGATTCGACATCCCGGCCGACGTAGCCGACTTCTGTAAATTTTGTCGCTTCTACTTTGACGAACGGAGCTCCGACTAGTTTAGCTAAACGGCGGGCAATCTCAGTTTTCCCGACCCCTGTCGGTCCGATCATCAAGATATTTTTAGGGGTGACTTCATCTCGAAGGTCTGAACTTAACTTTTGACGGCGATAACGATTGCGTAATGCAATCGCTACGGCCCGTTTGGCATTCTTTTGACCGATTACGAAGCGGTCTAATTCCGATACGATTTGTCTAGGTGTCAACTCTCGATTCATTCAGCAGCGCCTCCGATCGTTTCTACAATGACTTGATCATTTGTATACACACAAAGCTCACCAGCAATTTCAAGAGCGGCTCGCGCAATTTCTTCTGCGGATTTGTCAGGAGAATGACGGACGAGCGCGCGACCTGCCGCGAGCGCATAATTTCCGCCTGACCCGATCGCGAGGATCCCATCATCCGGCTCGATGACTTCTCCATTCCCAGAGACTAATAATAGATGTTCGGCGTCCATGACAATCAATAACGCTTCAAGCTGACGTAACATTTTATCTCCGCGCCATTCTTTCGCAAGTTCGACCGCGGCACGCGGCAAGTTACCGTTATACATTTCAAGTTTCGATTCAAACTTCTCAAACAATGTGAAAGCATCGGCTACGCTACCTGCAAAACCGGCAACGACTTTCCCGCCGTACAGGCGTCTCACTTTCTTCGCCTTGGTTTTCATGATGACGGCATTCCCAAACGTAACTTGGCCATCTCCACTCATCGCACATTGGCCATTGTGTCGAACTGCAAAAATCGTCGTTGCATGAAACATATCGTAACCTCCTACTTTCTTGGATGTGTCGCTTGATAAATCGAACGTAGTCGTTCAGTCGATACGTGGGTATAGCGCCCGGTCGTTGACAGTGACTCATGTCCGAGCAACTCTTGCACAGCGCGCAAGTCCGCTCCACGCTCTAACAAGTCCGTTGCGAAACTATGACGTAACGAATGCGGGGTGAGCGGCTTATGTACCCCACTCTCTTTTCTCAAACGCTTCATAACATACCGAATTTGGTCTGTTGTCATTCGATTCCCTCTTTGACTCAAAAATAATGCATTTTCCGAAGGAGGAACGACTTCTACGCGTATTTCGATGTAATGTCGTAACGCTTCTACAGCATATTGTCCGACCGGGACATACCGTTCTTTTTTCCCTTTTCCTAACACGTGTACGAATGACAATACTTCATCAAAGGACGAGAGGTTCATCCCACAAAGCTCAGCAACACGAATCCCCGTCCCATATAGAACTTCGAGAATGGCTACGTCTCTCGCTTTTAAAAACGGATCGTCCTGCTTTAACGCAGCCTCTAGCAGTAGCTCGACTTCAGTCGGGACAGCGAAGGTCGGTAATGACTGTCTTTTTTTCGGTGAAGTGAGATCGTGAAACAGCGGTTCTCCCCCGTACTCCCTTGCCATATACTTCCCGAATTGTTTGAGGCAAGACACTTTTTGGGACACCGTGGACGCGGCCAACTGTTTCTCGTAAAGGACATATAAATAACGCCGCGCCGTCTGTGCATCATAAGGGTCTTGATGCGCTGATTGGCAATATGCGGCGTACTGTTCGAGCGTTTGCTCGTAAGAGCGTTTCGTATGAGGAGACAGTCGACGTTCAATTTGGCAATAGCGTAAAAATGATTGTCGATCCTCTAAGAATCCCATTTTATCGCCTCCTCGATGACACGTAAAAACGCATGTTCTCGTCAAATCGAAATTAGCATAGCATACAGAATGTACGGTGACAATAGATAGTCGTTCAATAATCTGAAAATTTTCAAAGTATGAAACAAAATACACAATTGAAATTTTACTTCAAAACAAAAGAGCCAAAAATTGGCTCTCTTTTTCAAAGGTTTTTAAATTGTTGAATCGTATCTAAAGCTCGATTGGCATAACGTTCGTACCGTTCTTGCTTTTTCATTTTCTTCGGAGTGTCTTCGAGTGAAGGGACTAATCCGAAATTCGCATTCATCGGTTGGAAGTGTTTCCCGTCAGCTGTGGTGATATAATGCGCCATCGAACCAAGCATCGTCTCTCTTGGTAAAACGACAAGTTCTTCACCCGCAATCATCTTCGCTGCATTAATTCCAGCTAAAAGTCCAGATGCCGCTGATTCTACGTATCCTTCAACACCCGTCATCTGACCGGCAAAGAAGAGTGTATCACGCGTGCGTGCCTGATACGTCGGCTTGAGCAGGCTCGGTGAATTGATGAATGTATTTCGGTGCATGACACCGTAACGGACGATATCTGCATTTTCAAGCCCAGGGATCAGTCGAATGATTCGCTTTTGTTCGCCCCACTTCAGATGCGTCTGGAAGCCAACTAAATTATAAAGCGTCCCTGCTGAGTTGTCTTGGCGAAGTTGCACGACCGCATACGGACGTTTGCCCGTCTTCGGATCTTCTAATCCGACCGGCTTCATCGGTCCGAATAGAAGTGTCTTCTTCCCACGCTCCGCCATGACTTCAAACGGCATACATCCTTCGAAGTAAATTTCTTTTTCGAACTCTTTGAGCGGGACGACTTCCGCTTTGACCAGTTCTTCATAAAACACATCAAACTCTTCTTCTGTCATCGGACAGTTCAAGTAAGCAGCTTCACCTTTGTCGTAACGCGACTTCAAATATACTTTTTCGCGATCGATTGTATCGCCATCTAAAATTGGGGCAGCCGCATCATAGAAGTAGAGATAATCTTCACCTGTAAACGCTTTGAGTGACGCAGAAAGATCAGGAGACGTCAATGGGCCTGTCGCTACAATGACAATGCCTTCTGGAATTTCTTTTAACTCTTCAGTATGCACTGTGACGTTCTCATGATTTTTTAGTTTCTCGGTGATGAATCCGGCAAACTCATGACGATCGACAGCGAGGGCGCCACCAGCTGGCACGCTTGCCGTGTCTGCCGCTTTCAAGATGAGTGAATCAAGCGTCCGCATCTCTTCTTTCAAGACACCGACCGCGTTTTGAAGACCGTTCGCACGGAGCGAGTTCGAACAAACGAGCTCTGCGAATTGATCTGTGTGGTGAGCCGGTGTTTGGCGTACCGGTCTCATTTCATACAAATCGACTTGAATGCCGCGTTTGGCGAGTTGCCATGCCGCTTCGGAACCGGCCAAACCAGCCCCGATTACAGTTACACGTTGTTGCAACATTAATCCTCCTCTTGCTGATGTACCTCGGTATGGGTACAGTTCGTACATTGATATTTCAGACCGTCTTTAATTTTCTTCTCGACCATCAAGCTGTCGCACACTGGACACGGTTTCGCAACCGGTTTGTCCCATGAAACGAACTCACATTCCGGATAATTCGAGCACCCATAGAAAAGACGACCTTTTTTACTGCGTCGTTCCACGATTTGCCCATCCTTACAATTTGGACAAGGAACCCCGATTTCGACTTGTACCGGTTTCGTGTTAGTGCAGTTCGGGAAATTCGAACAAGCCATAAATTTACCGTATCGTCCCATTTTGATGACCATCGGCGAACCACAGACTTCACAGTCGATTCCCGCAGGCTCATCTTTTACTTCGATTTTTTCAATTTCTTCTTCGGCACGCTTCAAGCGCTTCTCGAATGATCGATAAATCGGTGCGACGACCTCGGTCCACTCGACTTCCTTATGCTCGATTGAGTCAAGGAGTGTCTCCATATCGGCCGTGAACTGAACAGTAATAAAGTCATTGAAATACTCATCAATCATTTCAATCACGAGTTCTCCAAGTTCAGTCGGAACAAACTTCTTCTCTTCTAAAACGACGTAACCTCGTCGTTGAATCGTGTCGAGTGTCGGTGCATAAGTCGACGGTCGACCGATACCGAGTTCTTCCATCGCCCGAACGAGGCGCGCCTCTGTATAACGTGGTGGCGGTTGCGTGAAGTGTTGCTTCGGTTCGATCGTTTCGAAACTAACCGTATCCTCCACTTCAAGAGGAGGTAGTAGCCCTTCCTTCTCTTGATTCGTATCCACGATATCATCATCTTTCGATTCAATATACACTTTCATGAAACCTGGGAATTTAACGGTCGATCCATTGGCACGGAAAATCATGCCGTTCGACTCGACATCGATTTTAACTGTGTCTAATACTGCTGGTGCCATTTGGCTTGCAATTAAACGCTCCCAAATCAATTTATATAGTCTCAACTGGTCGCGTGACAGATAAGGCTTCAAGGAAGCCGGGTCACGTAGCGCTGAAGTCGGACGAATGGCTTCGTGGGCATCTTGTGCGTTTGCTGCTTTCTTTTCCTTTTGTTTCTGCAGAGCTACATATTCCTCGCCGAATGTCGATTCAATGTATTCTTTTGCCTCTGTCTTCGCCAAATCAGAGATCCGTGTCGAATCTGTACGCATGTACGTGATCAGACCGACCGTGCCCTCTTTCTTACCAAGATCGATTCCTTCATATAATTGTTGGGCGAGCATCATTGTTTTCTTCGCACGGAAATTCAATTTACGCGCCGCATCCTGTTGCAACGAACTCGTCGTAAACGGTAGCGAAGCGTTTCGCTTTCGTTCTTTCTTCGTTACGTCAATGACTTTAAACGTGTCATCGATGGTATCAAGAACTGATTGAGCGTCCTCTTCCGACTTCAATTCCATCTTCTTCCCATCTTTTCCGTAAAATGAAGTCTCGAACATTTCCCCATCATGATTCAAATCAAGCTTGATTGTCCAATACTCTTCCGGGTCGAACGCATTGATTTCGCGTTCACGGTCGATGATCATCTTTACAGCAACCGATTGGACTCGTCCAGCAGATAGTCCTTTTTTTACTTTCTTCCATAATAAAGGACTCATCCCATAACCGACGAGACGGTCTAGAATACGCCGGGCTTGCTGCGCATCGACGAGGTCATGATTAATTTTACGTGGGTGTTTAAACGATTCTTTAATCGCATCTTTTGTGATCTCGTTAAAGACGACGCGACATTCAGTCGTCTCATCGACACCGAGCGCGCGAGCCAAATGCCAGGCAATCGCTTCCCCTTCTCTATCGGGGTCGGCCGCGAGAAAGATTTTCGTGGCTTTTTTAGCCGCCGTCTTCAATTCTTTCAATACCGGCCCTTTACCACGGATGGTAATATACTTCGGTTCAAAGTCGTGTTCCACGTCTACACCGAGTTGACTTTTCGGTAAATCGATGACGTGTCCCATCGAAGCTTTGACCATATAATTCGGACCTAAATAACGTTTAATAGTTTTTGCTTTCGCAGGTGATTCGACGATCACCAAATATTTTGCCATACATCTGCTCCCCTTTTAGAGGTCATTTAAATCCCTACCATAATATTCATGTTCTCACCGGTTTGTCAACGTACAATCTTGAGATCTTGAATAATTTGATCAGAATTCGTCAATGGAATCGCACCTTCTTCAATCAATCGATTCGGTCCTTCAGCAAGTGGATCGAGTGGTGAACCTGGTACCGCGAATACCGTCTTTCCTTGCTCTAAGGCGTGTCCGACCGTATTCATGGTTCCGCTCTTTCTCCTTGCTTGTAAGACGACGAGTGTATCACCGAGACCACTCACCAATCGATTTCTTTCCAAAAATTGAAATTTTTGAATCGGGGTGTCGGGCGTGTACTCACTCAACAAAATTCCATTCAGAGGAAGTCGTAGAAGCATGTTCCGGTTCGCTGCTGGATAGAGGTTTTTTAACCCCGCTCCGAGCACCGCCACGGTCGGACGATTTTTATTTAAGGCAAGCTCGTGGACAAGGCCATCAATGCCAAGCGCTCCGCCTGAAACCGAAACAGTTTCTTCTATTAAAGAGTGATAATGATTCACGAGCGATTGACTGATTCGATTCAACTCACGACTTCCGACCATCGCAGTCGTTCTTTCTTGTAGTACCTCTAAATCTCCATCGTAAAACAAGCAATATGGTGGGTTGGGGATGTCGAGTAACCGTTTTGGAAACAGCTCATCTTCCCACGTGACGAACTGAGTATAGGACTCAGACGCGTGCAACGCCCGTTCAGCCCGCTTCCAAACGTGTGTAGAGATTTGAGTGCGATGTGCTTCTAGCGTCCCGTTCAAATAATGATGCACAAATTCAACCGGAATTCGTGCAGCGGCAAACCGAGCTATTGTTTGATTCATCACAAACTCTCCTTTAAAAAAATGAGGGATGCAAGCATCCCTCAAGACTCTTATGTCGTCGGTTGACCCGTGACACACGCTTCGTATAAACCTTCATTTTTCAAGACACGAATCAATGTTTCACCGATGACAGCTGGCGTTTCAGCTACTTCGATCCCATTTGCGTTCAATGTCTTAATTTTCTCTGCAGCCGTCCCTTTGCCGCCTGAGATAATCGCGCCGGCATGTCCCATGCGCTTGCCTTCAGGTGCCGTTTGGCCACCGATGAACCCGATGACTGGTTTCGTCATGTTCGCTTTCACCCATTCAGCAGCCTCTTCTTCAGCTGTTCCACCGATCTCCCCGATCATAATGACAGCTTTCGTGTCTTCATCTTCGTTGAACGCTTTGAGCGTATCAATGAAGTTCGTTCCGTTGACTGGGTCTCCCCCGATTCCAACAGCCGTTGATTGACCGATTCCCGCAGTCGTCAACTGATGTACCGCCTCATACGTGAGCGTCCCAGAACGTGAGACGATTCCGACATGCCCTTTCGTATGAATATAGCCAGGCATGATGCCAAGTTTTGCTTCTCCTGGTGTGATGATTCCAGGACAGTTCGGTCCAATCAAGCGCGCCGGTTTGTCCTCGAGATAGCGTTTCACTTGAATCATGTCTACAACAGGGATTCCCTCTGTGATACAGATGATCAATTCGATGCCGCTGTCCGCAGCTTCCATAATCGAGTCCGCTGCGAAAGCTGGTGGAACATAGATGATGGATGCATTGGCACCTGTCGCTTCTACCGCTTCAGACACCGTGTTGAAGACTGGCACGTTGTCGAGAACCGTCGTGCCACCTTTACCAGGTGTGACACCACCGACTAATTTCGTGTTATATGCAAGCATCTGTTCGCCGTGGAACAGACCTTGTTTCCCTGTAATCCCTTGAATGATTACTTTCGTATCTTTATTCGCCCAAATACTCATGTCGTTTCCCCCTTATCGAACAAGTGCTGCGATTTTTTCCGCACCATCAGCCATCGAGTTGGCTGTCGTGATCGCAAGTCCAGATTCATCGAGAATGCGTTTCCCGGCATCAACGTTCGTTCCTTCTAAGCGAACGACGAGTGGCAAGTCGAGTCCGATTTCTTTCGTCGCTGCGACAATCCCCTCTGCGATGATGTCACACTTCATGATTCCACCAAAAATGTTAACGAAGATTCCTTTGACCTGGTCGTCTGACAAAATCAATTTGAATGCTTCTGTTACCTTTTCTTTCGTCGCGCCGCCGCCTACATCGAGGAAGTTAGCGGGTTCGGCGCCGTAATGTTTGATGATATCCATCGTTGCCATCGCAAGGCCGGCACCGTTGACGAGACAGCCGATGTTCCCGTCAAGTGCGATATAGCTGAGGTCATGTTTAGACGCTTCCACTTCACGCGGGTCTTCTTCTGTCGTGTCACGGAGCGAAAGGATCTCCGAGTGACGATAGAGTGCGTTGCTATCGAAGTTCAATTTTGCATCGAGCGCGATGACGTTGCCGTCTTTCGTCGTAACGAGCGGGTTAATTTCTGCAATCGTGCAATCTGTCTCGACGTACACTTTGTACAACTTCATGACCATGTCACTGAACTTGTTGACGAGTTTCGTCGGGACTTCCATCTTGAATGCGAGACGACGAGCTTGGAATGGACGTAAGCCCACGACTGGGTCGACGATCTCTTTATGAATCTTCTCCGGTGTATGTTCAGCGACTTCTTCGATGTCCATACCACCTTCAGATGAACCCATGATGACAATTCGGCCGATCGAACGGTCAAGCACGAGTCCTAAGTAAAATTCTTGGTCAATCGCAGAACCTTCTTCGATATAGAGACGCTGGACAACTTTTCCTTCCGGACCAGTTTGGTGTGTCACGAGCGTTTTCCCGAGAATCTCTGAAGCGTATTGCTTCACTTCCTCATCTGTCTTCGCAAGTTTGACGCCGCCAGCTTTACCGCGGCCACCTGCGTGAATTTGTGCTTTTACAACTTTCACTTCACCATCAAGCTTCGCAGCTGCTGCTACAGCTTCTTCAACCGTAAAGGCTGGATAACCCGTCGGAACGGCTACCCCAAACTCTTTTAGCAATTCTTTTGCCTGATACTCATGGATATTCATATGTTTTCCCCCTTAGTCCCCTTTAATATCGGCACGTCTATTGTAACGAAAAACTGAAAGCGCTGTCTATCGTTCTTGCTTTAAGTTTTCATCTTTTTTTCACATATATCCCTAGACAAATCAAATTTTATCCTGTTCCATCTGATAAAGAAACACAAAAAGTTCGGCAATGACTTGATAGACGTCCTCCGGAATCTGATCTTCGATATTCAAAGCAGAGAGTAAGGAAAGCAGTGCTGGGTCTTCATGAACAGGTATTCCGTTTTCGAGTGCAATCTCAAGCATGCGTTCGGCTACAATTCCCGTTCCTTTGGCGACGACATGTGGCGCATCCATCGACTGCTCATAGGAGAGCGCCATCGCTTTCTTCTGGTCTTTCATACTTGGAGGTCCACCTTTCCAAGCGGCGCGAACGTAGCAGGAACATGTTCTCGTTTCGCTTCATACGAAAAAGAAGATAGTTCGAACGAAACGCGATTCAAGCTCTCTTTCAAGAGCGGTTCATATGCGCTAACATATTGACTTAAATCGTGTCGCTCATTGAACACTCGAACAGACACGTATCGCTTTTGAATCAACACATCGATTCCCGTTTCGCCAAACTTTGGCGTCTCAAGAAACAACACGATCCTTGCATGATCAGAGTCAATTACATCCCGCTTCGGTGCCTCTAACCGAAATTGGACGTTTTCAAACGGACCTAATTGCGGTATGTGAAATGCTTGAGCGACGAATGGTGGATGTTGGGCTGCGTTGAACGCCTCCTGTGCTCTCACGAACTGCTCAAACTTTGGCTCGCCTTTCGCTTTGAACAGTTCTCCGACGAGTGTCTTCACATCATTGCCGGATCCGCTCTCTAGCATTGTTTTTCCCGCGTTTTTGAGTGATTCCGGCGTCTGCATCGGCTCCCGCATGAATCGCGCCAGTTGCTCCCCTAGCACTTGTAGCGGGGACTTAGCAGTCATGAGTGACTCTGTCGCTTGGGTAACCACTTTCAAGACAAGCTTTGGTTCGACGTCCGTGACGACCATCTTATACGTCACATTCTCCTTGACGTTCGCATTGACTCCGACTCGGAACATGCCTTGCGGTAGTTGCATAACCGCCTCGTTGCCGGGTAACAATTGCAACACCTTTCCGACCACTGTATTGCCTAGCAAAAGCGGTCGCGATGTCTGTTCGGTCACTTTGAACGGTAATACTCCTTGGTGATCGATACGCAACGCGATCACTCCTTTCACATATGCTTGATAGGGGCAAACGTACGACGATGAATTGGCGTCACCCCGAGGCGCCTCAACCCTTCTATATGTGCCTCGGTCCCGTATCCTACGTTCTTGTCAAATCCGTATCCAGGATATGTAAGGTCGTATTCTTCCATCATCCGGTCCCGAACGACTTTGGCGACGACACTTGCCGCGGCAATCGAGACACTGAGCGAGTCCCCTTTGATTAGAGATTGTTGTGGAATATCGAGGTCAAGCTTCATCGCGTCAATCAATAAGGCATCGGCGTCTCCGACTTGACTGATGGCCTCCATCATTGCAAGTTTTGTCGCTTCATATATGTTGATATCATCAATTGTCCCCGACTCGACGGTTCCGACACCAACTTCTGCAACTTCCATGATTTGATTGTAAGCCGCATCTCGTGCCGTTTTCGTCATTTTTTTAGAATCATTCAACCCCGCAACGTAAAATCCTTCAGGTAATAAAACGGCAGCCGCCACGACTGGTCCTGCGAGTGGACCGCGACCGACCTCATCCACGCCGACAATCCGTTCATATCCTGCACGTGTTAACTCGCGCTCATATGTCAAGCGTCGTTCGAAATCGGACCGTAACATCCGCTCCCGTTCAAATTGCAGCTCCTTCTGCCGAATCAACGTCTGCACACCCACCCGTGGGTCTTGTGATAAAGTTGACTTCATTTGTATCCACTCTTCATATCGGATATCTTGAAGCTGTTGTTTAATCTGTTGAATCGTCACAATCTTTCTCCTCCTACTCAAAAAAGCCCTGTTTTCACAGAGCTTCAAATCATTTCATGGTCGGCCGGTGTCTCGAGAGAGACCCGTCCGATTTTTTCATGTCGAAGTTCATTCAAAAGTAGTTCGCTCGTTTTTTCAAAATCGACGTATCCACCACTGAGTAAACCACGTTTCTTCCCAATCGTCTCGAGAAGTTCCACCGCATCATCAGGTAACGTCTCGATTTTGAATCGTTCCTTTAATTGCTCCGGGTAACGCGCCTGCAATTCTCGGACGGTGTACAGGGCGATGTCGTCCAAGTTGAGAATCTCATCTTTGATGGCGCCTGTTGCGGCCAAGCGATAACCAACTTGTTGGTCCTCAAATTTCGGCCAGAGAATACCTGGCGTGTCCAAGAGTTCCATCTCGCCGCCTTTCATCTTGATCCACTGTTGACGCTTCGTCACACCCGGACGGTCGCCCGTGATGGCGATGTTTCGTCCTGCGAGACGGTTGATGAGTGTTGACTTCCCGACGTTTGGGATACCGATAATGAGTGCACGAATCGGTCCAGGGTTACGCCCTTTTTCACGCATGCGGTCATGTTTTTCTTTCATCAACTTTTGAGCACCCGTGATGAGTTGTTTCAAGCCTTTACTATGCTTTGCATCGACGGCGACGACCTCGACGTCATCGCGCTTCAAGGCGCGGAGCCAAGCGTCGGTGACGACGGGATCCGCCATGTCTGACTTGTTCAAGACGATAAGACGGGGTTTGCCCGCCGTAATCTCATCGACCATCGGGTTACGGCTCGATTGCGGCACACGCGCATCTACGAGCTCGATGACGACATCAATCAGTTTTAACTTTTCAGTAACTTGTCTTCTTGCTTTGGCCATGTGGCCAGGAAACCATTGAATTGCCAAAAAAGCACCACCTTAATCTTCTATCGTGCCAACATCATCGAGCGGCCAGAAGATGAAGTTTGTCTTGCCGACAATCTCCTCTTTCGACACAAACCCAATCTCACGGCTGTCTTTCGAATTTTGACGATTGTCTCCCATGACGAAATACGAATCCTCAGGAACGACCGACTCACCCGTCACTTGTTCAAGTGTAAAGTTCTCCGTCAGCGGAAACCCGTTCATCTGTGCACGGAACTCATCTAAATACGGCTCTTCAACCGCTTCATCATTAATATAGAGCACGTCATCTCGATATTCGAGCGTGTCGCCTGGAATAGCGATGACACGTTTAATATAATCTTTTGATTCTGTCGCATGGAATACGACGATATCGCCTCGGTCTAGCTCTCCAACATAGTTCGAAATTTTACTGACGATCATTCGATCCGCATTGTGGAGCGTCGGCATCATCGACTCTCCTTCAACGATGACAGGAACGAAGATGAACGTCCGGATAACGAACGCGATGACAAGAGCGACGACGATGGCTTTTAGCCAACTAAACACTTCTTTCAACTTCACTCACTCCTCTATCCATTTGAACTTATTGTACTAGAAAAAAATAAGCTTGTCGCAAGCGACAAGCTCAATTCCCATCTTAACGACGGATTTCTTTAATACGTGCTGCTTTACCGCGAAGGTTACGGAGGTAGTAAAGTTTCGCACGGCGAACTTTACCGTAGCGTACAACTTCGATTTGCGCAACGCGTGGTGAGTGAAGCGGGAATGCACGCTCAACACCTACACCGTAAGAAATCTTACGGACTGTGAATGTTTCGCTGATGCCGCCACCTTTACGCTTAATGACTACGCCTTCGAAGATCTGGATACGCTCGCGCGTTCCCTCTACAACTTTAACGTGGACACGTACTGTGTCACCAGGACGGAAAGCAGGTACGTCCGATTTGAATTGTTCTTCTGTGATTTCACGGAACAGTTTTTGTGTGTTCATGAATCATATCTCCTTTTTCTTCAATGTTCATATCTTCATATGCCCAAGCATCCAACAGCGGAACATCGGTAATCGGTGGGTTTAACCCACATGCTCAAACATAGCATATATTTCTCAATCGCGCAACGATTGCAGAAACTTTTTATCATGTTCCGTCAACTCGGCATGTTCGAGCAAATCCGGCCGTTTTCGATAGGTCCGCTCGAGCGATTGTTCCCGCCGCCATTCCTCGATTCGGGCATGGTTCCCCGATAGGAGGACGTCCGGTACTTTCAACCCACGAAATTCAGCCGGTCGTGTATAGTGCGGATACTCAAGAAGTCCGGTCGAGAAAGAATCATCTTCATGGCTCGCCTGATCGCCGAGGACGTCCGGAAGTAGTCGCACGGTCGCATCGATCATCACCATCGTCGCAAGCTCTCCACCAGTCAGAACAAAGTCCCCAATCGACACCTCATCGGTCGCCAGTTCATCATGGATGCGCTGGTCAAACCCTTCATAATGCCCGCATAAAAAGATCAGATGTTCTTCCTTTGCCCATTCCTCTGCCATCTGTTGATTGAACGGTTTTCCAGTTGGGGTCGTGAGGATGATTCGAGGCTTTCGTGCCTCGAGAGAGTCAAACGCATCAAAGATTGGTTGTGGCGTGAGTAACATGCCCGCCCCGCCGCCATACGGATAATCATCGACTTTATGATGCTTGTTCGTTGAAAAGTCCCGAAAGTTGACGAAGGTCATGTCCACCTGCCCGAGCGCTTTCGCCCGGCCAACGATGGAATGATCGAGCGCCTGAAACATGTCCGGGAACAACGTCAACACATCAATCTTCATCGTCAATCATTCCAGGAATCGGTGTGATGACAACTCGCTTCGTTTCCAAGTCGATTTCTTTAACGACCGATTCGATATAGGGGATGAGAGCATCCGACTTACCTGGGCGCTTGATCACCCACACATCGTTCGCACCGTTCGTTTCAAAGATGTCATCGACGACACCGATGACAATCCCGTCCACGATGGCCTTACAACCAATGATTTCATGATAATAAAATTCATGTTCATCCAACTCGTGGACGTGTTCGGCATGAACATAAAGCTTCAACCCTTTATATTTTTCTACGAGGTTGATATTCTCAAGTCCTTTGAACGTGACAAGATGAAACTGCTTATGCGGACGATATGTCGTGATTGTCATTTCTTGTTTCGTTCCGTTCACATCAAGAAACAGCGTGTTTCCTTTTTTAAAACGTTCTTCCGGAAAGTCTGTTGCCGCCAAAATCTTCACTTCGCCTTTAAGTCCATGCGTATTGGCGATTTTTCCAACATATAACCAATCCATCTCATTTCCCTCCTCAACAAAATAGGCCGACCTCAGAAAAGGTCGGCCACATCATTACTTCGCGTTTTTCGCGTTGTGGAATTTCTCCATGATCCCTGCTTTAGAGAACAAGTTACGTACTGTGTCAGATGGCTTCGCGCCGTCTGCCAACCATTTGAGCGCGAGTTCTTCGTTGATGCGAACTTCTGCTTCTGGTTTTGCAACCGGGTTGTAGTGACCAACTTGCTCGATGAAGCGACCGTCACGTGGTGAACGTGAGTCTGCTACAACGATACGGTAGAAAGGTGATTTTTTTGCGCCCATGCGCTTAAGACGAATTTTAACTGCCATGGTAATATACCTCCATCATGTGTTTAAGAATTGACAACTTTTATAGTATACAGCTTTTTCGTTCGACTGACAAAAGTTTTTGTTAGAAGAATGGAAGACCGAGGCCTTTTTTCTTCCCTTTCATTTGTCCTGACATTTGTTTCATCATCTTCTTCATGTCATCGAACTGTTTGATGAGACGGTTCACTTCTTGAATCGAGCGACCGCTCCCTTTTGCGATTCGCTTACGACGACTCGCATTGAGAACTTCCGGGTTGGAGCGTTCATGTTTCGTCATCGAGCGAATGATCGCTTCGACGTGATCGAGTTGTTTCTCGTCGATTTGGACGTTCTTCAACCCTTTCATTTTACCTGCACCAGGTAACATCGAAAGTAATTCATCAATTGGTCCCATGTTTTTCACTTGAGCCAACTGTTCAATGAAATCATCGAACGTGAACGACGCATCACGAATTTTGCTTTCTAGCTCTTTCGCTGCGTCTTGGTCCATCTGTGTCTCGGCTTTTTCAATGAGTGAGAGCACGTCCCCCATTCCAAGAATGCGTGACGCCATGCGCTCTGGATGGAACGGTTCGAGGGCATCCAACTTTTCTCCGAGACCGACGAACTTAATCGGCGCTCCCGTGACTGCCTTAATCGAAAGGGCTGCCCCGCCTCGTGTATCTCCGTCGAGCTTTGTCAGCACGACCCCGGTGATTCCGAGTTTCTCATTGAAACTGTCGGCCACATTGACCGCATCTTGACCCGTCATCGAATCGACGACGAGGAAGATCTCATTTGGTTTGGCAATCGTCTTCACATTTTCGAGCTCGCCCATGAGCGTCTCATCGATATGAAGGCGACCGGCCGTATCGATCAACACGAAATCGTGATGATTTGTTTTTGCGTACTCGAGCGCTTTCGTCACAATCTCTTCCGGCTTCACTTGATCACCAAGTGAAAAGACCGGTAAATCGAGTTGTTTTCCGAGTGTCTCAAGTTGCTTGATTGCCGCCGGACGATAAATATCCGCCGCGACGAGAAGTGGACTGCGGTTATGCTTTTTACGAATCAAGTTCGCTAGCTTCCCGGTCGTCGTCGTTTTACCCGCACCTTGCAGACCGACCATCATGACGACTGTCGGTGGTTTCTGACTAAATGAAATCGGGACGACGTCGCTTCCCATCAAATTTGTCAACTCTTCGTGAACAATCTTGACGACTTGTTGTCCTGGCGTCAATGATCTCATGACATCCTGACCAATCGCACGTTCTTTCACGTCATTGACGAATTGTTTGACCACTTTAAAGTTGACGTCGGCTTCTAGAAGGGCGAGGCGAACCTCACGCATCATCTCTTTGACATCGGCCTCCGAGATTTTTCCTTTACCGCGCATTTTGGAAAGTGTCGATTGCAATCGTTCTGATAATCCTTCAAATGCCATGCTTCAGCCCCCTACTCTAAATTCTCAAGCGCAGATATCGTAGCACTCACATCATCTGTGAGTTCGACTTGACGTTTGAGGGTCTGAAGAAGTTGCTGGCGCTCTATGAATTTTTCGAATAGAGCTAGCTTTTCCTCGTACTGTTCAAGCATCGTTTCTGTACGCTTTATGTTATCGTAGACCGCTTGACGGCTGACTTCAAACTCTTCCGCAATCTCTCCGAGCGAGTAGTCATCTAGGTAATAAAGAGACATATAGTTGCGCTGTTTCGGTGTGAGGAGCGCTTGATAAAAATCGATGAGATAGTTCATACGATTCGTTTTTTCGAGCGTCAAACCTTTCACCTCCACATGTTAAGTGAAATCCCTTTACAACTACCAATAGTACAGCCGTCCCAAGTACTTGTCAAGTTTTTTTCTTAACAGTAAAACTTAGGCGAGGTCTTTGTTTGTGTCGTCTTTTTCAGTCGAGTCACCCTGTGTCTTGTCTTCAAAAACATCACCGAACAATCCAAGGACGAACTGTTCCGGATTGAACACCTGTAAATCATCCATCTTCTCTCCGAGACCGACATATTTAACCGGAATGTCGAGTTCATTACGGATTGCAAGGACAATTCCGCCCTTTGCCGTCCCATCGAGTTTAGTCAAGACGATCCCACTTACGTTCGTTGCCTCTTTGAACGCTTTCGCTTGAATCATGGCGTTTTGTCCCGTCGTTGCATCGAGTGCGAGCAAGACTTCGTGTGGTCCGTTCGGAATTTCTCGTTCGATGACACGTTTCACTTTCTCGAGCTCTTTCATTAAATTGACCTTATTTTGGAGACGTCCTGCCGTATCACAGATGAGTACATCCATGTTACGTGACTTCGCAGACTGAACGGCATCGTATACGACTGCCGCTGGGTCCGATCCTTCCGTTTGACGAATGACCGGCACCCCGACACGTTCTCCCCACACTTCAAGTTGCTCTATAGCACCGGCACGGAACGTATCACCTGCCGCGAGCATGACGGAGCGACCTTCTGACTTCAATTGGTGCGCCAGTTTCCCAATCGTCGTCGTCTTTCCGACGCCGTTGACGCCGACAAACAAAATGACAGTGAGTCCATCCTGCATATTGAGTTCACGATCCGATTCATCTTCTTGAAGCCGATTCGCTACGACCTCGACGAGTGCGTCACGGACAAGGACCGGGTCTTTCAAATTGCGTCGTTTCACTTCTTCCTTCAAGTCTTCGACGAGGTCCATCGTCGTCGTGACACCGACGTCCGCTTGGATGAGCAAATCTTCGAGTTCATCGAAGAAATCCTCATCCACCTCACGGAAACGATAGACGAGGTCATTGACGGCACTCGCAAATCCGTCACGTGTCTTCGTCAATCCATCTGTAAACTTCTGTGACACCTCTTGGGTAGATGTCGTTAATTTATCTTTTAACTTTTTAAAAAAACTCAACGTGATTCCTCCATCTCTTCATCCATTTCGACGACACGTTTTGCTTCAGACAGTTCAACCGAGAGCACCTCGGACACCCCATTCTGTTGCATCGTGACGCCGTATAGCGTATCTGCAGCTTCCATCGTACCTTTTCGGTGCGTGATGATGACGAATTGCGTGTCAATCGACAGCGTACGAATGTATTCTCCAAATCGATGTACGTTCGCCTCGTCAAGAGCCGCCTCGACTTCATCGAGGACACAAAACGGTACCGGACGCGTCTTCAAAATCGCAAACAACAAAGCGATGGCCGTCAACGCACGTTCCCCTCCGGACAATAGACTGAGCGTCTGTAACTTTTTGCCAGGTGGTTTGGCCACAATATCGATTCCCGTATTCAGTAGATCCGACTCATCTATTAATTTCAAATCCGCTTCACCTCCACCGAACAGTTCAGTGAACGTCTGTTTGAAGTGAGCACGAACGCTCGTATACGTCTCCTTGAAGAGACGAGTCACTTCACGGTCCATTTCGGCGATAATGTCATATAAATCCCCTTTTGCGCTGACGAGGTCGTCTCGTTGCTCAGATAAGAATGTGAAACGTTCATGAACACTATCGAACTCTTCGATTGCATTCAAATTGACAGGTCCGATCTCCTCAATTTGACGAACGAGCAGCTTGAATTCCTCTTTCGCATCTTCGAGCGGGATCTCGAGTTCTGGTAGTAGCTCGGCGACGAGTCCGTTCTCTTCTAACGCATCGAGCTTCCATTGTCGTTTTAATTCGAACTCTTGTTTGGCCGTTTCAAACTTCCGAACAATCGTGTCTGCTTGACGTCGCGCTTCCGTCGCCTGGTCGACTCGCTGACGCATGATGCGGTACGCCTCTTCATTCGACTTGAGTGTTGTCGTCAACTCGTGAAGTCGTCCTTGGATTGCTATGAACTCTGTCTCCGCAGCTGCGAGCGTCTCTTCAAGCTGTGCCGATGAGACGACTTCTCCACTGTCGAGTCGCGCGAGCTCACGCTCTAACTGACTCAAACGGTCCTTCAAACGATTCCGTTCAGTCGTCAAGCGATCCATTTCATGCCGAACTCGCTCTTCTTCAAGGGTATGCCGTTGCAAATCGAGTTCGTTTTGACGAAGCAACGTTTCGAATTGGCCCGTGCTCTCAGCGCTTTTCGCTTGTTCAGCACGGAGTGACTCGAGACGGACACGAATTTCTGCCTGCTCGCGGTCCGTATTGGCTAATTCTATCGTCAATCGTTCTAGTTCAGCGGTCGACGTCTCAATCGTTTGCTCATAGCGCATCATTTCATGGTCGAATAATTCAAGTTGTGACTTCGCATCGAGCGAGGCACGCTCGGCCGTACGATAAGCTGCCTCGACCTCTCGAAACGTCACTTCGACGGTACGTTTCTCGTTTCGGAGTGTTGATAACGCTTGCGTGATATTTGTCAACGCGTCTGTATACTCTTCAAGACGTTGTTTTTGCTCGTGAAGCATAGCAAGACCTTGTGTCAAACCTTGTTTCAAGTCATCTAATTCACGCGATTGCGTGAACAGGGCCACCCCTTGCTTACGACTACCACCCGTCATCGAACCGCCGACGTTGACGATGTCCCCTTCTAACGTGACGACACGGAAACGGTATCCTGTCGATTGTGCGATTTGGTTCGCGACTTCAAGCGTCTCGGCAACAAGTACCGCACCAAGAAGTGATTTTTTCAGCGTTTCGAACGATTCATCCGTCTCGACGAGCTCCGATGCCACGCCAATAAATCCACGCATCGATTCGAGTCGATGCAACACTTCACTCGGTACGAATCTTGGTTTGATGGTCGTCATCGGTAAGAATGTCGCACGACCCGCGTTTGCTTTTCGTAATTTGTCGATTTCCCGTCGTCCCACCGTTTCATCCCGAACAACGACATGTTGTTGTGTCTGCCCAAGAGCCGTTTCAATCGCGGCTTCATACGAAGGACGAACACGAATCAATTCAGCGACAGCACCAAGTACTCCCGGGGAGCGCTCTTTCAAGACGAATTTGACCGCATGGAAATAGCCTTCATACGATTGCTTCATCCGTTCGAGCATTTCAATTCGGTCTTCTGTCTTTTGACGACGGCGTTCGAGGTCATAGTACGATGTCTCTGCTCGCGTTAATTTTTCACGGATTGTCGTCTCTTCTTCGCGAAGTTCCGTCTCTTTTTCACTCAAGTGTTCGAAGCGACTTTGTACTTGTTCATATTGCTCTCGCGCCTCATTGAGTGTCGCTTCTTGTGAGGAACGTTCATCAAGACGGTGTTTATTCTCCCGTAGAAGACGTTCCTTCGACTCGACGGCGACATCGATATCCCGTTGCTCCCGTTTTTGTTGGTTACTAATCGTCGCTCGCGTTGTCGCGAGTTCGAACGCTTCGCTTTGTACCGCTTCGATTTCGGAATTAAAATCACGCGAGGCTGCTGTCAATTGTTGTTGAAGCGCATTTCTCGACTCAGTCGTCTGGCGCAACGTGGCTACTTTTTGAGACAAGTCGTCACGAACGACTTGTAGCCGCGTCTCAAGTTCTACCATCTCGGCGCTCACTTCTTCACGTTGACGAAGGAGACGGTCTTTCATCTCGGCGCCGTGCTCTTCTTGTGCTTTGGCGAGCTTGATGTCACCTGTCAATCGTTCGACGTATGTCGAATGTTCACGCTCTGTTTGATTCAATTCGGTCAACTCGTCACGAAGCGTCGAAAGTGCAGCCTCGAGTTGACTTCGTTCTTCAGTAAGGTCACGAACCGAATGGTCGCAATCGGATAACTGTTGAACAGATTCTGCATGACGGACCGTCACTTGTTCAATCTCACGTTGAAGCAACTGAATTTCGGCACCCATAATGCCTGTTTCAAGTTCATCGTGTCTTGCTTTCGCGACTTTATACTCTCTTGCAAGTGCTGCCTGTTCACGTAGCGGTTCGACACGATCAGCCAATTCAAATAAAATATCATCGACTCGGGACAAATTTAACTCGGTGTCCTGTAATTTACGCTCAGCCTGTTTTTTACGCTGACGATATTTGAGGACTCCCGCTGCCTCTTCGATGACGGCTCGGCGGTCTTCTGGTTTCCCGGAAATGACTTGTTCGACCCGACCTTGCCCGATGATGGCGAACGCATCCCGGGAAAGACCTGTATCGAGAAACAAATCAATCACGTCTTTTAATCGACAAGGTTTTTTATTCACAAAATAGTCGCTGTCCCCACTTCGGGTCACGCGACGGGTCACACTCACTTCTTCATAAGGCAAACGTAACTGTTCGTCGCGATTATCAAGGACGAGCGTGACCTCGGCGACGTTACGGTGATTCTCACCCTCACTTCCGGCAAAGATGACATCTTCCATCTTGGCACCACGAAGTGATTTGGCCGACTGTTCTCCGAGTACCCAGCGAACAGCGTCCGATATATTTGATTTCCCGCTCCCGTTCGGCCCAACTACAGCCGTGACGCCGGGACGGAAATCTAATTCAATTCGCTTGGCAAATGATTTAAAGCCAGCGAGTTCGATTCGTTTTAAGTGCATCGTGACCATCCTATCCGCAGTAAGCATTCATCTGTATATTTTACCACAGTTAACAGTTCGTCAAAATGCCCGAATCATGCTATTCTTAAAAGAACTGTAGAAAGGGGAATACAGATGACGAATGAACAGATGATTGAAGCTATTTTGGATAAGATGAATATTATTAACCGCGGTGCGATCAAAGCGGAAGAATATAATGCAGCCGACCCATCAGCGGTGAAAGAGATTTACGAGTACGTAATGACACGTTCTTCCCTTTCTATATCGGAAGTTGACGGGATTGTCGAAGAGCTCGGTCAATTGACATGAAAAAGGAGTGGACCTAATCGGGTCCACTCCTTTCGTTTATAAATCTGCGTAACGCCTGTTAAAGGCGATGAGCGCTTCTTTCGCCGCCAATTGCTCGGCTTCTTTTTTAGAGCGTCCAATCCCTTCACCGACAATATCGTCACTGAGACGGGCATGCGCCACGAATTCACGGCTATGCGCCGGACCACGCTCTTCGATAATCTCATACGATACAGGACCGAGCCCTTCGCGTTGCACACTTTCCTGCAACTGACTTTTAAAATCAGTCTGTTCTTCAAATACACCCGCTAAGACTTTCGGAAAAACCGCTTCGGCGAGGAATCGTTCGACTGCCTCAATTCCTTGGTCCAAATAAAGAGCACCGATATAGGATTCGAATACATCGGCAAGTAGTGCCGGACGTTTTCGCCCACCGGTCAACTCTTCACCTTTTCCAAGCAAGGTGAAGTCAGAAAAAGCATAGGCTTCCGCAAAATTCACGAGTGACGGTTCGCAAACGATCGCCGCTCGTAATTTCGTTAATTCCCCCTCGGAGCGCTCCGGATAAGTCTCATATAAGAAGCGAGATACAGTTAACTCTAGAACAGCATCCCCTAAAAATTCTAAACGTTCATTATCTTTCCGTAACCCTCGTTGTTCATTCACATAAGAAGAATGGGTGAACGCCTGCATGAGTAAGTCGCGATCTGAAAATTGAACGTCTAAACGTTCTTCTAATGATTTGAATAATTCTAAGATGCGTGCTCGTTCCATCTCCTGTCGCCGACGTCGCTGCGCCGACCCTTGACGGTCAAACCGTCTTTTGTCTTTTGTCATAGTTCCCTCCATGAATAAGCACAAGCCCACCGCTCGGTTCCGGGCGGTGGGATGGCTTGATTACACTTTTGTTTCGATATAAGCCACTACGTCGCCGACAGTCGCAAGTTTTTCAGCGTCCTCGTCTTCGATTGTGATGTCGAATTTATCTTCGAGGTCCATCACCATTTCCATCACTTCGAGCGAGTCAGCGCCAAGGTCATCCTTGAATGATTTGTCCGCTGTGATCTCAGATACATCTTTCCCGAGCTTCTCTGCCACTGCTTCTTGTACGTCTACTAAAATTTGTTCTTTTGTCATGATAAAATCCCTCCAAAGGTAAGTATATTAAATGTCAGTCTGTTGGTAAAGTTCTCTTTTACGCCATTGTCATGCCACCGTCGACGGCAATTGTCTGTCCGGTCACATATGCGGCTTGTTCTGATGCTAGGAACGAGACGAGATTCGCCACCTCTTCGACTTGACCAAAACGGTTGAACGGAATCTGCTCGAGTGTAGCCTCTCGTTGTGCATCTGTCAAGGCATCGGTCATGTCGGTTTGAATAAAGCCAGGACACACGGCATTGACTGTCACATGACGTCCCGCGAGTTCGCGAGCAACCGATTTTGTCAATCCGATTAACCCTGCTTTCGCAGCCGCATAATTCGCCTGTCCCGCATTTCCAGTAATCCCGACAACCGAGGCGATATTGATGATTCGACCTGCATTCGATTTGAGCAAAGGTCGCGTGACGGCTTGCGATGTCAGAAAGGCCCCTTTCAAGTTCGTCGATAGCACGTCTTCGAAGTCGGCTTCTTTCATTCGCATGAGTAACCCGTCACGTGTAATCCCCGCATTGTTGACGAGGCAATCGATTCGTCCAAATGAATCGACTGTCGTCTTGACGAGCGCTTTAACATCATCTGCGTTTGAGACGTCTGCCTTCACGGCAATGGCTTCTCCGCCTGCCTCCACAATCGCTGTCACAACGTCATTTGCCTTCTGTTCACTACCCGAGTAGTTCACGACGACTCGAAAACCGTCTTCCCCTAAACGTTTCGCGATGGCCGCACCGATTCCACGGGACGCGCCAGTCACAATCGCTACTTGATCATGCACGAACTTCTCCCCCTAACGAGGCGACTTCTTCGAGCGTGGTCGCCTTTTGAATCGAAACGCTCGAATCGATTCGTTTAATCAATCCAGAAAGTGGTGAAGACGGACCGAATTCAATGAATGTGTCCACACCATCTGCAATCGCTTTTCGAACACAATCCTCGAAGCAGACTGACGAATAAAGTTGTTTCGTCAATAGCACCTTCAATTGTTCAGGGTCACGATGTACAGCAGCATCCACGTTCGAGATAAAGTCGACTGAAGCCGCTTCAAACGGTGACGAGGCGAGGACATCTTGGAATCGTGTCGCTGCCGGCATCATGTACGAACTATGAAACGCTCCAGATACATTCAATGGCAATACCCGTTTCGCACCAGCGGTTTTCAATTCAACGCTCGCCTGTTCGACAGCGTCGACATGCCCTGAAATCACAAATTGACCAGGACAATTCAAGTTAGCGATTTGAACCAAATCCCCGCTCGCACTGATTTTTTCTGTGATGTGATGCGCTTCTGTCAAATCGGTCATCCCGACGACAGCCGCCATCGTTCCGTCCTTCACATCAGACATCAAATGACCACGTTCACGGACGAGCACGGTCGCCTCTTCTAAATCGATGACACCCGCACTGACGAGCGCTGCGTATTCACCTACGCTATGCCCAATCACGACATCTGGTGCCGCCCCTTTATCCGCATAGGCTTTTGCGAGCAACGAGGCATGCGCCACGATGGCCGGCTGTGCGACTTCAGTTGCTTGAAGGTCTTCTTTCGATCCCGATGACATGACTTCAAGAAGGTCAAACCCGAGTCGACGCCCGATTGCTTGAAGTGTCTCCGGATGATCTAAAAATGTCTGTCCCATTCCTACGGCTTGAGAGCCTTGTCCTGGGAACACCCATGCTACTTTCCCCATGTCCTCACCTGCTTTCGCTTAGTCTATCGCTTTGGCACGCTTGATTTTATCGACGACGTCGTGGTCTACCATGATTTTTGCCTGTTTTAATGCACTCATGATTGCGAGTGCATCACTCGACCCATGAGCTTTGATGACAGGCGCATTGATCCCAAATAATCCAGCTCCACCATGTTCGCGATAATCAAGCGTTTCTTTCAATCGTCTTAATTTTGGTTTTAAGATGAGAGCGGCGAGTTTTGATACAAGATTGCTCGTGAATTGTTCTTTCATCATTTTCATGAGCATCGCCGACGAGCCTTCTACACCTTTTAATAAGATGTTTCCAGCAAATCCTTCTGTCACGATGACGTCCACGTCACCTGACATCGCTTCACGTGCCTCGACATTTCCAACGAAGTGGACAGGGGCCTCTTCAAGGAGGGGGAACGCATCTTTTGTGAGCGCATTTCCTTTCCCGGCTTCTGTCCCAATATTGAGAAGGGCGACACGTGGCGTTTTAATGCCACGAACGTGTTCCGCATAGAGTGAACCCATGATCGCATAATCTACAAGGTGTTCGGCCTTCGCATCCGGATTCGCTCCGACATCCAGTACGACGACACCACTACCTGTATATGTAGGGAACGTCGGAGATAATGCCGGACGCTCGATTCCCGGGATTCGTCCGATGATGAAAAGAGATGCCGCCATCAATGCCCCGGTATTTCCGGCAGACACGAGGGCATCCGCTTTCCCTTCTTTGACGAGCTTTGCCGCTACAACGAGCGAACTGTCTTTCTTACGGCGAACCGCTCGAACCGGTTCATCCTCACTTGTGATGATCTCACTTGCTGGAACGACCGTCACACGCGGGTCGTCAAGACCGTATGAGGAAATTTTTACCTCATCACCGACTAAAAAGAGTTCCATCGATTCGTTCGGATATTGTTCGACGAACCGTTTCACACCTTCCACAATCGCCTTCGGTGCGTGATCGCCACCCATTGCATCAATCGCTAACTTCATGCTTGTTCCTCCTCACCACGTCGGTAAATCGTGAAGTCGCCGTCAAAGACGCACTCCTCACCGACATAACTTTCGACCGTGACATCTGTTCTCCCGTCCCCACGTAGCTTCATCACACGAGCCTTGGCAACGACTCGCTCTCCAAGATGGACTTGGCGACTGAAGCGGATGTCCGCTTTAGTGGTCAACGCCAATTCATCATTGATGAGCGCCACCGCTAACGAGTTGGCTTGCGCAAACAAGACGTGTCCACGGGCAATCTCATTGCGGCTAAAGACGTGTTCTTTTTCTATATCGAGGACTGAGATGGCAGAGTCATCTAGTTTTAAGTCAATCATATCACCGATGACCTCGCTCATTGAAAGCGATTTGACTTCATCGAGATGTTCGGAAGCCACATGTTTGATTCGTTCCCTTACTTCTGGAATTTTTAATTCCATCCGGTCGAGCCGAATCGTCTGGATGCTGACGGAAAACTGTTTTGATAGTTCTTCGTCTTTGATGAACGGGTTGTGTTCAATCGTCTCTTGTAACAAGCGTTGCCGCTCTTTCTTAGGTACCCGCATTCAGTTCCCTCCTAAACTAATCACTAAAGAACTTAACACCTGGTACTAATAGCAGTATATATTCTTTAGTCGTCATTTTCAAGTATTATTCTAACCTTTCCCCTACGAGAAGGTCGAGTTGTTTTAAATAGCTACGTAGCACCTTAAACTGGTCTTCATGCCAAAATGCGTCACTTTCGAGCATTGCCACAGCATCTTGTCTCGCCACTTCCATCACTTTCAAATCGAGAACGGGATCGGCGACCCGGAAGCTTGGTAGACCACTCTGCGCGGTACCGAAGAAATCACCGGCACCACGTAACTCCAAATCTTTTTCCGCTAATACGAAGCCGTCGTTCGTTTCAGTCATCGTTTTCAGCCGAACTTTTCCGACGTCGGACTTAGGGTCTCCGACAAGGACACAGAATGATTGATGGGCGCCACGACCAACCCGGCCTCTCAGCTGATGCAACTGGGCGAGCCCAAAACGTTCGGCATCATGAATGATAATGAGAGAAGCGTTCGGAACGTTCACGCCTACCTCGACGACAGTCGTCGACACAAGAATTTGTGTCGCATTATCGGCGAACGACTTCATCACGTCATCCTTTTCAGCACTCGATAACTTTCCGTGCATCAGTCCGACTTCATGATTCGGGAAGCGGTCTTTCAAAATTTCATACAAAGCCGTCGCACTCTCCACTTCGAGCGTATCCGACTCTTCAATGAGTGGCGCAATCACGTATGCTTGGCGACCGAGCGACAGTTCCCGATCGACCATCGAATGAACACGATCGATTTGGTCATGTTTCGCCCAATACGTTTCAATCGGTTTTCGTCCTTTTGGCATCTCATCGATTGTCGAGACGTCCATCTCTCCGAACGCACTGATAGCAAGTGTTCTTGGAATCGGAGTCGCGGTCATATATAACACGTCCGCAAATTCAGCCTTGTCTCGTAGCTTCTTCCGCTGCTCGACACCAAAACGGTGCTGTTCGTCCGTGATCGCCAAATGTAAATTCGAAAACTCGACCGGCCCTTGAATGAGTGCATGTGTCCCTACGATGATGTCGACGTCTCTTGATTGGATTGCTGTAAGGAGCGCTTCTCGCGCCTTTCCTTTTACCGAGCTCGTCAACAGGGCGATCGTGATGCCAAACGGTTCAAACAATTCCTGTAAAGACGTCGCATGTTGTTCTGCTAAAATCTCGGTCGGCACCATCAATGCACCCTGATACCCTGCCATGACGGTCGCATACAAGGCAATCGCGGCAACGACGGTCTTCCCGCTCCCGACATCCCCTTGTAATAGTCGGTTCATCCGTTCTGGTTTTTCAAGGTCAGATACAATTTCACGGATGACCCGTGTCTGAGCTCCCGTCAACGGAAATGCGAGTCGTTTGACGAATTCATTCAATTGATGTTTGTCGAGTTGAAGGGCCCGACCGTTTCCTGACCGCTCCATTTTCCGAAACGCCTGCAATTTCAATTGATACATGAGACATTCTTCATATACATAACTTCGTCTCGCTCTTTTATAAGTGTCAACAGTATCTGGAAAGTGCATCCCACGAAGCATCGTCATCCGATCTTCTAGTCGATACCGGTCGCGAATGACTTGCGGCACCTGTTCCGGGAGATCGCTCACCTGTTCAAAAGCCAGTTTCACGATTCGACTGAAATTCTTTTGCGTCAGCCCGGCTCGAAGTGAATAAATCGGCTGTAGTCCGCCTGACGGGGCACCAAATTCGAGGTCGGTCGCGCTGATCGTCATCCGATTCATGTCCCATTTTCCTTTGACCGTCACCGTTTCGCCAATCACTAGCTTGTCCTTGTAAAACGCGCGATTGAACATCGTCACTTGGACTGCATACCGTTCTTCTAGTAATAGTCTGAACTGAAGGCGATTTTTACCTTTACTATAATAACGAACGAGCGGTTCGCCTTGGACTGTCCCACTCCATTTGACAAGGTCCCCATGTATAGCCGTGGTCACAGTTCCGCTATTATAATTCTCATAACGAAACGGGACGTGCTCTAGCACGTCCTCGATTCGAACAAGTTCCATCACTTCTAATTTTTTGGCCATTTCTGGCCCGACTCCTTTCAAAGTCGTCAGTCGTTCATTGTTTCGCATCTTCTTTCGCTCCAAATATATTTCGTTCGAGACGACGAGCCGTTGGTGTATTGGCAAGTCCACCTTTTGCCGTCTCTTTTAATGCGGTCGGCATCATTTGACCGACTTCATGCATCGCCGAGATGACTTCATCACATGGAATACGCGAGGTGATGCCCGCGAGCGCCATGTCTGCGGCGACAATTGCGTTGGCACCACCCATAGCGTTACGTTTCACGCATGGGACTTCTACGAGACCCGCCACAGGATCACAGACGAGACCAAGCATGTTTTTAAGTGCGATTGCAAATGCTGTAGCCGATTGGTCCGGTGTTCCGCCGGCCGCTTCGACGATTGCAGCTGCAGCCATCGCGGTCGCCGATCCGACCTCGGCCTGGCATCCGCCCGCCGCTCCCGATATGGAGGCGTTGTTCGCCACGACGAATCCGAATGCACCTGATGTGAACAAGTAACGAATCATCGCATCACGGTCCATCTCGAGACGATCCTTCACTGCAAACAACGTTCCTGGCACGACGCCCGCGCTCCCCGCAGTTGGTGTCGCACAGATTCGTCCCATCGCGGCATTCACTTCGTTCGTCCCGATTGCTTTTGACACCGCATCTAAAATGAGGTCTCCGGCAAGCGATTTGCCTGAGCGAATATAGTCTTGCATGAGTACGGCATCGTTCCCCGTCAATCCCGTAACAGACGTGACACCTTGGAGCGCACGTTCGACCGCTTCTTCCATCACCTCGAGATTCCGGTTCATCATACCGATGATGTCCTCCCGACTTGAGCGTCTGACGTGCATCTCTTGTTCGATCATCACTTCAGAAATCGGAATGCCTCGTTCTGTGGCAATCGTCACTAACTCTTCTACTGATTTAAACATCACACATTCTCCTTATTCCCCAAAAATAGCTATCCGTTCAATTTGTGGTAACCGCTCGAGTTCTGCTAGCACGTCAGCAGGAATGGTCTCATCAATCTCAATGGCCATCAAGGCCTGCATTCCTTTTTCGTGACGGCTCACTTCCATATGACCGATGTTCAATTGGTGATTCGCCAAAACTCCCGTAACTGCTGCGATTGCACCGAATCGATCATGGTGTAAGACGACGAGTGCAGGTCCCCCTCCTGTCAATTTTAACGGGAACCCGTTCAATTCGGTAATTTCAATCGTTCCCCCACCGATTGAGACGCCGACGATTTCAAATGTCCCAAGTTCATCTTCGAGCAGGACGCGTGCCGTATTCGGATGATCTGTCAACAAATCACTCGTTTCAAAGATGACTTCGATGCCTTTCTCACTAGCGATGTCTAACGCCTGCGGGATTCTCAAGTCGAACGTATCAAACCCCATGATTCCACCGACGATGGCAACATCTGTCCCGTGACCTCGATATGTGTCAGCGAATGACCCGTAAAATGTGATATGCGCGATACGTGGTGTTCTCCCGAACAACTTCCCTGCCATCAACCCAATTCGAGCGGCTCCTGCTGTATGTGAACTCGACGGACCGACCATGACTGGACCGATAATGTCAAACACACTACGATATTTCATCAATTTTCCCCCTTTCAAAAATCCCTACCTTCATTATACAGAAGGTAGGGACTTGAAACAGCTTATTCCACACTAAAAATATAAGAGTAAAGCGGTTGTTTGCCGTCGTGAACTTCAATTTCTATCTCGTCATTCACTGATTCGATATATGACGTCAACGCTTCTACATCTGATTCAGATGAACCTTCACCCGTTAGAATTGTGATGATTTCGTCATCCGCATCGATGAGAGCATCGACTAGTCGCTTAGCCGCTTCAAGGCTTGATGAAGACGACGAGACGATTTTCTTCTCTGCAATCGCCATATGCTCGTCCTTTTTAATCTCAACGCCATCGATGCTCGTATCACGAACAGCGTACGTCACCTGGCCGGATTTCACTGTCTCAGCAGCCGACTTCATCGCTTGTTCGTTCATCTCGACATCTGCCTCAGGATTAAAGGCGATTGCTGCTGCAAGGCCTTGCGGGACCGTCTTCGTTGGAATGACCGACACGCCACAAGGTGCGACAGACGCTGCTTGTTCAGCAGCCATGATGATATTTGAGTTATTCGGGAAGATGAAGACATGTTCCGCATGTGCAGATTCAATCGCCTTGACGATATCTTCTGTTGATGGGTTCATCGTCTGTCCGCCTTCGATGACGTGTGCCGATCCGAGGGAACGGAACAACTCACTGACACCTTCACCCATTGCCACCGTCACGATTGCAAATGGTGCTTTTGGTTTCTCATCTTGTTGAACGCCTTGTAGATTTATGCCGTGTTCTTCTTCGAGAATGGTCGAGTGCTGTTGACGCATGTTCTCGATCTTGACTGCGACGAGTTCACCGAAGCGCTGCCCTTTCGTAATGACCTCACCTGGTGTCTCGACGTGAACGTGAACTTTTAATAATTCTTCGTCCGCAACGACAAGAAGTGAGTCCCCTAGTTCAGACAATTCGTTACGGAACGTGTCTTCGTTGAATGGTGTATCTTTCAACTTATCATCTTGGAAACGAACCATAATTTCCGTGCAGTAGCCGAATTCAATGTCTTCTGTTGACATGAATCCTTGCGCCGCATGCGCGTGATGCTCTGCCTCGATCAACGCATCCATCACTGGAGCATGAGGTTTTTCGAGTTCTTTGCCTTCTAGGCTCGCGAGGAATCCTTCATAGATGACGAGAAGTCCTTGACCGCCAGAGTCGACAACACCGACTTCTTTTAATACCGGTAACAAGTCCGGCGTACGATCTAACGATGCTTTCGCTTCAACGATGACACGTTTCATAAATTCAGTGAAATCACTTGTCGACTCTGATGCAAGGAGCGCTTCGTCGGCCGCTTCACGAGCAACCGTCAAAATCGTTCCTTCAACCGGTTTCATAACCGCCTTGTATGCCGTGTCGACACCTCGCTTGAGAGCTTCCGCAAAATCAACTGTCGTGAGTTCTGTCTTTCCTTCAACGGCTTTACCGAATCCGCGGAACAACTGACTTAAAATAACGCCCGAGTTCCCACGTGCCCCCATGAGCAGTCCGCGAGCGAACTTTGATGACACCTCTGCAATATTTGATGAGTTCATGGCCGCTACTTCTTTCGCACCTGACGTCATCGTCAAATTCATGTTCGTTCCCGTGTCTCCGTCTGGAACCGGGAAGACGTTAAGCGAATCTACATAATCTGCGTTTTGGCTCAAGTTGGTCGCTCCGTTCGCAATCATGTTTGAGAGCGCCAATCCATCTAAACGTTTTAAACCCACACCAAATCCTCCTCCGTTTTCGTCAGTCATTCGTCAGACGAACGCCTTGAACGAATATATTTACCGACGAAACGTTTAATCCTAAAGTTTCTCCGAGCGTGTACTTCACTCGGCTTTGCACGTTGTATGCGACTTCAGATACTTTCGTTCCGTAGCTTACAATGATGTGCATGTCGATATGTACGTCTTCATCTTCTTGACGTACGACGACACCACGTGCATAATTTTCACGTTTTAACAATTCAGCAATGCCGTCTTTCAATTGTGCTTGTGAAGCCATGCCGACCACACCGAAGCATTCCATCGCTGCACCACCTGCGAGTGTTGCGATGACGTCACTTGTGATGTCAATATTGCCATATGTTGTCTTCATTTCAATTGCCATATGGAGTAGCCTCCTTTATTCGGAATGATTCCTAATGTACATTCTACAATAAGTACCTAGTTATTAAAAGAACCTGCTCCAGAAACTCGGTCAATTAGCGCGATAACCTCATTCATTATTCAAATCCTTGCGAGTAATGTCAAGTTTTTTTCTTGTCATGGTATGATTTTCTAGTTGCATCGGGAAAAAAGCCGTGCTAATATAAACGAGTGTCTATTAGGACGAACCCACATAAAAAAGGAGGGGAAACGCATGGCACGTAAATGCTACGTAACAGGTAAATCACCTAAATCAGGTAACAACCGTTCGCACGCACTCAACAAGACAAAACGTACTTGGGGTGTGAACGTACAAAAAGTTCGTATTCTCGTTGACGGTAAACCGAAACGCGTTTGGGTTTCAGCTCGCGCACTTAAATCTGGTCTCGTTGAACGCGTATAATACTTATACACGAACGAATAAATCCCAGCGGCATTCGCCGATGGGATTTTTTTTGCTTATTTTTTGACGACCATGACGAGAACGATCCCCCGATGAACCGTCAATCGGGCAAATGCTTCAGTCCATTCATTGGAAATCGTCAGCGCTTTTTCACTATTGATGTCATGATGTTCGAGCGGGTACTTGACACCATCAATAGAAATAGTCGCTGTCTTCCAAGGTATGAAAGACAAATAGTAGCCTTCTTTTTTTGAAAAGCTATAATCACCGGCTTTAACGAGATAGACCGTTTGACCATTCCCATGCAAAACCATCTCAGGATACTTCTCGAGCAAACCGACGTTCGCGAACGTCATATCGACTCGTCCACCGAGCGCCCCGTATACGTGCATCCTCGTTGCCCCTCGCTCTCTTGCCAATTGAAGCGCAATCTCAAGGTCCGTCATATCTTTCTCGGACGGATAGCGTAACGCTTCTTTCGGTGGTTTTCCCACAAACGAGTCAAAATCTCCGACCACGACGTCCGGTTCAATCCCTTCATCTAACAGTTTCTGATAACCTCCATCAACGCCGATGACATAATCGGCATGACGCGGTAATGGAATAACTTCCGGACTTGCCGCGACGATCAAGACATTCATTGACGAATGTCCCGTGTAGCTACACGTGTGAAACGTGGAGCTGTTGTAAAGAGTAATACTAATACGATGGCTGAAATAATAAAGGATGGGGCCATGTACGTCGCGTTATAACCGAGTGAATACGCTACGACCGGACCTTCCGCATACTCGGCGAAAAAGACGATACCCGAGATGACATGTGCCGCATAACGCAACACCGACCCGATCAAGGCACCGAGCACCAAATATGTCGCGAGTGTCTTCGTCGCACCTTGACCGGCCGCCTGTTTCACACGACCAGCAAACATACCCGCCATACCGACGAGGCCATAAGCGACCGTATAGTCGAGCAAGAACTGTACAGGTGTGAAGATGTAGGCACCGAACAACAGTTGAAGCGTCCCGACGAGTGCACCTGTCGCAAGTCCCCCTTTCAATCCGTGACGGAATGCCATCACAAAGATTGGGAGCATCGCTAGACTAATCGAACCCCCTTGTGGCAAGCGGTATGGGATGAGTAAATCAAAGATTAGCCCGAGCGCCGCAAACAATGAAATTTCGATGAGCGCTTGTAATTTAAAACGTGATTTCATCTTTCTTCCTCCTTTAACTGTTTGAACGACAAAAAGCAGCATGACGTAAACGCCATGCTGCTTAGATTCGCAACGTGCATTTTCGCCACATCCCTACGTCCGTGTGAACGGAACAGGTTCAAAGGGTTAGCGTATGCCTCTCAGCCACATCATGTGACACCCCTTGCGACAATATCTTGTTGTTCTATCGTTGATTATACACGAGATGCGCCACGAATGCTATCGATGGCTGCTTTATAATCCGGTTGATTGTAGATGGCCGAACCGGCAACTAGTACATCGGCACCCGCATCGATGCAATGTTTCGCCGTCTCTTCGTTGACCCCACCATCGATTTCAATTTCAAAATCAAGTTGGCGATCTTGACGCAGTTGGTTGAGCGCTGAAATTTTCGGTACGACCGATTCAATGAACGCTTGTCCACCAAACCCTGGGTTGACGGTCATGAGCAATACCATATCAACATCTGGGAGCACATGTTCGATCGTCGACAATGGTGTATGCGGATTCAAGACGACTCCACATTTCGCACCAGCCACTTTGATTTGTTGCAAGACACGATGCAAATGGTTCGTTGCTTCCACATGAACGGTCACGATATCCGCGCCTGCCTTCACAAAATCTTCCACGTATCGCTCCGGTTGGTCAATCATCAAGTGCACATCGAGGACCATATCTGATTTTTTACGTAAGCTCGCGAGCACAGGTAGACCAATCGAAATGTTTGGCACGAACTGACCGTCCATCACATCGAAATGGATATAGTCTGCTCCCGCTTCTTGAACAGCTTTCACTTCTGCCTCCAAATTGGCAAAATCGGCAGCTAAAATGGATGGTGCAATTTTAATCATCTGTCAATACCTCCGTTTTCGATCATTTAACTCTTCCATAAAGGTAACATAATTATCGTAGCGAGTTGAAGCAATTTTACCATCTTGAACGGCTTGTTTAATGGCGCAGCCTGGTTCGTTGATGTGAACACATCCTCGGAACTTGCAATCGTCGTGTCGTTCGACAAACTCCGGGAAACACCATCTGAGCTCATCAGTCTCGAGTTCCTGCGGAAACTCCAAACTCGAAAATCCCGGTGTATCTGCTACTAGTCCGTCCGCCAATTGAATCAACGTCACATGACGCGTCGTATGCTTCCCCCGACCGAGCGACTTGGAGATTTTGCCGGTTGCTAACTCGAGTTCTGGTGCGACTGCATTCAGTAGCGAACTTTTTCCGACGCCCGTCTGCCCGGCGAAGACACTCGTCTTCCCTTTAAAGAGTCTCCGTACTTGCTCGACTCCATCCGAAAGCTCCGTTGACGTCTCAATCACATCATATCCGATTGCACGATAGCAATCCGCCGCCTCTTGAATCGATCCGGTTTCTGTTTCACTCAGCAAGTCCATCTTCGTCAAGACGATGATCGGATGGATCTGTTTTGACTCAATCAGAATGAGGAATCGATCAAGCAAATGATAGGAAAATGCTGGCTCTTTTACTGAAAAGAGGAGAAATGCTTGATCGATGTTGGCAATTGGCGGTCGGACGAGATGGTTCTGACGCTCCTCTACTTCAAGAATATATCCGGTCCCATCCTCTTGGTCTTGAATCACTACATCGTCACCAACTACAGGCGAGATGTTACGTTTCCGAAAGTTTCCTCTGGCGCGACACCGAATCTCTTGATTCGATTCGGTCATGACATCATAAAATCCACCCTGTAAGCGAATAATCGTTCCTTTCAATATGACTACCTCCTTTAAAAAGAGGTGACGCTACCGTCACCTCTTTATTGTGCCTCTTTGGCTTGCGCATATGTGACTGAATCAGTTCGGACGATCTCACCATCAACTTCAATCGTTGCTGTCCCGACTTCGTTGGGGGCAATGACGAGCGTATACGAATACGTTGTTGTTTCTGTGATTTCATCTCGTAATACTTCAATTTCACCACGTGCATCGACCGTACGAATGACGACTTCGACCGCTTTCGGTTTTTTGTCTTTATCCGGTTGCTCGACTTCGACACTGACTTCTCGTTCAATCGAAACATCGGTCGGTTCAACGCCCTCTGAGACGATGACTGTGAGTTCTGTACCAGGGTCAACTGCAGTCCCTGCCGTCGGAAGTTGGCGGATGATTTGACCTTTTGGAACACTTGTCGAAAATTCATCACGTCTCACAATTTTCAGTTTGTTATGCTCAGCATAGGTCGACGCTTCCTCGAACGTGTACCCGGCAAGATTCGACAGTTCCACTTTGTTGCTTCCTGTCGATACGACGAGCGTGACCGTTACTTCGGACGGCACGACCTCTTCACCTGGTTCGAGCGATTGGGAAATAACATCTCCGTTGTCGACCGTTTCTGAAGCCTCTGTTTTAATTTCGAGGTCACTGAACGCCAAGTCTTTTAGCATTCGTTCAGCCGCAGTTTGCGACAGTCCTTCCACATTCGGCATCTCGACCGTCTCTTTACCGGCAGAAACGACAATTGACACCGTCGTGCCTCGTTTCGGTTTACGTCCTTCTTGAGGGTTTTGCGAAATGACCTCACCTTCTTTGACGTCATCGCTCGCCCGCTCTGTCACTTCGACGACAAAGCCTGCGTTTTCAAGTTCAGACGTGGCATCACCGATACTCATTCCGACAACATCAGGTACGACGGCACGTGACACCTCATCAGCGACCACGTATGCTGCGATACCACCACCAATTAATAACACGACGAGCAAAATCCAAATCCACCATTTACGCTTCTTCTTTTTGACCGGTGGCTGTTCTTCAGCTTCCTGCTCTTTTGATGCAGAAATTGAAGATTTCGATCCAGGTGTTTCCGTTTTTTCTTCAGTCATGATTGGTGTCATGACGAGCGTTTTGTCGAACTCATCCTGATTGGTTGGGAGACGTCTCGGTTCATCGGCACGTTCACGACTCAATGCGGTCATACAATCTTTCTTGAAGGCTGCAACCGAAGTATGACGGGCACCCGGTGACTTCGCCAACGCTTGCATGACACAGTTTTCAAGTGCTTGGGGAATATTCGGATTCAAGTCCATCGGTCGAATTGGATCGTCCTGCAGATGTTGAAGCGCAACGGCAACCGGTGTCTCTCCTATGAACGGCACACGACCTGTCAACAGCTCATAAAGGACGGCACCGAGCGAATAAATATCTGACTTCTCATCAGCAAATTTACCACGTGCTTGTTCAGGCGAGAAATAGTGGACAGATCCAAGTACCGACATCGTATGCGTCAACGTCGCATTCGACATCGCAACCGCAATCCCGAAATCGGTCACCTTCACGTTTCCAAGTTGATCAATCATCATATTTTGTGGTTTGATATCACGATGAATGATTCGGTTTGCATGGGCATGATCTATCGCATCACAAATCTGTCCCATGATACGTAGTGCCTCATCGACAGATATGTACTCCTCTTGCAAATATTGTTTCAAGGTCACCCCATCGACATGCTCCATGACGATATAGTACAAATCTTCTTCATCGCCGACGTCATAGATGGCGACGATATTCGGATGGTTCAGACTCGTAGCCGCATGGGCTTCTCGCTCGAACCGGCGTATAAATTGTTCGTTATGTGAGAATTCAGATCGCAACACCTTGATGGCGACGGTTCGGTTTAAGATCTCGTCATGAGCTCGGTAGACATTTGCCATGCCTCCGCTGCCGATTTGTTGTTCGATCCGATAACGATCGTTGATTCGTTCTCCGCTTCGCATCGGATTCATCCTCTCTTTCTATCTGTAAATTGAATGAGGGCGACCGTGATGTTGTCGCTCCCTCCCAATTGATTGGCTTCCGCAATGAGTTGTTCAGCTTTTTGTTCAGCCGATACAGCTTGTTGTAAAACGTGTTGAATCGCCCCATCGGTCATATGCGTCGTCAATCCATCCGTACAAATTAAAATCACATCAAACTCAGGGTCAGCGAGCACTTGCACGTCAGGTTTGACCTGTTCGCTTGAACCGATCGCCCGAGTGATGACATTTCGTTTCGGATGAATCCGCATCTCTTCTTCCGTCAATTCACCGAGCTGTTTGAGCACGTTGACGTAAGAATGGTCTTCCGTAAGACGTCTCAATTCGTTCGCTTGGAGCGCATAGACACGACTATCTCCAATATGGACAATCACAACCGTCTCCCTGCTCCAACAAACGGCCGCTACAGTCGTTCCCATCATGACGAGATCGGATTGCTTCGCAAATTGTAGCACTTGTTCATTCGCCAGGTCGATGTGATGGCGGAACCATCGTTCGATTTCGACAGGAGTTTGAGGGAGCGACGGGAAAGCACGTCGAAACTCTTCAATCACGATTTGACTCGCGACCTCTCCCGCTGCATGTCCACCCATCCCGTCTGCAACTAGCGCAATTCCTGATAAGGTATCGCCTAAGATTAAAACTGCATCTTCATTTTGTGTGCGTACTTGTCCGCGATCTGTTCGAAATGCTAATTCCATCTATCTGATTACCTCGTTTCTTGTTCGCGCTCCTTCGCTCGAAGCTGTCCACAAGCGGCATCGATATCCGATCCTTGCTCGCGGCGAATCGTTACGTTCACGTTGCGGTCTTTGAGCACTTTTTCAAAGGCGAAGATTTGAGCTCGTGGTGTCCGTACGTAATCACGTTCGAGTACATGGTTGACGGGGATCAAGTTGACGTGACATTTGATTCCTTTCAATAGGTCCGCTAAAAGATGGGCATACTCTTCCGTATCATTTACGCCACCGAAGAGTCCATATTCAAACGTGATCCGACGACCGCTCTTTTCCGTGTAATAACGGACCGAGTCCATCAACTTGTCTAAGTCAAAGGCACGGTTGATTGGCATGAGCTTGGTGCGCAATTCAGTCGTTGGCGCGTGAAGCGAGATGGCGAAGTTGATTCGCATTCCTTCATCGGCAAACTTATAAATTTTAGGAACGATCCCACTTGTTGATACCGTGATATGACGCGCTCCGATGTTGAGCCCGTTGTCATGGTTGACCGTACGTAAGAAACGCATCAACTCATCGTAGTTGTCGAACGGCTCGCCGATTCCCATGACGACGACCGAGTCGACACGCTCTCCTGTTGCGTCTAATGCACGCTGCACGTCGAGAACCTGCGCCGTGATTTCACCGGCTTCTAAATTTCGTTTCAATCCACCGAGTGTGGACGCACAGAACGTACATCCGATGCGACATCCGACTTGTGTCGTGACACAAACTGAGTTTCCGTATTCGTGACGCATGAGAACCGTTTCAATCGAATAACCGTCTTGTAATTCAAATAGGAACTTGATTGTACCGTCCTGTGATTCTTGTTTGACCAATTCTTTTAATGTCGTCAATTGGAAGGATGCTTCAAGTTTGTCGCGAAGCGCTTTCGGGACGTTCGTCATATCGTCGAAAGTTATGACACGTTTGACGTACATCCAGTCATATAACTGTTTCGCTCGGAATGACTTTTCTCCTGCTTCGATCACCCATGCCTCGAGTTCAGGAAACGTCAACGAATAGAGTGACGGCTTTGCGCCTACGAGTGGATTCTTTTCAACTGCTTTTGGATTCATTGTTTTATACCTCTTTCTTAAATGCGGCGATATAGAAGCCGTCGGTACCGAATGTCGTCGGTAATAATTTTAGTTCAGCACGGTCCGATTCCATGATCGGACGAACAGATTGCGGGAGACGTCCTTTGAGCGTTTCGTCCCACGCCAATCCTTTCGACAGAATGTAGTCAGCCTGTATCTCATTTTCAGACGGGTCGATCGTACATGTCGAGTAAACTAGCGTACCACCTGGTTTGAGCAGTGGCAATACGGCATCGATGATTTGTCGTTGGATCTTTGGTAAGTTTTCAAGCTGGGTCTTATCCTTCGTCCATTTAATATCCGGCTTCCTGCGAATGACGCCGAGTCCTGAACACGGAACGTCTAAAAGAATCCGATCAAAGCTCTCTCGTTCAAACCGTTCACCTGCTAAACGAGCATCAAGGGCAAGTGCGGTCACTCCATTGATGTGTAAACGTTTGGCTTGCTGGTCGATCAACTTTGCTTTATGTGGATGTAAATCTAGTGCGGTGAGCGACCCATTTTCCATTCGCTCGGCCGTATGCATCGCCTTCCCACCAGGGGCGGCACACGCGTCCAAAATATGATCATTTGTCGAAACACCGAGAGCATCTGCGACAATCATCGAACTCTCATCTTGAATCGACAAAAGGCCTTCCTCGATGAATGAGGTCGAATGGACGTTTCCGGACTCTACTACTAGTCCATCAATGGATAGTTCAGACCGCGACGTCAGAACACCTGCGTCAGCCAATTTGTTCATCATCTCATCTACCGTAATACGTTTGCGGTTGACCCGAACCGTTACAGGAGCAGGTTCGTTGTTCAATTGACAAATCGCCTCTGCCGTCTCGACCCCATACAAGTCAATCCAGTCTGCGACGAGCCATTCCGGGTGACTATGCTCGATTGAAATCCTTTCCGCGTCGGTCAAGCCACTGAAGTCCGGAAACCCTTCACGGAGGACGTTACGTAACACCCCGTTCACAAACTTACTCGTTCCGAGATGATGCCCCCGTTTCTTCGCGATTTCGACCGCTTCATGTAGGACGGCTCGGTCCGGTACTTTATCGAGATAAAAGAGTTGATACACACTCATTCGAAGTAGCGGGAGGACGAACTTATCGAGCTTCTTCGGGGAACGAATGCGATCTTTTAAAATGTAATCGAGTGTTCCCTTACGGCTTAGTGTCCCGTAAACGAGTTCTGTATAAAGGCCGACATCTTTTGGGCCCACCTTTTTTTGTTTCAATGTGTCATTGACGGCAATCGTAGAGTACGCGCCGCCCTGTTCAATTTTCATCAGCGTATCAAGCGCTGCTTCACGTACGTTCATGATTTCCTCCTAATCGGTCGCCAACACGTAGCTTCTGTCCGGCGCCACGCATGAAGGTCGCACCATCCATTCGTTTTTTACCGGCCGGTTGCAAATCCGTCACTTTGATGGCAACATCGTTTCCGGTCGCCACGACAAATCCGTCTTCTTCGAGACGAATAACTTCTCCAGGTTGTCCTGTGCCGGTCGTTTTTTCTCCCATGAACAACTTCACCCGTTCTCCGTCCAGCGTTGAATAGGCAGTCGGGAAGGGATTCATACCTCGAATATGGTTGTATACGGCTTCCCCGTCCATCGTCCAATCAATCTGTTCCCGCTCACGGCTGATATTTGGCGCAAATGTTACCTCACGTTCATCTTGAGGGACTGCTTCAATCCATCCTTCCAAGAAGGCCGGAAGGGTGCGAATGAGCAGGTCACTGCCTGCTACAGCTAGTTTATCAAACAATGATCCGACTGTATCCGTTTCTTTAATCGGTACAATCGTATTGGCAATCATATCACCTGCGTCCAACTTGTCGACCATATACATGATCGTCACACCCGTCTCAGACTCACCATCGAGGATCGCTTGATGAATCGGTGCACCTCCACGGTATTTTGGAAGAAGAGAGGCATGGACATTGATGGCTCCGTTTGGCGGTGCCTCGAGTAATCCAGTCGGAACGATTTGTCCGTACGCCGCTGTGACGATGATGTCTGGGCGTAACTCTAAAATCTCTGCATAATCTGTTCGAACTTTCTCGGGCTGTAGAACCGGAATCCCATGACGAAGGGCACATTCTTTTACAGGCGTCGGCTTCAGCTCACGTTTTCGTCCGACCGGTTTGTCGGGCTGAGAAACGACACCTACGACATTGTATCCTTCTTCAAGCAGTCGCTCAAGTACAGATACAGCAAAGGTCGGTGTTCCCATGAAGACGATGCGTTTGTCCTTCCCGGAATTAGGCACCGCGAGCTTGTCTGTGAACAAGACGCCGTCCAGATGGTCCATCTCATGTTGAATCGCACGGGCAAAAAAGCCATTCGCTTTAACCGTATAAGTACGTCCTTTCAAGTCCTGATTTTTGACGACAATCGATTCATGTCGTTCCACGAATCCGAATTCACCCGGGATACTTAAACATCCTTCAAGTCCGACTTCTCGACCTGACGTCTCAATGATTTCCGGATTGATCAAGACGAGCGGTCCCGTCTCATCGTCTGTATGGACGACCGCAAGTCGCTGATTCAAATTGACTTGCGGTGCCGCGACACCGACTCCATCATACTCATACATTGTATCGAATAAACGGTCGACCGTTTGACGTAACTTTTTATCGAACTTTGTCACTGGTTCGCACGTCACGCGTAAAATTTCATTTGGTACTTCTACTACTTTATACATGTCTCTCCACCTCACATGAATACGTATGGGTTCACATCGATACTCATTTGATATTCTTTCTTACTGATCGCTTTTGCTCTCGCTTGCTGTAATCGTGCCAGCTCCACATAGAGCGCTTCGGGTTGTTTCGTTTTTATAAACACTTGATAGCGATACGCGTTCTTCAGCTTTGACAAAGGCGCAGGCATTGGACCGTTCAAGCGGCTGTTTTCCACTTGCGCTTGTAAAAAGTCGGATGCGAACAATTCCGCCTCACTCTTGGCGACAAGCGGATTTTCCGCCGAAAACGTGACGAGCGTCAAAAACCAATACGGAGGATGATTTCCGACCTGCCTTAGACCCATCTCTTTGGCAAAAAACGACTCATAATCATGTTCACTCGCTGTTTCAATCACATAATGGTCAGGATTATACGTTTGGACGAATGCCTCACCTGGAAGTTTTCCCCGTCCCGCACGTCCTGCCACTTGTGTGACAAGCTGGAAGGTACGTTCGGTCGCCCGAAAATCAGGCATTCCGAGCGTCGCATCCGCTGCGAGCACCCCGACGAGTGTGACGTTCGGGAAGTCGAGTCCTTTTGCGATCATCTGCGTGCCGAGTAAGATATCCGCCTCTCCTTCTTCGAAACGGCGCAACAATTGCTCATGTGAACCTTTTCGTGACGTCGTATCTTGATCCATACGAATGATGCGCGCCTCTGGAATTCGGTTCAGTAATTCTGTCTCGATTTTTTGAGTGCCTGACCCGAACTGTTTGATTTTCTTACTGCTACATGACGGACACGTCGATGGCATACCTACCTCGTAGCCGCAATAATGACACTTCAACCGGTCTCCATGTTGATGATACGTTAAATTGACGGCGCAATGCGGACATGTCATCCCTTCTCCGCAATCACGGCACATGACGAATGTAGTAAATCCGCGACGATTCAGCAAAATAACGCACTGCTCTTTTTTCTCGATTCGGTCGAGGATGCCGTTAAACAATTCTTCCGAGAACATTGTCGTATTGCCCTTGGCCAGCTCACGACGCATATCGATGATGTGGACCGGCGGCATCTCGCCACCATACCGCTCTTTCAAATGTAAATAGCGGTAGACACCTTTTTGTGCTCTAGCATACGATTCAAGTGATGGGGTCGCACTGCCTAATACGACCGGACACCCATGATACCGCGCCCGCCAAATGGCGACATCACGCGCATGATAGCGCGGATTCTCTTCTTGCTTGTACGTCGTCTCGTGCTCTTCATCTAATATGATCAGACCAAGTCGGTCGAGCGGGGCAAAGATGGCAGAACGTGCGCCGACGACGACGTCGACTTCACGACGTTTGATTTTTCGCCACTCATCATACTTCTCACCTTTTGAAAGTGCACTGTGTAAGACTGCGACCCGTTCACCGAACCGTCGCTTAAACCGTTTCACCATCATCGGGGTCAAGCTGATCTCAGGGACGAGTAAGATCGCCTGTTTCCCTTCATCGATGACTTGTCCGATTGATTCTAAATAGACCTCAGTCTTCCCACTCCCCGTCACACCATGGACGAGAAGTGTCTCGCCCGCGTCCGCCTCATGGATGGCCTGGACCGCTCTCGCCTGACTGTCATTTAATTGGACCGTTTCTTTGACTTGTTCAATCGTCGCGTACGGATCACGATTCAATTCTACCTCGGTCAATCGAACTGCACCTAAGTCCGCGAGCTTTTGTAGCTGCGGACGGGTCAATCCGATTTGTCGAAGCGCGGACCAATACATGCGAGGAGTCTCTTCAAGCTGACGGATTGCCTCGAGTTGCTTTTTCGCACGTTTCGAGACGACAGTCGCATCGAGTAGCTCGACAAGGACATCAGTTTTGACCGTTTTCTTTTCTTTCAAGACAGGTGCAAGAGTCAATTCCCCCTTTTTAGCTAGCCCGAGGATGAGCGATTGTACGTCTTTCGGATATTCGGACAAGTGTGTCCCAAGTCGGACGCCATCAGGTACCAGACCTTCTTTGATTTCTTTGTCATAGCTGACCTTGAGCGCAGCCGGGAGCATCGCAAGAAGAGCGGATGACCGAAAGCAAAGCGTCGTCTCTTTCACATGGATTGACAGGTCGAGTAATTCTTCCGTGAGTGAGGATTCCTCATCTAACAAGGCTTCTAACGGTTTCAATCCTTCTCTCGTCCCGTCTGACGTTCCGACGACGATTCCGAGTAAACGTCGTGACCCGAACGGAACCGATACACGCATACCTGGTTCAATCAACGTCTCAAACTGTTCGGGTACTTCATAATCAAACGGGCGATCAATCGTGATCACCGGCGCATCGACATGGACATGTGCAATCATCGGACCGCTTCCTTAAAGTATGTGAGCAACTCGAACGCCAACTCTTTTTTCGATTGTTTCGGCAACTTAAGAATCGAACCGTCCCCTCTAAACAAGACGACCTCATTGTCGTCCGCACCGAATCCGATGTCACTGCCAGATACATCGTTAGCAACGAGGAAATCGACATTCTTTCGCTTCAGCTTGGCTGCCGCATGCTCCTCGAGTCGTTCCGTCTCTGCCGCAAAGCCGACCAACACTTGATGGGTCTTCTGTTCACCAAGTGTCTTTAAAATGTCTGTCGTTTCTTCAAGTTCGATTGTGAGCGGACCGTGAACCTTTTTATGTTTTTCTGAATAAACGTTTTTCGGGCGATAGTCCGCGACCGCTGCCGACTTCACAACGAGGTCGAGCAACTCGAAGCGGCTCGTCACTTCTCGAAGCATCTCTTCACTCGACTCGACCGGAATGGCCGTCACACCGTCTGGGACCGGGACTTGAAGAGGACCGTGGACGAGTGTGACGCGTGCGCCCATATCACGTGCCACTTCAGCGAGCGCTACACCCATTTTCCCAGAAGAGTCGTTTGACAAGTAACGGACCGGATCGATGCGTTCGACAGTTGGACCAGCCGTGATCAAGACGTCTTTCCCCATATATAGTTTCGGAACGAACTGACTCTCGATGATGCGAACCAAATCTTCAGGTTCCGGTAGACGTCCACCGCCAATCCACCCACATGCCAAATTGCCGACGCCGGGCTCAATCAACTGATAGCCGTATGATTTCAACGTCTCGATGTTTCGCTGTGTCGCAGGATGTTCGAGCATATTCACATTCATCGCCGGTGAGACGATAACTGGACACTTCGCCGCCAAAATCGACGTCGTGATGAAGTCGTCGGCAATCCCGTTCGCTAATTTCGCAATGGTATTTGCCGTTGCTGGAGCCACGACGATCAAGTCGCTCGAGTCGACCACATCGATATGGGCAATTTTTGTCGGGTCATGCTCTTCGAATACGTCCGTATAGACCGGGTTTCGACTGAGTGCCTGGAAGGTCGCCTGACCCACGAATTGTTCTGCTGACTTTGTCATCGCGACGTGAACATTCGCTCCGGCTTGAACCAATTTCGATGTGAGCGAACACGCTTTATAAGCCGCGATGCCACCACTCACACATAACAAAATAGTACGATCCTTCACCATTCCCAAACTCCCCCTTATAGACAATGAGACCCAAGTCGCAAACGACTTGGGTCACACTTCATCCGTTGTTTTTTTCGTTCACGATGATTGTCGTATCACCCGAAAATAGTTCTTCTAACGCTTGACCGACCGGCTTATATGATTTTGGCTCGGCGACTTTCGGTGCTTTTCCATCTTGAATCTGACGCGCCCGTTTTGCAGCGACCGTAACGATCGTGTATTTTGACGGGATAACACGTTGTAAGGCATCAATCGAAGGGTATAACATTAAATGACCTCCATCATAGCTTTTTTATAGAGTGACGCAACACGTTCACGTTTACAATGCTCAGCTGTCACGATCGCTTTAATTCGATCGATGGCTTTGTCGACCTCGTCGTTCGTGACGACGTAGTCATAGGCATCCATCAACTCGATTTCCTCACGCGCGACGAGCAGGCGTTGCTTGATGACTTCTTCTGACTCTGTTCCCCGTCCGATGAGACGATTACGGAGCTCTTGAAGGCTAGGTGGTGCCAAGAATAAAAAGACGGCTTCCGGGAGAAGTTCCTTCACTTGGAACGCCCCTTGCACCTCAATTTCAAGAATGACATCTTGGCCGTTTTCGAGCGTTTCACGCACCCACTCTACAGGCGTCCCGTAATAGTTGCCGACAAATTCGGCATGTTCAAGCAGTTCTTTTTGTTCAATCATCCGTTCGAACTCTTCTCTCGATTTAAAAAAGTAATGTATTCCCTCAACTTCCCCTTCACGTGGCTTTCGAGTCGTAGCCGACACCGAATATTGAAGGTTGTTGTCCTCTTCCTCACGAAGAGCACGACAAACGGTTCCTTTACCGACACCGCTTGGTCCAGACAAAACGATTAATAATCCTCGTTCTTTAAAATTCACTGCAAGCCCTCCATCTTCTAACATCACATTTAATTATAATAGCAGTCAATCAATTGTTCCGGCAAGAAGAAGTTCGGATTTCCTACTCCATCGTACCATATTTTCTGTTTTTCTGATAACGTAGAGACAGAAAATGAACAAAGGTGATGAGATCATTGGCTTATGATGGATTAATGACATATCGTGTCGTAAAAGAATTACAATCGCTCGTCGGAGGACGAGTCAACAAAGTACATCAACCGTATTCACTCGACTTGATGCTACAGATTCGCTCGAATCGACAGAACGCGCAACTACTCATATCAGCAAACGCAATGTATGCCCGTCTCCAATTGACGGATACACCGATTAAAAATCCGCAAGAACCACCGATGTTTTGCATGATGCTTCGTAAGCATATAGAAGGCGGATTCATCACGGCGGTCGAACAAATCGGACGGGACCGCGTCATCGTCATTTCGGTTCGCTCTCGTAATGAGCTCGGCGATGAAGAATCGAAGAAAGTATACATCGAACTGATGGGGCGCCACTCGAACGTCGTCTTGACGACGGAAGAGGGCAAGATTTTAGATGCAATCAAACATCTTCCCCCTTCACAAAATACGTACCGGACGATCATGCCAGGAAGTGACTATCTACTCCCGCCTGAACAAAACAAGTTTGATCCGTTGACAGAAATGACGGAAGGATTGAAGCGCATCGATTGGAATGCCGGTAAGTTGGATAAACAAATTGTCGCCACGTTCGCAGGCGTCAGCCCTCAAATCGCTCAAGAAGTCGTCCATCTCACGAAGATGCCGAACCGTGATTCCTTGCAGCAAGCGTTCGAGAACGTTCTACGTCAACTCGACGGACCATACGTCTTTCAACAACTCGCGAGTGGGAAAGAACGATTCGCTCCGATTGCGTTGACAGCTGGAGACATCGAAACCGAGGAAACGTATGAATCGAGTAAAGAAGTGCTCGACCGTTTCTATTATGAAAAGGCGAACCGGGACCGCGTCAGACAACAAGCGCACGATGTCGAACGTCTCTTAAAATCAGAACTCGAAAAGAATCAATTGAAACGCCGCCGCCTCTTGGATGATTTGAAAGCGACGGAGCGGGCGGATGAGTTACAAAAATACGGTGAGTTGTTGACGACATATCTGTTCCAATTGGAGAAAGGGATGCGTGTTGCCGAAGTCGTTGATTATTATGACGAGAATGGTGCGACCCTCACGATCCCGCTCAACCCGCTCAAAACACCAAACGAGAATGCTCAGCAGTACTATAAAAAGTACAACAAGCTAAAAATCGCAAAGGTGGAAGTACAGAAGCAACTCGAACTAAACGATGCGGAAATCGAGTATTTAGAGACGCTCATCGCACAACTTGACGTCGCCTCCCCTTCCGACATTCTTGAGATTCGTGAAGAGCTCACTGAAGAAGGATACATTCGTCAAAAACGTCAAAAGAAAAAAGCGAATCCGAAAATTTCGCTTGAAGCGTACACGTCATCGACCGGCACGGAATTTTATGTCGGGAAGAACAATACGCAAAACGACCATTTGACGTTCAAGTTCGCACGACGTGATGAAATTTGGCTACACGTTAAAGATATCCCGGGCTCACACGTCATCATCCGTTCGACGGAACCGGATGAGACGACGCTTCTTGAAGCCGCATCAGTCGCCGCTTATTTCTCGAAAGCTCGTGCGTCAAGCGGCGTCCCTGTCGATTATACGCGCGCCCGCTTCGTGAAAAAACCGAGCGGTGCAAAACCAGGATTCGTCATCTATACGGATCAACAGACCGTCTACGTGACACCAGATGAACAAGTGATGAAGTCACTGAAACAGTCGTAAACAAGAAAACCCGCCATGATGATGGCGGGAGTTTGTTGACTAACATGAATAATATCGCTCGCCTTTCCGGCGCCCATGCTTTCCGCCGGCAATCCCGGAGCCGCATCGCGACTTGGGTCGCTGCTGGGTCTCCGTTGGATTGCTTTCCTGCATGAGTCGGGGCGCCGTCGGGCGAGCAACGCAAACGGTCGTCATCTGGCGGCCGTTTGTCTTTTTCTGAGGCATCGATGGCCGAAGAAAAAGCCCGGTACATACTTCGAATCGGTCCAAACGGGGAAAAGGAAGGGAAACGCCGAGCCCACCCGTCATCAAAAGGAGGAGTCCGATATGTACCGCGCCCATCCTGAGATCATCATCATAACATTTCTTCAATTTTGTGGGGTAGAACGCCTCAAGAAATCGAAACCTACAAAAAAAGACGAACCAGATCGCAAAATGCGATTTGGTTCGTCAACAGCCTGCCGCCATGATGATGAGCATAAAAATGTTTGGTCGTTCTAAATGTGGCCCACCATTTCTTGATGGTGGGCCACTAACGTATAGCTTGTTCACGCTTTTGGGTCATGCTTAAACGCCTCGAGCTGTTCATGATAATCGAGCAAATGCCCATGTAAAATTTCTGAAACGGATAAATCTTCATGTGGAAGTTTGAAGAGCGAATAGGGCTTGTCACATGTATAAAGAATATCGTGATGGTGTGCCAGTAAATATAAAAATTCGGATTCGAACGCTTGTCGTTCTTCCTCACTCATCATTAAAAGCGCTTCTCGATGTTCGGCTAAACTTTCTAGTAACAATACGAGTTTGTCTTCAAGGTGAATCAATAATCGGTACTGTTTAATCGTCATATATTTCAACTTAACGTTCGTCACTTTCATATCCTCTTGAAGCATCATATGCAACTCTTGATGTCCTAGAATACGGGCTCGCGTCTCCAATAGTTCAGCCGGTGAGCCGACGAGTTCGCGCCAATGATGAAATAGAAAGGATGAAGTCTTTCGTACCTCATTTAATAACCGATCTTCATAACGAGGCGGCAAAAACGCATAGTTGACGCCAAGTGAGACGAACACTCCGACCGCCGTCAATAACGAACGCGTCCATGCATAATGAAAGAAATCAGAAGTCGGACTTTCGAGCATCATGACGATGGCAAATGCCGCATATGTCGACATATGTGTCTTATCAAACGTCGTATTGAGCGTGAGGGCCACGATGACGGCCAATCCGATTGATAGCGGATTGACGCCGAATAAATAAACGATAAAGAGTCCGCACATGAGACCGACTACCGTTCCAAAGATTCGGCTGAATACAATATTTGAGGAACGTTTGACCGTCGGTTGCATCGCAACAACGGCTGCGATGGCCCCCATTCCAGAATAAATTCCAAATACATACCATGAGATAGCGACGGTAATCGAAACGGCAATACCAGTCTTTAACGTACGAAGCCCGACTTTCGGGATGTATCGTTTTCCATTCATTTCAAATCGACCTTCCCTGTTTCAGAAATCAACTCCACGACTGGTCGATTCGAGGTAGACAATTGATAGACACCCGGCTCGACTTCCTCATAACGGTCGCTGCTTGTAACCTTCCCCGCTGTCGTCACGTTCACTTGCCCGGTCGCATGTTTTGGCGTATAACTGAGCGTTCCGGCTTCCGTTTGAATGGTCATCGCCTGATTGACGACGACGTCACTGACGGTCGCATGGCGATAAGAACGAATGGCCCCGCTCACGAGCCTTGCCGACTCGATCGTCGTATCACTTTTTGATTCGATTCGCAGACGGTCGCTATCGATTTGTTTCAAATTCACAGCATTCGCATCCATCACAATCGTCTTCGCATTCAATCCTTGTCCGGTCACTTGCTCAGCCTCAAGGTGAACAGATGTCATAGAGCTCGGTAACGAGACACGTATCTTATAGCGTGAAGGTTCATCACTCGCACGGCTACCAACATAACTAAACCATCCATATCTCTCGACAACGTAAATGGTATCTCCGACTGATTTGACCTTGATTCGTCGTTCTTTTGAGTTCGTTTGCATCACTTCAATCTGAACTTTTTCATTTGGACTTCGCACAAATTCGACGTTGCCATGATTCGTTTCGAGTCGCAACTTTTTCATTTGATATCGGTCTTCGTATTGGTCTCCTAACGCTAATAAATGGCTGAATACAAATAAATTCACGAAAAAAAGCGTTGGGATGATGGTCAAGACAAGACCGAAGGCAATTTTACGGTGTTTCGGAATCGCACGAAACCGTGCGCTCCATGTCTTCTCTTTGCTTCTTGAATACGCCATATGCCTCTCCTTTTTGAATCACTTCCGTTATTTTACCATGAAGTATGACATATGCCGAATCGAAAAAGAATCCGCCCGAGGGTGGATTCTTAAGAGGTGACCAAATCGCTCCAAGCACGGGGGTCTTGCTGCCACTCACGTAAAGAATTAAGTTCCGAACGGTTGAGGATTCCTTTCGTTTCTGCAACTTCAATTAATTCTGAGAATGTCGTCAATGACTCTGCAGAAAGGTTTGCCGCGGCTAGATTTTTTTCGAGAATCGGCAATTCGTAAGAGAAGATGGCTTGAATCCCAACGACCTTACTACCCGCTTCAAGAATCGCTTTCGCTGCATCGATACTTGACATCCCTGTCGACAACAAGTCCTCGATGACGAGCACGCGTGCGCCTATATCGAGTTTCCCCTCGATTTGATTTCCCTTTCCATGTCCTTTCGCACTCGAACGAACATAGATGAAAGGAAGACCAAGTCGGTCAGCGAGCAATGCCCCGTGAGGAATACCGGCCGTAGCTGTGCCTGCGATGACATCAACCTGTGTAGGGGTAATCGACTTCACCAACTTATCGATGATCACCTGACGAACTTCAGGATAACTGAGTGTTAACCGATTGTCGCAATAAATCGGACTCTTTAGCCCGCTCGACCATGTATATGGCTCGGTCGGCGAAAGTGTGACAGCTTCAATCTGTAATAGTGCTTCAGCAATTTGTTTCATACGTTTGTCCCCATTCCATCATGAATTGTTCGTACATGGTAACCGGATCGGTCGCACGTGTAATCGGTCGCCCGACGACAATCGAGTGGACACCAGCCAGCCTAGCTTCACTCGGTGTCGCGACCCGTACTTGATCATCATCGGTTTCACCGAGTCGGATACCTGGTGTGACGGTCATAAACGTGTCCCCGAGTTCCTGATGAATCATCTTCGCTTCTTGGACAGACGCGACTACCCCGTCGAGTCCAGCCTGTTTGGCGAGGGTCGCTTGGCGGATGACAGCTTGATCGAGTCGTCCTGCGATTCCTAGTTCCGTCTGCATCATTCGTTCATCTGTCGACGTCAACTGTGTCACCCCAATCAAACGAGTCGTATCACTTGCCTGACGTAACCCGTCTAACGCATAACGCATCATCTTTTCGCCACCTAGTGTGTGGACGTTCGTCACAGCCACCCCAAGTTTTCCGATTTGACGCATCGTACGACGTGCCGTCTCCGGGATATCATGTACTTTCACATCAAGAAAGACCGGGTAACCGCGGTCGACCAACTCTTCAACAAATCGTGCGCCTTCCCGATAGAAAAGTTCCATCCCGACTTTGACAGCCGGTCGGTTCGGGAACGGTTGTAACAAGTGAAATGCTTCTTCTCGTGTCTCCACGTCAAGGGCGAGATACAAGTTGTGCATAAGCCTTCCCCCTCACATCCAAAATATGTTCGATTCCGAGTGAATCAAGTCGTGCCGGTAGCGCATCAATGATTTCCTGACAGACGTATGGATTCTCAAAGTTTGCCGTTCCGACCGCGACGGCTGACGCCCCAGCGTAGATGAATTCAAGCACATCGTCGACCGTTCGAACCCCACCCATGGCGATAATCGGAATATTGACCGCTTGCGCGACCTCATATACCATTCGGACGGCTACCGGTTTGATGGCTGGACCGGATAACCCGCCGATTCGGTTCGCTAAAATCGGTCGCCCCGTTTCGATATCGATTCGCATCCCGACGAGCGTGTTAATCATCGTCAATCCGTCCGCACCGGCCGCCTCGACCGCTCGTGCCATGTCGGTAATCGACGTGACGTTCGGGGACAGCTTGACATAGACCGGCTTACTCGAAGCCGCTTTGACGAGTCGCGTGAGTTCTGCAGCCATCACCGGGTCCGTCCCAAACTGCATGCCCCCACATTTCACGTTCGGACACGAGATGTTCAATTCGACCGCTTTAATGGTCGGGTCTGCACTGATTCGACGAGCGACTTCTACATACTCACCCAGCGTCGAACCGGCGACATTGGCGATGATTTCCGTATCGAACGTCGAGAGGAATGGCAATTTTTCTTCGATGATTGCATCGACTCCTGGATTTTGAAGACCGATCGCATTGAGCATGCCTTGTGCAGTCTCGGCGACACGTGGGGTCGGATTTCCGAACCTCGATTCCTCCGTCGCTGCCTTAATCATGATGCCTCCTAAGATGGAGAGATCATACAGTTTTGCAAACTCTTCACCGAATCCGAAACATCCCGAAGCCGGAATAATCGGGTTTTTTAAATGAAGACCTGGTAACTCGACATTCAATCTCATAACAGCACCTCTTCCGCATTGAATACCGGACCGTCACTACAGACTTTCACATAACCCTCCGGTGCCTGACAGACGCAGGCAAAACAGGCGCCAATCCCGCAGCCCATCCGATTCTCGATCGAGATAAATCGTTCAGGAATGGGTGAAGCTGCGACTGCCTTTAACATCGCTTCCGGCCCACAGCTAAACAACACGTCCGCTTCGACGCGTTCAAGTGGTCTCGTGACGAATCCAAGCTCCCCGTGACTGCCGTCTACTGTCGTGATGATGGTCTCACCAAGTTCACGAAATGCGTCTTCATAAAAGACACTTTCTTGTGAATCAAACCCGAGAATCGCAATCGTCTCGATCCCCATCTCATGTAGTCGACGTCTGACGTAGTATAGGGGTGGGACCCCAATGCCACCACCGACGAGGACGACCCGCTTTCCATGTTGTGCAAGTGGAAATCCGTTTCCGAGTGGACCAAGAACGTCCAACGTGTCCCCAACACGCTTAGCAGCTAATTCAGATGTTCCTTCCCCAATCACTTTATATATGAAGGTGATTTCGTCTCCTTCGACGTTCGCCACTGACAACGGCCGACGTAACAAGCCGGACGTCTTGATATGAAAGAACGTCCCAGGGGCGATTTCCACCCCGGGGCAACGTACTTTCATCTCCATCGTCGTTCTGGCGATTTGACGGTTGCTGACAATTGTCACGTCACGTTTCATACCATCACCCCGAACTTTGTGAACGCCGGAATGCTGACCGTTTGGAACGATAGACTTTCAATGACTTGTAACAAGGCTTCGGCTGTATCGAGCGATGTGAGGCAGAGCGTGCCTTGTTCTGCAGCCATACGCCGAATCAAGAAGCCATCTTTTGTGACGAGGGCATCACGACTCGTCGTATTGATAATCAAGTCGACGTCTCCTCGCTCGATCACGCTGAGCATCGTCTCACCATCTTCTTGAATTTTGCCGACTCGACGAACACGCATCTGTTCCGCTTCGAGACCATCTGCCGTCCCACTCGTTGCCATGAGGCGGAAACCGAGACGGTCGAAACGTTTCGCCAAGGCGATGGCCTCATCCTTATCATGATCGGCAATCGTCATGAGCACGTTCCCTTTCAAGGCGATGTTCATCCCTGCTGCGACGAGCCCTTTGTAGAGCGCTTTTTCGAGCGTCCGGTCTGTCGCCATGACTTCCCCTGTCGACTTCATCTCTGGTCCGAGCGATGGGTCTACCTCTTTCAATTTCGCAAACGAGAAGACTGGTACTTTGACCGAGATACCGTCTGACTCTGGATGAATGCCCGTCCCGAGACCGAGTTCTTTCAAGCTCGTCCCAAGAATCGTCTGAGTCGCGATTCGTGCGACCGGTAAACCTGTCACTTTCGAGATGAACGGCACGGTACGACTCGCACGTGGGTTCACCTCGATGACGTATAGGTCGTCCGCATAGACGAACTGGATATTGAGAAGCCCTTTGATTCGGAATGCTTTCGCCAATTTGATCGTATAGTCGACGACTTTTTGTTTCAGTTCGTCACTGAGACGTTGTGGCGGATAGACGGCAATCGAATCGCCCGAGTGTACGCCGGCACGTTCGATATGCTCCATGATCCCTGGGATGTAGACGTCCGTCCCGTCACAGATCGCATCGACTTCAATCTCAATTCCTGTCAAATAGCGATCGATGAGTACCGGTCGATCTTTCGAGGCGATGACCGCATGTCGCATGTACCGCTCAAGCTCAGACTGTTCATAAACGATTTCCATCGCCCGTCCACCGAGGACATACGATGGTCGGACGAGTACCGGATAGCCGAGTTCATTCGCACAAACGACGGCGTCTTCCACATTTGTCGCTGTCTTCCCTGGTGGTTGAGCCAATCGCTCAGCGGACAATGTGGCTTCAAACGCCTTCCGGTCTTCGGCACGGTCGATATCTTCCAGAGCCGTCCCAAGAATCTTTACGCCGTTCGCTTCTAGCGATGCCGCCAAATTGATGGCAGTCTGCCCACCGAATTGGACGATGACACCAAGAGGATTCTCGTTCTCGATGACCTCTAATACATCTTCTGTCGTCAACGGCTCGAAATACAATCGATCGGAGATGGAGAAGTCCGTCGAGACCGTTTCTGGATTGTTGTTGATGATGATTGCTTCGTAACCCGCATCTCGAATCGTTTGGATCGAGTGAACGGTCGCATAGTCGAATTCGACACCTTGACCGATTCGAATCGGTCCCGACCCGAGGACGAGGATGGACTCCCGGTCTGTCTTGACCGCTTCATTCTCCACTTCATACGTTCCATAGAAGTATGGCGTCTCAGAAGCGAACTCGGCCGCGCACGTATCGACCATCTTATAGACGGGACGTATGTTCCATTCTTTCCGTTTCGTGCGAACCGCTTCTGTATCCATCGAGAGCATGCGGGCGATTGCCACATCACTGAAGCCGATGCGTTTCACATCGAGTAAACGTTCTGACGTTAACGGCTCCGCGACGAGTTGTTGCTCAACTTGCCAAATCCGACTCAGTTTGTGTAAGTAGAATCGATCGATTTTTGTCAGTTGGTGTAGCGCTTCTACCGTGTATCCGCGACGAAGGGCCTCATATACGATGAACAAACGCTCGTCTGTCGGATGGGTGAGTCCATTCTCGAGCTGTTCTGTGTCTAATGCTTGAAGTTGTGAAACATAGAGTTCTTCCGTGCCCAGTTCGAGCGAACGTACCGCTTTTAACAGTGCCTCTTCTAAATTTCGACCGATGGCCATGACCTCACCCGTCGCCTTCATTTGTGTGCCTAAGCGGCGATCCGCGGACTCAAACTTATCGAAAGCGAAACGTGGGATTTTGGCGACGACGTAATCGAGCGCCGGTTCGAACGAGGCGTAGCTCGTCTCTGTGACCGGGTTTTTCAATTCTGATAACTTGTAGCCGACAGCGACCTTTGCAGCGAGTTTGGCAATCGGATAGCCTGTCGCTTTTGAAGCGAGCGCCGAACTTCGGGAAACACGTGGATTCACCTCGATGACGTAGTACGTGAAGCTGTCTGGGTCGAGGGCGAATTGGATGTTGCATCCTCCCTCAATCCCAAGTGCCCGAATGATGTCGAGCGAGACGCTACGTAGCATCTGGTAATCCCGATCTGACAGCGTCTGAGTCGGGGCGAACACAATCGAGTCACCGGTGTGGATTCCGACCGGGTCAAAGTTTTCCATCGCACAGACGATGATGGCTTGGTCACTCGAGTCACGCATCACCTCGAACTCGACTTCTTTCATCCCGGCAATCGATTTCTCTAACAAGACTTGCGTCACAGGACTCGCTTTTAGTCCAGATTCGACGATTTGCTCGAACGATTCCCGGTCATGGGCAATCCCTCCACCGGTTCCCCCGAGCGTGTACGCAGGTCGGATGATGATCGGATACCCAATCCGTTCCGCAAATCCCCAAGCAGACTCGAGCGTATGGACGATCTCACTTTCAGGTACACCGTGACCGAGTTCAAACATCAAGTTACGGAACTGTTCCCGGTCCTCCGCCTGAACGATCGCAGACAGTTTCGTCCCGAGAAGTTCCACGCCACAATCACGTAAGACACCCCGTTTGTCGAGTTCAAATGCCAAGTTCAAACCTGTTTGTCCTCCTAGCGTCGCCAGAAGTGCATCGGGACGTTCTTGTCGGATAATCCGCTCGACGAATTCTGGTTCGAGCGGTTCGATGTAGACACGGTCCGCTGTCGTCGGATCCGTCATGATTGTTGCAGGATTCGAGTTGACGAGAATGACTTCATAGCCTTCTTCTTTCAAGGCAAGACATGCCTGTGTACCAGCATAATCAAACTCCGCTGCTTGTCCGATTACAATCGGTCCTGATCCGATTACGAGGATTTTCTGAATATCTGGTCGTTTTGGCATGTCAAATTCCCACTTTCTGTTTGTTTTCTTGTACGAGTTGCATGAAACGGTCAAACAAGTCGTTGGCGTCGTACGGTCCCGGTGCTGCCTCGGGATGGTACTGTACCGAGAACGTCGGATGGTGGAGGTGTCTCACCCCTTCAATCGTTCCATCGTTGACCGCACGATGTGTCACGATGAGCGGTGTATCGAGTAGTGACGTTTCCTCTACCGCATATCCATGATTTTGTGACGTGATGGTCACGGCACCTGTCTCGAGCTCAAGTACCGGATGGTTCGCGCCACGGTGTCCGAACGGAAGCTTGAACGTGTCCGCCCCGTTTGCGAGAGCGATCAGCTGGTGACCGAGACAAATCCCGAACATCGGAGTCGTCGGCATGAGTTGTTCGATGAGTGGTAGTGCCGTCGGAACATCTTTTGGATCTCCAGGTCCGTTCGACAACATGATACCGTCCGGCTCATACCGCAATACGTCTTCTGCCGTCACGTCGTGCGGGAAGACGATGACCTCACACTCTCGCTTCATCAGTTCACGCATGATACCGAGTTTCGCCCCGAAGTCGATCAAGGCGATGCGAGGACCAGTTCCCGTACTCACATACGTCCGTTTCGTCGATACGCGTGCCACCTGATCTGTTGGAGAAACTTCATCAAATCGAGCCCGTACCTCGTCCCAAGTCAACTCTCCATCGATGAGGACGCCGCGCATGACCCCTTTTGCACGTAAATGACGTGTCAACATCCGTGTATCGATATCCGATAGTCCTGGAATGCCGAAGCGGGTAAGTGTCGCGTCGAGTGTCGCCGTTGAACGAAAGTTCGATGGCGTATCGCACGCCTCTTTCACGATTAGTGCTTTTGCCATCGGTACCGTCGTTTCAAAATCCTCACGATTGACGCCATAGTTCCCGATCAGTGGGTTCGTAAGAACAATCATTTGGTCGCAGTACGATGGGTCCGATAAGATTTCTTGGTAACCTGTCATCCCTGTCTGGAAGACGACTTCCCCCATCGTATCCGCCGGTGCCCCGAATCCTTTACCGACAAATGCCATGCCATCCTCAAGCCATAATGTTCGTTTCATCAAATCGCCCCTTATATACAATTTCGCCGCCGACCATCGTCATGACTGGCCACCCGACAAGCTCTCTCCCCGCGAACGGTGTATTCTTTCCTTTTGAATAAAAAGTAGTGGGATCGACCACACGCGTCGTTTCCGTGTCGATGAGAACCATGTCCGCGTCCGCCCCCACCTGAAGTTCCCCTCTCGATAAGCCGAATACGTCACTCGGACGTTTCGTCATCCAGTCGAGCAACTGACGCTCTTCCATGACCCCGGTTTTTACAAACGTCGTGTAAAGAAGTGGAAGTGCTGTTTCGAAACCGGTAATGCCAAACGGAGCCCGCTCCATCCCTTGTGTTTTTTCTTCAGCTGTATGGGGAGCATGGTCCGTTGCGATCATGTCAATCGTCCCGTCGAATAATCCTTCGATGAGGGCTTGTCGATCATCCTCGCTTCGGAGCGGTGGATTCATCTTGAAGTTTGCATCGAGACCCGGGATGTCCTCTTCGCTCAAGACGAGATGATGGGGCGTCACTTCTGCGGTCACTTTGATGCCTGCCCGTTTCGCATCCCGGATGACACGAACCGATTGCCGCGATGAGACGTGACAGACGTGATAGTGACACCCTGTCTCTTCAGCAATCAAAACGTCGCGAGCGATATGAATGCTTTCGGCGAGGCTCGGAATCCCTTGAATTCCATGCACCTCACTGAATTTCCCTTCGTGGACCGCGCCCGCTTTAAGCGTATTGTCCTCACAGTGAGCGACAATTGCTTTGTTCAATCGTTTCGCTTCACGCATCGCTTCACGCATCATCGCTGCTGATTGGACGCCGACCCCGTCATCGGTGAAAGCAAACGCATCTGCGAGCGATTCCATGTCGACTTGTTCTTCACCGAGCTGTCGTTTCGTGATGGCGGCGTATGGAAGGACACGGACGACCGCATCCTGTTCAATCTTTTGAAGGAGAACATCCATCGTCTCGCGATTGTCTGGAACCGGTCGCGTATTCGGCATAGAGCAGATGGTCGTGAAACCACCTGCCGCAGCAGCCAGCGTCCCTGTCTTGATCGTCTCTTTCGCTTCGCCTCCTGGTTCTCTTAAATGAACATGCACATCGACAAGTCCTGGAGCGAGCAAATAGCCCGATGCATCGACGATTTCTTGTCCCGTCGTCTCCCCTTTATAGTCAAGTGATTCAATCTTTCCGTCTTTCACTTGAATGGCTGTCGTACGCTTCGTTCCCTTGTCATACCATGTCGCGTGTTGAAGTATCATTGTTGACCTCCTAATGCTCGATTTAAGATGCTCATACGGGCGTATACCCCATTCTTCATTTGCGGGAAGATTCGTGACCGTTCATGCTCAATCAAACATCCGGCAATCTCGACATCCCGATTGACCGGAGCCGGGTGCATGATGATGGCACCTTCTTTCATTCGTTCGATTCGTTCGACCGTCAAGCCGTAACGCGTGTGGTACTCTTCTTTTGAAAAGATGTCACCCATAATGTGGCGCTCGTGCTGGACACGGAGCAGCATGATGACATCACTTTCACCTAAGACATCATCAAGCTCTTTTCGCTCCAACCCCATCGAATCGTCCCACCAAGAAGCCGGACTACATCCGACCACATTTGCCCCGAGGCGATTCAGAACACTTGCATTCGAGCGAGCGACACGACTGTGAACGAGGTCTCCACAGATGGCGACGTTCAATCCTTGAAACGTTCTGAACTCTTCAAAGATGGTGACGAGATCGAGTAACGATTGGGATGGGTGTTCGCCACTGCCATCACCCCCATTCAGTACCGGGATGTTCAATTTCTCAACGAGTTCATGATAGTACCCCGCTTCCGGGTGTCTGATGACGAGCGCGTCTACTCCGATTGCTTCAAGCGTCTTGCATGTGTCATACAATGTTTCACCTTTTGTGACAGATGATGTCGTCACATCGAACGGAATCTCTTGCATGTTCAAATGTCGCTCGGCCATTTGAAACGAGTTTTTCGTCCGGGTCGAGTTTTCAAAGAACAAGTTTGCGACCGTCTTTCCGTCAAATAGTGGCGGAAGATCACCTTGCTTGTAGCGCAACGACTCTTCAATCATGCCCATGATTTCATCGAGAGAAAGTGTGTCTAAGCTAACGAAGTGTTTGACTGGTTTGACATTGGTTTGCATCGTATTCATGTTCGTCTCCTCCTTTTGTAGAGGCAAAGAGAAAAGGCGTCTCTTCACCGAGTGAAGGGACGCCTTTACTTGAGCAGAGTACGCCCAAATAAACGAGCCTTCACTTTGCCGACCTCACGGGATCGATTTAAAAGTTACTTGCTTGTTTCGTTTCTTCAGTTGTGTTGACTTCGTCAATCGAATCGTCTTCTTCTTTCGGTAAAATGACGTTTAAGAGAATCCCGACGACTGTCGCGAGCGCCATTCCTTGTACAGGGAAGCTGCCAAGTTGTACCATTGCCCCGCCTAGACCGATGACGAGGATGACCGATGAGATAATCAAGTTGCGTTTCTCCGCCAAGTCGACTTTACTTTCCACCATCGTGCGCAGCCCGTTTGAGGCGATAACCCCGAACAAGAGGATCGAGATGCCCCCTTTTACCGGATTCGGGATGGTCGAGATGAACGCTTCAACGTGACCGAGGAATCCGAAGCTGATGGCCATGAGCGCCGCTCCTGCGATGACATACACACTGTACACCCGTGTGATCGCCATGACACCGTTGTTTTCCCCATACGTCGTACACGGTGGACCACCGAGCGCAGAAGCGACTGCCTTCCCTACCCCATCACCTAGTAGTGTCCGGTGGAGACCCGGATCTTTCATCGTCTCCCGTCCAATGATTTTTGAGGTGACCATTTGATCTCCGATATGCTCCGTCATCGTGACGAGTGCGACGGGTACGATGGCGAGGAGCGCACCGACTTGCCACATCGGCATATAGTCGACGAACACCATTGTGAAGTCAGGAAGTTGGAACAAGCTAGCTTGTTGGATTGGTGAGTAGTCGATGATTCCGAACGCAGCGGCGATGGCATACCCTCCAACGATTCCGAATAGAATCGGAACCGCTCCCCAAACACCTTTCAATTTCGTCATGGCGAGCATCGTGATCCCAAGTGTAAGTAGTGCAATCATCATGAATGTGCCATTGTATGCACCATCTTGATTCATCGACATGTCGATGGCGACTGGTGCGAGCGAGAGCCCGATGACCATGATGACCGGTCCGACAACAACTGGTGGAAGCAATCGAAGCAACCAATTGACACCTGTTTTATAGATGATCAACGAAACAACACCGTATACGGAACCGGCAACGATGCCGCCGAACAGTGCGGCTTCGACACCCCATTGCTGGCTGACCGCAATGATTGGCGCGATGTAGGCAAAACTTGAACCTAAGTATGTTGGGACTTTGAAGCGAGTGATCGCTAGGAATGAGAGCGTGGCCACTCCGGAAGCGACGAGGGCGACCGATGTATTTAATCCTGTCAAAATCGGGACTAAAATCGTCGCTCCGAACATGGCGAAGACGTGCTGAAGGCTGAAAAGTAGCCATTGTGGAAAGTGAGCGGGACGCTCGTGGATGTGTAGAACGGGTTGTTTCATATTGAATTTCTCCTTCCTGGCCTCTCTGGACCACCTTAAAGGTATGATTTATTGCTGGTTGATTGTGACTTCATCTGCCGTGTCGACTTCACTGAGCCGGACGACGACTTGCTCGGATTTGGATGTAGGAACGTTCTTCCCAATAAAATCAGGTCGAATCGGAAGTTCCCGATGTCCCCGGTCAATCAAAACTGCGAGCTGGATATAATCCGGGCGACCGTGGTCGACGAGCGCGTCCATTGCGGCACGAACCGTACGACCGGTATAAAGCACATCGTCGACGAGGACGACAGTCTTTCCATTGATGTCATGTGGCAGTTCTGTTGCTTTCACTTCCGGATCTAACGACTTTTTCGATAAGTCATCGCGATAAAGAGTGATGTCGAGATTCCCTAGTGCGACCGGTTTACCTTCAATCTCCTCGATGCGACGGGCAAGCCGATCGGCGAGTGTCTCCCCTCTCGTCTTAATCCCAACGAGAACGATATCATCGATTCCTTTGTTACGCTCGATGATTTCATGGGCGATTCGCGTCAAGGCGCGACGGATGGCTGACTCATCTAAAATAACTGATTGTTTCACGTGATTCCTCCTTTCATGCTTCATTCAAAAAAGAAGACTCCCTCGTCCGGCTGGAAAGGGAGTCTTCATCAAAAACGGCAGTCTGATGCCGGGGTTGAATTGACGTAAATGTGACCTCGGTCACAATCCTTTCGCAGCCTCTCTGGACTGGGTTTAAAGGTGTTATGCTTCCTAGACTATAAATCGGAACGGGATAGAAGTCAACGAGTTTTCTCGATTTTATCTAACTTTGCGAGTTCCGCTTTAAAGTCTTCAGGGAGTGGCGCCTCAAATTCCATCCATAGTTTTGTTCGAGGATGGTAAAAACCGAGTGTCGCCGCATGCAATGCTTGACCCCCTAAATCGATTGTACGACGCGGTCCATACTTCGGGTCTCCCGCGAGCGAATGACCGATATAGCGCATATGCACACGAATTTGGTGCGTACGACCTGTCTCAAGCTTACATTCGACGAGGGTAAAGTCTTTATAGCGTTCGAGCAAACGGAAATGTGTAACGGCTTCTTTTGCGTTCCGGTCCGTCACCGTCATACGCTGACGATCATTCGTATCGCGTCCAATCGGCGCTTCAATTGTCCCAAGTTCATGGACAAGTTCACCATGGACGAGCGCGATATATTCACGTTTGATCGTCTTGTCTTTCAATTGACTCGCAAGTGACTCGTGAGCCAAGTCATTTTTGGCGACCATGAGGAGTCCTGTCGTATCCTTATCAATTCGGTGTACGATTCCCGGACGCTTCACACCATTGATACCTGATAGGTCATCACAATGTCCGAGCAGGGCGTTGACGAGCGTTCCGGACGTGTGACCGGCTGCAGGGTGAACGACCATCCCTCGTGGCTTATTGACGACGATGACGTCTTCATCTTCATATACGATATCGAGTGAAATTTGTTCAGGCAACACTTCTAGTTCTACCGCTTCCGGTATGTTCACTTCAATCTCATCGCCCAATTGGAGCTTATAGTTCGGTTTGACGGCAGTACCATTAACGAGTAATACCCCTGTCTTTATCCATTCTTGTACTTGCGAGCGTGACCATTCTCCACGGTCACTTACCCACTTATCAATCCTTGCCTTTTCATCGGCGACAAAAGTATAGGATTCCATTACGATTGTCCCCTTTCTTTGTGTAATTTTTCTTCAAATAAAATACCAATAACCATCAAAATGACACCGAACGTGAGCGCCATATCAGCCACGTTAAAAATCGGGAAGTTGTAGCCAAACGGATACGTGTCGACAAAATCGACGACTTCGCCACGAAACAAGCGATCGATAAAGTTACCGATGGCACCGGCCAACAATAATCCGACGCTATATCCAAGAAGTTGATACCCGTTCACCTCTTTGTGTAAGAAGTATACCAAACCGGCGACGACGAGAATCGTGATGATGAAGAAAAACACCATCTGTCCTTCTAACATCCCCCAAGCCGCTCCCTTATTGCGATAAGAAGTCCAATACAACAAATTCGGGATGACCTCAATTGATTGACCAATCGTCATCGTCTGTACAACGACCCATTTCGTTAGTTGGTCGAGCAAAATCAAGATGAAGGCCAATCCATAATATCGTTTCATATACGTCTCCTTTCAAGCCGTTAAGAAACCGGAGTGGGGACGCCACTCCGGTTCGTCTTAACCGATTACTGATGCACAGCGTGGGCAAAGCTCAGGATACTCTTCGTTTTGTCCAACCTCTGTCGAGTACGTCCAACAACGTGCACAAGCGGCACCATCTGCTTTCATGACTGTGATTTTTGTCGTCGCATAATCAACGTCTGCCGTCTCAGCCCACTCCACTTGTGATACTTGAAGCAGTTGGCTTACGTTGTCGATTGTATTCAACAAGCCGGCAGTCTCGGCTTTCGGTGCAAGAATCAACTTCGCCTCAAGCGGTTTCCCGATCAGCTTCTCGCCACGTGCGATTTCGATCGCTTTGAGGACATCGTCACGGAAGACGAGGAATTTCGACCATTTCTCTAACAACGTTTTCTCGTCAGTAGTCAACGCATCGACTTCTTCAAGATCAGTCAAGAAGATGCTTGCTTCTGACTTCCCAGGAACCTCTTTCCACGCCTCGTCGGCAGTGTGTGGAAGGATTGGCGCCAACAGTTTTGTCAAGAGGACGACCGCATCGTACATGACCGTCTGAACGGCACGACGACGGAGATCGTCTTCACGCTCGATATACAAAATATCTTTTGTGAAGTCAAGGTAGAACGATGACAACTCGTTGACGCAGAAGTTATGAACGAGATGGTACACGGCCATGAAGTCAAATTCATCGTAGGCTTTAACAACTTTCGCCTGCAATTGCTTGAGCTTCGTTGCCATGAAACGGTCCGCTTCCGGCATATCTTCAAACGCGACACGCATCGATGGTTCAAAGCCGTTCAAGTTTCCAAGAAGGAAACGGATTGTGTTACGCATCTTCCGGTAAACTTCTGATACTTGTTTAAAGTTGTCATGTGACGCACGTACATCAGACTGATAGTCGACAGATGCGACCCAAAGACGTACGATTTCAGCACCGTACTGCTTCACGAGATCGTTCGGTGCAATGGTGTTACCAAGAGATTTCGACATTTTGCGTCCGTCCCCATCAAGAACGAAACCATGGCTCAAGACGTTACGGTACGGTGCTTTGCCTGTCGTCGCAACAGCCGTTGAGAGTGATGAGTTGAACCATCCGCGGTATTGGTCAGATCCTTCAAGGTAAAGATCTGCCGGACGACGAAGATTTTCACGTTCTTCTAACACACCGGCATGGGATGACCCTGAATCAAACCAGACGTCCATAATGTCGAGTTCTTTACGGAATTCTCCGTTCGGGCTGTTCGGATGTGTGAATCCTTCCGGAAGAAGATCTTTTGCTTCTCGCTCATACCAAACGTTTGAACCGTGTTCACGGAACAAGTTTGCGATGTGATCGATCGTCTCGTTCGTGATGATTTCCGTTCCATCTTCCGCATAGAAAATCGGGATCGGAACACCCCACGCACGCTGACGGCTGATGACCCAGTCTCCACGGTCACGAACCATGTTGTAAAGACGAGTCATTCCCCATTCCGGGACCCAGTTCACTTTTTCGACTTCACGGAGCATATCCTCTCGGAAATCTTTAATTGAAGCGAACCATTGCGGTGTCGCACGGAAGATGACCGGTTTCTTTGTACGCCAGTCATGTGGATACGAGTGTTTGATGAACTTTAAGTTGAGCAAATATCCATTCTCCTCAAGTTTCATCCCGATTTGCTTATTTGCATCCTCGTAGAATAGCCCTTCGTATCCAGGTGCTTCATCCGTCATATATCCACGGTCATCTACCGGACAAAGGACATCTAAGCCATATGCTTGTCCGACGCGATAGTCGTCTTCCCCGTGCCCAGGAGCTGTGTGGACGAGTCCTGTCGCATCCGCTGTGACGTGATCGCCAAGGACGACGAGTGACGTGCGTTCATACAACGGGTGTTGTGCCGTCATGTACTCGAAGTCACGTCCATTCCAAGAACCGCTCACTGTGTAATCTGACCATCCGAGCGCTGTCGTCACTTCTTCGACAAGCGTCTCAGCGACAATATAACCTTTTCCTTCATGTTCGATGCGCGTATACGTCAACTCATCACTCACCGCGATACCAAGGTTCGCCGGGATTGTCCAAGGTGTCGTCGTCCAGATGACAAAGTGATCGTTTGACGTCAACGTATCTTTCCCATCTACGACACGGAATGCCACGTAGATTGCTGGTGACTTTTTATCATAGTATTCAATTTCTGCCTCAGCGAGTGCCGATTCAGAAGATGGTGACCAATAGACAGGTTTTTTCCCTTTATAGATATAACCTTTTTCAGCCATCGTTCCGAACAAGCGAATCTGTGCAGCCTCATACTCAGGAAGGAGGGTGATGTATGGATTTTCAAAGTCTGCGAGAAGACCGAGACGTTTGAATTGTTCACGTTGCGAATTCACTTGCTCCATTGCATACTCCGCACACTTCTCTCGGAATTCAGCGACCGTCATCTCTTTACGGTTGACGCCTGCTTTTTGAAGGGCATTCTCGATTGGAAGTCCGTGTGTATCCCAACCTGGAATCATTGGAGACTGATATCCGTTCATCCCTTTGAAACGAACGATGATATCTTTTAATACTTTATTCATCGCGTGTCCCATGTGGATGTCGCCATTCGCGTATGGAGGTCCATCATGCAAGATGTATTGTGGTTTCCCAGCATTTTTTTCTTGCACCTTGTTATAAAGGTCCATGTCTTCCCATTCCGTTTGCATCGCTGGTTCGCGTTTTGGTAAATTCCCGCGCATCGCGAATTCAGTGTTTGGCATTAATAGCGTATCTTTGTAGTTCATCGAAACTCCTCCATCAACATTTTTTAGAAAACAAAAAAAACCAACCCATCCCTGATAGGGACGAGTTGGTTGACTCGCGGTACCACCCTACTAGTCTCACCTCAAATGAGACCGCTCTCGGTAACCGATAACGAGGTCAGGCGGACACGCTTACTCAAGTTCAGCGTGACAACTCATAGGGGATACCGATTCGAGTCTTTCTCTTAGGCTCTCACCGCCCCTAAGTCGCTTCGTAGGTATGACTCGATCGACGCGTCCTACTCAACGTGTTGATCATTTATCCATGTTGTTCTTCATTCTGTGTGACTTCGTCGTCATTATACGCAAGTTCAGTTCTATCGTCAAGAACCGTCTGTACAGGCGGCTCGCCGACAATCGTTTCCCACTCCGTACTATTGAGGAGCTCCATTTGGGCATCTACGAGGACACGGAAACGTGTACGGTATAACTCAACCTTTTTGAGCATTTGAACGACTTCTCGTTCAGCAAGCTTCTCTTTTCGGGCTGCTTCTTCTTCACGGGCGTACGCCTCACGCTCTGCTTGTTTCAAAATGAGGCTCGCTTCTTTTTGAGCGTTGTTCTTCACTTCTTCCGCAGCTTCCTGTGCAACGATAATCGACTTGTTCAACGTATCTTCCATCGAGGAAAAGTAGTCAATGCGAGCTTGCATATCGTTGACAAGTTCTTCATACCGTCGATTCTCACGTATCAATAGTTCAAACTCTTTAATGATTTGATCTAAAAATTCATTGACCTCATCGATGTCGTACCCACGAAAACGGGAAGAGAATTCTTTATTATGAATATCAATCGGTGTCAACGCCATTCGACTTTCCTCCTAAAATTCAACGTATGGTGCCATACTGTATTTTAATTTTTTCACGTTTGGTCGAACCTAGAATTTCCATCAATTTGATGCGACCGTGTCCACGAACGGATAGAAGGTCGTCTGGTTCGAGAATGAAGCTCGCATCTTCAATGACTTTATGATTTACTTTGCAGTCGCCATGTTTGACGAGTGCTTGTGCTTTTTGACGGGACATGTTTAAAACCTCGCTCACAACCGTATCAAATCGTAAAGAAGAAACGATACCAAATCCTTCGATCCATTCAATTGTCGGAACGACAAGAATCTCGTCTTGCTCAACGGAGGAAATGCGAACTTTCGCTTTTCCGACACGATCCAAATTCATTTCGATGAATCCGACTGATTCACGCGTCGTCGCAAATTGTACAATCTCATCTTGAAGGACGACATCTCCAAACTTTTGACGTTTCAGCCCTGCATTGAGTAAGGTTCCCGTCACTTGTCGATGCGTCAAATCCACAAACTTTGTTGGGTATTCGATACGTCGGATTTCAATTTCAAAATCATGAGGATTCAGTTCATAGTAATCCGGAGCCAAAATAAGTCGACACCTTTCTGCGCCTTCGAATCCGCCATCACTATGCATAACAAGTTGATTACCGACAATCTGTTTGACGATTTGTTGTTCACGCGGGTCCAAAAAGTCCGTCAATTTCAACACATAACTACTCTCGACTTGTTGCACCCAGTCGAGCACTTGTTCGACGAACGCCCGTTCACTTGGTCTGTAGTGTTCATAGACGCTCATACATCACCCGAAAATCGCAGCAATTCCGGCTTGTGCCATACGAAGCACGAATAAAGCGACGATTGGAGAGATATCAAGCATGCCACCAATTGGTGGGATGATTCGACGAAACGGTGCCAAGAACGGTTCACACAAAGCCGATAAAATTTGACCAAACTTTGATTCACGTGCGTTCGGGAACCATGATAATAAGATATAGCCGATGAGAATCCAACTATAGATGCCAAGTAGATCACTCAACGTGTTGCCTAAGGCAGGAATTACATTTTCCATTCAGTTACCACCCTTTACTGTGAAGTTCATCCTCCGAGATCAAGTTTGAGATTGAGCCAGTCAATTCGACGTTGTTCGGAGTACACAGAATCGTGTTATGTCCAATCGAAGTCATCGACCCTTCCAATGCATAGACAACACCTGAAAGGAAGTTGACGACTTGACGCGATTGTTCTTTTGACATGCGTTGAAGATTGACGATGACAGCACGGTTTTCTTTTAGTTGATCACTAATGTCCTGTGCTTCAGCGAACACACGCGGTTCAGCCAATACGACTTTTGAACGTTCTTTCTTTTTCGTATTTAACGCGACGAGGTTATTCGCTGATTTTGGACGATCCTCTTGTTTCATGACCGATGTTTCAGTCGTTGAAGGAGTTGCTGTATTTGCGACGGCATACTCTTCTTCCTCATATGTGCTGTTCGGATCTTCCTCGAGTCCAAAGAAATCTTTCATTTTGTTTTTGATTGACATAACGGATTCCTCCTTAAGATATATTATTGCACAAGTACGGTACCAATACGAACAAACGATGCGCCTTCTTCAATTGCGATTGGATAATCGTTTGACATCCCCATCGACAGTTCCGTGCAAGGAGCGTGATCGTATCCTTTTGCCGTCACTTCATCACGTACATGGCGTAAACGACGGAACGTCTCACGAAGGATTGTCTCTTCTTCCGTGAACGGCGCCATTGTCATCAACCCAATGATTCGAATATGAGGATACTGTTTACAATTCTCGATGAATGGCATGACTTCCTCTATTTCAAGCCCATGTTTTGAATCTTCTCCTGACGTGTTCACTTGAACGAAACAATCAATTGTTCTGTTTGCTCGTTTATCAATCTCTGATGCGAGTGACAACCGATCTAGAGAATGAATGGCTGCGACGTGATCGATGATTTGTCTCACCTTGCGCGTCTGTAACGTACCGATAAAATGAAATCTCGCATCTTTCGGCAAGTTTTCAACTTTTTCGAGCAATGACTCCGGACGATTTTCTCCAAAATCACGAATCCCTTCTTCATAGAGGGCATTCGTCACATCCACGCCAACCGACTTCGTGACGGCGATTAACGTTGGTTCCACTCCTTGAACGTGCGCTGACATAATCGATTGAACTTGTTTTACATTATCTGAAATACTCACAATTTACGCTCCTTGACGATGACTGCTGCAAATCGGCGTTTAACCTCTCCATCACGATACGAGAAAAACGGGGCGTCTGCACCAGTCGTTAAATTCGATTGGATGACGGTTGTGTCATGCTCTTTTGCCAATACTTCATTAACAGTCTGAAGTGATAAATGGGCATGATTGCCTGATTCATCTCGTACCGCTTGGTTATAGGCGATCGGCGAAACGGATTGAACCGCATCTAGTACACGACGGTCGACCTCATAGTCGTATCCTGAAATCGACGGACCGACAAGCATTTCCACTTCTTTAGCATCAATCCCCTTGTCTTCGAATGCGCGAATCATAGACTCGACGATATTACCGACAGTTCCCTTCCACCCGGCATGGGCGATCCCAATGACTCCATAGTCTTTTGCACAGAAGAAGAGCGGCACACAATCTGCAAAGACAAGTGCTAACGGCAACGATTCTTCCGTAGTTAAGAGACCATCTGTTTGCGGAATCGCTTCATCGTATCGAAATGCACCCTTCCCACGATCCGAGGCATTCACATATCGAACGCTCGTTTCATGTACTTGATCGGCCCACACCGAGCCTTCTAAAGAAAGGTTAGCTTGTTGAAAGAAAAACTGACGATTTAGAACGACCTGGTCAATGTCATCGTCGACGTGAAGTCCGACATTCCCTGCATTGTGTCCATCCGTTCGCGTTGTCACATAGGCGTGATAGCGATTCGTCTTTGTTTCCCATGTATGTAACAGTTGCATCGGTCTCTCCTTTTAGAAAAAGGGATGCCGAGAACCGGCATCCCTATCTTGTTTAGTTACGACGTTGTCTCACGAACGCAGGGATGTTAATCGTCTCATCTGGGACGTCTCCTCCATACACTGGGCGATGGAAGTTCCCTTCATCTTGTTGAGCCGTTTCATTTGCTTTTGGTTGAGGTTCCTTGTTCTCAACTTCAGGCTGCTTTTTCGGTTGCTGAGGGAACGGATTCGTCCCTTGCGCTTCCTCAGCGAATTCAGTTGCAATCACCGTAACGATGATTTCATCGTTCAAGTTTTCGTTGATAACCGAACCGAAAATCAAGTTCACTTCTTCATCGGCTGCACTTTGAACGATTTGAGCCGCTTCTGTCACTTCATACAAGCTGAGGCTAAGTCCACCCGTAATGTTCATCAAGACACCTTTTGCCCCTTCAATCGAAGATTCAAGAAGTGGAGACGAAATCGCTTTCTTTGCTGCTTCAATAGCTCGGTTTTCACCTGTAGCGACACCGACACCCATAAGAGCAGATCCTTTTTCCGTCATAATCGTTTTCACGTCAGCGAAGTCGAGGTTGATGAGACCTGGAATCGCAATCAAATCTGTAATCCCTTGCACACCTTGACGAAGTACGTTATCCGCTTCACGGAACGCTTCAATCATCGGCGTGTTACGTTCAACGATTTCAAGAAGCTTATCGTTTGGAATCACGATGAGTGTATCTACTTTTTCTTTAAATGCCTGTATCCCGTGCTGGGCGTGTTGCATTCGTTTCCGTCCTTCGAACATGAACGGCTTTGTAACAACACCAACTGTTAGCGCGCCAATTTCTTTCGAAATCTCAGCGATAACTGGAGCAGCACCCGTTCCGGTTCCGCCCCCCATACCCGCCGTGACGAAGACCATATCCGCTCCGTCAAGCGCTTCGAGTAACTGTTCACGACTTTCTTCTGCCGCTTTTTTTCCGATGTCAGGGTTCGCACCTGCACCGAGACCACGTGTCAATTTAGCACCAAGTTGAAGTTTCACATCAGCTTTCGACATGTTCAAAGCTTGTGCATCCGTATTGACAGCGATGAATTCGACTCCTTGCACCCCATGCTCAATCATCCGGTTAACAGCGTTCGACCCGCCACCACCGACTCCAATTACTTTAATTTTTGCTACGGCGTCAATCGCCTCATCAAAGTACATCATTTCAGGTATCCCCCTACATATTTTCCAAGTTGTATTACAACGTCAGCTTAAACGCCAAATAATTTTTCCATAAAACGACTAAAACCTTTTTTCGACTCTTGATCGGTCTCGTATTCGTTCTCTCCAACATGAGTATCGGTCGCTTCCTGCTTATTATTAAGCGATTCATAGCGAACTTCCGGTTTTTCAAGTTGAGATTTTGAAACGTGATGATCACTCATTAAGACATATTTCAATACGCCGACTGCCGTCGCATATTTTGGGTGTCTCACCCCAATCGACGAAGGTTGATATAATCTCGTCTTTTGGCCCATAATACGCGTTGCCAATTCTTGAATACCAGGTAGAGCAGCTGCTCCACCACAAAGTAAATATCCACCATTCAGCGTCGGAACACCTACTTTTTGAACCATATTCAACATAAGGGTAAACATTTCCTCTATTCTTGCTTCTAAAACATAGCTAATTTCTGATTGTGGTTCAAATGCTACTTCCCCATTGATATTCGTGTAGGAGAAACCTTCTGTCTCATCAGCCATTTCTTCGAGTGCGAGACCGTACTCTTCTTTCGCCACTTTGGCATCTTGATACTTACAATTTAATTTATAGACTAAATCTCTCGTCATATGATCGCCACCGACTGGAAGGATATACGAATAGACGAGGTCTCCACGATAAAATACTGAGACCGTTGTCTTTTCATGTCCGACATCGACAAGTCCAATACCTAAATCGATTTCGTCAACAGAGGCCGCACTCATGCCGAGCGCGAGGTTCCCCAAAATAAATCCTTCGAGACGTAGTCCGGCGCGTTCAATCGAACGACGAATACTATGTAAAATTGTCTTCGATCCGGTAACCATTTTCCCATGCATCTCTAGTCGATAACCAAGCATGCCACGAGGGTCCACGACACCCGTTTGTTGATCGACCGTGAATGAAGATGGAATCACATCAATGACACTCATTTCATCTGGTAGTCGCATCACTTGAGCTGAATTAATGACTTCCATCACGTCTTCATCTGTAATTTCCTGATCTTCTCGCTTCACGGATGCGATCCCATGACATGGGGCAATTTGGATATGTTCTCCTTCAATGGCAACGTATACAGATTGAATTTGATCGCCTAACGATGTTTCAGCATGTTCAACGGCTTGTTTGATCGCTTGGACTGTTTTATCGATGTCTACGACAGCGCCACGTTTTACACCCGCAGACGGTGCACACCCTTCCGCCAAAATATTAAGCGTTCCGCCGAGCAATTCACCGACGACGAGCTTAATCTCTGACGTTCCAATATCTAATGCGGCCACATAACCATTCGCTTCCAAAAGGGAAACACCTCCGCTCTATAATTTTCCTATACAAATTACATGACAAATATGACAGATATCCAATAAAGTTGTTGGTTTCGACAAGATATCTCACGTCTAAGTTTACAACAAATAAGATAGTGAGAAAAGGTAGAATCCTACAATTTAAGCGGTTTCGCGTTATCAATTCGTTTACAAACGACAAAAAAACAGTCCTTATCTGTCTAAGGACTGTAATATAACTGATTATTCATTCGTTTTCTTGTATGGAACAAAATAAAAACCACCATCCATGACGACTGTTCCACGCTCGCCTTTAGGGATGTTTTCATAAATTTCTCCATACTTTGATACGGTTTCGCTTAACTTCAAAGGCGGTGTGAGCAACGTATTTCCGTCATTCATAAAGATCTCGTAGCGCGTCGGTTCTCCTTTTTGTTTTGACAGGATGATTTCCGACATACGGGCACGCGTCGCATCATCCACTTGTTCAAGTTCACTCGCAATTTTTTCAAGCTCTTGCTCCGAATTAAATTCCCTAAGCAATGGACCATCTTTTAATTTCCTCGGGTCGGTGATGGTACCCGTCGGATGGAGTGAACCATCGGCTAAGACGACGACGTCGCCTTTGTCCGCTCTCGCATATGCAATCATCTTCTCTTCCGTTACGTTGACGTATACCAAATTATACCAAGAACGATCAATTTCTACCCGCTTGACACCAGGCAACTTTTCCATTTGCGCACTCATCTTTTTTGGGGACAAACCGATGAACTTTGTCGATGTGTCGAGTTCCATATCTTGAAACACATAAGACTCTTCTAACCAATAGAGTCCGGATACAGTCACTTCTTTCACATTCGACATCGAGGTTTGCATATAGACCACAAGTAAGATAAGGATCCCAAACAGTGAGAGCACAGAGAACATCCGACGATTCGCTTTTTTTCGTCGTTGTTTCTTCATGTACGGAATACGGTCTTCTAAACTGCGTACCGTTTGTTGACTTGGTTCCATCGGATTCTTCTCCTTTATCGAATGACTTCTTCTACTAAATCGGCCAAGGCATTTGATGCATCCGGGAATCCGAGTGCATGGGAGGCTTTCGCCATCTCTTCCTGACGTTCAAGGACTTTTCGAATCGCTTGAATGAGCGTTTCTCCCGTCAAAACTTCTTCTTTTACGAGGAGCGCCGCCCCGTTCTCGACAAGGGCAGAAGCATTTTTTGTCTGATGGTCTGCCGTCACGTAAGGGCTCGGAATCAACACGCTCGGTAATCCGAGTGCGGTCAATTCTGAAATCGTCGATGCCCCTGCTCGAGAGATGACGAGTGACGTACAAGCGAGCAGTGATGGCATATCATACACATATGGATGAATATGAACATTTTCAGACTTTGGCGCTTGTTTTAACACGGCTTCGTAATGTACTTTACCCGTTACGTAGAGTACATTGATTGGCAAGTCCGAGAGCGCCGGAACAGCCTCTATAACTGCACGGTTGATTGCTTCCGCACCTCGGCTTCCACCGTATATCAAGACGATTGGACGTGCATCTAACTGGTAATGTTCTCGTACGGCAGCCGCATCGACTTCCGTCTGCAATACTTCGCTACCACGCGGATTTCCGATCAAGCGGACGTTCGCGCCTGGGAAATGGACATCCGATCCTTTAAACGAAAGAGCGACCCGATCAGCTTTTTTGGATAAAAACTTATTCGTCAACCCTGGGATGCTGTTTTGTTCATGCAGGATGGTCGGGATACCTAGTTGTTGCGCCGTATAGACGACCGGTCCTGACACGAATCCGCCTGTTCCGATGACGACGTCTGGTTTGAATGCTGCCATATCTTTTTTTAGAGAGCGTACAGCCTTCAAGAACCAGTACGCCGTCTTCAAGTTCTCGAGGGAGAGGGAGCGCTTCAATCCAGCGATTTGAATTGATTTGAACGGGACACCAGCTCTAGGAACAAGATCGGCTTCTAACCCATTCTCCGTTCCGACGTATTGTACCTGTAAATTAGGGTGACGTTTTTGTAACGTCTCAATCAATGCGAGGGCCGGGTAAATATGACCACCGGTACCTCCACCAGAAATCATGATTTTCATCGGTTCGCCTCCTCATATGCGCGAACGAGATGAATGAAGTGTTCACCTCGTTCTTCAAACGTTTTAAATTGATCCCAACTCGCACAAGCAGGGGATAACAAGATGATATCTCCTGTTTCAGATTGCTCAAACGCGAGTGTGACGGCGTCTGCTAACGTCTCGACCGTGAAAGATGGGATTTCTTGGGACTCCCCAAGTTCTTTGAAACGCTCTTTCGTCTCACCGTACGCGACGACAGCTTTGACGTTGGAAAGGGCAGCGACGAGCGAAGATAAATCTGCACCCCGCTCAAGTCCTCCACAGAGCCATACGATCGGAGCATCAAATCCTCGTAGCGCCGCTTCCGCCGCGACGTTGTTCGTCGCCTTCGAATCATTGTAGACGGCACGTCCGAGAACGTCACCTAAACTTTCAGTCCGATGCGCGACACCACCAAAGTTTCGTAATACACGCTCGATGTGTGCTTTTGGAATATCAAACGGTTCGACCAACAGGAGTGCCGCTAGTATGTTCTCGACATTATGGGCACCGCCTAATGCCAATTCGTTCACGCGAATGACTCGCTCCCCGCGTACCGTGACCCAACCGTCCACGACGGAAGCATCTCCTCGCTCAAAACTAAATGTGTTTGGTGCAAGATGAGCAGGGACACGTTTCATCACTTCGGAGTCTGTCAATTTGACGACGATTTGGTCGTCACGTGTCATCTGACGGAACAAGTTTCCTTTTGCATCTGCATACGAGTCGAAGTCGCCGTGATAATCGAGATGGGCTTCTGATAGATTCAGCAATGCTGCCGAACGCGGATGGAAGGACTCGACCCCCATCAACTGAAAGCTCGACAATTCAATGACAATCAAATCGTCCGTCTTTGCATCAGCCGCAACTTCAATCGCGGGGAATCCGATATTACCTGCAAGATGTACCGGACGTTTCCCTCCTTTGAGTAGCTCATAGACGAGTGTCGTCGTTGTTGTTTTCCCATTTGAGCCGGTGATGGCGACGAAGTCTGCTTCAGTTGCCAAATAAGCGAGCTCCACTTCGGTATAAATCGGGATTTCACGAGAAATTGCTTCTTGGAGCAATGGAATCTGATAAGGAATACCTGGATTTTTAACAATCACTTCTGTCTCATTCAATAAACCGACGGGATGTTCATTGAACACCGAGCGGATTCCAAGAGCTTGAATTTTATCTTGTTCGTCTTCGGGTGGGATGTTCCCCGTGTTGATCGTCACATCTGCTCCCGCATGATGCAGATATGTTGCCGCTGCAATTCCGCTCTTAGCGGCGCCGAGGACGAGAACTTTTTTACTGTGCCATTGCTTTTCCATCTGTCTCACCCTTTTACATGAGTAATAATGATAAACCTGCCGTAATTAAACTGATTCCACTGAACGTTAGCACGATGCGCCATTCTGACCAACCGACCATTTCGAAATGATGGTGAATTGGACTCATTTTAAAGAGTCGTTTCCCTGTCGTTTTAAACGAGATGACTTGCAGAATCACACTCAACGTTTCGATAACGAAGATGATGCCGACAAAGACAAGAAGCAACTCAAGTTTTAACATGAGCGCGAGTCCGGCCACAGCCCCACCTAAAGCGAGTGACCCTGTGTCACCCATGAAAATCTTCGCCGGATACTTATTGAAGACGAGGAATCCAATCAATGCGCCAACGACCGCAAAAGCGAACCAGGCAATGCCAAGCTCATCTTGTGTAAGGGCATAGATTCCAAAGAACGTAAATGTCGGGATAGCTGAGAACGAAACTAGTCCGTCTAGCCCATCCGTCAAATTGACGGCATTTGAGAATCCGACGAGCCAAAAGATTACGATGGCGATATAAAACCACCCTGTATCAAACGAGATCGAAGTGAACGGGATTGAAATCGACGTATCAAGTTCTCCTCCGAGTGATAAGAACCATGCGAACAAGACCGATACTCCGATTTGACCAATCAACTTCTGAAGGGACGTCAATCCGAGGTTGCGCTTATTGACGACCTTGATGTAATCATCTAAAAACCCGATTACCCCGAACGCCATCGTCACGAATAAAAGTGTCCCGAATCCGGCGACCGCTTCTCCAAAGATGACGGACACGATGAACCCGACGAGAATGGCGAGCAAGATGACAATTCCACCCATCGTTGGTGTGCCTGACTTCTTTTGGTGCCAACCTGGACCTTCGTCACGAATTTCCTGTCCAAACTTTAACTGACGCAATGCCGGAATCGCTCGTGGCATGACGATTAAGACACTTAATAATGAACTGATTAATACGATTAAACTAATTAACATGTTGCTACCTCACTACTCTATTTATTGAACGAGACGCTCAAGCGCCAGTCCTCGAGATGCCTTTAACAATACCACAGTATCTGGTCGCTGATAATGATGAAGAAGTGTCTTTGCCTCTTCAACTGTCGGGACCACGTGGACGTTCACACGTGAATCTTGAATCCCATCCGCAATCCATTTTGCTTTTTCGCCAACGAGAATGCAATCTGTCACTGGAGACGTCACGACGATGCCCACTTGTTTGTGTTGTTCTCGCTCATCGGCACCTAGCTCGTACATGTCACCAAGGACGAGCACACGTTTTGAGAATCCTTCGAGTGACTTGACCGTTTCAATCGCTGCGATCATCGACGTCGGACTCGCATTGTAAGCGTCGTTAATGAGATGTGTTTCCCCGAACATCTGTTTTTCCATCCGCATCGACGTCAACTTGATTCGGTCTAGCCCGCGTTGAATCATTACATGACTAAGACCGAATTCCAATCCACATGCAATCGCATAGGCTGCATTTCGAATCTGATGAGCACCTAACACCTTCAGTTCATATAAATCACCGTTGTATTTAAAGATGGATGCATCGAACGTCGTCTCGACCACGTCGATTTTCCCATCGGCCGTTTCAGCATATCCGACCCTATACCCTTGATTTGCGAGAAGCGGTTCATCCGCATCGACAATCAGTCGACCGTCCGGTTTGAGACCCGCCTTGATTTCAAGCTTCGCTTTTGCGATACCCGAACGACCTCCGACTTGCTCACCGTGAGACTCCCCGATATTCGTAACAAAGGCCACGTTCGGTTTAGCGAGTTTCGACAATTGTTCGATTTGACCGAATCCGTTCATGCCCATCTCTAATACAGCGACTTCCGTGTCCCACGGCATTCTGAGCACGGTGAGCGGTAAGCCGACGTCCGAGTTGAAGTTCCCAGCCGTCTTATGTGTTTTATACTTTTCTTCTAAGACGACGGCAATCATATCTTTCGTGGAGGTTTTTCCGTTCGATCCCGTAATCGCGACCACGAGCGGATTGATTTCTTCTAAATAACGGGATGCTGCCGTTTGAAGTGCCTCGACCGTCGATTTGACAGGGATGACGAAAAGGTTGTCAGGTTGCGGACGTCCTTCTTCCCAAAACGTGACGATTGCTCCTTTTTCGATTGCTGCATCGATGTAATCATGTCCATCGACACGCGCGCCGACGATTGGGACGAATAGCCCCGATTCATTTTCATCTCTCGAATCCGTAGCGACGCGTTTGACAAGACGCTCGTCGTCTACCTCAATCCCAAACCAAGACGCTAACTTCTGAACTGTCAATTGTTCCATTCATACTTCCTCCTCATACATAGGAAAAGAGAGCCGCAGCCCTCTTGATCTCGTGCGTTAATTCGACGGTGTCTCCAATTTCACTTTCAAGGAGGCACCAGTTTTAACCGGCTTTCCTTTGCTAATCGATTGTGATGTGACAAAACCGGTCCCATCGATTTCTAAATTTAGTTGATAGAGGGTCGCTAAGCGTTTCACATCACGTAGCGACCAACCTTTTAATGTTGGCATCGTAAACGAATTACTCGTTTTTAGCAACAATCTTTCTCCGACAACATATGACTGCCCTTTAACAGGACTTTGTGCTGTCACTTCGTCCCCGTCACCTAACACGATTGGATTAAATGAGTGATCTGTCGACTCTTTCACCGCATCTTCGCGGTTATTACCGATATAAGAAGAAGTCGTCTTCGTCGACGCTTCGACCGCTTTTTCTTGCTTTTCAGGTTCGACACTCCGATAACGTAACGCGACATCCATCACGTCTTTGAAGAGCGGGGCCATGATGCGCGGTCCAGTCGTCGACGAGTCACTGTTTGGTCTATCGACAGCGATGTACATGACGAGTTCCGGATCGTCTTCTGGCGCCATCCCGACAAACGAGTGAATATACTGTCCACTCAAATACTTCCCGTTCTCTGCAATTTGGGCAGTCCCTGTCTTCCCGACGACGCGATAATTGTCTAACGCATACAATTGCCCAGTCCCCACATCGCTGTTCACGACACCGTCCAGTGCTTCACGCGTTTTTTTTGCAGTCTCTGCAGTGATTGGCTGACCAACCTCTTTCGGGTTCGTCGTCCGAATCGTCTCTCCGGTCTCACTATTGACGATTTTTTTAATGACGTGCGGTTGTTTCATCGTTCCATCAGTCGCAATCGCTGATGTCGCCTGCAAAATTTGCATCGGTGTCACCGCGGTGGATTGACCCCAGGCCGTAATTAAGACGTTCATCGGACTTTCAAAGTCGAATTGACTATTGACCTCTCCAGGCAAATCGATTCCAGTTCGTTGATCAAACTTGAATGCTTTGAAATAATCCTCATAACGGCCAAGACCGAGTCGTTCGTTCGCTAAAATCGAGAACGCGACGTTTGATGAGTGCCACACCCCTTCTTCCATAGGAATGGTACCCCATCCGGTAATGTTGTAATCATTGAAGACCGTCTTCCCGTATTTGTACGACCCTGATTCATACAGTTCGTTTGGGTTGTATACTCCTTCATTGATTGCAGCCGCTAGCGTAAAGATTTTCATCGTCGATCCTGGTTCAAATCGAGACGAGACCGAAAAGTTGCTGTACGAAGAAATCTCACGCGTGTTCGGATCAAAAGACGGACGGTCAGACAGGGCGACAATCTCGCCTGTTTTCGGGTCCATGATGATGGCCGTTGCGTGTTTTGGTTCGTATTCCTCATACAATTCGTTCATCTTCGTCTCAAGCAACTGTTGAATACGGTGGTCGATCGTCAATTGGACATCGGCTCCGTCTTCCGGTTCAATCTTCAGCTGTTCGTCACTCGACACGAGTTCACGTCCGGCTAAATCTTTCTCGAATCGATATAATCCGTATGACTCACTTAAAATATCGTTAAGTGACTTTTCAATCCCAAGTTCACCAACGAGTTCGATCCGACCATTTTGGTCAATCTTTTGCGCGTATCCGATGACAGATGAAGCGAATACTTTATTCGGGTAATAGCGCTTCGGTTCTTCGACGAAGGTAATCCCTGGAAGCTCAAACGCTTCGATTTCTTCTTTTTGCTCAACGGTCAAATCACGGCCGGGAACACCGAACTCGATTTGCCCACGGTCGATATTTTGCTCGAGCCGTTTCAATAAATCTGCCTCTGTCATCGGAAGGACCGTCGAAAGTTTTTTTGCGGCCTCGTCAATCTCATCTGGCATGAGCGTTTTTCCTTCGACTCGCTCGCCACCAAGCTTCATTACCGCGACAAGTCGATAGGAAGGGATATTGATTGCGATTGGTTGGCCGAATCGGTCATACACCTCGCCCCGCTCTGCCTCCAACGTACTGACTGCTTTCCACCGTTGTTCTTCTGCGAACGCCAGCATGTTCTCACCTTTATACGTATGAGTGAGCGATAAGTAAAGAAACCATCCGACAAAAAATAAAAAGAGCGGGGTGAAGCAGACAATCGCTACCCACGCCACTCTTTTTTTACTCTGTTGTAGAGAATTCATCAATCAATCACCTTGACATTCTTCTCATTGAATTTCATTCCGAGTTTCTCGGCAATCGCGTAAATTCTTTCTGGCGAGCTTAATTGGGCGATTTCATACTTTAGTTCTTCATTTTCTTTTGCAACCCCGTCGACCTGCTGATTAACGGCTGCTGTATCACGCATAATGTTATATGCTTCGTTGTGTTTCGACACCGTGATGCCACCGAACATGACCACTGAACCAATCATTACTGGATACAGGATCGATTCAAACAAGGTCAACGTGCGTCGTTTTGGAACAGGTATTGGTCGTTCTTGCGGAATCGGATTTCGATTCGGTGTAACTTGAGGCTGCAACGCCTTACGGGCAGCTTCTGGCATCAGGTATCCCTCCTACTAGCTAAATTATTTTTGTTTTTCGGCCACTCTCAGTTTAGCTGAGCGTGCACGACGATTATCTTCGAGTTCTCCTTCACTCGCCACGATCGGTTTACGCGTGATGAGTTTGAGCTCGGGTTCAAATTCTTCCGGAATGACCGGCAACCCTGGTGGTAAAGGTGGATATTGGCTCCGTTCTTTAAACACTTGCTTACAAATTCGGTCTTCTAATGAGTGGAACGTAATGACACAGATCCGTCCGTTCACTGCGAGTAAATCGATTGCATCTTGAACGGCACGGTCGAATACGTTCAATTCGTCATTGACGGCAATTCGAATGGCTTGGAACGTCCGCTTCGCCGGATGACCGCCCTTGCGTCGTGCTGGTGCAGGAATCGCTTCTTTAATCAAGTCGACAAGCTCGAACGTCGTCTCAATCGGTTTATCAGCACGAGCTTGCTCAATTTTTCGTGCGATTTGTTTTGAAAACTTTTCCTCCCCGTATGTAAAGAAAATACGAGCAAGTTCCCCAAACGACCATTCATTCACAACATGATAGGCTGAAAACTCCCGTGACCGGTCCATTCTCATATCGAGTGGTGCGTCATAATTGTAACTGAATCCACGTTCTGCCTCATCTAGCTGTGGCGAGGAAACGCCTAGGTCGAATAGTACACCGTCCACTTTCATGACACCATGTTGCTGAAGTTCTTCTTTCAAGTGAACGAAGTTGCTCTTTATAAACGTCACACGGCCTTCATAAGGAGCCAATCGCTCTTTCGCATGTGCGAGTGCGACGTCATCTTGGTCGAATGCATATAGTTGACCCGTCGTTAGACGCTTTGCGATTTCTTCACTATGACCCGCTCCACCTAACGTACAATCCACATATACCCCATCTGGTTTGATGTTCAATCCCTCGATGGACTCCATTTTTAAAACCGTTTCATGCTCAAACATTCAAAAAACCCTCTCAACCTACATATTTCAACTGTATTATTACACTTACTTTATCATAAAAATGTCAAGGTCCGTACAGGTTTTTAGCGAAAAGAGGAAACAAAAAGGTAACAACAAAAAAAACTCCTGACAAATGTCAAGAGCCCTTATGAAAATGTTATACAAGGAATAAACAACGCTCCGCTTCTGAGTCTTCATAAACTAGTTTCAACCGATGAAAAACGTCTAGACCGTGACGGTTTAAAATCGGAACCATCGATAAAATACGCTCTTGAGGAGCATCCATCGGGAACAGTCGAGTCGAAAGATGAATCCGCCGGGCGTTCAATCGATATTGATTCCGTTTCGCTTCAGCACGCATCTCATCTGCCAACTGCTCGAGAACATGTTTCGACTTCGATTCGAATCGTCTTCCGTGCTTACTTGCTTCCTGACTGACCGCTTCCGTGAGCGTCCGAAATGCATACAACTTCGCTTCGAACGATTCATCATCAAATGGATAGTCCGGTAGTGGCTGTTTCATATATTCCTCTAAGGTCACGCTTTCTTGTCGTAATTTTTTTTCATCATTTCTCGACACGATCACGCCACCAAGACGTGGGAGGAGAAGCGGCATCTTCCATCCGAGTTCATGGAATAACGGACGTAGTTGCAACCAGTAAGCGATTTCGCCGGGACCACCGACGTACCCAAGTGTCGGAAACAAATATTCTTGCATGAGCGGGCGTGAGACCACATTGTTTGAAAAACGTTCCGGGTGCGCTTCTATTTCACTGAGCAACTCTGTCTCCGTGAATCGATGTCCACGTTTGGTCGTATACACCCCATCAATTTTTGTGAGCAACTCACGCGTGCCGTCATGATAAAACAGATGTGCCGCCTCTTTATTTAATTCTACTGACGGCATTCCTTCTTCATAGGAATGGGCGAGCGTATGCTGGAGCGCGTCTTGATGTTCGATGAGACGTCGGAACATCGGACGTTCGAGTGCACGGACGTCTTGAGTATGTGGATCAAATAACAAAAAATCAGTTCCTACGAATCGACGCATCATCCTACCAAAAAACTGAGCGAAAGAATGGCTCATTTGAATAAGGTCGATTAACTCATTGTACAAATCAGAGGTATACGGGGTCTCCGTCTCGTTCAATAGTAACTGCTGCGCCATTTGAACAAGCTCGAGTTTTAGACGATCGAACTCCAGTTCCCCTACGGAAGCTTTTCCTGCTAGCGGAATTGTGGACAAAGCATCTTTCTTTAAAGTTCTCGAAAACGTCTGGGTCGTGAAAACATGATTGATTTCAGCGAAGTCATGGTCCTCCGTCGCCATCCAAAAAATCGGAAGGACCGGCTTTCCTAGTTTTTTCTCTGCCTGCTTCGCCCGTTTGATGACTGCCAACAGTTTGTACACAGCAAACAAAGGTCCACCGAATACGCCAACCTGCTGTCCCGTCACCATGACGTATGCTTCTCGCTGTTCGAGTAGATCAAGGTTCGCTACTAGTCGATCCGATAGTTCCCCAAACTGCCGTTGCTGCTGTTTTAAAATATGGACAATCTCATGCAAATGTTCATAGGAGCGTCCCGTAATCTCCTGCGCACGTTTCTCGACCTCATCCATGCCTCGATAATCGAGCCAACGCCCGTACCCATGCTCCACTTGAATCATCGGAGATGTGGGTGTATATAGGGCATCAAATGCTTCTACTTTCACGAATAACAACTTCCTTTCAATCAATCAACGAATCATTTCTCGAGCCACACCGATTGCGAATAAAATCGCATGTGTCGGCACAAGGAGCAAAAAGAGCAAACGCCAGCCGTGGACAAACATCTTTGTAAACAATACTTCCTCGTATCGAATCCGTTGCCAGATTGCATTGATTGGAAAAATGGCACAACAAATAGCAAGGAATAAAAGAAACACTTCCGTCCCGACGATAGCCTCGAGTAAAACGCCACATGCATAAAACCATAGGAGAACTCCAGTATCACAGGCGAGTTTAAATGAGTTGATTGATTTCGGCATAATTTTTCTAAGTATCATATACACCATAAACCATAAGATGAGTGGAAATGAAACGATATACACTAACACGATGCGCTCGCTCCTATAATCAATTTATGTAGCAGTGGAATGACGGTGAGTGAATTCTGCGTCAGAGCGGCTTTTTCAATCACCGGCTTTAAAATTGCATCCACTTCTGTTGGCCTACCTTCTTCAATGTCTCGAAGCATCGAGGAACGGTTCTCCGCGGTGCTTGCGATGATTGACTCAATGTATGTGTATGGGACTTGTTGCGGAAACAACGGCGTCAACTCACGATAAATTGACTGCGCAATCTCACGATATGGAGAGTTAACGAGTGCTCCATTCGGGACACGACATAATGCTGTGATGGGATTGATGATGGCATTGGCGAATAGCTTTTCGATGACGACTTGTTCGATATCCTCTTCCCACACAAGCTGGAGCGGACTCTCTTTAATCTGAATCGGGGGAAGACCTGTCGAACTTCCGATTCGAATACGTCCGAGTCCTCGGTGTTCTATCCCGCCCCTTGATTTCGTCACACCGTGTTCGACGATTCCCAAATGAAAGCCTCGGCGTTTCGCATAGTCAAGATGTGCGATCCCATTTGAACAAATGAAGACCGGCACTTTTCCTGTCAGTCGCTCCGTAGCTCCCTCTACTTGATGGGCTTTTGTCGTGACAAAGAAGATGTCCTCGTCGGTCTCTTGTAACGTCTCGCTAGACTTGAGAGATACATGCGCTGATCCATTCGTCATACCTGTCCTCGTAATGGATAGCCGCTCGTCGGGTGATGATATGTTTCGTCCATAGACTGTCACCTCATAATCATCAGCAAGTAAGGATGCCATCAATAGTCCGACCGCTCCGTTTCCGATTATCCCGATACGTTTGATGGAGTTCATAGTTGCCCTCCTCCTATAAAAACTATTTTCGCACAAAAAGTTTACCACATCTTTTCGCTATGACCCAAAAATCGCAAACAAAAAAGAAGCGACCTGAAATCAGATCGCTTCTTCTCGCATTATTTGCTTGTTACTTCTTTACCGTTGTAATGTCCGCAAGATTTGCAAACACGGTGTGAAAGTTTCATTTCCCCACAGTTCGGGCACTCGTTCATACCAGGTACGTTGAGTTTGAAGTGAGTACGACGAAGACGTTTGCGAGTTTTCGACGTTCTACGGAATGGTACTGCCATCGTTGTCCACCTCCTTGAAAAGTTAACCTTCCTCGTTCTCTTTTTTCGAGAACAGGTCAGCCAGTCCCGCGAAGCGCGGGTCAATTTTTGGTTGGGTTTCGGGCTGATCGTCAGTGAGCGTCCAGCCTTCTCCTTCAACCTGAGTTTTGTCTGTTTCGTTCCCGTAAACTTGCATCGGGACGTCTAACATGATGAGCTCTTTTACAATCGGTACAAGACTGATCGTATTTCCTTCTGGCAAATTCACGTCATCGAATTGCTCCGTATAACGCCCATTCTCCAAAAAGAAAGGCTCGAGCGATTCAATATCGAATTCATAAGTGACATCTTCTAACGTTCGCGCATCTGGCAACGTCAGGTCACCTTGAATCTTCAGATTGAATGTAACTTGATTAGATGTGAACGATGCATCCCCGTGCACATGCACCGGGCGAATCGAACGGATATCCGGATGGAGCTGAGTCAGCTCTGGTAGTTCTACCATCTCATCGATTGTAAAACCGTCACCCTGGTTTCGGAGCTTAAGTAGCTGTGCAATAGACCATTTCATCCGAATCACCTCAATTGCAACAATATGAATTATAGATAGGCCAACTTGTTTTGTCAATGTTTTTTCTTTACACTAAAATCAGTTGACGACGGCGCTTTGCCAAAGCGTACTTACTCATCTTACACCAATCCATACGACAATGCAAAGGAGTAAATCATGCAAAAGACGGCCATTATTGCAGAGTACAACCCATTTCACAACGGTCACTATTACCAAGCGCAAACTGCACGTCAAGAAACAGGGGCTGATATCATGATTGCCATCATGAGTGCACAGTTCACTCAACGAGGAGAACCAGCCTCGTTCGATAAGTGGAAACGGGCAAAAGCGGCCGTCGAGAGCGGTGCCATCGACCTTGTCATCGAACTGCCGACCCAATATGGTGTGCAGCGCGCCGACCGTTTCGCCACAGCCGCTGTCTCAATCGCAGAACAACTCGGTTGCCAAACCTTATCGTTTGGGAGCGAGAGCGGGGATGTCGATGCTATTCTTCATGCAGCACGAGCAGACGTCGAAGAGATGCCGATATATAAAAAGGAACTCCGTCAAGCGCTACAAGCAGGTCATTCATCTGCACAAGCTTCGAGTCATGCGTTTCAGACCGTCTATCCTACATTTGATTTGACTCGCCCTAACAATATTTTGGCCTATCATTACGCCAAAGCGGCGAAGACGATTCAGTTGCACACGGTCAAACGACTAGGTGCGGATTATCACGATCCTTCATTGGCGGACGTCATGTCAGCGACAGGCATTCGGGCACATTACTTGGACTCTGGAGAAGTTCGTGCCGTGCCAAAAGCGACAGAAGCGATGTTTCGGACGCAATCGATGACCCATTGGGAATTGTATTGGCCAGTCTTGCAATATAAACTTCGAACACTTCCACTCACCACGCTAACTGAACTCGTAGGGATTGATGCATCTCTCGCACCGCGACTTATACGTGCAGGATTAGAGACGTCTTTCGACCAGGCCCTTACTGCCGTCTCGACCCGTCGTTACACGCGTACCGCGATTCAACGGGCGTTTGTGTCAGTTCTGCTTCATTGGTTAAAAGAGGAAGTCCCGACACTTTTTGACGATGTCCCATACGTGAGACCGCTCGCATTTAATGAAATTGGGCGACTTGCGCTACGAGATGTGAAACAAGACCTTCCAATCGTCAGTAAGTTCGATGCACGTCTCGACTTCGAAGCCCGTGTAACCGAAGCGTATCGACTCCCTCTTCAAAACGATGAGTTGATTGAACATCGCCAACGCCCTCAGTTCATTTTTTCTAAATAACGAATCGCATCTTCGGCCGTCTTCACAGGGACAACTTCGATGTCACTGTCGAGACGGTCTCGCGATTCAAGCGCTTCTTCATAGTTCGAACCAGATGGGACAAAAAAGACTTCCGCGCCTTCTTCATCGGCCGCGACGATCTTCTGCCACGCGCCCCCAATCGGTCCGACATTTCCTTCCTCATCGACCGTTCCCGTTCCGGCAATCCGTTTGCCATTCGCCAAATCACCCGGCGTCAATTGATCATAAATTTCAAGCGTGAACATCAATCCTGCGGAGGGTCCTCCGACATTCGTCAAGGACACATTCACTTCAGGGTTGGCTGTGATTTCCTGCACGGGAAGGGGCTCGTATATCCCGATTCCGACCCGATCGCCGCTCTGGTCAATCGGTTGAATGAGCGTTTTGACGATGCGCTCTTCCCCGTCTCTCTCAATCGTCAATCTCACTTCATCACCTGCATCAAATTCCATCACCCGCTTTAAAAAGTCTCCGCGTGTTGCAAAAGACATCCCGTCAATTGCGGTGATAACATCTCCGGGCTTTAATATATTGGCAGCGAGCGACCCTGGAATCGGTGCGGACACATAGATTCCATCAAAGTCGACTGTCACTTCCTTGCCAGCGAGTTTATAGGCATATTGAATCGCTGCTTGTTGCGACGAATCCATTAATAATTTCTGACGACGGTCGTAATCTGCTTCGCTTTCACCGTCATATAAATAGCGACTAGATAAATTTGCTTCCGTGAACGGTGTGATCCAACTTTCTACTAACCAAAAAGGTGTCGCGCGTCGTTGGGAGATCGTCACCATCATCAGTTCCCCTTCATCCTTTACGCCGCCTTGGACAGTCAGGAACTCTTCAATCGAGGTCGCTGCTCCAGGTGAGGAGATGTAGTAAGGGAGCGGGACGAAAAGAAAGAGCAGCACTGTAACAAGTAGACCGAGACCAATTTTTAACGATTTCATTGTCCCGAGCTCACTTGATATTTTTTCCGTAACGCCACTTCGACTTGCTCCGGTACGAGCTCACTGACCGACGCACCGTATTTCGCCACTTCTTTGACGATGGACGAGCTGAGGAACGAATATTGACTATTCGTCATCATGAATAACGTCTCTACGTTCTCATTCAACTTTTTGTTGATTGATGCGATTTGAAGCTCGTATTCAAAATCCGATACCGCACGAAGCCCACGGACAATCGTCGCCGCTTCCCGCTCTGCAGCATACTCGACAAGTAATCCACCGAACGCATCGGCCGACACGTTTGGAAGATGTGTCGTCACATCTCGTATAAGTCCTAATCGTTCTTCCACATCAAACAGTGGGGCCTTGCTTGAATTCTCAAGGACGGCGACAATGACCTCGTCAAAAATGGCCGCCGCTCGTTCAATTATATCTAGATGTCCGTTCGTGATGGGGTCAAAGCTGCCCGGACAAATCGCAATTCGTTTCATTCGTTTCACTCCTCAATCGATGCATACTCATAAAAACTGATGGTGATCACATCTGAGTATCGCTGTTCTTTAATTCGTTCAAATCGTCCCACTCGCTCCGGTAACGTCACGTCACTACCGTGTTCACAGACGATTACGCCGATATCGATCAACATGTCAGACTCATCGATTAGTTGTAAGAACGCAACGTGTTCTTCCGCATGATAGGGAGGGTCCATAAAGATGAGTTTGAAAGATTCCTGTTTCAGTTTGAGCTGCTCGAGCACAGCTTTGGCATCTTGACGATATACCTTCCCTTTCTCTTCATAATGGGTCGTCTGTAAATTCTCTTGAATCGTTTGGACGGCTTTCGGTTGACGGTCGACGAAAATGGCTTCGTCACAACCTCTCGATAATGCCTCGATTCCTAGTCCTCCGCTACCCGCGTAAAGGTCTAGCGCTTTCCCCCCGGAAAAATAAGGTCCGATGATGTTAAATAATGACTCTTTCACTTTGTCCGTCGTCGGCCGCGTAGCCGTGCCCGGGACCGCCTTCAATCGGGTCCCTTTTCGTTCTCCAGATATGACACGCATGTCTTTCCCTCCAGCAGAAAAGATGAAGGTGACGCCACCTTCATCTTTTTGATTATTTCAATTTTGTCTCGTACGTTTCTGAAACGAACGGACGCTCACTCCGAACGACCGCTTCCACGAATGGCAGAGCCTTCACTTGTTCGATTACGGTTTCATAACCTTCGAGGTCCGTGTAAAGAAAAGCATACTTCTCTCGTTTCGAGACAAAGTACAGGTTTGCATAACGTCTGAGTGCCTTCAATTGTTTCAAGGAATTCACATATACGACGATACCAATCCGTTCATTCAACTTAGACGGCGCATCCACAACTTCCGCCTCCTCCGCAACTGCCCCCTCCGGAACATCCACCTTCGTCAAAGAATGGGTTGCCGGTCGGGACTTTGATTTTAGGAGAGACTGAATGAGCCAATAGTTCACTCACTTCCCCTAACAACTTATCCAAGTTTCGTTCCGCTTTTTTGAACGCCGCAATTTCCGGCTGAACGTCGAGACGACGTTTGATGAGATGCATCTCTTTTTTTATGCGGTCATGATCCGGATGATGTTTCCCGAAACGTTGGACATATTCGTAATCTTCTTTCATCTTTAAAAACTCGCGCTCGATTTCCTTGGCTTCCTGCGATGTGCGCCGTGCCGCTTTCGTTTGAATATATGTTTGAAACGATTCGCTTGCTTCAATCAAATCGGTCAATTCTTCTGTTTGATCGAGCAGGGCAATCGTCTGTTCAGTGATTATCATACCCCTCACCCTTTCTGCCATGATTTTACCACAATTGTTTCCCTATGTAAGCAATCCACACTATAATTGAATGTGACCGCAAGGCGTTCAATGTAGAAAGGAAGTGAAGAGACGCACCATGTGCGTCTGTATATGAAAAAAGTTTCTTTTAATATGATTCGATCAGCCGGCATCAAGACGGATTATGCGAAACCCGAATATTATTTCGACCAACTCGACAAGGTACGCGCTGCCGACCTCGTCTTGTTCCCCGAGTATTGGATGGTCAATTCCATCATCTATGGGATGAACAAAGCCATTTTCCCGTCTCCTGCGACATATCACCTCGGTCACGACAAAATCGAGATGACGCGTGCATTTAAAGCGACGTATCCTCATCGCATTCCGAAGACGTTGATTTACGGAAAAAACCCATACACAATTGAACGCGTCTTGGAAGAGTTCCACTATCCGTTCGTCGCCAAAAAAGCCAAGTCCTCGATGGGTCAAGGCGTATGGTTGATTAAAAACGACCAGGACTGGTTAGAATACGTCGAGAAACATGATACGTTCTACGTACAAGAGTTTATTCCGAATGATCGTGACTTACGCGTTATCGTGATTGGAGAAGAAGTCGTCGGTGCCTACTGGCGTGTCAGTGAGGCCTTTTTAAACAACGTCGCCCAAGGAGCCAACTTTTCGTACGAAGACATCCCGGAAGACGTCGTCAAAGAAGTTCAAACGATTGCGAATACGTTATCCATCAATCACGCGGCGTTTGACGTCATCGTGACGGAAGACGGATTTTATATTTTGGAGTTCAACGTCTTTTTCGGTTCAGAAGGACTGCTTCCGCTCGGTGTAAAACTTCCCCAAAAAATCGAGGAATACTTAAATACACTTGGTTGATTAATCGTTCATCTTTTTTTCACAATTTGAACACACGTTATTCCAAGAACGTTTTTGAATATGGTATGATGACATATGAGGTTTATTCGAAAAGGGGGATTATGATGAAATTTGAGCAGTTCCACATCGAGGGAAAAGAAATCCGTTTTGGTTTGCTCGAGACGATCATGGATCATCATCATTTCATCCGTGAAGGTGCTTGGGACTACGAGCGTGCCACGTATGATATGAAATATGAGAAACAATCGACCGGCGAAACATTCTATCTTCGCTTACCTGTATACGCGATCGAAGGTCAAATCGAAGATCGTCACGCTGTCGTAAAAATGCTCACACCGATTTTAGGAAAGCATTATTACCCACACGGTGTTGAATACGATGAAGTCTTCCCAGAAGAAATCGTCCGCGACTGCGAACGTCGTCTAAAGGCACTCGCAGAAACACTAGAAGTCAAACCCCTTGCATAAGCGAAGGGGTTTTTCTTATGGTCTCTTATGATCTGAGATGAAAGTCGAACAAGGACTTTACGCCGACAGGTCCTCTGACTGGAGGATGGAACAACCTTTACTCTCATAATACACAATCATATCCTCAATCTTCTTCAAATCGTAACTCGAGATGCAATCTGATAGAACACTGACCTCATAGTCGGATTTCCGCAGATTGTAGCAAGTCGACTTCACACAAGCAGTAGCATCAGCACCAGTGATATAGAAGGTATCGATGCCATTTTGTTCAATAAACGTCGCAAACGCCTCGCTCGTCAAGGCGTTGCCCTTGTATTTCGTGAACACGTGGTCGGACATGATTTTCAAATCTGGTGCTAATTCCGCTCCTCGCGTCCCTGTTTTAAAAGTTCTAGTCCCTGCTGATAAATTTTCATGTCGGATATAGACGATATGTAACTTCTTTGCGACCGCCCAATCAATCGCTTTGTTAATGTTGTCGATGATTGCTTTATAATTTTTTGTGATGTCATTTTGAATATCAATGACGACCAACGCATGATTCTGCATGTTCCATCCTCCTCCAATATTAAAAAAACGAACCTTTGTTCGTCTTACTTCACATCATAACAAAATTCACTTCTGGAAGATATAGTCATGATCAACATAGCGTCTAGCATATAAAAAAGGGAGGCCCTTTACGGGTCCTCCCTTCGGTCATGTCGCTATGATGCTCAACGTCACATCGACCTGACCGAGTAATAAATCAAATTGGTCTCGGACATAGCGGTACAATCGCTCTGCCTCGACGAGTGATAATGGTGCAATGATTAGATAATCATAGTGGTCTTTCGAGCGAGAGACGACTTTCACTTCTTTCAAGCCAAATTCAATGGCGCTACAGGCAATCAAATCTTCAATCGCCCGTTCCGCGATCGTCACGTCTCCGTATGAATAGTCATTCCCAATCACAGCCATCGTATCATTCATGGTGATCACTCCTTTTCATTCGCGAGCACTTTCACGTCCTCCATGATAGATTCGATATCGACCGGGTCATCCCCTGCCGTTGCCATCTGAGCGACAGCACGTACATCATGGTGACGGTCGATGACGTACATCGTCGTCGCGTGCGTCACGAGTCCACTGTTCGCCTTGGAATAATAAAATTGAAGTTGACGCGTGATGCGGTCGATGTCGACCTGGTCTCCCGTCAACATCTTCCATCCCGTCGGCTCCGCTTGGAACGCCTCACCATAGTTTTTAAGTACGGGCACGGTATCCACGTCCGGGTCGACCGTGATGGCGACGAGTTCTACGTCTGAGCCGTATAAGTTCTCATCTTTTAATTCTTTTTCGAGCTTCATGAAATCACGTAACGTGAGCGGACAAATATCTGGACAGTTCGTGTAAAAGAACGTCACGATTTTCACTTTTCCATTATCGGAATTGTACGTCTCTTCATTTAATGCGTTCGTCAATGTGAACGGGGTTGGCTCTTGAATGACGGGTAGGTCGTCTTGATTGAAGAAAACAAAATACACGGCTACTCCGATGACAACAAGCGTCAAGACGGTCAAACCGACCGTCATATAGCTATTCCGTTTCATACAGCTCTCCCTCTCTATAAATCATCCTCCGATTATCGCGCGGAATACGTTCGTCGTTTCACCAGGGTCATATGCCACATAGAGAAGAATGTAAACCGTCACACCCGTAATAGCCGTAAAGAACCAGACGACTGAAGCTTTTGGTCCAATCTTACGGTGTTTCTCGATTTTATTTTTATAACCGAGATAGAGCGTGATCAATCCGAGGACACCACCTGTTGTCGCGAGAAGGATATGGAAAATCATAAACCCGAGATAGAACGGTTTCACTGAATCCGGTCCTCCGAATGCCGTGTTTCCGACAAAAATGGTACGCGAGACGTACAGGATGAAGAACGTCGTCGCTGCAATCCCGGCAGCCGTCATCACCTTTTTATGTTTTTCAATGTTGCTGCGGTCTTTTGCGATAATCACCCATCCGATGGCGACTAGAATCGCACTGATGACGATGAATGACACACTAATTAAGGCAAGATAGTTCATCAACGTTTCCCCTTTTGTTCTGTTTAATTTTTCTCATTTGTTTCTTGCGGAGTGAATGACATGCCTTCATCGAGAGCAAGAGATTTCGTCCGACGCACCCAGCCGAAGAACGTCCAGCCGAAGAAGAAACCATACACGATTTCTTGACCGAGTTTCATGAGAACCCCACCGAAACGTTGGTCTTCGAGCGCGCTATTCGTCGCTCCCATTAACGCCTCTAAATCGATTCCGGACACGTCACCGTTCGGTAGACAGTATCCAAGGACCGTCGCAAACGTCTGCGGATCCGTATACGCATTATAAAGCGTCGTTTGACTAAAGATGATGAGCGCACAGGCCGGTGTCAACAAGACCCCGTTGGCGATAATATATACCATTCGTTTCAAATCGGACATTCCTTCCTCTTCGTCTGAGACGAGCGGAACGATGACCGGATACCACATCGTCAAACTAAAGACGACTAGTGCACCGTGGAAGATCCGGTGAACGCCATAGTTCGTCAAGACGTAGTCGAATACGACCGGCATATGGTAAATCGAGAACAATGCGTTGAATAAAATGAGCGCAATCAGTGGCGTCGTTAAAAACTTAAACATCGGTCCAATAAACTTGAAGCTAAGTACTTTTTCAAACACCCAGTACGGCAGACCGTAAACGACGAGTGCCGGTGCCAAAATGTAGACGAGCACCATCTGGAACATATGCACCGATAAAATGATATGTGCCATGACATCGATTGGACTTCCAAAACCGATGTAATACAAGACAATGGCAAACAACATACTAAACTTTTGTAACAACGTGGTCGAGGCATATCCTCGCTTCGCCATTCTCTCTGTCACGACGGCGTATAATACATAAATCCCGACCATGAGCAATCCGAACAGCGGACTCCATAACGTGAGCCAATCAAATTGATTGAGCAGCTCCGACGTATTCCAGAGCATCCGTTCACCCCTTTTCTTTCTCTCCCTAACCTTTGAAACCGTTCACTTCAAGATTACTATTCATTCATTTTTGAAGTAAAGGAAAAAGGACCGAATCATCCGTGTTTCCACAGATGTTCAATCCTTTGTCACAATTACCAAATGAGTAAGCGTAGTGCAGCTACCGTGATGATAGCAATAAAGATGCCTAACCACATCATACCGACGATCCATGTGTTCCCACGGTTATTCATATACATGAAGATATATAACTGTAGAAAGACTTGAATGACTGCCAAGATGATCAAGAAGCCACCTGCTGCCCAAACTGGCATGAGTTCCGCATAAACGGCACCGAATGCCACGAACGTGAGTAAAATCATCATCGCAAAACTAATCAATTGAAGCTGATACTCACGCTTTGATTCTGCTTTTACTTCTAGCTCTAATTGTTTGTGTGATTCGTTCATAGCTCGTTTTTCCATATTAGTTCACCATCCCTAAGAGGTAGACGATTGAGAAGATGAAGACCCAAACAACATCGATGAAGTGCCAGTATAGACTTGATACATAAAACTTTGGTGCGTTGTATACATCAATCGGACGGTTCCAGTTACGAATCAAGAGCGTCGTAATCCAAAGGAGACCGAACGTGACGTGCGCTCCGTGGAAGCCGACTAACGTGTAGAAGGCTGAACCGAATGCGCTCGACGTGAACGTGTGACCAATGTGGTAGTAGTGAATGAACTCGTAAATCTCCGCACCAAGGAATCCAGCACCAAGAAGGAGTGTCACAATCAACCAAAGCTTCATCCGTCCTGGATTGTTTGCTTTCATGTTCATCATCGCAAGGACACTTGTGAGTGAACTTGTGAGGAGGAGCATCGTCATGATGAAGACGAGCTCCATTTCAAAGATATTATACGAGCGTAATTCCTCTGGCGCACCAGAGTTCAAGAGACCAACGTATGTTCCAAAGAGCGAGGCGAAGAGGACTGTCTCACCACCAAGGAAGAACCAGAAAGCCACATATTTATTTTTCCCTTCCAGCGTTGCTTTCTCTGGATTGGCCGGGATACCGGTCACTGGGTGTTTTTCAACTGTATGTGCCATTTATTGTTCTCCTTTCTCACGAATCGCTTTCAAGTCTGCTTCGACTTGTGACTTCGGAATGTAGTAGCCGTGATCGTCAATCCAAGAACGTAGGAACATCGAGACGAACGTCATCGCTAATCCAAATCCGATCAATGACCAGCCGACAACTGTGTTATCCATCTGGAAGATGGCACCGAGTCCTGCGATGAAGAGGCCGAGTGACATGAAGAACGGAATGAGCGAGTTGTTCGGCATGTGGATGTCCGAAACTTCTTCAGCGACTGATACGCGTTTGTTACCAGCCATTTTCTCGAGCCAGAACGTATCAAGTCCTTTGACGAGTGGTGTTTGTGCAAAGTTGTACTCTGGAGTCGGGACAGGAAGTGTCCACTCAAGCGTACGTCCGTCTTCCCAGTGGTCTGGTTTGACGCGTTCTTTAGACAAGAAGGCTTTCACAACTGCGATGAGCAAGATAATCGTTGACACACCCATGAAGAATGCTCCGATTGTCGAGAGTAGGTTGAGCGTATCCCAACCTTGACCACCGAGGTATGTGAAGACTCGACGTGGCATACCGAACAATCCGAGGAAGTGTTGCGGGAAGAACGTCAAGTGGAATCCGATAAAGAACAACCAGAACTGCCAGTATCCAAGCTTTTCAGAAAGGGCTTTTCCGAACATGAGCGGGAACCAGTAGTAAAGTCCTGCGAAGAGACCGTATACAACCCCACCTACGATAACGTAGTGGAAGTGAGCGACAACGAAGTAGCTGTCGTGGTATTGATAGTCAGCCGGTGCGACTGAAAGCATAACTCCTGTCATCCCACCTACGAGGAATGAAGGAATGAACGCGACTGAGTAAAGCATGGCGACGTTGAATTTAATTTGACCGCCCCATAGCGTGAAGAGCCAGTTAAAGATTTTAACACCGGTCGGTACGGCGATGGCCATTGTCGCAACAGCGAAAATCGAGTTGGCGACTGGACCGAGACCGACTGTGAACATGTGGTGAACCCAAACCATGAATCCAAGGAAACCGATGAGCATTGTTGCGAAGACCATCGTCGTGTAACCGAAGAGGCGTTTACGCGCAAATGTCGGAATGATTTCCGAGAAAATACCGAATGCCGGCAAAATCAAAATGTATACTTCCGGGTGACCGAAGATCCAGAAAAGGTGTTCCCAGATGACTACGTTCCCGCCAAGTGCCGGGTCAAAATAGGCAGCTCCGAAGAGTCGCTCGAACATCAACATGAACAATCCGACCGTAAGTGGTGGGAATGCGAAGACGATCAATGCCGATGCAACGAAAGTCGTCCATGTGAAGAGTGGCATGCGCATGAGTTTCATTCCTGGCGCACGCATGTTCAAGATTGTGACGAGGAAGTTAATCCCGGCCATCAATGAACCGAAACCTGAAATCTGAAGACCGAGGGCGTAGAAGTCTACCCCTGTCGCTTCCGGTTGTGTTGAGAGCGGCGCATAAGCCGTCCAACCTGCGTTTGGTGCTGCTCCGAAGAACCAGCTCAAGTTAAGCATGACTCCACCGAAGAAGAATAACCAAAATCCTAATGAGTTAATGAATGGGAACGCAACGTCGCGTGCCCCGATTTGAAGCGGTGTGACCGCGTTCATGAAGCCGAATAGCATCGGCATCGCCGCTAGGAAGATCATCGTCGTCCCGTGCATCGTAATCAATTGGTTAAATGTCTCACCGCTGACAAAGTCGTTCATTGGTTTAACGAGTTGCCAACGAATCAGTAATGCTTCAATTCCACCGAGAAGGAGGAAGAAGATTCCTGAAAACAAATACAAAATACCGATTTTTTTGTGGTCAACCGTCGTAATCCAATCCATGATGCCATTGTATTTACGCGATTGCTGCATTGCAGTGGTCTGTGCCACGTGAAATCCCCCTTTTCCCGTTAGTCAATCTTCTGCTCATACAAGAAGTCAACGAGTGCGTCTAATTCTTCGTTGCTGATTTGACCTTCATTGAAACCTGGCATGAGAGCCCCTTGTTTCTTCTCTTGCGGGTCACGAATCCACTCTTTCAAGTTGTCCTCGTTGTTTTCGAGGTAACCTGCGAGCCATTCCCGATCACCGAAGTTCGTTAAACTTGGTGCCACTTTACCGCCGCCGTGACAGCTCAAGCAACTTTCGACATACACTTGTTCACCTGTCGTCAAGTTCGTGTTGTCTGCGACGAGGTTCTCACCGTTATCGTCTTGCTTGGCTTTCATGTCAGCGAGCCATTGATCGTATTCTTCTTGCTCGAGCGCGATGACTTTAAAGTCCATAAGGGCATGTGACGGACCGCAAAGCTCAGCACATTTTCCATAGTAAGTACCTGGTTCATTTGCATGCAACCACATTTCGTTATCAAGTCCTGGGTTCGTATCTGTCTTACCAGATAAGGCCGGTACCCAGAATGAGTGAATGACATCTTTAGACGTCAAGTTGATGCCGACTCGTTTTCCGACTGGAATGACGAGCTCTTGCCCTGTCACTACACCTGCTTCTGGATATTCGAACTCCCACCAGTACAAGTTAGCTGTAACATTGATTTCTTCTTCTTTTTTCGCTTCTTTCGCTTTCGCGAGTTCGACAGTCGTCGTGATTGTCGGAACAGCGAGAATGATGAGAAGGATAATCGGAACGACTGTCCAAATCATCTCAAGTGTACTGCTACCTTCAACTTGCTTCGGAATCGATTCGTCTTTCCGACGGAACTTCATGAGCACGTACACGTAAATGACCGAGACGATGATGAGTACGAAGAGCATGATCGCCAAACTGATGAGAATGATGCGGAGCTGAAGCTCAGCCCCTTCTCCCATCGGCTTCAATGCAGACAATCCCTCTTGACCGCAACCTGACAACAGGACTGCGAACATCATCATCGGGACGATGCCAAACAGAAGCTTCTTAAATGATTTCACAACAATCCCCACTTTCTCCCAAAATGATGTGTAATGGTTTTCTATATAGTGAGTGCGGTTACGCCATTGCTGCTGTTAAAATCAGCGCGATAATCCACACGACTAAATAAATTAATGAATAGAAGAACATTTTGTTTGCCCACTTGATTTCATCCTCGGCGTTGAATCCTTTCAACCCGAGATACAACCAGTAGCCCCCTAAACCGGCTGCGACTGTCAAGTAAACAAGACCGTAATGCATAAATAAGAGCGATGCTGGAATTAGCGTCGCAATCCACCAGATGATTTGCCGTTTCGTGATGGCAAATCCGTTCACGACCGGAAGCATCGGAATGCCTGCCGCTCGATACTCTTCCGTCCGTCGCATGGCGAGCGCTAGGAAGTGCGGTGGTTGCCATAAAAACATGACAAGGAACATGAGCCACGCATCGATATGAAGTGTCGGATCAAGCGCTGCCCAACCGATGAGCGGTGGAACGGCTCCCGAAATACTCCCGACGACCGTATTGAGCGTACTCGTACGCTTAAGCCACATCGTATAAATCACGACATAAAAAAATGCCCCGATTAAACCGAATACTGCAGCGACGTACGATACAAGGAGCAATAACAGTGTTCCAATCGCAAGTTGTGTCAATCCGAGGAGTAAGATTTTCTCCCCTGAAATCTTGCCGGTTACACTCGGTCGATTGTCCGTACGATCCATTAAGTAATCGATATCTCGGTCCACGAAGTTGTTTAGGTAACAACTCCCCGAAATCACGAGTGCGCTTCCTAACATCGTTAATAAGAGCTGTGGCCAAACTTCAAACAAGTAAAGTACTGGCGTATCGCTCTGATACGTCGCTGCCACGAAGAATCCCGCAAACACCAACAACAGGTTGGCACGAACGATTCCCATTTTCGCTAAGGCGACGTAATCTCGAAATGACGTTGACTCTGTATATTCTAACTCTACCGTCATTCCTGGGTTGACTTTTGTCATACTGACCCCCCCACATAATCACGAAATCCTCGCATTCTCTTCACAGAAAAAACACAATATGAACAAAATACACTTAACTCTCTACAAAGATACCATATTTCTTTATAAAATACGCCTTTTATGCTTGTGAAATAGCGAGTTTTTTGTGTCGATAGTGTGATATTTGTCACACCTAATGTGCTTTACTAATATTAGAATAACGTTTTTGATAACGATTGCAAGCTTTTCCATTTCGTTTTTCGAACAGAAAGCCGTATAATAAGTATGGCGAAAAAAATATAAATAAACAAGGCACAATTTTATCGGATTTTGATTAGAAGCAGGTGGTAATGCATGCATAAAAAACTCGCGTTTTTCTCAGGGTTTGTCACCCTCGGAATGATGCTTGTCCTCATCATGGGTGGAACCGTGACGAAGACGGACTCAGGGGATGGTTGTGGGACGGACTGGCCACTCTGTCACGGAAAATTGATTCCAACGAACCCGAGCGTTGAAACGATGATCGAATACAGTCACCGTGTAGTATCTGGCTTTGAAGGCCTTCTCATCATTGCGCTCGCAATTTGGACGTTCATCGCTGTCAAACGTCGTATTGATGTAAAAATCTTTGCATTTCTCGCATTTATCTTCATGCTCATCCAATCGATCATTGGAGCAGGAGCAGTCATATGGCAACAATCAGATGCCATTTTGGCACTTCATTTCGGTATCTCTCTCGTCTCATTCGCATCGCTACTCATTTTGACGATTCTCTTATTCGAGGGCGACCGAGAACATCAGGCTGTATCAAAGAAATTGCGCGCTCATCTGTACGGCCTTTCTATTTATACGATGATTGTCGTCTATACGGGAGCGTACGTCCGACATTTAGGAGCGACTTACGCTTGTGTCGGTTGGCCGATTTGTGACCAAAATGTATGGACGTTCGAATCTTATGTTCAAATGGGACATCGATTGATGGCGGGGCTCCTTGTCCTGTACACATTATTCGTTCTCTACTTAGCGAAGAAAGAGATGGATCAGTTGATCGAACGTGGGATGATGGCGTCCCTCTTCTTCATCCTTCTTCAAGTCGGAACAGGAGCATGGATCGTACTTGGTGGCCACGCCACATATGTGCCACTTCTACACGCATTCTTGATTACTTGCTACTTTGGTATTCTGTCATACCTTTCTTACCACGCTTATCGATCGACAGCTCGGAAAGATGTAGCACGACTGAAAGACATGAATGGATAACTCAAACAAAAAAGCGCTTCAGCGCTTTTTTGTTTACAATTCTTTAAATCGTTCGAGGGCACGTTCTCTCGCTTCTTTATGGTCGACAAGCGGCTTCGGATAATCTTCCCTTTCCGACGGGTCCGGGAAGTGAATTGACTTATCTGACACATGCTTCAGTTCCGGCACATAATGTCGAATGAACGTTCCGTCGGGGTCAAACCGTTCAGATTGCGTCGTCGGATTGAAGATGCGGAAATATGGCACGGCGTCTGTCCCAACCGAAGCAGCCCATTGCCACCCCCCGATATTCGACGAGGCCTCGTAATCAATCAGTTTCCGTTCGAAATAAAGTTCCCCTTTTCGCCAATCGAGAAGGAGATGTTTCGTCAAGAAAGATGCGACGATCATACGCAGACGGTTGTGCATCCACCCGGTCTCATTCAACTGACGCATCGCTGCGTCTACAATTGGATAACCGGTCTCCCCGTTACACCATTTTTCAAACTGTTCATCATTTTCTTCCCATTCAAGCGACTTATATTTGGGATTGAACGGTTGTTCTTTCAATCCGTGGAACTTTGCCATGACCATGTAGTAAAATTCGCGCCACAATAGTTCGTCGTAATACGTGTCGCGTCCTTTCGACTGTTTAGCGGACAATACCTGTTCGGTGATGGTTCGAATCGACAATACACCGGTACGTAAGTATGGGGACAATCGACTCGTTCCTGCGATGCTTGGAATGTCACGTTTCTCACCGTAATCGACCATGCGATCATTGACGAAGCGGGTCAACCGTTTCTTCGCCTCGGTCTCCCCTAACCCTTTCCACTCGCGTTCACAACGTTTGAACAAGTCTTTTAGTTCACTCGGTATTTCATTCTTTGTGCTAATGAATTGCGCTAAGCGATCGACATCCACATCGTAAGGTTTCGGCGGCTGTTCGGAATATGCCGCTTTTTTGAACGGGGTGAACACCTTGTATGGATCACCGCTCTTTGTCTTAAACGCATCAGGTTGAAACAGATGCCGGTCAAGCAGTCGTACGACTTTCACTTCTTCACCAAGTGCTTCGATGACGCGATCGTCGCGCTGTTTGAATGGTTCCACATATTCCGCATTAAAATAAAGAACGTCGATGTCACCGAGCTGTTTCACGAAGTCAGCTTCTGACTCGGCGACGAGGACACGAAGTCCTAACCCATCCGCTTCTAAATCATCCATAAACGTACGCATTGTCGAAAAGAAGTAGTCGTGGCGTACCTCAAACGGATCACAATATTCAGGGTTTAACCAAAAAACAAAATCTAGGTCGTCACCTTCCCCCATATCTTTCAAAGCACGGTGTAGCATATGATTATCGGTCAGTCTAAAATCGGATCGGAACCAACATACTCGTTTCATGATTTTCACTCCTATCTACAAAAAAGAAGCATAGCGAACTATGCTTCTTTTGATTATACAAATTCAATCAACAAATCGTCACTTTGTATTGTGTCGCCTTCTTTTATGTGGATGGCTTTAATCTCACCATCTTGTGCTGCTTGAATGGTCGTCTCCATCTTCATCGCTTCCGTGACGAGCAGCTGCTCCCCACGATGAATACGACTGCCTGGTTCAACCAGTACTTTCAAGACAGAACCTGGCATCGATGCACCAACTTGTTTCGGATTCCCCCGGTCCACTTTCGGACGGCTCGTCGTCGCCGACTTGACGTTTACGTCTTTGATTTCAATCTCACGTGGTACCCCGTTCATCTCATAAGAGACGAGACGAATGCCATCTTCGTTTGGTGCACTGACTTGCACGAGCTTAATAATCAACGTTTTCCCAGTCTCGATTTCAACATGGATCGTCTCGCCAACGTTTAGTCCATAGAAGAACGTTAACGTGTCGAGCACCGATACGTCACCATATGTCGTTGTATGTTTGATATAGTCTTCATACACTTTCGGATAGAGCGCATGGGCGAGAAGCTCAAAGTCCGTGACCGGTCGTTCGAATTTCTCGAACAGTTCTTGACCTGCAGATTTAAAGTCGTACGGCTTGATCAGTTTACCCGGACGAACGTTTAGTGGTTCTTCCCCTTTCAAGATGACTTGTTGCACTTCTTTCGGGAATCCACCAGGAGGCGTCCCTAACTCACCTCGCATCATTTCGACGACCGAGTCTGGGAAGTCTAACTGATGACCACGCGTCATCACATCTTCTTCCGTCAAGTTGTGCTGGACCATGAAGAGCGCCATGTCACCGACGACTTTTGATGACGGTGTCACCTTGACGATATCACCGAACAACATATTGACCCGTGCGTACATCGCTTTGACTTCTCCCCAACGGTCTCCGAGTCCGACTGCTTTCGCCTGTTGTTGAAGGTTTGAATATTGCCCCCCTGGCATCTCATGTTCGTATACAGACGGATGTGGAGCGCGCATATCACTTTCAAACGGTTCATAGTTGTGACGAACGTCTTGCCAGTAGTCACTGATGACTTCATAGTGTTTTGGATCAATCTTTGGTTGACGTTCATGATGGTTGAGCGCATACACTAAGCTTCCACCTGAAGGCTGTGACGTCATCCCTGACAACGAGCTCGCAGCAACGTCTACGATGTCAACCCCGGCATCTGTCGCCCGTGCATATGTGAAAATCCCGTTTCCGGATGCATCGTGTGTATGCAGATGAATCGGTAGATCGACAGCATCTTTCAATGCCGATACGAGTGCATATGCAGATTCTGGCTTCAAGAGACCAGCCATATCTTTGATTGCCAAGATATGGGCACCACTCGCCTCAAGCTTCTTCGCAAGATCGACGTAGTAAGGTAAGTGATATTTCGGGCGGTTACCGTCATATAAATCGCCCGTATAACAGATGGCCGCCTCTGCCACTTTCCCTGTCGGTAATGTCGCATCAATCGCAAGTTGAATCGACTCTAAGTTGTTGAGACTGTCAAAGATTCGGAATATATCAACACCTGCATAAGCCGCTTCATGTACAAACTTCTCAATGACATTGTCTGCATAGTTTTTATATCCGACCGCATTCGCACCGCGGAGCAACATTTGAATCAAGACGTTCGGCATCTTCTCACGAAGCTTCATGAGTCGAACCCATGGATCTTCAGACAAGAAGCGATAAGCGACATCAAATGTCGCCCCTCCCCACGCCTCGACCGAGAACAATTCCGGCATCAGTTTGCTCGTTGGCTCCGCGATATTGAGGATGTCCTGCGTCCGCATACGTGTCGCGAGTAATGACTGATGCGCATCACGCATCGTCGTATCTGTCAATAACAGTTCAGGTTGATGCTTGATCCAGTCGGCGAGCCCATCAGGTCCGAGTTCAGTCAGGATTTGTTTCGTTCCTGGCTTCGCTTCTGACGGGAGGTTATGCGGGATTCGCACTGAACGGCTAATCGGCTTATCCTTCAATCCGACACCAGGGAATCCGTTCACCGTGACGTCTCCGATATAGTTCAACAGTTTCGTTCCACGGTCTTTCCGTTTCGGGAAAACGAAAAGCTCTGGCGTCTCATCGATGAACGACGTGTTGTAGTCGCCACTGATAAAATTCGCATGTTTCATCACGTTAATCAAGAATGGAATGTTCGTTTTGATTCCACGGATCCGGAATTCATTCAAGTTTCGAACCATTTTTGAGGCAGCTTGTTCAAATGTCATCCCATGTGTCGACAATTTAACGAGAAGCGAGTCATAGTATGGAGAAATTTCTGCACCGACATATGCGTTCCCACCATCCAAACGGACACCAAAGCCGCCCGGTGAACGATACGCCATAATTTTTCCAGTGTCCGGCATGAAGTTGTTGCCTGGGTCTTCTGACGTAACACGTGACTGAATCGCGTATCCGAGAAGTTTAATGTCCTCTTGTCGTGGCATTTGAATCATATCGCCGTGAAGCGACTCGCCTTGAGCGATCATCAGTTGTGTTTGAACGATATCAAAGCCTGTCACCATCTCGGTAATGGTATGTTCGACTTGGACACGCGGATTGACTTCGATGAAGTAGAACGATTCGTCTTCAGTCACCAAAAATTCGACCGTACCGGCGTTGACATATCCAACGTGCCGCATAAGTTGAACCGCTGCATCACAAATCGCTTGTCGAGATGCTTCAGACAACGTCACACACGGAGCCACTTCGACGACTTTTTGGTGGCGACGCTGAACCGAGCAGTCACGTTCGAACAAGTGAACGATGTGACCATGCTCATCCCCGAGGATTTGGACCTCGATATGTTTCGGACGTTCAACTAATTTTTCTATGTACACTTCATCAGAACCAAACGCTTGTTTCGCTTCTGATTTCGCACGTTCAATTAAATCTTTCATTTCGGCTTCCGTACGAATGACACGCATACCGCGTCCCCCGCCACCCATAGATGCTTTGACCATAAGCGGGAAACCGTGCTCGTTGGCAAACGCCTCCGCATCTGCGTAAGATGTGAGTGGACCGTCTGATCCCGGAATGACAGGGAGTCCAGCGGCTATTGCACTTTGGCGTGCACGTACTTTGTCCCCGAAGGCATGTAGGTGCGACTCGTGAGGTCCGACGAAGATAATCCCCTCTTCGCGGCAACGTCGTGCCAACTCGATATTTTCAGAAAGGAATCCATATCCTGGGTGAATCGCATCACTGCCCGATTCTTTAGCGATGCGAATAACGTCTTCGATATCGAGATACGCATCGATCGGCTTTTTATCCAGTCCCACTAAATAGGCCTCATCGGCTTTAAAACGGTGTAACGAGCCGCTATCTTCTTGCGAATAGACGGCCACGGTCCGAATGCTTAACTCCGTTGCCGCTCGGAATACCCGAATGGCAATTTCCCCACGGTTTGCAACAAGTAACTTTTTGATTGCTTTCAAATGAAATCCCCCCATTAATGAAATTAGATATTGATATTACCTGATCACGTGAAGCGGTGAACGTTGTACATTTTCTTCTGACTTCACTCGAATTTCTTCTCGTCTTGTCGCTTCTTGATGACGATTTCGCATCGAGATACTACTGAGCACACCGAGAACCCCCATCATCATAATGAGCGATGTCCCACCATAACTGACAAGCGGTAAGGTCACCCCTGTCCCTGGGAACCAACCGGACATCGCACCGATGTTGATGGCCGTTTGAACAATGATTTGTGATGCAATACCAAACGAGACGAACATCGCAAAATGATTATCCGCATGATTGGCGATATGAATCGCGCGAAACGCGATAAAGAAGAGTAATACCAAAACCGTCAACACACCGAAGAACCCTAACTCCTCAGCAATGATCGACATGATGTAGTCAGTCTCAGGTTCTGGCAAATACCCATACTTTTGAAAACTGTTCCCGAGCCCGACACCGGTCAATCCTCCATGCACAATCGAAATGATCGACATGAGCAATTGGTGACCATATCCTTCCGGGTCCATAAATGGGTTGAACACGACTTCAATCCGGCTTCGTTGATTCTCCGAGAAGATGGTCGTAAACAATAAGAAGACAACTCCAATCCCCGCTAAAATACCAGGAATCAAAACCCGAAGTGGTGCCCCGACACCGAACCACATAAGTAGCATGATGGAACCGAGAACAAACAATCCACCCATATCCGGTTGACCGTTGATCGCGATGGCATAGAGCGAGAAGTAAAAGAGGACCGGTACTAAAAAGAAGGCACCGATTTGTGCGCGCCACCCTTTTTTCACAATGGCGGCTCGGGCTAGTCGACCCGGTAACCCTTTCAACTCGTTATTCCATAATTCATGGTAGTAATTCGCAAGTAAAATGATGAGAACGAATTTTGCGATCTCGACCGGTTGAATCGTGAACCCTCCGATGATGAGCCAAGCCCGCGCCCCATTTAACGGCGGCATCGCCCATGTGACAAACAGCAGAATGACCGACACCGTATAGAGAGTGAGGCGAAGACCTTTTTTACGAAACATCTCATAACGGAATAACGTCGCAAACAAGTAGACAAAAATCCCGATCCCAACGTAGATGAGTTGGCGATAAAATAAGCTACTATTTGCGTAATCCCCACGATTCCATACGCTCGCGCTATAAATCATGATGGAGCTGATCCCTACGAGCAAGAGCACTGACAAAAACAACGCAAAATCAAAATACCGAAACCGTGTTTTCATGTATTCACTTCCTTATGTACAACAATCCGACAACCTTTATAAAAAAATACTCAAACAGCGCCACTTGCACAGTTTGAGTATAAGGTTCATAATTCTGAAGCTTCTGCCAAGGCAGACAACTTTTGTTCCAATGAATCGAGCAGTCCTTTACCTTCAATGTCTGAAATGAGTCCAAGACGAACCGCAAAATCAATTTGGCGCGATAGTCCAAACATATGTGTATCAAGCACCTCTTCATAAAGCGGGCACTTCGGCATTTTAAGGTTTTCTAACTGTACTTCAATCAGACAACGGATTTTTTCAGCATCCGCCTCGAGTAATTGAAGCGCTTGCTCCCGTTGGATTGCAGCCAAATTTGTCGCCACTACGACCCCTCCTCCGTACGATGACAGACTGTTTGTCATAACTCAACTGTACATTATCTTTCATCATAATTCAATGTACAGTATAAATGAATGCGACATTCTTCCTTTTTCCATTTTAAAAGAAAGAACGCTATAATGAAACATGTAATGTGCATGAAGGGGGACGTAATCATGATATTTCCACTAGACGGATCGGTTCGCCACAGTTTGACGATTGACCCGACCGTATGGATTTTTGACGAACGGAAACGAAAGATTGAAGATTTGAATGCGGTGACAGTGAATGACCGTGATGCCTACTATGCGAAAATGGGGAAAGCATGGGATGATGGATTATCACAAGGAACCAGAATCGACCACAATAAACCGATGTCACGACAAGACAAGGACGAAGCACTACGCGATTCGTTCGCCATGCCGCTCGCCCCATTTTTGAACAACGCTGAACCTGTCGACTTGGCGACACATATACGATTCTATGGCGACACGATTTTGACGATTCCACTCAACGAGGCGCCACGCGTGTATTTACAATTTTCAAAAGACGGAAAAGTACTCGCTGATGGTCCGGTCTATGTGTTGTATGAGGATCAAGTCATTCGTCAAGTCAACCACATCACCGTACTGAGCAATCAATGAGGAGGAAATTTCCTTCTCATTTTTTTGGACTTTTTAGTTCATAAAGTGTAACATATAGTGTATTGATTATAATGAATCTATGAAAGGTTGTGACGCTTACGATTCCTTTATGGAAACGAAATTTAATGGTAGTTTGGATCGGTAGCTTCTTGACTGCCGCTTCGATGAGTCTTGTTCTACCATTTCTTCCACTATTCATTGAACAGCTCGGTGTGAAGGACCCAGATCATGTCGTCACCTGGTCTGCTGTTGCGTTTGGTGCGACATTCCTCGTTGCCGCAATCGTCTCCCCAATGTGGGGCCGATTAGCTGACCGAAAAGGGAGAAAACTGATGCTGATCCGGGCCAGTCTCGGTATGGCCGTCGTCATGTTTCTCATCAGCTTCGTCCAAGATGTCTATCAACTTGTCGGGTTGCGCTTACTCATGGGTGCCGTCTCTGGATTTATCTCGGCCGGTATCACCTTGGTCGCTTCCCAAACCCCTAAAGAGAAAAGTGGCTGGGCGCTTGGTACCCTGTCAACCGGTGGCATCACCGGAGGTCTTTTAGGCCCGCTTATCGGCGGGTTGCTCGCAGACTGGATTGGGCTTCGATCCGTTTTTCTCTTTACCGGAAGTGCACTCTTCCTGACATTTCTCATCACGCTCTGGTTCGTCAAAGAAGATTTCGTTCCCGTGAAGCGTGATGAGCTCGCTTCGATGAAGTCCATTTTCGCTTCACTGCGACATCCTCAGTTGATTGTCGGACTGTTTGTGACAACGTTCCTTATTCAGTTCTCGACACAATCCATCGGACCGCTCTTGACATTATATGTACGTGAATTGAACCCGCATACGACCTCGCTCGCTTTCATGGCAGGTATCGTCGCATCCGCCCCAGGACTCGCCGCTCTCTTTTCAGCTCAGCGCCTCGGACGCTTATCGGACAGATACGGGGCAGAACGTATCTTGTTTTGGGCACTGCTTCTCTATAGCGTTTTCTTAATTCCGCAAGCATTCGTCACATCGACGACCCAACTCATTTTACTGCGCTTTGGAATTGGATTCGCGACAGCCGCCTTGATGCCATCGGTTCAGTCACTCTTACGCCAACACACTCCCGTATCGGCGACGGGTCGAATCTTTTCGTATAACCAGTCCGCTCAATTTATGGGGAATTTACTCGGGCCGCTATTCGGTTCTCAAATCGTAGCCTATTTCGGTTTTTCGGCCTTGTTCATCATCACGGGACTAATCATGATCTCGAACGCTTTCTTAGAACGGACGAACGTCCAGTCGCTACAACTCGATACAAAATAACGCCGGGCAAGGTGCTCGGCGTTATTTGTCGTGCATCCGTCATAGTAAATCTGCAGCCAATCTTGCGAGCGACGAACGCTCCCCTTTCACCAGCCGGACATGCCCGAAGACATTTTGTCCTTTGAACCGTTCCACCGCATACGTCAATCCGTTCGAATATTCATCCAAGTACGGATGGTCGATTTGGTATGGGTCACCGACGAGTACAATTTTTGAGTTCTCCCCGACTCGGGTGAGAATTGTTTTGATTTCGTGCTTCGTTAAGTTCTGCGCCTCATCGATGATGATGAACTGGTCAGGCATGCTTCTACCTCGAATATAGGTGAGCGCTTCGAGCTGAATCGATTTCATACCGGCTAATATATTCCCGAGCTCGTCTTTTGAATTCGCATTAAATAAAAATTCCAGGTTATCATAAATCGGTTGCATCCATGGGCGAAGCTTTTCTTCCATTTCCCCTGGCAAGTAGCCGATATCATTCCCCATCGGCACGACCGGGCGAGCGACGACCAGCTTATTGTAACGCTGTTCATCTTCAACAAGCGAGAGCCCTGCTGCTAGAGCAAGGAGCGTCTTACCGGTACCAGCTTTCCCAAGTAAAGTGACGAAAGGAATATCATCTCGAAGCAACAGGTCGAGTGCCATTCGTTGTTGGACGTTTCGCGGGTGAATTCCCCAAATGTGGTCAGCGTCGAGCGCCAATGGTCTTATGATTGGTTGAAGAGCATCGACTACCGCAAGTACACTCGCCTTTGAGACATTACTTTTCAAGACGACAAACGAGTTCGGATAAAGGACTTGTTGGGTAAAGGCGGATGTTGGTAGTTGACGAACCTTATAAAATTCATCGACGAGTGACTGGTCGACCTCAATTTCGCGGTATCCAGCGTACAAGTCAGTTGTATCCACGATATGGTCTGTCAAATAATCTTCTGCATCGATTCCAATCGCATCTGCTTTCACTCGGACTAATATATCTTTTGAGACGATGACGACTTTTCGATTTTCATCATCCTCATATTGTTTCATTAGTTTCAACGCGACGACTAAAATCCGATTATCGTTCGTCATCACGTCAAAAGGAATATCGACCTGATGCTCGTGACCAATCTCGACAAAGAGACGGCCCCCGTTTTCAAGTGGCACGCCATCATGAAGTTTACCTGTTGCCCGAAGTTGGTCCAAGACACGCGACGTTTCACGAGCATTCCGTCCAACTTCATCCATGTTTCGTTTTTTACCATCAAGCTCTTCTAAGACGATGGCCGGAATGACCACATCATGTTCTTCGAATTGAAATAAGGATAGCGGATCATGTAGAAGTACGTTCGTATCTAAGACATACGTTTTTTTCATAGACTTTGCCGCCCCTCGAATATAGGATGGTGGTCAAGAATGAAGGCTTTCTCCCACTTCACGGTCTAGCTTCTCCGCCGCACGGATATCATACGTTTTTGTGATTTCAGGCTGAGCGTAGGATGCACCATAAAACGAGATGTTCCTCACTTCTTCAACATGCCCTTCGAAAAAACGAAGATGAAGGCTCGGTTTGATCGATGGCTCAAATTCTTGGATGGATGAAAGCAAGACGTGATAAGATTGACCATCTTCGATAAAGATGAGACCTGCCGTCTTTTCAGTCGTCAAGATGGTGACGATGTGTGAGTTTTTGGTCAAAGCAAGTCGAATCGTGACAGCATCGAGTGCTTGCACCCAACTGATGGCATGGCTTATTGGCCAACGCTTCGCCTCATCAAAACCGACGAGAAATGTTAACGGCATGTCATTTAACAGACGTTCTTGCGCGGATGTCAATTCAAACGTTGCCTTACTCGCCATTCAACTCCCCTCCTTTTAATCGGGTATGGTTGTACCATTCTCCCTTACCGGTTTAATTCCCTGCTTTCAACGGATGAAATCATGCTATACTCATCCTATAGAGGAAGGTGAGAAAATGCGTGTAAAATGTTCTCTTTGCGATAAAATCGAAACGATCGATTCATGGTCATTTGAAGCAAAACGATTGCGCAATAAACCGGCTAAAACGTATATGTGTCAAGAGTGTCAGGCGCGAATCAGCGAACGAACCACCGAACGCGCTGCATCTGGACAATTTAAGTTATATCCTACATTTCGTCAAAAACGAAATTGGTAATGCAAACGGGCGCCTCCGAAGAGACGCCCGTATTTTTTATCCTTCAACTGCATCTTGACGACGGTTCCACCAGAGGCGTCCCCGATAGATGGCCAACACAATCGCCATAACGGTAAGGACTTCCGGAATTGGCCAAGTGAAAAAGACGAGTGCCATCGTCCCTGCTCCAAGTGACAGAAGAATATAGACAATGAGTGACTTCCACCACGCCAACTGTTTCGCAAAACCAAGTTTAAAAACGAGAATCGTCAGTAAAATGACAACAACGACAAGTGCATTAAAACCGACGGAAAAGTCGTTCTGGTCGCTACCGACACCTAACATCGAGGCGATCCACGGAACGTCAATCTGTGTGATATCAATTGTTTGAGAAGCTTTCAAGACAATAAGTCCCCCTTTATTTCATACACATCCATTCTACACTATTCCACATAAAAGGGAACGCCGAAGCGTTCCCTTTTACCATTTATTCTTTACCAAGTTTACGACGCTTGTCAGCTTTCTCGCGTTCGTTTTTGTTCAACACTTTCTTACGGAGACGAATTGACTCTGGCGTGATTTCACAATATTCGTCATCGTTCAAGAATGTGAGCGACTCTTCGAGCGAGAATACGCGCGGACGTTTCAAGACTTGTGTAGAGTCTTTTGCCGAGGCACGCATGTTTGTCAACTGCTTCCCTTTAACAGCGTTGATGGCAAGGTCGACGTCACGGTTACATTCACCGATAATCATCCCTTCATATACATCCGTACCTGGCTCGATGAAGATCGTTCCACGGTCTTCAAGGGCACCGATTGAGTAGGCTGTAGACTTACCAGGCTCGATACAAACCATGACACCGCTGCGACGACCGCCGATGTCAGCCTGAATGAACGGACGATACTCTTCGAACGTGTGGTTCAAAATCCCATATCCGCGTGTCGCAGACAAGAACTCGTTACGATAGCCGATGAGACCACGTGAAGGAACGATGAATTCCATACGTGTTTGTCCATTGTCGTTCGTGTTCATGTTCGCGAGTTCCCCTTTACGGAGACCGATTGATTCCATGACAGGTCCTGTATACTCTTCTGGAACATCGATGAGAACGCGCTCGAATGGCTCAACTTTCGTACCGTCTTCGTCTTCACGAATGATGACTTGCGGCTTAGATACTTGGAGTTCGTATCCTTCACGGCGCATGTTTTCAATCAAAATTCCGAGGTGAAGCTCTCCACGTCCAGATACAACCCATTGGTCCGGTGAGTCAGTCGCTTCGACACGAAGTGAAACGTCTGTCTCGAGTTGCTTCAAGAGACGCTCTTCGATTTTACGCGCTGTGACAAAGTCCCCTTCACGTCCTGCGAACGGTGAGTTGTTCGTCATGAAACGCATTTGAAGTGTCGGTTCATCGATACGAAGAAGCGGAAGTGCATCCTCTTTCCCAACCGGTGTGACCGTCTCTCCGACGTTGATGTCTTCCATACCGGCAACTGCAATCAAATCTCCAGCTTTCGCCTCTTCGATTTCAACGCGTTTGAGTCCGAAGTAACCAAACAATTTTGTGACGCGAAGTTGCTTGATTGACCCATCCGTCTTACAAAGTGAAACTTGTTCTCCGACGTTAATTTTCCCGCGGAAGACGCGGCCTACACCGATTCGACCGAGGTAGTTGTCGTAGTCGAGCATTGTGACTTGGAATTGGAGCGGCTCATCCGAGTTATCGATTGGAGCCGGTGTGTTTTCAAGAATCGTGTCGAGCACGTGAGTAATGGTATCTTCTTGTTTTTCTGGATCAGGATCGAACGAACTTGAACCGCTGACAGCCGATGTGTAGACGACAGGGAATTCAAGTTGATCTTCATCTGCACCAAGGTCAATCAAGAGATCAACGACTTCGTCGACAACATCAAGCGGACGAACCATAGGCTTATCAATTTTGTTGACGACAACAATTGGACGAAGTCCTTGGTCGAGCGCTTTTTTCAAGACGAAACGAGTTTGTGGCATACAACCTTCACGCGCGTCGACGACAAGGATTACGCCGTCTACCATACGCATGATTCGTTCAACTTCGCCACCAAAGTCTGCGTGGCCTGGAGTATCGACGATGTTAATTCGTGTGTCTTTATAATCGATTGCTGTGTTTTTCGCGAGAATTGTGATTCCGCGCTCACGCTCGATATCGTTTGAGTCCATCGCACGTTCTGCGACTGCCTCGTTCGTCCGGAATGTACCAGACTGTTTCAATAATTCATCAACTAACGTTGTTTTACCATGGTCAACGTGAGCGATGATGGCTACGTTACGAAGGTTTGTTCTTACGTTCATGTAGTTATTCCTCTCTTATTTAAAAAATTTCAACTTTTCTTCAACTTTAAGAGTATAGCACACGTCACAGTACCTTTGTCGAGTGGAATCGACTGTGAACGTTTTCATTGCCTGTTTTTTATCATACAATAGGGAAGATAACAGAAAATGAGGAGGAGTCTCCATGCAGCTTATGTTTTTATTGATTGCTTTAGCCGTCGTCGCTGGATTTGTCGGTGTCGGCATCGGAGTTGCCGAAGGGAGCACCGCTATCATCTTAGGTAGTCTCGTGTTAAGTGGTGTCGCAACGTTCTTTGGCATCCAGTTACGCCGTCGCATTCTTTCAGACCGTCAATCTTCATGAAAACAAAGGTGTAGCTTTGACTCAAGTCAAAGCTACACCTTCTTCATTAAAAGTTAAATCGGACGCGTCAAACAGACGCGATCTCGTAGGAGCAATCCATCTTCTTCAATCACATCGTATCCATGGTTGATAAAGTAATCCCGTTCAACCGAGTCGAATCGGAAACCGGCTTGTTGATAAAAGCGAAGTTGCATGATGCTAGAGTTTCCCGTACAGACGAGGAGTTCTTTTCCGCCGAACGATGATGCCCGCTTCACTGCATCCTGTAGCATTCGCTGTCCGATTGTTTGGTTTTGGCGTTCCGGCTTCACTGCGATATTCACGAGTTCGACCCGTTCCACCTCGTGTGACACTAACATGTATGCACCCACGATTTCACCACCGAGTAACGCTTTGAACGTACGCCCTTCCTGAAATTGTTTTAGGACCATCGCTTCATTCGGATTCGCTAACACGAGGAGATCCCGGACTTCTTCATAAGACTCCTGCTCCACGATGTGAAGATCTGGCTTCGCTTCGGCTGTCACCCCTTTTGCGATGACATAATGTTTGATGACATCGTTCACGAATGATTCGCTGCCTGCCAATACGGACGTTTTGCTATCATACTGAATCGGTTCACCGTATACAGAAACGACACGCCCTCCTACTTCTTCTACGAGCAGCTTCCCAGCAGCATAGTCCCACGGCATATTACGCATCGTGATGTACCCGTCAACACGCCCGGCAGCTAGCCAGGCAAGTTCAAGTGACGCGGCCCCGTGCGCCCGTGTCCCAATCGAGTCCCGAACAATCGGAGCGAGGATTTCCGGGGCGATTTGATGGTTCGGCGTAACCCACGTGGCATTCATACTTAAAAAAGCATCTCGTACTTGATGTTCATGAAGAGTCGTCAACATCCTACCGTTTAACGTCGCACCAAAACCTTTTCGAGCCATAAACATCTCATCTGCCATCACATCATACACGAATCCATACTCCACGGCTCCATCAATCATTATAGCAACCGAAATCGCAAACATTCGTTTCTGATGAATGAAATTTAACGTCCCATCAATCGGGTCAACGAACCATACCGTCCCTGTTAACGTGTCCGGTGAGTCTGTCGTCCCTTCTTCCCCCATGATTTGATGGTGTGGAAATGCTTCTTGAATACGACGAACAATCAGCTGTTCCACCGCCCGGTCAATTTCAGTGACCAAATCCCCCTTTCCGGTCTTTCGTTCCACTTCATAACTTTGATCTATCTCACGACGAATTAACTCCCCCGCCTGTTTGATTAAATCGACTGCAAACCATTCTATCATCTGTGATCACCTCAACTGTATTGTACCAAACAAAAACCAGTATCCGCTCGGAATACTGGTTGAATGTGTGTAATGGTTAGGCTTCGAGACGCAATAATTCTTGGCGGTACTTCTCTAACCGATGCTTGCTAGCCTGAACTGTAGCATCATCTTGTGACGCCATCGCATCGAAGAGGGTTGCCAATTCATAATCAATCTCTAAGCGCAGCACCGGAATCCGTTTTTCTGCGTCTTTTCTTTTGAATGCCTCAATCACTTGTTTCATAAGATGCCACACTCCTTTTGTTGGGCTACAAGTTACGGTTTAATGAGTTGAATTGAGTATATCAGATAAAATCTGAAAAAGAAAGAGAATTGTCTGACTATTTTGAATTTTTTATCTTACTGGATATATTCCCAATTTTGAGCCCCTTAAACCTGAATCAGTGTTAAAGAACTGTACCCGATTTAAAAGAGAAATAACAAAAAAGTATGCCTCAAATTGCACAGGCATACTTAGACTTACAGTTTGATTCTTTTATTCGAGGACTTCATTGCCGCTTGTACGGTACGATAAGTGGAATATCCCGTCTGCTCGTCGTGAACCGCGTTCAGTTGTTTCTCCTCTGACTTAGATGTTACGATTTGTTTGAAGGTCCGATATGCGTCGAGGAAAACTTCCCGCTCGACTCCACCTTCATTCGCCTGTGCGACGACATTATAAAACTCAACGACATCAATCAATTCGTCTGTCGTCCAATCCGGATTGATTGGATAATTGATTTGCATATTGTTCACCTCGACACTCATTGTAACAACAAAAAAAACTATTGCAAGTTGAGCTAGAAATCTCTATAGTTTTTTTGTTGCTTCTTTTTTAAATCAGCATATAACGTAACGATATCTTTCATCATATAAATAAACTGTTTCCAAGGGGGATTTACGATTGAAATTAAAAGGTGCTACTCAGCTCGAAACGCCACTATTTGACACGTTGCTTGAACATGTCGACTCGAACCCGATAGCGTTCCACATTCCCGGTCATAAAAGCGGGAAAGGGATGGACCCGGAGTTTCGTGACTTTATCGGCGAAAATGCCCTCAAAATCGATTTGATTAACATCGCCCCACTCGATGATCTCCATCATCCAAAAGCGGCAATCGCTGAAGCGGAACGCTTAGCGGCAGAGGCGTTCCGTGCTGATGAGACCTTTTTCTCTGTACAAGGAACTTCGAGCGCAATCATGGCGATGATCATGGGTGTCGTCGGTCCGAATGAGAAAATCATCGTGCCGCGTAACGTCCACAAATCGGTCATGTCTGCTCTTGTCCTCACCGGAGCACACCCGGTCTTCATCCATCCAGAATTCGATGAGACGTACGGTATTGCGCATGGAATCACAGCTAGCGCGGTAGAACGTGCTCTCGAACTTCACCCTGATACAAAAGCTGTGCTCGTCATCAACCCGACTTATTTCGGTGTCGCCGGTGACTTAGAACGCATCGTTTCCGTCGCCCATGCGCAAGATGTTCCTGTTCTCGTCGATGAGGCACATGGGGTTCATCTCCCGTTCCACAATGAACTTCCTCTTTCAGCTATGCAAGCTGGAGCTGATGTGGCCGCTACGAGCGTACACAAACTTGGGGGCTCGATGACTGGAAGCTCCATTTTGAACGTACGTCGTGGTCTCGTTTCACCGGAACGGATCCATGCGATGCTTTCAATGATTACAACGACCTCAACGTCTTACTTGCTCCTTGCTTCTCTCGATGCTGCACGTCGACAACTCGCGACAAAAGGGCATGAGATGAACGAACGGGCATTAGATCTCGCTAGAACGGCCCGTACGGCCATCAGTCATATGCCCAACTTGTCTGTATACGGGCATGCCGAGCTTCATTCTGAATCGACTTACGCACTCGACGAGACAAAAGTGCTCGTATCGGTACGTGAACTCGGTGTAACAGGATTTGAAGTCGAGAAGTACCTCCGAGAAAAACACCGCATCGAAGTGGAAATGTCGGATTTACTGAATGTTCTCTTCATTGTCACATCAGCAGATGATGAGTCGACAATCCAGGCATTGATCGATGCGATGCGTGACGTTGTATCCGTTTATCAGAAGTCCGGAAATGAATCGTTATCCATCATGCTCCCGGAAATCCCGCCACTCGCGCTTAGTCCACGCGACGCATTTTATGAAGAAACGGAGACGATCCCTCTCGAGAACGCGGTCGGACGCATTTCAGCGGAATTCATCATGGTGTACCCTCCAGGGATTCCGATTATCATCCCAGGTGAATTGATCACAACGTCGACGCTCGACTATATCATGGCCAACATCGAAGCAGGACTACCGGTTCAAGGTCTCGAAGACGAGTCGCTCCAAATGATTAAAGTCATCCAACAAACAAAAGCGATTCGTTAAACAAAAAAATGAGCCGGTCATTACGACCGGCTCATTTTTTATGTCATCTCAGAAAAGGTGGCTGTAGATGATCGAATTGCTTCCCCTGTTACCTATTATAAGAAAACGCTTACATTTTTTCAAGTATCAATTTCCTCTGATTCTTTTATTTTTTCAGCTAAACAAACCCGTAAAAATTCAGCGACGTGCGCCGTATCATTCAAGTTGATACCTAGCATCGGATATAATTGGCGCGGCTCTTCTAGCGCATGTTGATCGAGAAGGGCCGATTGTCCGGTTTGCATACATACGACCAACACTTTTCCCATAAACTGATGAGTGTACACAAACCCAAAATCATAACGTGCAGCTTCTGTTTCGATTCCAGTGAATCTTACGCGACTCGTCTCGGATACGGTATATAATAACTCCTCATCGAATGCCATCAGGATTCCCTCCCTTCTCTCTTCACAAGTATTTTCCTTTATACTATGAGTATGAAACCTAAACAAAGGAGCGTTCGACATGAAAATTGCATATGCCTCACAATCAGATCAAACCGCACTCGTTCAATTGATGCATCAGTTATGGCCTGACGCACCGATTGACGAACTCCAGATGGAGGTCAAGCTCGGTCTCACTTCAAAGAAGATGCATTATTTCATCGCATCCTCCGACACGGGAGGAGCCATCGGTTTCTGTCAACTCAGTTTCCGGTATGATTATGTGCCCGGTTCGTCTGCATCCCCGACTGCCTACGTGGAAGGTGTCTATGTCATCGAATCAGCACGACATCAAAGTGTTGCATCGCATTTGGTTGAGGCTGCCTCTACCTTTGCCACACGTAACGGGTGTATCGAACTGGCTTCGGATACCGAACTTGAAAATAAAGACAGCCAACAGTTTCACAAAAAAATTGGATTCAAGGAAGTCGAACGCATCGTCACCTATATAAAAAACCTCTCTCACGATTCGTGAGAGAGGTTCATTGCCGCTATTATTTTACAACGTGGATTGGCATCCCCATTGCGATTTCAGCAGCTTCCATTGCCATCTCACCGAGTGATGGGTGAGCGTGGATTGTAAGCGCGATATCTTCAGCAGTCATACCAGCTTCAATTGCAAGACCAAGCTCAGCAATCATATCTGATGCGCCAGTACCCGCAATTTGAGCACCGATCAAGAGACCGTCCTCTTTGCGTGTGATAAGCTTCATGAAGCCGTCTGGCTCGTCAAGTGCGAGTGCACGACCGTTCGCTGCGAATGGGAATTTCGAAACTGTGATTTCGAGCCCTTCTTCTTTTGCGAGTGGTTCTGTGTAACCGACAGTTGCGAGTTCAGGATCAGTGAAGACGACTGCAGGGATTGCAGAGTAGTCAAGGTAAGCTGGCTTACCTGCAGCTGCTTCTGCTGCAATCTTCGCTTCGTAAGAAGCTTTGTGTGCAAGTGGTGGTCCAGGAACGATGTCACCGATTGCGTAGATGTTTTCGTTCGATGTTTTACACTGGTCATCGATTTCAATGATGCCACGGTCGCTAATTTTCACTTCCGCGTTTTCAAGACCGATATCGCCTGTGTTTGGACGACGACCAACTGTGACGAGGACATAGTCCGCTTCAACAGATTGCTCTTCACCGTTTACTTCAAACTTAACGGTTACGCCGTCTTCCGTTTCTTCAACACCTTTAGCAAGTGCATTCGTGTGGATTGTGACGTTTCCTTTTTGTTTGAGTTTCTTCTTAACGATTTGCGTCATTTGTGGTTCGAAACCAGACAAAATGTCGCTAGCGCCTTCTACAACGACGACTTCTGTATCGAAGTTAGCGTATGCAGTTCCAAGCTCCATACCGATGTATCCACCGCCGATAACGACGAGTTTTTTCGGTACTTCAGGAAGTGCCAATGCACCAGTTGAAGAAAGGACGCGTTTTGACCATTTGAACGATGGAATCTCGATTGGTGTAGAACCAGTCGCGATAATCGCTTTTTTGAATTTGTAAGGAGTCGAGCTATCTTCTGTGATGACACGAACTGTGTCTTCAGAAGCGAAGAACGCTTCACCTTGAAGGATTTCAATCTTGTTTCCTTTAAGGAGACCTTTGACACCGCCAGTTAATTTGTTAACAACTGACTGTTTCCAGTCTTGAACTTTTGTGAAGTCCACTGACACGTTGTCAGACGAGATCCCCATTGAATCGTGTCCTTTTGCGTGTTGGAAGTTGTGTCCAGCTGTGATTAACGCTTTCGACGGGATACATCCTACGTTCAAGCAGACACCACCGAAGTTGCCTTTCTCAACGATCGTTACTTTCATTCCGAGCTGTGCGCCACGGATTGCGGCAACGTATCCACCAGGACCGGCACCGATGACAAGCAAATCAGTTTCTTGTGCGAATTCTCCTACTACCATGTTCTTATCCCTCCATCATTAGAAGTGCTGGGTCTTCGAGCAAGCGTTTCACCATGTTAAGAGCGTTTTGTGCAGTCGCACCGTCGATGAGGCGGTGGTCAAAGCTGAATGAAAGTGCAAGGACTGGCGCGGCAACGATTTCACCGTTCTTCACGACAGCTTTCTCAGCGATCCGGCCGATACCGAGAATCGCAACTTCTGGGTGGTTGATGACAGGCGTGAACCATTGTCCACCGGCTGAACCGATGTTTGTGATTGTGATTGATCCGCCTTTCATGTCGTCCCCAGCGAGCTTGCCTTCACGAGCTTTACCCGCAAGTTCGTTAATGTTTGTAGCAAGTGAATAGATTGATTTACGGTCTGCATCTTTAACGACTGGTACAACGAGTCCGTTGTCTGTGTCAGCTGCGATCCCGATGTTGTAGTAGTTTTTGTAAACGATTTCTTCGTTCACGTCATCGATCGAAGCGTTGATTGTTGGGAATGCTTTCGCTGCAGCAGTCAATGCTTTCACGACGAATGGCAAGTATGTGAGTTTCACACCTTGGTCAGCCGCGACTTGTTTGAAGTCTTTACGGAGTGCGACGAGTTTTGTAACGTCGACTTCGTCCATGAGTGTAACGTGTGGTGCAGTGTGTTTCGAGTTAACCATTGCTTTCGAGATAGCTTTACGGATTCCACGGATTTTCTCACGTGTTTCAAGCTCTGGAGTCGCTGACTCGTAAGGCTTGATTTCCGTTTTCGCAGCTGCTGCCGGTGCTACAGAATCTGTTTTTTCTGTTGTAGCTTCTGCAGACGGTGCTTCACCGTTCGCGAATGCATCGATGTCTTCTTTCATGACACGACCGTTGTCGCCAGAACCGCTCACTTCACGGATATCGACACCTTTTTCACGTGCATATTTACGGACAGATGGCATTGCGATGACACGCTCAGATTTGTGAAGTTGAACGTCGCGTGGCGCGTCTTCTTTCACTTCTTCTTTTACGTCTTCTGTTTTCTCTTCTGCTTTCGGTTGTTCAGGAGTCTCTTCTTCTTCTCCTGCTGGTGCATCGCCTTCGATGTCAAATGTAACGAGGACGTCACCGACTACGGCAACTGTACCTTCAGAAACTTTAACCTCTTTGACTGTACCGTCGACTGGAGCCGGGATTTCAACGACTGCTTTGTCGTTTTGTACTTCCAAGAGAACATCATCCTCTTTGACCGTATCCCCTGCTTTTACGAACCACTTGACGATTTCACCTTCGTGAATACCTTCACCGATATCTGGTAATTTAAATTCAAATACTGCCACTGGTTTTTCCTCCCATCAATTCATCATGTAAACACGATAAGGGAGACAAATCTCCCTCATCGTTTATTCGACACGATCTTAGAAGTTCACAACTTCTTTAACTTTTGCAACGACATCTTTATGGTCAGGCAACCACATGTCTTCACCTTGTGCGAATGCGAAGACTGTGTCTGGTGCAGTCACTCGAAGAACTGGTGCTTCGAGGTGAAGAATTGCGCGCTCTTGAATTTCAGTTACAACGTTTGCTGCGATTCCTGCTTGACGTTGTGCTTCTTGAACGACGATCGCACGACCTGTTTTCTTAACAGACTCTACGATTGTCTCAATATCAAGCGGGCTCACTGTCATGAGGTCGATGACTTCAACGTTGATGTTTTCTTTTTCAAGCTCTTCCGCTGCTTTAAGTGAAGTGTGAACCATCGCACCGTAAGTGATGATTGAAACGTCTGTCCCTTCACGTTTCACATCTGCTTTACCGAGTTCGATTGTGTAATCACCTTCAGGCACTTCGCCACGGAATGAACGATACAATTTCATGTGCTCGAGGAACACAACCGGGTCGTTGTCGCGGATTGACGCGATCAACAAACCCTTTGCATCGTAAGGAGTTGATGGAATAACGACTTTTAGACCTGGTGACTGAGCCATTAAACCTTCAAGGCTGTCCGCGTGAAGCTCAGGTGTCTTAACGCCACCACCGAATGGTGAACGGATTGTGATTGGTTGGCTGTAAGCGCCGCCTGAACGGTAACGCATACGTGCCATTTGAGCTGCGATTGAGTCGAAAACTTCGAATACGAATCCGAAGAATTGAACTTCCATGATTGGACGGAATCCAGTAAGGCCTAGACCGATTGCAAGACCACCAATCCCTGATTCAGCGAGTGGCGTGTCAAAGACACGGTCTTCGCCGAGCTCGTCTTGGAGACCTTCCGTCGCACGGAATACCCCACCGTTTTTACCAACGTCTTCTCCAAAGAGAAGTACTTTCTCGTCGCGTTTCATTTCAACGCGCATCGCATCAGTAATCGCTTGGATCATTGTCATTTGAGCCATAACTTACTTCGACTCCTTTGCAGTATATTCTTCAAGCTGTTCTTTCAAGTTTGAAGGAAGTTCTTCATACATGTTGTTGATGAAGTCCGAAACTTTTTGTTTTGGTTCTTTGTCAGCTTGGCTGATTGCTTCTTTCACATCTGCTTTCGCTTGCTCGATCACTTCGTTCTCCATATCCTCGTTCCAAAGTTTCTTGTTCTCAAGGAAGAGACGGAAACGAACAAGTGGATCTTTTTCTTGATACTCAGTATCGAGTTCTTTTGTACGGTAACGTGTTGGGTCATCCCCAGCAAGCGTATGTGGTCCGTAACGGTATGTGAGTGACTCGATGAGTGTAGGTGTTCCTTCGAGTGCGTCTACACGAGCTTGTTGTGTCGCTGCAAGCACTGCAAGAATGTCCATTCCGTCTACTTGGATTCCGTTGATTCCAGCTGCAACAGCTTTTTGCGCGATCGTCTTAGCTGCCGTCTGCTTCTCAACTGGCGTCGAAATAGCGAAGCGGTTGTTTTGAACGACAAAGATTGCTGGTGATTTGAATGCACCTGCAAAGTTCAATCCTTCGTAGAAGTCACCTTGTGATGATCCGCCGTCACCGGTGTAAGTAATGGCGACATTTTTGTTGCCGTTGCGTTTGAGACCCATTGCCACACCCGCAGTTTGAACGATTTGTGCACCGATGATGATTTGCGGCATCAATACGTTGACACCTTCAGGGATGCGGTTTCCTGCCACGTGTCCACGTGAGAACAAGAATGCTTGATAGAGCGGAAGTCCGTGGAATACGAGTTGTGGAATATCACGGTATCCTGGAAGAATCCAGTCCTCTTTGTCGAGCGCATATTGCGTCCCGATCATCGTCGCTTCTTGACCTGCCACTGGCGCGTAGAATCCTAGGCGTCCTTGACGGTTAAGTGAGATGGCGCGTTGGTCCCAGATTCGAGTATAGACCATGCGGCGCATGAGCTCCTGAAGTTGCTCGTCCGTTAAGTCAGGCATTGCGTCTTGGTTGACGACCTCACCCTTCTCGTCGAGAATACGGAACGTTTGGAAATTTTCTTCCACGTTTTGAAGTACCTGAACGTTGTTCATTCGTTTCACCTCATCCTTTCAACTATGAGACAATTGTCTTTTTTGTGATCAAACACTATCTCAAATCTTACGTGTATCTGTCCAAAAAAGCAATCTGTATTAACGTGATTCAGGAAAGTTATTCTATCCTGCCGTTTCCTTGTTAGTATAAAACGGGTTGTTACAATAACGCAAAAAATATGCTCACTAAAATAAACCGCTTACATTGAAGGGATATTACGTCTTTTTTACCGCTGTATTATTTTCATTTCACCTTCTGTACCATCCACATTACTTCCTGTTTAAATATGATATAATTAAACGTATACGTTTGATAGAAAGGAAGTTGTGTATGTTAACAATGAAAGATGTGATTCGCGAGGGAGATGAACGGCTTCGCGCTCGCTCAACTGAAGTACCGATTCCGCCAAAAGAAGAAGATTTGGCATTACTCGACGAGATGGAGACGTTCCTCGTCAATAGTCAAGATCCAGAAATGAGCGAAAAATATGAGCTGCGGGGCGGTGTCGGAATCGCTGCTCCACAACTCGGCGTGAACCGTCGTTTCTTCACGATACTGCTTCAAGAAGAGGAAGAGACATTCAAACTCTCCATCTTCAACCCTAAAATCACGAGCCATTCCGTCGAACAAACATTTTTAAATGGTGGGGAAGGCTGCTTATCGGTAGACCGCGTGGTCAAAGGAAATGTACCTCGTTTTCGTCGAATCACATTAGAAGGGTTCGACCGAGACGGGAAGCCGATTAAGCTTCGCTTACGCGGAATGCGCGCCATCGTCTGTCAGCACGAGCTCGACCATTTGGACGGAATTTTGTTTTATGACCGCATCAATACAGCGAACCCGTTAGAAACTTACGGCGAACCGATTTAACATGTTTAGCTCGAGAAAAAGGGCACTGTTGTTACTATTCCCATTTTTATTTCTTTTAATCGGGGGATGTGTGCGAATCAATTATGATGCGACTGTTCATTATGACCAGTCCGTTTCTCTCGAAACGACATACGCCTTTCGGGAACATCCGGTCATGAAGTTGCTCAATCTCAGACTCGATTGGGATACATGGAAAGAACAGGCTGAGGATAACGGGTATGAAACGGATGATTACTCGAGTACCGACGACTATGAAGGAATGGTTTTGAGGAAGACATTTAAAAATGTGGATGAGTTGCAACAGATTAAAGAAGAGTGGAAAACGGGTCCAGCTGGAATTTTGGTTCCTCCAGACATTCGATTCGACATCGAACAGCGAGAGGGTATCTGGTTCGATTCTTACACCCTCCAGACGAACCTCGACCTTCGACTTGATCAAGTCGACTTACCAGGAGTTGAACTGACAGGGTCTCCTAAAAAGTTAGCTGAGCGGTATATCCGTCAAGCCGATATCCGTTTCAACTTGAACGTGCCGACCGGCGTGTTTGTCGAGGACGGGACCGGTCTTGATCTCCGTTCTATGAAACATGTTGAGTGGCAAGTATATGGAGGACGCCAAAACAATTTGAAGCTCGTCGCCCACGTGCCAAACATCAAAGCGTGGATCGTGACGATCATCGTACTCATTGCGGCGGTAATCTTATCCTATTTTATTTGGCGTAAATATCGTCGAAATGTTGGCAATCCGAGAAAGACCTCGATTCGTTCACGACTGCTAGGACTTTTAATTGTCTCGCTATCGCTATCGCTCATCATTGTCACATTCCGACAAGAGTTAGCGAACGAGCGACAATCTGAGGCGGTTCGTCAAGCTTCACAAACGAATGAATTCATCCCTACTTTTGCAGTGCATGGTCTACTCGGTACAGATCGGACCTTCCTCCGCTTCTCTCAAGCTATGGAACAGAGTGGTCAAGCGACTGATGGCGCACTCTGCACTGTTACTGTAAAAGGAAAAGCCGATTGTGAAATTTATGATTATAGTTCGAATCGCCCTATTGTCCGAATCGAATTCGAAGATGCGGAGGCTTCTTTAAACAACCAGACGAAGTGGTTTAACGCTGCCATCGAAACGTATAAAAAAACAAGAAATCGTTCGTTTGATCGCATGTATATTATCGGTCACAGTATGGGTGGTGTTGCTGCTGCCAACTATATCCTGAATCAAGAGACTTACATCGTGGATAAGTTCGTCACGTTTGATAGTCCGTTCGGCGGCACACGACTTGCGAACTTCGGACTATCTGCAAGTAATTTCGGAATCAATACAGGTAGTCCCGCTATCCGTGACTTATCACCTAACTCGGATGGGTTGCAAGCATTCCAATCAAAACTTGAGACATGGCCACGCTCCGTACAAGTACTCTCATTTTCCGGACGAGGTGGCGAATTTAATCTTATCGAGAAATCCAGTTCTCTGCTACTAGAAGAGTATACGAATAATATTCAAACCGAAACCGTCCCGTATGACCACTTCTCGCTCCATCGAAAGAGCGATGTATTGGAAGAGACGGGGAAATTCTTGTACGAATACACGAATGAATTTAATCCCATTGAGACGAATTAACGTTAAAACAGCTATCCCTTTGACTGAGGATAGCTGTTTTTTTCAATATGTCATCGTCCACGTGACTTTTTGAAGCCAATAGATTGCGTACTTACCGAGTGGAATGTCTGTTTGTATTTCGTCATATGCTACCGTATATGTCCCGTTCTCGTTATTCCACAAACGATTAAAATACCCGTCCACTTCATCAAAGAATGCTGTATCCCCTTCCCCCTTCACTTCGACATCTGCCTCTAAGTTATAGTCATTCATATTTCGGGTCGTATAATTCCCAGAGCCTAATACGACCGTTTTCTCATCTCCATCGACATATAGAATTTTCGGGTGATACTGCTCTTTGCCAACGTCATACCAGCGAATCTCGATTCGTTCCGGGTTGACGGTATTTAGTTCGGCTGTCACCGGTAAGTTCGGTAATCCCGACTTTGAACGACCAAACGCATTCGTGTTTGGGTCGAGAATCAAATGAACGGTCACACCTCGTCCCGCGGCGTCCTCGATTGCCTGGATGATATTCCGATCAGCCAGGTAGAACATTCCGATCCAAACGGTATCTCCGTCGTCCGCTCCATTCATCGCGTCGAGCACCGACTCTTGAATCTTCCCTTCCGTGACATAACGAATTTTCATTGTCGCCTCAGACGGTTCGCTCTCAATGCTAGACAACGCCTCGTCATCCGGGAAGCGTCGTGCATCCCCTTTCGAGAACGTCGCAACCGCTTGCTCGCCTTCAATGATTTCTTTTAAAATCGGTCCTTTTAGATGGACACCGACGTTTGAATGATACCCACTGGCGTCATGCGGATTCGCAGATAACACGAACCCTTCATTTTCAGTGACCATGACCTTCCGGTGGTTCGCTTTGATGTTTAACAGCCTCAAATACGCACGAACAGTAATGTCCGGAGCAGATGAGGCCATCGGATTCGGTAACCAACCGTCCTGACTATTTCCGAACCATTGAATCGCCATCCGGTAAAACGAGGAGTATAAAATATTCGGGTCACGAAGTTCGTCAAGATTCGTGTAAACGACTTCTGCCCCTGCTTCCTCTAGTACGTCGAAATGGTCTGACACGTGACCGTTGTATGTTGTATTAATTTCATCTGTGATGAAGACGACTTTCAAGTCTGGATAGCGTTCCATTTGTTCAAGCAACGCGGAAGAGAGTCTTGAAGTAATATCTGGATATTGCCGATCTTCGTTCGAATAAGGATTAAATAAGAAGAAGTCCATGACGATATAATCTTTCGCCTCTCGAATGGCTCGTTCCACTTCATTAAAGATTTCTTGCTCGACAATTTCTGTATCCTCACCCTGATATGTCAGATCATGTAGAAAATCGATTTGGTCATCCGAAATCATATACGGTTCGGACTGACGTGACACCCCTTCCGGTAATGGTTTGATTTGATGATATACGAGCGTGATGAGAAAAATGACCGCAATGATTGCCGTCCCCCACTTCCACCACTTCTTTTTCCCAGTCTTATTAGCCATACTTTCCCCTCCTTAATTGCGGTGAAAAAAAACAGGCTGTAGTTTTCTACAGCCCGTTGAAATCATACTTCCATAATAATCGGTAGAACCATCGGGTGTCTCCGCGTCTTTTGTGCCAAATATGGTGTGAGCGTCTCAGACACAAGTTGCTTCATCTCCGACCACTTCATCTGCTTATTTGACAATCCTTGCTCGACCGTTTTCTTCAACAGACGTTCACCATCACGAATCAAGCTACCTGATTCACGCATATAGACAAATCCTCGTGAGATGATATCTGGTCCTGACACGAGTTTACGTGTCTTGCCGTCGATACTGATGACGACGACAACGAGTCCATCTTCAGACAAGATGCGTCGGTCTCTTAATACGATATTCCCGATGTCGCCAATTCCATTTCCATCAATATAAACAGCGTTCGCAGAAATTTTACCGGTGACAGCAGCCGAATCGGCATCGACGGCGAGCACTTCCCCGTTATCCATGACGAAGCTGTTCTCTTTCGGGATGCCAACGGATTCAGCAAGTTCCGCATGTTTCTTCAACATCCGATATTCACCGTGAATCGGCATAAAGAATTTTGGATTGAGAAGACGAATCATCAACAACTGTTCTTGTTGCGAACCGTGTCCTGATGTATGAATGTTCGTCAACTTCCCATAGACAACGTCCGCCCCTGCTTTATACAACTGATCAATCGTCTTCCCGACGGAAATGGCGTTACCAGGAATCGGAGAAGATGAGAAGATGACCGTATCTCCAGGAATAATCGACACTTGACGGTGTGTCCCGTTTGCGATGCGACTGAGCGCGGCCATCGGTTCACCTTGTGAGCCGGTACAAAGGATCGCAATCTCATTCGGGTCGTAATGACGCATTTGATTCGTCTCAATGATCATCCCTTTCGGAACGTTGATGAAACCGAGCTCTTGTCCGATCGTCATGACTTTTTCCATCGAGCGACCAAAAATCATCAGATGGCGTCCAGTCTCGGCACACGCATCGACCACTTGTTGTAATCGATAGATGTTTGATGCAAACGTTGCAAAGATGATACGACCGTCTGCCTTACGGAACGTCTCGCTAATGGTACCTCCGACAACACTTTCACTCATCGTGAAACCTTCGACTTCCGCATTGGTAGAGTCAGATAAAAGACAGAGCACACCTTCTTTTCCGATTTCCGCCATCTTAGCGAGGTCTGCTGGTTCACCGACCGGAGTGAAGTCAAACTTGAAGTCACCCGTATGGACGATATTCCCTTGTGGTGTTTTCACGACGACACCGAGTGAGTTCGGAATCGAGTGAGTCGTACGGAAGAACGAGATGCTCGTTTTTCGGAATTTAACGATTGCATCTTCATCAATTTCATGGAGCTCCGCTTCACGTAATAATCCGTGCTCTTCTAGTTTTACTTTAATCAAACCGAGGGCGAGTTTTGTCGCATAAATCGGTAACTGAACTTGCTTTAGTAAAAATGGAATCCCACCGATATGGTCTTCGTGACCGTGCGTGATAAATACCCCTTTTACTTTGTCCTTATTTTTAATCAAGTACGAGTAATCTGGAATCACATAGTCAATTCCAAGCAAGTCATCCTCTGGGAACATAATTCCCGCATCGATGACGATGATTTCATCTTGGAATTGAACAACGTATGTGTTCTTCCCGATTTCTCCTAGTCCGCCTAATGCGAACACAGCTGTTTGGTGGTTCTTAACAAACTTCATTTAATCTCTCCTTACTTTAATTATTAATACATCTATGTGAAACATAAGTGATTCTCGAATATGCCCGTAAGATTCTTTTTTCATTATAGCTCATATCATGCCAATATTTCACTAACGATGTGATATTCGTGGTAGTTTCCCTAATTCATGTTATCCTTTTAGTGGGTTCGAAAAACATATTTTTAGACAAAGAGAAAGAATGGTGAATCAAATGGAAGACCAAAAAGTTGTTTTTTTCGACATTGACGGAACGCTCTTACATGAAGGAAGTTATATTCCACCTTCAACGATTTCAGCAATTCAAGCTTTGCAGGCAAACGGTGTCGAAACATTTATCGCTACGGGGCGAGGACCAGCCATGCTCTCGGACATCCCGGAACGCGTCGGGATTGACAGCCTTGTATGTTACAACGGTCAAATCGTTGTGCATCAAGGCGAAATCGTGTATCGTAACACGCTCTCAAAAGACGCCTTAACCCGTTTGACGACTCACGCCACATCAAATGACCATACCCTCGTCTATTTAGGACAGGACAGTGGAGGCGCCTCAAAACCGAATGATACCATTGTCAATCAATCCCTCGGAGAGCTTGCCATGCCGATTCCTCGATTTGAACCGAACTTCCACGTGGAAGAGGATGTGTACCAGACACTCCTCTACTGTACGCCAGAAGATGAACATCACTATATCGGTACCTATCAGGAGTTCGATTTCATTCGTTGGCACCCTCATGCGATGGACGTGATCAATAAAGGGGCAAGTAAGGCCGATGGCATCCGTCACTTTATCGAAACGAACGGCTACCGCGTTGAAAATACGTACGCCTTCGGAGATGCTTTGAATGACCTAGCCATGCTCCAATATGTAGGGACAGGTATCGCCATGGGCAATGCTCGTTCTGAAGCGAAGGACGTTGCGGATTTTGTGACAAAATCAATCCTCGAAGATGGTATCGAACACGGTTTGAAGACCATGAAGCTAATCTAAAAAAAGACCTCTTTTGAGTCAAACCGTCGAGTTGGATCAAACGATTCAACAATCACGGTATCGCTCAAGAGGTCTTTTTTATTTCGAACGTAACGTCCGCTCGAGTCTATCTAGATCAGTATCTTTACCAATGATGATCAAAATATCTTCTGATAAAATCATTTCATCCGCCTGCGGAGAAATGAGGACATCATCATCGCGACGAACGGCAACAATGTTCACCCCGTATTTCGCCCGTAAGTCCAAATCAATAAGAGATTTGTTCGACAACTTATCAGACGCTTTGATTTCAACAATCGAGTGTTCATTCGATAACTCAAGATAGTCGAGAATACTTTGGCTCATCAATCCATTTGCAATTCGAACGCCCATATCGCGTTCTGGGTGGACGATGTTGTCTGCCCCAATTCGACGAAGGACTTTTTCATGGTAATCGTTTGTCGCTTTCACCGTGATGATTTGTACACCGAGCTCTTTTAATATTAACGTCGTCAAAATCGAAGCTTGAATGTTTTCTCCGATTGCGACAATGACATGTTCAAAGTTACGAATCCCCAAACTTTTCAATACGTTCTCATCGGTCGTATCGGCAATAACGGCATGAGTGGCCAACCCCATAAACTCGTTGACGCGTTCTTCATCGGAATCGATGGCGAGGACGTCGTATCCGTTTGAAGACAATTCACGGACGATCGACCCACCAAACCGTCCTAATCCGATGACTGCAAATTCACCTGTCATGATGCTACATCCCTTTCCTACACATATTCTCTTCTTGATTCTTCGTTCAGTTTAACTGATTCCACTTCAAAACTCTATACAAAAAACAAAACGGGATTCCCTTCAAATAAAGGAAATCCCGTCTTTGACATTATGCTTTTCCACTCGAGCGTTTCCCTCGTACGTAGTCGTTGTCGAACAAGAACAAACGAAGCAAGAGATAGAGCGCCGGAACGAGAAGGAGCAATCCTAAGATGAATACGATGACGAGCGCCACCGCCATCGACTCGTTGACGACACTTCCATTGATATCGATGTACGGATACAAGATATACGGCAAGTGCGAATATCCGTATCCGAACCAAGCCATGAAAAATTGTCCCATAACCATCAGGAAAGCAATACCGTAGTTCCGTTTCATATAAACGAAGGAGACGGCGATGACGAAGAAGAGGAAGCTCATCGCGAACCACCACCAGTTTCCTCCTAGAATACTTTCATAGTGCCAAGCCGCCTGCGACTTCAAGCCGAAGAAGACAAGCCCTGAAGCAATAATCGTCGGTACACTCCAAAAGAGAGCCCATTTTCTGACGAGTTCGACCGCATCTCGATCACGTGCTTTGTCCGCATAGAACAAAAGGAACATGGCGCTAATATATAGAACCGAGACAATTGCTAAAATGACGACTGTCCACGAGTAGAAGTTGGTAAACAACTTCGCCGCGTCAAAGATGACTCCATTTTCCGTTTCGGTGATAAAACCACCTTGACTGACCGTCAATACTGTCGACATCGAAGCTGGGATGAGTAACCCGGTCGCCCCGTAAAGGAATACATAAAGCGTACTTTCTTTCGACCCGTAGTTCGCAAACGCATAAAAGCTACCACGAATCGCAAGCAAGATTAAAACTACAGATGCCGGAACGAGTAGCGCCGTCCCATAATAGTAAGCCGTGTCAGGGAAGAATCCAACAATTCCGACAAAGAAGAAGACAAAAAATACGTTCGTGACTTCCCATGTCGGGGACAAATACCGCTTGACGAGTCGGTTCACTAGATGGTCGCGTTTCGTATAGCGGCTATAAAAGGCGAAGAATCCTGCACCGAAGTCAATCGATGCGACGATGAGATAGCCGTACAAGAACGTCCATAAGACGGCAATCCCTAATTCTTGAATTTGCATGTCATACCCTCCGATCACACTTCATCCGCAAACATCGCTTCACCACGATGTTCGGATTGTTTTAGTTCTTTCCCTACTGGGTTCTCTTTGAACAGGCGTGATAGAACGACTACCGTGACTGTTCCAAGTACCGCGTAGAGGATCGCGAAAGCGACAAGCATCCAACCGACATTTGCCGATGTCGTAGCTGCATCACTCGTGCGCATCAACTCGTAAAGCGCCCAAGGTTGGCGACCAAACTCAGCGAAGAACCATCCAAATTCAATCGCTGCCATCGCAAGCGGTCCGCCGGCTGCAATCGCAAAGAGCATCGGTTTACTGAACTGGTTCAATCGCTTAATATAGCGCCCTAGTACGAATAGGAAAGAGATGAGCGCGAGAAGCATCCCGATTCCGACCATCGCATCAAACAAGTAGTGAACAAAGAGCGGCGGCTGGTCTTCTTTTACGAATTCATCTAGACCTGTCACCTCATAGTTCGGGACACCACCAGCGAGAATAGAAAGTGCATAAGGAATCTTCAAAGCCCCTCGGACTTCATATCCGCCTTCACCGTCATCTTCTAACCAACCACCGAGAATCAATTCTGCCTCGGAGGAGGTTTCAAAGTGCCATTCTGCTGCCGCTAATTTATCCGGTTGATATTGAGCCAAATATTTACCTGAGAAATCACCAACAAGCGCTGTCGCAATCGCAAAAATCAGTGCGACTGTCATCGTCAAACGAAGACCTTTTTTGTGGTACTCGATCGACATCTTGTCGAGTTGATTACGACGTTGACGCAACAATTGTACGGCTGCGATCGCTGCTAGGATGAACGCAGATGTTAAAATCGCAGACGTCAGCACATGAGCCATCTTCGTCGGCATCGCCGGACTGAACATCGCCTCAAGGGGACTAACGTTCGCCAAACGACCGTCGACAATATCAAACCCTACAGGTTGGTTCATAAAACTGTTTACCGTTGTGATGAAAAATCCTGAGAACAATGCACCTACCGCTACCGGAATGCCGAGAAGCATGTGGTGCCACGGATTTTTAAAGCGATCCCACGTGTACAAATAAATCCCGAGGAAAATCGCTTCAAAGAAGAACGCGAACGTCTCCATGAACAGCGGGAGCGCAATCGTTTGACCCGCGACGCGCATCAAATTCGGCCATAATAGAGAAAGCTGTAGACCGATTGCCGTACCCGTCACAACACCGACCGCTACCGTCACGACATAGCCACGTGACCATCGTCGAGCCATGAGCGTGTATTTCGGATCTTTTTTACGAATCCCTAAAAATTCTGCCAATAAGATTAAAAGTGGAACCCCGACGCCGAGTGTGGCAAAAATCACATGAAACCCTAATGTGAGTGCCGTCAATGCCCGGCTCATCAGGACAGGATCTTGAAACATCTATTGATTACCTCCTATCTCTCTCTATCGCTTCGAAACATGTATGAAGCGACAATCACAGATGAATACCCTTCGATACTTTCATCATAATGATTTTGTATTGCGCTGTAATGTCCTAATGCTTGAGTTCGCAAAATGTTCACATTTGAGCAATCGCCACAAAATCGTCGCTTTACATTCATTCACTTTTCCCTTTTCCACCAAGCTTCACTCCTATTTGAACACACTAAAAGCGGTCACAAACGCGACCGCTCCGAGTTATTGAATCATGACTGTACGGAAGTAGTGATCAAATAAATCAATGGCAACTTCTATCGCACGTTCATCCGGATTGAGTGTCGATTGATGGAGACCCGACCCCATGTCGTTTACCCCTAACCAAACCATGAAGCCCGGGACTTGCTTCAGCATATATCCGAAATCTTCGCCCGTCATGGCTGGTACGCAAGTCTTATACGAATAGCCCACCTCTTCGACCGCTTCTTCGAATTGATAGAGATAACGCTCATCGTTGACGACCTCATGGTAGCGATTCCCGAATTCAAGATCAATTTGAACGTTATACGTCATCTCAACCCCAGCGATGACTTGACGAATCCGACTCTCGAGCACGACCATTTCTTTATCAGACAATGCTCGTACCGTTCCATCCAATTTAGCCGTATCAGCAATGATATTCTCTTTCGTCCCGGCCGCGACCTTTCCGATGCTGACGACCGCACTTCCCATCGGGTCGATGTTCCGTGACACGATTGTTTGCAGTTGCATGATGAGCGCAGCTTGAACGATGACAGCATCAATCCCAGCATGAGGAAAGGCGCCATGCCCTCCTTTACCATGAATCGTCATATGGAGCTCGCGCGCGCTTGCAAATAGCACACCGGGTCTTGAAGCTACCATCCCGACCGGATATTCAGGAGCGACATGTAAGCCGAATAACGCATCTGGACGAAAGTGATAGAACAACTCAGATTTCGCCATCGGTTCCGCTCCCCCCGGTCCTTCTTCAGCAGGTTGGAAGAAGATGACGAGATGATGATTAAACGGTACTTCGACGGCACGTTTAATCAATCCGAGCGCGATGGACATATGGACGTCATGACCGCACGCATGCATCATCCCTTCATGAATCGATGCAAATTCTAAATCTGTCTCTTCCGTAATGGGTAACCCATCCATATCAGCCCGATATCCAATCGTCTTTTCACCGACAAGTCCATCTACACGTACAAAGAGCCCCGTCCGCCAATGCGTGATCTGAACACGTGGTGAATCGAGCGAACGAATCAATTGTTCAAGAGTCGCTTGTGTTTTGAACTCTTCATACCCGACCTCTGGAATTAAATGTAGTTGTCTTCTCGCTTCGATTGCCCAATTCATGATTCAGTCTCCTTCGTTACTTCTTCAACAATATTCCAAAATGCTTGAACTTGCGCCAACTCTAACATCGATTCTGTCGAGAGCATCCAAGTGTCTCGAACAAGCGGCACCCCAGCTGATGAAGTCAATGGGATCTTATTCATCTCATTGACATCTTTGATGGTCGACTCCGGCAAAATTGCAAAGCCGATTCCATGTAACGCCATCTGTTTACACGTTTCAATCTGATCTACGACAAGCGTCGTGAGTGGCGGACTTGAAAACCGTTCTTGCCACCACTCTAATATTTCCTGGTAATAAGTCGAATCACTCTTAAACTGAATGAACGAGCGTTCGTTATTTTTCAGTTGGGAGAGTTCGGTCATTTTCAAATCGACCAAGTGTAAGGAGTCGGAGAACAACTTCATACGCTCGCCCCGCCAGTCCGGATTCCCTCGTATAATCCCTATATGATAATTTTCTTCAAGCATATAACGCATCATTTCACTCGACCATCCTGTGACCAACTTCACTCGAACGGACGGATATCGTTCCACAAACGTCTTTAATACTTTCGGTAGCCAATATTGCCCCATGATAGAGGCGACGGCGATTTTCAATGTCCCGTATACTTCTCCTTGGTTTGCTGTCAGCTCGCCTCTTAGTTCCTGTTCTTCACTGTACATCTTTTTGGCAAACTCGATGATTTTCTCGCCATCTGGTGTCAATGCGAGCCCTCGGGTCGAACGAACAAAAATCTTCTTTCCCCATTGGTGCTCGATTGTCACGAGCCGCTGACTGAGAGCCGGTTGTGAGACGAACAATCGCTCTGCCGCTTTACGCATATTCAATTCTTCTGCAAGAATAATTAACACTTCTACTTCTGAAACTTGCATCACGTCACCTATTTCTCTATCGTTTGAAAGATTGTATACTGAATAAGTATTTGTTTCAATGTATCATATCATGTTTATTCAATATTTTGAGTATTAGGAGGAATTCTGATGCAACGCCGTCATTTCGCCTTTATCGTCGCAGCTGTCGCGACACTCGGCAGCCTTTATTATTCTGAAGTTATGCTCTTTTTACCGTGTAAATTATGCTGGTTCCAGCGTATTTTTATGTATCCGCTGGCCATCTACTATCTGACCACCATGTTGACCGTTCGTGATGTCAACCGCTTGTTTGTCGGAATCATGGCCGGAGCGGGATGGTGTATTAGCCTATACCACGTGATTTTAGAACGCATCCCTAATGGAGAGGCTTTCTGTACGAACGACTGCCTGATTCGCTGGGTTAACTACTTTGGATTCGTCACAATTCCTTTACTCAGTTTCATCGCATTCACATGCATTCTGATTATTCAGTTCGCCCCTTTTAAGAAAGCGTGAAACAAATAAAGGAGAAGCTGTCATCGCGACAGCTTCTCCTATTTTCATTGCCACCACTCGTCGTACAAAGAGGCAGGCATATGATGCTTGTGACGTGAACGCTTGAAAATCGTCTCGATTCGTTCGGCAATCTCCGGGTCGATGGATTTCCCTTCTAAATAATCATCTAGTTGATCATACGTCATACCAAGCGCCACTTCGTCAGGAAGTCCAGGACGACCATCTTCAAGGTCTGCTGTCGGTACTTTATAAATGACACGTTCGTGAGCCTCCAATTCGTGGAGAAGTGCTTTTCCTTGACGCTTGTTCAAGCCAGTCAAAGGTGTGAGGTCACATGCACCGTCGCCATGTTTCGTATAAAATCCTGTCACATACTCTGCTGCATGGTCGGTACCAACGACGAGGGCACCGAAAGTTGCCGCGACGTCATATTGAGCTTTCATTCGTTCTCGCGCCTTCGTGTTTCCTTTATGGAAATCACTCAATTCAAGATCAGTCGCTTGTCGGAACGCCTCAAGTGATGCATCGACAGCAGGTTTGATGTTGATGGTCAATGCTTTGTCCGGGCGTATAAACTCAAGAGCAAGTTGCGCATCACCTTCATCATGTTGTTCACCGTATGGTAATCTTATCGCGTAAAACGTATATTCTCCATCCTCTTCCGATCGCAGCTCTTCCATCGCGAGTTGACATAGTTTTCCGGCCAAACTTGAGTCTTGTCCTCCTGAAATACCTAGGACGAGTCCTTTCGCACCAGCTCGTCTCACGTAAGTTTTCAAGAAGTCAATCCGCTGTCGAATCTCCTCTTTCGAATCGATGGTCGGTTTGACATGTGTTGATTCAATGATATGTTGTTGCATGGATGACCCTCCCACTATTCTCTCATTTTGCTTTATTGTCCGATAATCCTTATACCCCGTCAACTAGCACTCTAAAAAAAAAAGAAAGACGGAAACAATCGTTTCCGTCAAGAAAGTTATTGAATTTTAAATGATGTGACTTCTCCACCAATCGGTGTCATTTCTAAGAACAATTGTTGATCATCCGCTGGCGCTTCGTCGAGCAACACGCCAAACGAGAATCCGCCTCCTGTGACTTCAGCTGCTCCTTGTGCATACAGGTTATGCCCATCTGATACAGACCACTCGAACTCTACCTCGTCCGTAAAACCACTAACTTGAATCATCGTGTCATTCACATCAATTTGTACATCACGGAACGCACCATCTGATTGAGGTTCTGATGCAGATGGTTCTGAAGTATCTTCTTCAGGTTTTTCTGAGGCAGATCGTTCAACTGTGAACGTCGTCTCATCCGTTACAGCAATTTCCGGAGCCCCGTCGACTTGAGCGAGCCCGACCACTTCGACTGAATATTCACCAGCCTCTAATTCATCTAACAGTAAGACCTCATCGAAGATCTTTTGTTCATCCGCTGCCCACTTTTCTTCAATAATCGATTCCGTGAACATAAATTCGCTACCATAATCAAATACGATTTTGTCACCTTGCTTGATAATCAACTGATAGCGCTGTGACGTATTGAATGTCACGTCCACGGCTTCTTCATTTGGGTTCGTCATTTTGATTGTTGCCGACAGTGTATTTGCAGATGAATCGTATGCCACTTCCGTGTCGAGCGTCAATGGAGCCGGTGTTTCAGACGAATCACTGTTCACTTGACTCGGTTTCGCCTCTTCTTTACCACACCCTGCTACGACTAATAAGATTGCCGTCACTACGGCGAGCAACCAAGTTTTCTTCATGGATCCCACTCTCCTCAACAAAATAAAAAAACGTCTATAGCACTAGTGTATACAAAGTGCAGACGTTTGTAATGATTTTCCTTATATTATTTACCTTTTTTACGAAACTTTAGTTTGTTCCATGTATTGCTGCCAGCCGGTCATGAACAATGAATCTGCGATATCGAGATCAGACCGGACTTGAGCCGTAATCGAGAACGTCTCACTGTGCATCGATTCAAACGTGACGACCATCGTTTCTCCTACTACTTCCTTATAAGCTACAAGTTCAGGCGTTTCTGCAAACAATATCATAAGTAAGGCTCCTTTGTTCATCTGTGATAAACCTAGTGTACCAATCTTAAACCGATATATATGTCCTATCGTTCGACAGTGAACCAATGACATTATACCTATTGTCGAAACGCTTACATCAAATGTTAAGCAATTGGAGAAATGTGCATATGATTTTATGAAAAAAGAAGCAATCCGCACTGCAGACGCTCCTCTTTACCTTAAATTGTAAATCAAATTGATTCAACACTTGTCGAACGAAACAAGTTATTTAGAGCGGTTAGAAATTTGTTGCCATACCGTCCCGAGTGCCGTTTCCCCGCTCGTGATCCGCTCTTTCGCAAGTCTTGCTTGTAATGAAACTTCAAATTCACGGTCTTCTTCGGCAATTGATAGGGCTTGGACAGCACGTTCATCTCCACAATCAAACAAGAATCGAGCCGCACGCCAACGGACAAGTTTGTTCTTATCTTTTAGCGCCTCAATCATCGATGGCTGTGATTGAGGTAACGCCCAGTCTGAGACTGTGTCCCCAGCTGTGCGCCTCACAATAGGAGAAGCGTCTACTAAGGCTTGTTCGATATACGTGACATATTCCTCACGTCGCTCTTCAAACATCCCGATCATCACGACAGCCTGTCGACGGATGGCCATCACTGAATCTTCTAGTGCACGACGGAAATATGGCATATTTTCATGATGGATTTCGAGTTCATCTAGGAATGCCATCCGATCTTTCCAGTTCTCCGATTGTAAATGATTCGCGTTCGTCACAAAATCAGCTTCGCGTCCAAATGCCCGAGCTACAATGCGTTCGACACGCTCTTGTGGATACGCAGCCTCCAACTCTTCTTGAGCGACGGCACTGACTTCATCCAGTTGGCCATAACGTGGGGCTTGTTCCACCCAACGACGGTCTTGGATAACATTTTTCACCTGTGCTTGAACTTCCATCGCTGCATCAACGAATCGCTTGGACAGACCAATCCGCTTTTCTTCATCCCCTTTGACGAGTTTTAATTGCATCGGAACATCAAGTACAAACTGAACAGAAACGTGAACCGGTTCATAGTCCGTATCCATTTGGGCGGTCTCGACTTCCTCGACTTGTTCCCCAAAAACTCGACGAATCTCATTCATCACGTCATGCCAATCATGTTTCGGATGACGTTCGACAGCGATAAAATCAGATACAGCATAGACTGATTTCACCCCTTGAAGTGCGACAATCTCCTGAATGATGACCGGAGCATCGGTATTCGCTTTGTCATACGTGGTGCCTCTTCCTTCAAATGGAGGTTCTACGATAATTTTCAAGTTATTTGGACTTGGTGTTGGTTCAATTGCTACTAGTTTCATTCTCATCACCTCACTCTTCATCGTGACGAAAATGACAAAAAAACGCAAGCGAGTCGCTTGCGTCAATCATTCGTCTATTTATGTTTAGAACAGCGCGATGAACTGTTGGAGCGAATACGTATCACCATCCACAGTAAACGTGTCGTCATCTGCAATCGGTTCAAGGAAGAAACGTTTTTCTCCGTCTTCTTTTACATAACCGAAAATATGATTGGATTGATAGAACAACTCTACAATCGTCATACGTCCAAACGTCATTCCATCGTTCATTACCGCCCGATCACCTAATTCGCCGCCATTGTACAGTTCGATGTAAGTTTCCATTTTGGTGTCGCTCCTCTTGTGTTTGTTTTCACAATTCCTTTCTATCAAACAACAAGAACGACTTCAAGTTAATTTTTTGCGCTACGCTTCCAAAATTCAATCCATTTATAATACTCAGATAACGTTTTTTTAATTTGTCTAATGGACTTTTCATCGTGAAGTCCTGAATCCCCGATTTTGTCTTTACAATGCGTTATAAAGATTTCATTTCCTGGTAAAACATTTGCTCGATTTGTGGCAAATACTTGTCGAAGATGAATCTGGCATCTGGCCGTTCCGAGCATACCTGGAGACGCTCCGGCAATCATGACCGGTTTATCCCGAAGTGGGGTACCCGGTTCGAGCGAGAGCCAGTCAATCGCGTTCTTCAAGACACCTGGGATACTGTGATTATATTCCGGAGTGACGATCAGTAATCCATCCGCTTCCCGAACGGCTTGTTTCAAAGTGGCCACCACTTCCGGTTCATCCGGGTCAATCAAATCATCATTAAATAATGGGAGCTCGATTGAGACGACTTCAATGTCAAAATCGTCTCGAGCAAGTCCGATGATTGAGCGGAGAAGAGCCGTATTGAATGATTGTTTCCGAAGGCTGCCAGAAATCGCAATCAATTTATACTTTTTCATGAGAAGCCTCCTGTAGCCATTGATTAATAATCGCAGCCTCTTCCTGAGGTGCTTCCATCATTCCCATATGACTGTAAGGGACAACGGCGGTCGTGTGACGACTCGCACCTAAAAACGCCCGGTCCTCATTCATGTTCGGATCTTTCTCTCCATAAATGAATAATCCCGTAAGTTCAGTTGCCTCGACAGTGTTCACTTCATCTTCACGATCCCGAATCGCTCGTTGCGCATTCACAATTCCATCGACCGACATATGGTATCCAATCTTAATCGCATTTTCGACGAGCATAGGGTCTGAATCATTCGAGAAGACACTCGGAATCATCCCATCGATAAACGGCTTTACCCCTTCTTCGATGACTTTATTGATCGCCGCATTACGTTTTTCTTTAGCCTCTTCTGAATCTGATGCAGCGGTTGAATGAATCAGTCCAAACCCTGACAACTCGCTCTCATAACGACGAACGAGATTTGTAGTCACATACCCCCCGAATGAATGCCCGAACACGAGTGGTTTGTCAAGATTACGCAGTCGTATCTCTTCAATGACCCAGTCCGCGAACTGATCCATCGTTTCCGGTCCCACTTCCGTGCCTGCATGACCCGGTAATATGAATGCATGAACTTCCGCATCTAGCAAAGGTTCTAACTGTTCAAAGTACTGTGGCGAACCACATAACCCATGTAACAAGACAAGTGCTTTCATAAGATTGAATGCTCCTTTTCTTCCCATTCTGTTTTGAGTAATCGATACATCGTCAAATCCATAAAACGACCATGACTGTACGCATAATCTTTCAATAATCCTTCCTCGATAAACCCGAGTTTTTGTACGAGTCGATTCGACCCTTCATTACCTGGTGCGACCAATGCGGAAATTCGGTGGAACTTGAACTCTTCAAATCCATGCTGGATGACAGCCGTAGCCGCTTCAAACGCCACACCTTGTCTCCAATAATGATGAGAGACCTCAAATCCAATCTCAGCACGATAGTATTGGGCGGTCCAATTGTGAAATCCAATCGTTCCGACCAAATCGTTCGTAAATCGATCGCAAATCGCCCAGCGGATGGCTTTCCCTTGCTGAAATTGATCTTTAAAATAAGCGATCACATTCTTCGCTTCATAGACGGCAAGCAACGGGTCCGACCCATAATATCGCATCACTTCTTCCGTGGATAAGATGGTATAAAGCGCTCTTGCATCACGCGGTTCAAGCTCCCGAAGGATAAACCGTGGCGTAGCGAGCTCAGGAAAACTACGTTTCAATCCCCACATATGGAACCCGCCTTTCCTATTCATTTCCTCAATTATACTTGTCTTTTCCCAAATGTATCGAACTCAATCCTCAGTAATCGTCTCAAGATGGCAGAAACCAAGTGTTTTTGCTACTATGAATGTAGTATGTCAAACTGAGGGGATACCATATGTCAAAACAACTCTTTTATTTGAAACTAGACCGAGACGTCCAACGATTCACGCTTCATGGTGTAACATTGGCCAATGTAACAGAGGCTTTTTCCGTAAGGAGACCGATGATCATTTGTCGAACCGATATTAAAGGGATGAGGCAATCATCACGGTCACGTTTTCGCTATATCGAAGCGCATGAGCTTTCTTCGTTCTCGTCAAAGTATTTGAATAACCAAACGACATTCACAGCAATCGACTTTCCAGATTACAACACACTTGAAACGTTGTCTGATCATGAGATTGCAGAGATCCTGTTTTTAAGTCATATGGAACGTGGGATTAAAAAACCGTTTTTGGATTCGCTCGATAATGAGATTGTTTTTTTCAACGAAGCGAACGATCGGCACAGTAGCCTCTACATTCGAGACTGGTCGACCATCAATCGATTTGTTCAAAACATGTTGCAAAGTAAACTCGACCGAGACATTCGCAACATTAGTTTTGTCCCGATCCCACTTCCTGTAATTGATGAATTGCTCGACTTGGCACCTCAAGGGCTAATCATCGACTTCGATCATACAAAACGAAGTTTATTCAATCGACAAATTGTTATTTCTTTCTATGTGGCTGGCCGTTATGAGGACATGTCCGTCCTCGAAGAAGACTTCGACGCCAAGAAAGAGTCCATCGCACTTAAAGGACAGTTGATGTATCGCCGTCGTACTTGGCAAATCGAACGGTTATAAGGTCACACATGTAACTAACGTATCTGAACCTCTGGACAAGAGGTTCTTTTTTGTTATTTTCAGACTGATTATTTCAAGCAATTTCCCTTCATAACCGGGCTTGAACGCTATCCTTAAAAATTGATAACAAATTGTCTTAATTTTTTGTTAAATTAACACTTTTCTTTTCTGAATGAGGCGTTATACTAGGAATAACCTTCTGGAGGAATGGAAGGCAATATAGAGAAAGCGAGGTGAAAATCTATTCATCACGCGGATGGATAGATACACGAAATGGAACAACTGAAAGTACAAGGAGTCTCTTCGTTCACCAAGTTTGCGACGAATGGAAAAATGCTGAAATTAAAAGATGCTCATGCAGGGGAACAACGCATTTCACTACAGGATGCGACCGACATTCAAGTCTCTCTGCTCGACGAGGACCATTCGCGCTTCACTATATTTGGTCATGCTCATCCGCTTGTGGAGCTGACCCTTCCTCACAACTCTTGTGAAGTCCTTTATGCATGGTTACTACACAAGATGAAACGACAAAAAATCAAATTAGCTTCAAACGCTTAAACAAAACAAGGTCTTGTCTCCGTGTGGGAGAAAGACCTTGTTTCTTTATCTTAAATCAGGACTTTCCTTCGTTTCTCTTTATATTATGAAGTCGGCGTGATCGAGTTTTTCCGATAGATGGTTATTCCCCCATGCTTGGCTTCCCCTACAACTTCGAAAAGCCAACCATTCTCAATTAACATAGTTCGAACAAATAAGAAGTCTTCTTTCAGCACTTTCACTTCCTCTACTTGTCCCTCTAACAATTGCTGAAACGTTGTCTCCCAATCAGTCATGTCCATTCTCCTTACGTGAGTCTTCTTCGCTCATCCACTCAAAAAGGCGACGGCCGGAATCGAGTCGGTTAGTCGCATCCCATAATTCGTTTGGAACGACTCGAGATACGTCAATCGTGCCATTTCCCGCAAACACGACATCTTCGCCTGTCGCCTGTTCAATATAGTGAAACGCGAACGACAAGACGGATTCTTCCGATTCATGCCCACTTTTCTGCAAGGCGAGATCGTAAGTCTCGTCACGTTGGTTGTTCACAAGTAACGTCCGCCCTCCATCGAGTAACGTCATCGGTGGGACGGCATCGACATGAAACACTTCATACGAACGATACGTCCCTTCGTTATAAGATAAAAGCGGGATAAACTGGCGTTGACTCGCCCATTTTTTCAATTGGAACAAAATTCTCATCGAAGTGAACCAAGTTGCCCCCTCAATATCTTTTTCCACTAAAATCGTAGGAATTGATGCTTCATCCGCTTCTTTTTTGTGAACAAACAGCCATTTTTCTACATCTACGACGATGATCAAACTGTCTTCCTCCTTATGAACCATTCAGAGAGTGCAATCATGGTCAGTGCAACGAACCATCCACCGAGCACATCACTAAAGTAATGAACATTTAAGATGACCCGACTTAGCGACACTGCAACCACAAGACAGACGAGTATTGTAATAGCGACCTTCGACTGCCCTTTTTGATACAGTACATACGCCATCAATCCATACAGCGCAAACGAACCGGAAGCGTGTCCGCTCGGAAAACTGTACGTCGTCGCATCAAGAGACGCATCGATGAGGGGTCGGTCAATTCCATAGATGAGTTTTAACACTTGGGTCAACAGAAGTGTCCCGATTCCCACGAGCGCTAGGCGCCAAGCCTCGACACGATTCCCTCGCCATAACCAAAACAACAATCCTAAAATCGAGAGTCCAACGATCACTTGAGCACTCCCTAATTCTGTTACGTATGAAAATATACGATTCGGTAACGGTTGTAACCATTCATATACGATTGTGTTCATCGGATCGACCGCCCCTAAAACGACAAACACCGACACGATCACATAAGCGACCGTCCCGGCTATCATCACCTTCTTCGGTGTCCACGCCATCAATATAACCCTTTTCGTTCACGTATCTCTTCTTCTCCGAAATCGACCATATCGCGTAACCGGTGTGCCAAACGCCCTGAAGCGTTTGCCGCAATCGCGCCGACGAGGTCATCCATGAACGTATGAACTTGACCATCGTCCATCTTCGTATCAAGTTGCTTGATGATACCTATTTTTGCCTTGTCTAAGTATCCGAATGTGGTCACGGCAATCGAACCATATGTGTTGACGGCACCAATCGCAATCGTTTCATCCACACCAAATAATCCCTCATCAGATGCGATAATTGATAAGAGTGGTTCTGATAACTGACCTTTCTCTGCCAACATATCAAGCTCTGAGCCGACAAGAATTGCATGTTGTAATTCACGTTTGTCGAGAACCGCCTCGACAGAATCCATGCAGTCTTTTAATGAAAGATGCGGTGAGTAAGGTGCTTGCATCTGATAGACAATCTCCGCAATCGATTCGATCGTGACGCCGCGCTCGAATAGACGAGCACGAGCCGCTTCTCGGACGTCTCGTGAGTGTGGTACGTGTTTCATTGTATGCGCAGGATCGGAATCCTGCTTCACATCCCTTCGTTCAGAGAGTTATAATCTCTCTATATGATATAACCATTATACTGAAAAATCGAAAAAAAGACGAACCCTGCTTTGACTTCGCTTATTAAATCGTTCATCATAAACATGTAGTGTAAACGATTAAAGGGGGAAGAGGAATGAAGATTGGGGTAGTCTTATTTCCGTCAAAACAAGTGCAAGATTTTGCGAACTCTTATCGAAAACGTTATGACACGAAATATGCGTTAATTTCACCTCATGTGACAATTAAAGCACGCACAGAAGTGTCAGAAGAAGAGTTGCCGAAAGTACTAGAATATTTACAGCAAGTCGCAGATTCGACTAAACCGCTTCATCTAAAAGTCGATGGTGTCCGGTCTTTCGCACCAACAAACAATGTATTGTATTTGAAGGTACTCCCGACACGTGAACTATCCACGCTTCACCAGCGGTTACATGAAGGTCTCCTCAATCAACCGCCGAAATATGATTTTTTGCCGCACATCACCATCGGTCAAGATTTGACCGATGCGGAACTGTTCGATGTACTCGAGCGGTTGCGTATGGAACAAGTTCATTTTGAAGAGACCATCACACGGATGGCCGTCATGTACGAACTCGAAAACGAAACGTGGAACGTCTATGAGACGTTCCGTTTCCGTGGTTAAACTTATATGCTCCGGTCGACATAGCGACCGGGGTTTTTTTCTTGCTCTTCTTCTAGCCATTCTTCCCGCCGAGGCCGGATACGTTGAACACGTTTGATGCGTGTCACCGGTTCGATGCTCGCTCGACCTGATGGCTGGACTTGACGATTGACATATTGCACGACTGTGAAATCAATTTGATAAGGACCCATGATCTGACCTCCTTCATAGGTCCTTACCCGATTCTTTCATGTGGTAATACAAAAATGGCGCATCACTGCGCCATTGCCCAAACTTATAAAATATGGTACCCGCTATCCACGTGAATGACTTCACCGGTAACGCCGCTCCCCATTCCCGAAAGAAGAAAGAGTCCTGTCGAAGCCACTTCATCTGCAGATACGTTTCGACGTAACGGTGCCTTCTGTTCAAGTTCAGAAAGGATACTGTTAAAATCACCGACCCCTTTAGCCGACAACGTGCGAATCGGGCCTGCTGAAATTGCATTGACACGAACCCCGTGAGGTCCATACTCGTTCGCCAAGTATTTGACACTTGAGTCAAGTGCCGCTTTTGCAACGCCCATCAAGTTGTAGTTCGGGACGACACGCTCTCCACCGAGATACGTGAGCGTGATCACTGAAGCATCAGATGCGAAATATGGTTTCGCTGCTTTCACAACGGCTGTCAAACTGTAAGCTGAAATGTCTAACGCCTGCGCGAATTGACCTCGTGTCATCTCAGAGAACTCACCGCGGAGCGCTTCTTTGTCAGCAAACGCGATCGAATGAGCGATTCCTTGAATCTCCCCTGCTTCTTCGTGGATTGAGCGGAACGTCATTTCAATCGCTTCGTCGTTCGTCACATCGCACTCAAGTAAAATCGCTTCTTGCTTTAACTCACCCGCAAGTGATTCTAATCCTGATTTGAATCGTTCTGCTGCATAAGTCAATACGAGCTTCGCTCCCGCTTCATCAAGCGTTTTGGCGATGGCCCAGGCGATCGAGCGCTTGTTGGCAATCCCCATGACGACATAAGTTTTATCTGTTAACGTTGGAAAAATTGACATCATAAACTCCCCTTTTTAGTACCTGGTGATAATATCTGTTATCAGATTACAGAAAGGTTTCTCTTTTGTCAACCGGTTCGTTTCGTATTGCGATTTTTTTAAGTTGCGGTAAGATAAAATACGTATAGAAAGGGTGACTCGACTCCATTATGAACCGCATTCAATCATATTTTAAAAGTTTAGACACGACGCTGTTGACCATCGTCTTCCTGTTAATGATCATCAGCCTCGGTGCAATCTATACGGCACAGCCGATGTTGCCGACACGCCTTCAGCATATCAACTTCGCTCTCGAGCAAGGCATTCGTTACGTTATTGGCTTTTTTGCGATGTTTGCCATCATGACGATTGAATATGAACAACTACGGAAAATCCATTGGTATTTGTACGCATTCGGCCTGCTCCTTCTCGTAGGGTTAATCCCTCTCCGAGATACAACGCTCGTTCCAAATATTAATGGGGCGTATGGGTGGTATAACGTTCCAGGTTTCAGTTTCCAGCCTGCCGAGTTCATGAAATTGTTCCTGCTAATTTCGATGTCGACGATTGTGTATGAACACAACAAACGATATGGCTCATCTCAACTCGATACGTGGCTCTTGGTCAAACTGATTTTAGTCGCCCTCCCTCCACTCGGACTGATTGTAACGCAACCCGATTTGGGAACAGGGCTCGTCTTAATAACGATGCTCGGCGCCGTCATTATCGTCTCGGGAATTGGCTGGAAGTGGTTGCTCGGTCTCTTCAGTGCGGCCGCTCTGACAATCGGAACATTTATGTATTTGTTCTTCTCCCATTTTGAGTTGTTGCAAGCGTTCGTACCGGGCCATGCCCTCAACCGATTTCAAGCATGGATTTATCCATACGAGTATTCAGACGATTTAGCATTCCAGTTAATCAAGTCGTTACAAGCAATCGGGTCCGGACAAATGTTCGGGACAGGATACGGACAAGGTCTCGTCTATTTGCCGGAATCACAGACAGACTTTATTTTCGCAGTGATCGCCGAACACTATGGTTTCATTGGTGCAGCGCTCGTTATCATCGTCTTTTTCCTGTTCCTCTATCGCATGATTCATATTGCATTAGAGTCAAGTAGCGCTTTTGGAAGTTACATCGTCACCGGCGTTATCGCTATGTTCACATTCCAGGTTTTCCAAAACATCGGGATGACGATCGGTGTTTTGCCAATCACGGGTCTCACACTTCCATTCGTCAGTTACGGGGGAACGGGAATCATCATGAATATGATTGCAATCGGTCTCGTGATGAACGTAGCATCCAAATCAAAAACATATATGTTTGATGACGATTGACAAAAGCCCTCAAGGAATTGAACTTGAGGGCTTTGTTCACGCTCGGATAAAATCTTCTGGGATCGGCGCCTCGATAAAGATTTCTTCTCCTGTTAACGGATGAATAAATCGTGCAGACGCGCTGTGAAGGGCATGACGGTCCATTCGGTTGACTCCACCATACATAGAGTCCCCAATGAGAGGATGTCCAATATGGCGCAAATGAACGCGAATCTGGTGGGTCCGTCCTGTCTCAAGACGTATGGTCAATAAAAAGTCACTTCCGAATTTCTGGCAAGCGAGAACATGTGTGACGGCACGTTGCCCATCTTCTGTCACGACCCGTTCCATGATTGAGCCCTCAGCACGCCCAATCGGCGCATCAATTGTTTGGAGCAACACTTCTTCTTCGACGAGTGCCATGTACGAGCGCATCAATTTATTCGCCTTTTGAAGTTCGCTGAATCGATGATGAACAAAACCAAACTTCGCAAATAAAACCACCCCGCTCGTATCGCGGTCGAGTCGGTTGACGACATGAATCGCAGAAGGAAGACCGATTTGCTTATAATATCCGAGTACTGCGTTCGCGAGCGTATCGGTCGGGTGTAATCTTGATGGAATCGTCGCGATTCCTGCAGGTTTGTCAACCGCTAACAAAGCGTCATCTTCGTATAAAATACGAAGCAATCGGTTTGAAGCGACCATTTCTGTTGAAGGAGATTCTTCTGGGAACGTGACCTCCACTTCATCACCCTGTTCGAGATTATGACGCACGGTTCGAGCTACTCCGTTTACTTCAATCTTCCCTTCATACTTCACGAGCGTGAGCATTTTTCGGGAAATGCCCATATCTTGCATTAAAAAATCGCGAAGTGGGCTTTCTTTTTCCACAACGCGACGAATTGTAAATCCTTGCATCCGTTACTTTCCTTCCTCAATGAACGATTCGCGCACCCGGCGCCAAAACGGGAAAGGCCGAAATCGAGCGAACGTCACTTTTTCTTTTGCAACCGCACATCGAATCGAGACGACATCAGACCAAGACAAAGCTTCTTGATGGTCAAACGCCAATTCGAATTCGGTTTTCGTATGCGGCTTGATTTTCACTTGATGATGTTTCGGTAAAAGAAGCGGCGCCCCGATTGTTCGATAAACCAAGTTGTTAATCGAGGCCATTTCCGTCACTTGAATTGCTTCGATTGACGGATGAACGATTGCCCCGCCGAGCGCTTTATTATAAGCAGTCGAACCGGATGGGGTCGAGATACACAGTCCATCTCCACGAAACGTCTCAAAATAATCATCTCGTATCGATAAATCACAAACGAGAGTTCGCTTGTAATTTTTAATCGTACAATCATTCATCGCTAATTGACGATCGGTCTTTCCGTTCTCGTAGTCGATCAGAACTTCTAATAGTGGGTACGAGACCGGCTCGAACGACTCACTCGTAATCATTTCCGTCAATTCGTCCAATTCATCCGGTTGCCAATCGGCATAAAAGCCTAAATGTCCAGTATGAATGCCGACGAGAAGCGTTTCATCGAGTCGGTCAATGTATTTATGGAACGCCTGCAACATCGTGCCATCTCCCCCGACCGATACCACGATTCGCGGCTCCTCAGATCGCGTATGCCCGGCAGCTTGAAGTTTACCAGTCAGTTCCTGGGCAATCTCCGCTGATCGCGTATCCCCTCTCGAAACAATCGCAAACTGCATATCAATTCCCCCTAGTCCTCATCCGTTTTCACGTTCATCTCTTTATCCCGAAACACTTGCTGGGCGTCTTGAATTTCGACGCGGAGTTGACTCATTTCTGCATCGAGAAGAAATGCCGCCTCGGCCGCACGTCTCAAACGCTCTTGTACTTCTAAAGGCATATCGTCATCGTATTTATAGTTTAATGAATGCTCAATCGTAGCCCAAAAGTTCATCGCAAGCGTGCGGATTTGTACTTCGACTAGCGTCGGGATTTCTCCATGAATCGTTTGAACCGGGTATTCGATGATGACATGATACGATCGATAACCAGAATCTTTTTGGTGAGTAATGTAATTCCGTTCCTCCACTATTTTAAAATCTGTTCGACGATGAAGCAAATCCAAGACGTGAACGATATCATCTACAAATTGGCACATAATTCGTAATCCAGCAATGTCCTGCATATCTGTCGCCAATTCGTGTTTAGCGATATTTTTTCGTTTCGCTTTTTCAAGTATGCTCCCGATCGGTTTCACTCGACCAGTGACAAACTCTATCGGAGAATGGTCATTTTGAGACTTAAATTGCTTACGAACTGCTTTTAATTTCACTTTCAACTCGTCTACCGCGATTTGGTACGGTACTAAAAACTGATCCCAGTTTATTGATTGCATACGCTGTCACCACTTTCGTTCTTTTCCGGAAAAAAACGTGTCCTTTCCGTATGTATCCGTTTGTATGGTATCATAAACGAACAATTGTTCATAGAATGGAGCGATGATTCATGACCCAAGAAGTGGAAATTGAATTTAAATCAATGTTGACGAAAAAAGAATACGAGACGCTACTTCAAACCTACAAGTTAGAGGATCAAGTTCGCTGGCAAGCGAATGACTATTTTGACACACCATCGTTCCAGTTAAAAGAAAAGGGTGCAGCACTCCGCATTCGCGAGAAGAAACAAGGTCAAGTATTGACGCTAAAACAGCCGAATGATGTCGGATTGCTTGAAACACACGCAACTATCACAGAGGCAGAGGCTGAAGATTTATTTAAATACGGCATTATTCACGATGACCAAATGAAACAAGCACTTGCACCATTTCAGTTGAGCGCCCCACTCGAACACCTCGGTCGCCTCGAAACGCACCGGGCAGAACATCAAATGAAAGATGGACTACTCGTCCTAGATGAAAGCCATTATTTGGAGACAACAGACTACGAAATAGAATTTGAAGTAACGAACGAAGAAGCCGGTCGACGCGCCTTTGAACGACTCTTAGCAGAACACGGACTTCCTTACCGTCCCGCCAAAAATAAAATCGTTCGATTCATGGAGTTAAAAATGAATCCTCTTGAAGGTTGAGCAGATACATTGCCAACCTTTTTTTTTCGTTGCTACAATAAGCATACAAAGTTAAAAGAATTTTTAACGAGAGGAGGCGACACAAATGGAACGTGATCATTGTAATGGGTCATCTTGTTCACTGGAAGAAACTCCTATTCAAGTAACTTATAAGCCATTGGAGCTATTCTATTTCATGGACATTTCGAGCCCTGAAAACTTTCATGTGATGACATTAATCAAAAAGTTAGAGATTGAATACGGACATGTCATTCGTTTCCGCATGGTCTCTACTGTTCCTAGCTGTGTTGGCGGATGTCAGGAAGAGGTTCGCCTTCTCACCATGATCAAAGCGCTAGAATTACAAGGAAAGCGTCATGCAATGCGTTTCTTGCGTCATTTGCATGTGAATGATTTATTTTCCAGTAAACAACCCGACCCCATCGATCTATGGGAACTCGCACGATCTTTCGAAGAGTATGGTCTTGATTTAAGTGAACTCGAAGCCGATCTTCAATCGAACCAGCTCTTGAATGCGTTAGCGGTCGACCATCAAGTGTTGAAAGATTGGGAGATTGAGTCATTGCCCGCACTCACTTTTGTGACTCGTGATGAGGCGTTGAAGATTGAAGGCGTGTATCCGTACGATGTGTATCAATCGGTCATGACAGAGTTGTTAGGCTATGCCCCTAGCCGTTCAACCGATTGGGACGTAGCCAAAGTATTGGCTCGTTATGATGCATCGACGATTACCGAACTTTCATACATTCTAGACATGGAGAAAACTGTGATTGAACGCGAACTGAAAAAGCTATCTTTGCAGCAACGTTGTCGTCCTGTACCGGGATGTAGCGGGGAAGCATGGGCTCAAACGAAATAAAAAAAGAACCCCACGGCCGGGGAGCCGTGGGGTTTTTGACGTTTCAAGCGGGGACAAGAAACGTCGAACCTTGAGGCCCGGGGAAGGCCTACAAGATGGGAGAAAGTTTACGGTCAATAAAGGGGTTTGTGATTGATTTCACACTTATAATATACCTAGCCCAACTTCATCTGACAACCTCTTTGTGTACATTGTCACATATTGTTCACGAGAACAATAATGATTCCATTTCATCGAGAACCGTTTCGAACTGATTGAGCGCTTTGAGTACCGGCTCTTTCGTTGTCATATCTACACCCGCCGCTTTTAATACTTCAATTGGATAGTCGCTAGAACCCGCCTTTAAGAAGTTGTCGATGTAGCGACGGACAGCCGCCTCCCCTTCTTCCATGATCTGTTGCGACAATGCAGCTGATGCTGAAATACCGGTCGCGTATTGATAGACGTAATAATTGTAGTAAAAGTGTGGGATACGCGCCCATTCATATGAAATCTCTTCATCGATGACAATGCCGTCTCCGAAATAACGTTTATTCAACTCTAAATACGTCTCGTTTAAATATTCTGGCGTGAGCGAGACACCCTCTTGTGCCGCCTTGTGAATCAAATGTTCGAATTCAGCAAACATCGTTTGTCGGAACAATGTCCCACGGAACGTTTCAAGTTGATTGTTCAACAAATAGAGACGTTCTTCTTTTGCCGTTCTCGTCTTCAATAAATGATCATTCAACAAGGCTTCATTTGTCGTTGACGCAACTTCCGCCACAAAAATGGAGTAGTCACCGTATGGATACGGCTGTGACGTACGCGTGTAATGACTGTGCACAGAGTGTCCAAACTCGTGTGCGAGCGTGAACAAATTGTTGACATTGTCTTGCCAGTTCATGAGGATGAACGGTTGTGTATCATACGCGCCTGACGAATAAGCGCCACTGCGTTTGCCTCGTGTTTCCCGTACATCTACCCAACGCGAGTCGAGTCCGTCTTTCACAATTTGAACGTACTCTTCACCAAGCGGCGCTAAACCGTCGACCATCAATTGTTTTGCCTCTTCATATGACACTTTCATCTCTACGTCTTTGACGAGCGGCGTGTATAAATCATACATATGCAACTCATCTAAGCCGAGTGCACGTTTACGTAGCGCGACGTAACGATGCAACAAATCAAGACGTTCGTTCACTGCCTCAACGAGACCATCATAGACAGACTCCGGAATCGCATTATTGTGAAGTGCTGATTGTCTTGCACTTTCAAACTTGCGGACAGTCGCATAGAAGTTATCCTTCTTCACGCTTCCTGACAACGTAGAAGCAAACGTATTCAAGTATTGCTCATACGTCCCGTACATCGCTTTAAATGCGCCCTCACGGACGGTTCTGTCAGCCGACTCGAGGAACGTAATGTAACGGCCGTGTGTCAACTCGACCTCTTCCCCGTTTTCATTCTTCACTTTCGGGAATTTTAAATCCGCGTTGTTGAGCATACCGAACGTCGAACTCGATTGTCCGAGTACGTCCCCTGCTTGAGCGAGGATCGCTTCTTCCGCTTCCGTCAACACATGAGGACGTTCTTGCGCTAGTTCATCGAATGCATGACGATATACACGAAGTGCATCGTGTTGATCCATGTAGGCTTCAATCTGAGCTTCATCAATCGATAGAAGTTCAGGCGTCATAAACGCGAGCTGAGCCGAAATTTGAGACGCGAGTGAGCCTGCACGGTCATTCAATGCTTGGTAATGGCTATTTGCCGTATCTTCGTCGTAACGCATGTGTGCGTATGTGTACAGCTTATGTAACTTACGAGATAGTTCATCTCGAAGCTGTAATGCCTCGTGTAGAACCTCTGCCGATTCTCCAAGGCGGCCTTTAAATCCAATTAAAGCTGGTACTTGTTCTTTCAGCGCTTGAAAGTCTGCTTCCCAAGCTTGATCGTCGTTGTAGATGGTCTCTAAGTTCCATGTTTCTTCCACTGGAACTTGCTGTCTTGTTAATACCTCTGACATACGTCCACTCCCTTTTCTTATCGATTGGTCGACTGTAACATCAATCGTTGAAATCCTTGAAACAAACGTGTATCGTGATGTCTCGCCTCTTCATATGTAATCGGCAACGACCATGACCTGACATCACAAGATAGACGACATGCATTCAAGAGTTGTTTCCATTGTACATGAAATGACTCCGAAAAGTCGCTTGTCGGTGTTACTCCAAACTGACGACACGTCTTTTCAATACTCCATTCTATCGAATCATTTGGTGACTCGTACCGATTTAAATAAAGGACGGTCTGAAAATCTACCGGATGTACACGTATTCCCCATAGCGATGTGAGCGGAAGATAACAGCCTGTCGGTAAAAGTGCCGGCAATAAACCGAGTGGATAGAGACGATTGAAGATCAATCGGCGATTCTGTGGGGAAGGATAGGGCGGAGCCATTCGCTTCCGACGAATCATTTCCGTCCATTCCATCGCGTTGAACCGATAGTATGCTTCAAACGGCGACGTCTTCGCTGAAGAAGAGGCTTCCCAATTGCCTATTCCATACTTGATCGAAATCGGAAACCCATTGAAACGAACTATAGAACCGCTATTCACCGTCATCAACATATGACGTCTCGAGAGTTCAAGACGCATCCACGGTTGGAAAGATTGGTTCATCCTCAAGTCGAGACCACTTGCGAGCCAAATGACATCAAGATTTGCTTTCTCATAGTCGCTCGTCCGCTCGACATATTCCTCCGGGCGTAATGAAGATGCCTGAATCTCAATAACCGTCGACTTTCCATCGATTTTAGTTAAAATGTCCGCACGTCGCGCTCCAATCGTTACTTCTTGGTCGACCGGATACCCTCTTTCTTGTAACCACTGACTCACCGCCCATTTGTCTTGATGGTGTGGAACCGATTCTGCGCTTCCACACGTATGGATATGAGCAAAATGGAGGCGCCGCTTCACGCCCTGCTTCAGGATGAGCACTTCTTGACAAGTTGGACATCGAAAAGGAGCAAGCTGCTCCGCCTGCATTCGATTTAGGGTAAAAGAATCAACGATGTCCCCTTCCCGACCGATTGCAAATCGCATCTTGCTCCCCCCTTTTTATAGTAGTGGTGAAAACATTCTAGCCAATGACTCCACGAGTTTGATAAAGAATGAGCGTTTTACAAACTCTTCTAACACTAACTCGTGAGATCCTTCAAAATCATGATATAAGTCTTGTTTCAGTTGGTTGACTGAATTCGTGTTATACAAGAGGGCATTCACTTCAAAGTTCAAGTGGAAGCTACGAAAATCCATATTTGCCGTTCCAATCGTAGCTAGTCCGTCATCAACGACGATAACTTTTGAATGCATGAAGCCCTCCTCATATAAATAGATTTTCACCCCAGCTAGTAGTAGCTCTTCATAATAGGAGCGGCTCGCATAAAATACAATCTTATGGTCGGGATAACTCGGCAGCACAATCCGTACATCAATCCCTGACAAAGATGCCGTCTTCAATGCACTCATAATATCTTCATCGGGAATTAAATAGGGTGAAGAGATATAAACAGACTTTTTCGCGGCATTAATCAGCGAAAAATAAATCGATTTCATCGTTTCATATGGTTCATCTGGTCCACTCGCCACAATTTGGACGCCTCCACTCGCACTTCGAACCGTTTCAAGTGGCTCTAAATAAAACGGAGTGAAAAGACGCTCACCGGTCATGTAATACCAGTCTTGTAGGAAAATTAGCTGTAATTCAGACACTCCTTCTCCTCTGACGTACAGATGCGTGTCTCGCCAAAATCCAAATTTAGAATGTTCACCCAAGTACTCATCCCCAACGTTCAAGCCTCCAGTGAATGCCTCGGTCCCATCGATTACTACAATTTTTCTATGGTTACGATAGTTGGTCTTGCTCGAGACGAGTGGAAGTACGACTGGGAAAAACGCCTGTACTTGAACGCCAGCCTGTTTCATTTCTTCAAAAAAGTTGCCACTCGTATGAATCGAGCCGACCGCATCATATAAAAATCGGACTTCGATCCCCTCTTTCGCTTTCTCGATGAGGATCCGCTGAATTTCCCGAGAAATACGATCATCCCGAAAAATGTAATATTCGAGATGGATGTGTCTTGTCGCCCCTTTCAAAGCAGGTAACAGTTTCGAGAATTTTTCACGACCATTCGTCAAGATTTGTGTATACGTATTCGAGGAGACCGGAAGCTGATTTAACGAAGAAGTGAGATGCATCAACTTCTCATAATCGTCGTGTGTGAACATAAGCGATGGGGATAGCGTCATCGCCTTTTGGCGATAAGCTAAGTAAGTTTCTTCGTCGAGCATCGCTTTTTCTGTAAACATTCGCTTTCGTCGATAGTTCTGACCGAACACAAAGTACGCGAACAATCCAATGACAGGAAATCCAATCATGACAATCGCCCAAATCAATGTTCGTTGCGGATTTCGATTTTCGAGCAGAATCACTAGCAAAATGCTGAACGTTGTCAAAAAGACAAGAATCGAGAAGAGTCCAATCACTTGTGAGCTCCAGTAATACGATAATATCGCAATGAGTCCCGCGAGCAAAATAAGGGAAAAGAGTACTTGTATGCGTCGCAACATATTATAACCTGACCTCGTTTCTGTCATGTATTATCATTAATTATACATCGTAACGCTAAATTTTTGAGGGGAGCGAACAAACTATGGGGACTTTTCTAATAACAGGTGCGACTAGCGGAATTGGACGCGCCGTCGCATTGCAGTTAACAACGAATGGACATCGTGTGATCGGGATTGGTCGTGATGAAACAAGGGGGGCTTCCCTTGAATCTGATTCGGACGGACGGGCCACCTTCATTCGTTGTGACCTTCAGTCTGCAGAAGACATCGACCATCTCTTCAGACATTTGAAAGAGCAGGGCGTGACGTTAAACGGCTTGTTCAACAACGCGGCTACTTTTGGCAGACCCGGTACGCCAGAACGTCTCACGCATGATGCCTATACCGAAGTATTCGACGTCAACCTATATGCACTTAACACGGTCACACAACGCGCAATCCCGTTATTTGAACAAGGTGCCAGCGTTGTTAACAATGCCGCCATCGTTGGCCACGTCAAATTTCCACCGATGCTCGCACATTATGCTGCTTCAAAAGCGGCCGTCGTCGCCTTGACCAAAACGTTTGCACACCGAATGAAAGGAAAAGTACGATTCAATGCTGTCTGTTTCGGTCCTGTTGATACGCCGCTAAGCCACAAACTGTATGGAGGTGAGGCGAAATTCAAAGATGCCATGAGCCATCATTTCCGAGGACATGCAGCCTTACCTGAAGAAGTTGCTCCTGTTGTCGAATTTTTATTGACTGACGCTTCGACTTATATAAATGGACAAGCCCTTACCGTCGACGGCGGTTATACCCTCTCTTGAACAAAGACCACCTCTTCTTTTGAAAAGGTGGTCTCTGTTCATGCTGTCAGCTTTTTCGCACGATTCATCTTATTCCGCAAATAGTGTTGCTCTTTTGAATGAAAATGATCCCAATTAATTACGTCTTCAAAGTAATCAACCATACCATCAAACGTTGAATCCAATGTTTCATGGGCTTCGAGACGAGCCATTCGAATCGCTTCAAATACAGAACCCATCACGAAAATATCTTGATTTGCGTATGTTTGCATCGGTGACAACGATTCAAATAAAATCGTGTCTAGTGTCTTACGTTTCACGTGCCAATCGCACTTCCCATTTGAATAGAGGAAATCACCATCCGGCAGTTCACATAATTCCCTTAATATATCTCCGATGTAATGGATCGCGTGGATGGCCGTATTCGGATCATTAACCCCCGGCGAAATCCCGCGTAACGCAATCTCACTCAATTTTTCAATTGCAAAAGACGGGTCTTGCATCGAAGAACGAACTTCCCCGATTTCAAACAACTCGACATCTGGATTTTCTTCACTCTTCCAAAAACCAACGAGGTCCCCTTTTGCAACAAAATCTCCCACGGCTACAACTGATTCAAAGTCCGTTTCATGATCTCCTTGCTTTTCTCTTAAAAACAAACGGACGTATCCCGTTCGTGGTGCCCGGACTGCAGTCCCTTCGAATGAATGAACAGATCTTGACAGAACGAGATTCACCTTTTCCGACTCGATTGCATCTTTTTGCTCACTGATGACCGACAAAGCCTCTTTATGTAATGTTGATAAGAGACGCTCCGCCTGAATCGAGACACTGACTGTTTGAATGAATTTTACGAAAGCCCAAATTGATCCAATCACCAAGATCACACTAATTCCAGATGACAGCACAACACCTTCATCCGCAGTGCGAACGAGGAATAAGTTCGAAATCCCGTAAATTGTGGTCATGATGAAAAGGCCGAGCGTATGCTTAGCCGCAGTATTCGTTAAGAAGTTATTTACTGTCCGTGGAGAAAATTGAGACGAATAGGTCGTCAAAACCACTAAAATGGTGGAAAAGCTGAATGTCATCATCGTCATAAGGCTCGTAAACGTCGAAGATAAAACAGATGCAGCTGAGTCCAAATCTAAATATATGAAATTCGGGAGTAAATCTCGAAAGAATTCACTAAACAGTTGAGTCAAAATCGTTAGTAAAATTCCGCCCGCTCCGTATAAGAAGGGGACAAACCAAGCACTTTCATTGAGTAATAAACGTATTCGTCTCACCATACCAACACCTCTTTGCCATTGATTTGAAAAAATCGCCTGTCCAACTGAACAGGCGATGCACCGTTAAAAGTAGTGACGTACTTTCGCAAAGACGTCTCCTTCGAGAATGGTTTTTCCATACTCCTCAAGCATAGGTTGCGTCTGTGTACTGAATGATAGATATTCCGCTAAGAGACTGAGTGCATTCTCTTCGTCTTCAGGTTCCATTTCATCCGGGAACTCAATCCACAAGTAGTAACGGTCTTGATAATGATATAGTTTCAAATCAAGATCACTGAAAGTGTCACCTGCACGCTTACTCAGTGAAATGATTGCCTCGAAATCATTTGTTTCCATCGCAAGTGGGGCCCAAGCATCTGTTTCAGCTTCAAGTTCATCTAACTCACTCAATTGATCGAGTACTGACTGCTGATCCCGTGCTTCATCAATTGCCGAGCGGAGAAGCGAACCGAGTTCAGAATCATCTTCGGAATCCATCACATTTTTCGCGATTGTCACCGTCACTTCTAGACCTTTTTCAAAAGCCTGGACTTGAATCCATAGTGGACCATCAAACGAGATATCTTCACGTTCGTTAGCCTCGTCCATCATTTGCCAGAACAGCTGCTCGCCACGTTCTCGGTTGTACCAAATTTCATCACGTGCGAAACCACGCTTTTCAATATCCACATATGTGATGAAAAATTTGACGGTATTATCGTTGATGCGCTCAATTTTCACGATTGTCCACTCCCTTCTCACCTCGCTCCCAATTCACATAAGGAGGAGAGGGGAAATTCTCTTTTTATCATTGTACCCTTTTTGACATCATTCAATCTGGATGACGGGTTATATCTTTATTTTATAGGAAATAATCAATAATAAAAAGCACACTGCTTAAACAGTATGCTTTCATTCATTCATTCACAAGTCGCTGTGCTTCCTGCAACTGGAACGTCCGAACTTTCCGTGGCAAGAATCGACGAATCTCATCTTCGTTATATCCAACTTGCAAACGTTTCTCATCAATAAGAATCGGACGACGTAATAAACCCGGATATTCTTGAATCAAATCATAAAGTTGTTGAAGTGATAAGGCATCAACAGATACATCGATTTTAGAAAAGACTTTTGAACGTGTCGAAATGATTTCATCTGTCCCATCTTCAGTCATACGTAAAATTTGCTTAATCTCATTAAGTGAGAGCGGTTCTGAAAATATGTTTCTTTCTGTAAAAGGGATATCGTGTTCTTCGAGCCAAGCCCGTGCCTTTCGGCAAGATGTACAGCTTGGAGACGTATATAGTGTGACCATTTTTCTTCCTCCCTGATCGAGTATGCGTCCATCTTTTTAAGTGACTCTATTTGTATACCCAAATTCGCATCCACTTAATTATAATAATTCTTAATTGTTGAAACTTCAATGATATTCTTTATCAGTCGGATAAGAAAAGAGGGCGCATTCGTTGAATGCGACCTTGAATGACCTATATCAAGATGCAGGGATTCGAGAAACCGGTTGAGACACCGTCTCTTTCCCTGGCTTTACTTGTAAGTCTTTCAACTTTTTCTTCAGCACTTCTTTTAAAAGTCTTTTTTTCTCTCGTAAAACTTTATCACGTTCTTTCATGGCCTCTCACCCCCATACAGCGTAAGGAACATGCAGAGCATTACCGATTCTGAAAATCTTAAAGTTGCACTAAATCTACAATTAAATTATAGCACATTTGTTTGTGAATTGTGAATCATTCTTAAAGGTTCATGATTTCTTTACATAGTTGAAATTTGCAACTACCCAATAAAACCTGTATAGTTAATAGAAATAACCTTTTTATTTTTAAGGAGGAGAGCGATGATGAGAATCACATTAGAAACAATTATGAAACATCCCATCACCCAAAAATATTTGACTCGATCAGGCTTAAAGCATGCAATCGACGTATGTGAACGCGCTCTCGAGATGGCGACAAAGCGAGGGCTCGACACCGATTTAGCGACAAAGGCCGCTTTACTTCATGATATCGGTCATTATGAATGGTATACGGAAGGTAAATGGAATTATGATTTGTATCGTCAAAATGATATTCATGCGATCAAAGGTGCTGAACGTGCCCATAAACTATTGATTCGATTAGGGGAAGACCCCGCTCGAGCAAAAGAGATATCTGTGATGATTCTCTTACACACCGATTCATATTTACCACCGAGCCGCATTCAGCGCACACCTCTTCAACAGCTCGTCCATGACGCCGATACATTCGTTGAGCAGCCAGGCGGTCTGCATCATTATGAAACAATGGAAGTCGAAGATGCGTTAGCTCGCGTTCGCCAGATTGATGCAATCGTTGAACGACTATCAAACTTGCCTCGCATTTCAAATGGATAACCGGTCACCTAGTTCGATAGGTGATTTTTTTGTGAAAAAAGATCCTGACTCAACGAGTGAGTCAGGATCTTTTTCATTAAACGAGTTGTGCTTTGTACGCTTCGTACTCTTCGTCTGTGAGTGAGACATAGTGTCCTGGCTCAACTTCGCGAAGTGGTGGAATGCTTGAATCCTCATCCGAACGTCCAACTGGACCTTTTGAAGTTGATTCATACACAATCCGCTTACGTGTGCGTTCATGCTCCGGGTCCGGAAGCGGAATCGCTGAAAGAAGCGATTTCGTATACGCATGAATTGGGTTCTCGTAGAGACGATCGGCTGTCGCAAGCTCAACGAGGTGACCTTGATACATAACACCGATGCGGTCAGAGATGTATTTAACCATCGACAAGTCATGGGCGATGAACAAATACGTTAAATCGCGATCGCGTTGCAATTCTTTCATCAAGTTGACGACCTGCGCTTGAATCGATACATCAAGAGCAGAAATCGGCTCATCTGCAATGATGAAGTCTGGTTCAACGGCTAGGGCACGGGCAATCCCGATACGCTGGCGTTGACCACCCGAGAATTCGTGTGGGTAACGGCTCGCGTGCTCTTTCGTCAATCCAACTGTTTCAAGAAGATCATACACACGGTTCATGCGATCTTCTTTCGTCTTCGCAAGACCGTGAATGTCAATCCCTTCCGCAATAATATCTGCAACGGTCATACGCGGGTTAAGAGATGCGTATGGATCTTGGAAAATCATTTGCATTGCACGGTTGAATTTCAACTTGTCTGCTTTTGACTTTTTATCGTGGACGTTTTCGCCTTTGAAGACAACATCACCATCCGTCGCATCATAAAGACCGATGATTGTACGTCCTGTCGTCGACTTTCCACAACCAGACTCACCTACGAGTCCGAGCACTTCACCTTTGTAAATATCAAACGTGATGCCATCGACCGCTTTAACGACACGGCCACGGCCAATTTTAAAGTGCTGCTTCAGGTTTTTTACCTCGAGTAATTTCTCGCGTTCCATTATTCAGCACCACCTTTCGTAAACGATTTAGCGAACGCACTGTCCGGACGATATTTGAGAGCGAGTTCACGAATCGCACGTGGAGGATTCACCACTGGTGCTTGCGGGTGTAATAACCAGCTTGACGCAAAGTGTGTATCACTTACCTGGAACATCGGCGGCTCTTTCTCAAAATCAATCTTCATCGCGTATGGATTACGCGGTGCGAATGCATCTCCTTTCGGAGGATCGAGCAAGTTCGGAGGCGTACCCGGGATTGCCGGTAACGCTTCATTTCGGTCGTCTGTCGGACGCGGCATTGAACCAAGAAGTCCCCATGTATATGGATGACGTGGCTCATAGAAAATTTCATCAACCGTTCCTTTTTCGACGAGACGACCTGCATACATAACAGCAACGCGGTCAGCCATATTCGCGACAACACCTAGGTCGTGCGTGATGAAGATAATTGCTGTACCCGTCTTTTGTTGAATGTCTTTTAACAGTTCAAGAATCTGTGCTTGAATCGTAACGTCAAGTGCCGTTGTCGGTTCATCGGCAATTAACACTTTCGGGTTACATGCGAGTGCAATCGCGATTACAATCCGCTGACGCATCCCACCAGAAAGTTGGTGTGGATATTGCTTCAAACGCGCTTCAGGGTTTGGAATCCCTACAAGTGTCAACAGTTCAAGGGTACGTTTCTTCGCATCCTCACCTGTCAATCCTTGGTGCTGCTTTAGCCCTTCTGCGATCTGTTTGTAAATCGTCATTGTTGGGTTAAGTGATGTCATCGGGTCTTGGAAAATCATTGCGATGTCGCGACCACGAATTTTGAGCATTTCTTTTTCCGATAATTTCGCCAAGTCTTTCCCTTCGAACATGATTTCTCCGTTCGTGATTTCACCTGGAGGGTTCGGAATGAGACGCATGATTGCCTTCGAAGTAACGGATTTACCTGAACCCGATTCTCCTACGATGGCGAGCGTCTCGCCTTTTTTCAAATCAAACGATACACCACGAACAGCTTGAACTGTTCCGGCATATGTGTGGAACGAGACCTCTAAGTCTCGTACTGATAAAATCGTTTCCATGCACGAGTCCCCCTCTTTCTGTATTATTTACGCATTTTCGGATCGAACGCATCACGCAAGCCATCGGCAAGCAAGTTGAAGCTAACCATGAGCAAGACGATGATGACCGATGGGATAACAAGAAGGAACGGGAATGTCCGTAATTCTTTGTATCCATCGTTGATCAACGTACCAAGTGATGCTTGTGGCGGTTGAAGCCCGATTCCGATAAAGCTGAGGAATGCCTCGAAAAAGATGGCAGATGGAATCGTGAACATGAGTGTGATGATAATCGCACCCAACGTGTTAGGAATCAAGTGTTTGAAAATTAAACGGGTACTTGATGCGCCTAATGTACGAGCGGCCAAGACGAACTCTTGGTTCTTCAATTTCAAAATCTGACCTCGAACGAGTCGACTCATCCCAATCCATCCTGTGATCGCCATGGCTAAAATGATAGTGAAGACACCCGGGTCAAAGATCAAGATGAATAGAATGATTAAGATTAAGTTTGGTACACCTGTCAAAATTTCAACGATCCGTTGCATGATATTATCGGTACGTCCACCGAAGTAGGCAGAGATTCCACCGTATGCGACTCCGATGACCGTATCGATAATCGCTGCCATCAAACCGATGAAGAGGGAAATACGCGTCCCTTCCCAAATACGCGACCAAAGATCACGTCCGAGATAGTCCGTACCGAACCAGAAGTTCTCTTCTACACTCTTTTGTTCATAAAAATCGATGTCGCGTCCTCCGAGTGTCGCCATCCCGTCAAAGCCTGCCCATTCGAGACCAGTGACTTTAGGCGGAAGCTTTGCTTGTGAAATATTTTGTTCGTATGCGTCACGCCCTGAAAGCATAGGACCAAAGAGCGAGAGCAACACGAGAAGTAAAATAATCGAAAGCGATACGATTGCCGCTTTGTTTTTCTTTAGACGCATCCAAGCATCTTGCCAAAAGTTTAAGCTTTTTCCTGCAATTCTTTCACCAAGCTGTTCATTCATTTTTACGGGTGCGAACATGTCTTGGTCGAACTGTTCGAAATTCTTTTTGTTTTCAATCATCAGTTATTCCCCCCAAGACGAATACGTGGGTCAACAACGCCGTATAGCAAGTCGACAAGTAAGATAATTAAAATGAAGACAGCCGAGAAAAATAGTGTCGTCCCCATGATTACGGTATAGTCGTTCAACGTGATTGACGTGACGAACAATTCTCCGAGTCCAGGTACAGCAAAGATTTTCTCAATAACGAATGTACCTGTCAAAAGAGCCGCTGTTAACGGACCTAAAATTGTAATAGCTGGAATCATTGCGTTACGCACCATGTGTTTCCACACAATTGCGTTACCACTAAGTCCTTTAGCCTTGGCAAGCGTGACATAGTCCTGTCCCGTAACCTCAAGCATCTCGGTACGGACAAAACGAGCAATCGATGCCGTGACTCCAAGAGATAATGAAATCGTCGGCAAAATCGTATGTGCTGGCGAATCCCAGAATGCGACTGGGAGCAACTGCAATTTGACCCCAACATAGTACTGAAGAAGGGCTGCGAAGACGAAAGATGGGACAGAAATACCGATTACCGATATGAACATCGCACCATAGTCGATCACCGTGTTGTGACGAATTGCCGCGACAACACCTAACAATATACCTACAAGAGTTCCGAGAACTAATGCTTGGAGCCCTAGTTGTGCTGAAGGACCGATTCGTTCCATAATCAATTCAGTTACTGGACGGTTTGCTGTACGGAATGATACACCAAGGTCACCTTGAAGCATGTTTCCGATGTACGTCGCGTAGCGGACCGGCAGCGGATCATTGAGTCCGTAGCGGTCATTCAATAATTGAATTTGTGATTCTGTCAGTTTTTCCTGGTTTTGATACGGAGAACCTGGGAGCAGGTCCATCAGGAAGAACGTAAACGTGGCAATCAAAAAGAACGTAATGACGCCGTAAGTCAGCCGTTGTAGGATATAACGTCCCATGAATAAAAACCCCCTGTGTTTTGTCTAATTCTTTCTACTACTTGCACCAACAGCTTTACTATGACATATGACCCATTTTTCAAATTCACAAAATGAAAGGAATTTTCTGAAAGAATAGATTACACCTCATCTCAAGGCTCTTAGTACAGTGGCTGAAAACAAAGAATATTCTTTTCAAAGATTATTCTGAATTTTCACTGTTACTACATTATACTTTACCAACAAAACATTTGAACAGTATTTTCTCTTACTTCAGTAGAATTTTTTAGAAAATTGGGGACATGCGGTTCGCATGCCCCCTCATTCCATTACTTGATATCAACGTATTTGTACTGGTAATCAGCACCAAATAATTGACGGTTAAAGTTTTCGATGTTTGGACGAATCAAGTATGCCACACCAGCTTGATAAATCGGCATGATTGCTTGATCTTGTTCAATCAAGAGCGCTTCTGCTTCTTTGAACAAGTCATAACGTGCATCAATGTTTGTTTCAGCAGATGCTTCGTTAATCAACTTGTCATATTCAGATGACTTGTACTTGATATCATTTTGGCCGTTATTTGATGTGAAGATACCAAGGTTTGTAAGTGGATCTTGATAGTCAGGTCCCCATACTGCGAACGACATTTGGTAGTCCCCGTTTGCTTCACGCTCGAGTTTGTTGTTGAAAGGCTGTTGCGCGATCTCAACCGTTACGTTCGGCAAGTTCGACTCGATTTGACCTTTCATGTACTCAGAGATTTGTTTCGATACTTCGCTATCGAATGAGAGAAGTTCGATCGTTGTCGCTTCTCCGCCTGTTGCATCTTCCCAAAGTGAAGCTGCTTCGTCAGCGTTCGTTTCGAAGTATTTGACGCCTTCAGTATAATCCGTTCCATCTTCATATTTGATGAAGTCTTTCGGGATGAATGAAGTTGTTGCCATTGAACCGTTGTTCAAGAGCTGATCGATGATTCCTGATGGGTCAACTGCACGTGCGATTGCCTTACGTGCATTTACATCAGAGAAAATGTCATCTTCATGATTGAACTTGAAGTAGCCGATTGACGAACGAAGACCTGTGTTGTAGTCTTCATCTTCTTGGAATGCTGCGACTTGTTCAGATGCAAGGCCAGCGTAATCCACATCACCAGCTTCATACAAGTTCACGACTGTAGATGTTTCTTTAACAACTTTTACGTCAACAGAATCAAGTGCGACGTTTTCTTTATCCCAGTACGTGTCATTTTTCGTTAAGACATATCCTTGCTCACGATCCCAATTAGTCCATGTGAACGGTCCATTGTAAAGAAGGTTTTCAGGGTTTGTTGAGAAATCTTCTCCCGCTTCGGTTGCAAATGCTTCATTGATTGGTGTGAACGTACCGAATGAAGTAAGCGAAAGGAATGATGGGTCTGGACGCTCAAGCGTGACTTCGAGTGTCTTCTCGTCAATTGCTTTTACGCCAAGCTCTTCTTTCGGCGTGTCACCTGTGTTGATCGCCTCAGCGTTTTTAATTGTGTTCATGATGTAAGCGTACTGTGAACCTGTCGCAGGATCGACAGCACGTTGCCATGCATAAACGAAGTCATTTGCTGTGACCGGTTCTCCGTTTGACCATTCAGCATCACGAAGTTTGAACGTATAAACAGTTCCGTCTTCGCTTACTTCCGGCTCACTTTCTGCGAGTGCCGGAACGGCATTTCCATCTTTATCAAGACGGTAAAGACCTTCCATCGTGTTTGCGATCAAGTTGAATGCGACCGCATCTGTAGCAAGCGCCGGGTCGGCTGTTGTGATATCTGACGTATCCGTTAAACGAAGAACTTTTTCTCCATTTGAAGAACCGCCGCCATCAGAGTCTCCGCCTGTCGAACAAGCTGCGAGTACTGAACCGAGTGCTAAGATGAGTGTCATCATGAGCAGAATCGATTTTTTCTTCATTGCGATTTCCCCTTTCGATTTGAAAAGCTAGCCGTTCGTCGAATGAACATCTTACTTTTTCTTTAATTTTCTGAATATTTCATAAAGTATTCGACGAAAGAACGTTAGGGCTATTGTAAGAAATTTTTAATCAAACTGTCAACTATGGAATAAAACGCTATCATAAAATCTACCTTTCACACTCGCTTTCCCCCCCGTCTTACTAGTATCATAGAAGAAACATAGAATGGCGACTCATACCTTCTACGGTTTGAAAGGAGATTACAGCGTTGAAAAAGTTTCGAAATATATTTTTTGTTTGGGGAATTGTCACAATCGTCTACACCATTTGGTCCTTTTCCGCCTATTATCGAAGTGAATCTTTTCTCTTTCATTTGAGTGGCGGATTATTCGTTTCAGGAATTCTCACGTTTGCGATCGGAATGTTTTCACATATGAGCGCGACCGGTCTGTTCGATGGCTTCATGTATGGTTTCAAACGAAATCGACGGGCGAAACTTAAAGAAATCGATTCAGACTATGAAGAGGACGAGGAAGAAGATCCTGAAGATCGTCTTCTTCGCAAACAATCAGCGTGGAGCTGGGTGTATGTGGGAGTCGGGAGTACCGTACTCTCATTCCTCATTGCGTTGATTTAATTCATCTTTTAGTTAGCCGGATCCTGTGCTAAACTTAATGCAGAATAAGAACACATGGAAGAAGACAAGTAGTTCAAATTTCCTTTTCTCCAGAGAGTCTACGGTGCTGCGAGTAGATGATAAGGCTTTGAACGAATGGACTTTGGAGTGGCTCGCTTGAACTTGAGTATGGCGAGACGGTTCACGCTCGTTATTGCGTTCAAGTGGCATATTTCATGCAAATTTGGGTGGCACCGCGGTTATTCGTCCCGATTTTTTCGGGCGGACGACTGCGGTTTTTTATATTTTACGGAGGTGTATACACATGGCAACTATTTTTTCAGGTATTAAACCGACCGGCGTCGTGACGCTCGGAAACTACCTTGGCGCGATGAAGCAATTCGTCGACCTACAAGACGATCACAATGCATATTATTGTATCGTCGATTTACATTCAATCACAGTTCAACTTGACCGCATCGAGCTCATGAACAACACAAGGAAACTAGCAGCACTTTATCTTGCATCGGGTCTCGATCCAGAGAAAGCAACCATTTTCGTACAGTCTGAAGTAAAAGCGCACGCCCAACTTGGATGGATGTTAACATGTATCGCCGGCATGGGTGAACTCGGACGCATGACGCAATACAAAGATAAGTCGCAAGGCAACGAAAACGTTGGCGCAGGGTTGTTTGTTTATCCGACCCTCATGGCCTCTGATATCTTGTTATACAATACAGAACTCGTTCCTGTCGGGGATGACCAAAAGCAACACATCGAATTAACGCGTGATTTGGCAGAACGTTTCAATAAACGCTACTACGAGACGTTCACGTTGCCAGAACCACTCATTCAAAAAGAAGGCGCACGCATTATGTCTCTTACGAATCCGACGAAGAAGATGTCAAAATCGGATACAAACGCAAAAGGGTATATTTCAATGCTCGATGAACCAAATGTCATTCGTAAGAAGATTAAGAGTGCCGTCACGGACTCGAGCGGTGTCATCTCGTTCGATCGTGAGAACAAACCAGGTATTTCAAACTTATTGGAAATTTATTCACTCTCGACAGGGACATCGATTGACGACCTCGTCAAACAATATGAGAACTCCAATTATGGAACGTTCAAGCAAGATGTAGCGGAAGCTGTCGTCGCTTTACTTGAACCAATTCAAGCGCGTTTCCACGAATTGATCGATTCTCCAGAACTCGATGAAATTCTCGATGCTGGCCGCGCGAAAGCAGAAGCCGTCGCCAATAAAAATCTCGCGAAGATTGAAAAAGCGATGGGTCTTAGTCGCAAACGGGCAAAAGTGAAAAAGTAATTTAACCTATTAAAAAAAACTGCACCCCAATCGTTAGATGTGTCTAACAATTGGGGTGCAGTTCATTTTTTGAGAGTTTTTTAATACACAAAAAAGAGAGACAGGCGTCCCTGTCTCTCTTAGTAAAGATGATTGATTATTCTTTGCCTTCGATTGAAGCCCACTTGTAAGAGTAGTCTGCACCGAATGCATGCTCGACGATATCCTTAACGTATGGTTTCGTAAGGCGAGCTGAACCACGTTGGTAAACTGGTGAGATTGCGTTCTCTTCAAGAACGATTTTCTCAGCATCTTGCATTTGAGTCCAACGCTCAGCAGGGTCTGTGCTTGATTTCGCATCAGCGATGAGTTTATCGAATTCTTCGTTCGACCATTTACCACGGTTGTATGGTCCGTCAGTGACGAAGAGGTCAACGAATGTCATTGGATCTTGGTAGTCAGGACCCCAACCAGCGAACGTGAACTCGAAGTCTCCATTGTTCTCAAGGTCAAGTTTGTTATTGAACGGCTGTTGCTTGATAGTAACCGTCATACCTGGAAGGTTTTTCTCTAGTTCACCTTTAATGAACTCACCGATTTGCTTCGCAGATTCTGAGTCATAGTTGAGAAGTTCAAGTTCAACTTCTTCTGTTCCGAGCTCAGAAAGCCCTTCTTCCCAAAGTTTTTGAGCTTCTTCAACGTTGTATCCGCCGATATCTCCATTACCTTCACGGAAGTCTTTTCCGTCAGGACCTGATACGAAGTCTTTTGGAACGAAGAAGTTCGCAGGGATTGAACCGTTCGCAAGAAGTGTTTCTGCAATCGCAGATTTGTCGTAAGCGCGGTCAATCGCGTTACGGATTTTTTGGTTGTTAAGCTCTTCCACTTCTGTGTTGAATTGGAGATAGAAGATTGTCGGTTCTACGACTGTTGAGAAGTCTTCGTTATCTTGATATTGGGCTACGAGCTCCGAAGTCAAGCCTGTGCGGTCAACGTCACCATTTTCGTACAAGTTAACACCTGTCGAAACTTCTTTAACGACTTTAACGTTGATTTCTTCAAGTTTAACTGCTTCTGCATCCCAATAGTCTTCGTTCTTGACCATCTTCCAACCTTGTTCGCGCTCCCAGCTATCGAGTTTGAACGGTCCGTTGTAAAGAGTTGTCTCTGCAGATGTACCGAAGTTTTCGCCTTGCTCTGTGTCGAATGATTCAAGTTTTGGCATGAAGACACCAAAGCTTGTCAATCCGAGGAAGTAGTCAGCTGGTGCTGTCAATTTAACTTCAAGTGTTTGATCGTCGATTGCTTTAACGCCTACTGCATCGCGTTCGCCTTCGCCTGTATTGTACGCATCTGCGCCTTCAATGACAGACATAACGTATGCATATTGTGAAGCGTTATCTGGGTTGAGTACTTCTTTCCAAGCGTATTCGAAGTCGTTCGCTGTGACAGGCTCCCCGTTTGACCAAGTCGCGCCTTCACGAAGCTTGAATGTGTAAGTCTTCCCGTCTTCTGAAACTTCGTGAGATTCAGCCATACCCGGAGTTGGCTCATCGTTCTCATCCATACGGTAAAGACCTTCGTTAACGTTGTTCAACACGTTGAACGATACAGCATCCGTTGCGAGTGTAGGGTTAAGTGAAGGAATATCTGAAGAATCGAGCAAGTTGAGGACTTGCGCTTCATCAGCTGAACCTTCTGAACCTGATCCGTTTGAAGACCCTGTGTCTTCATCCCCTGTCGAACATGCAGCTAGGAATGCACTTGATAAAAGTGTAACCGAAGATGCTAAAGCAAAACCTTTTTTCTTATTCATTGCGATGACCCCCTGATTTTTTCGTTTTAACGAATTGAATGATGGTAGAAAATTCAGTCATTTGTTCTGACAGTATTTGTTACCAAAATCCCGTTGATGCAATAATACAATATTCTGATAATTTTGCAAAGTGTTTATTTTGATTTTTCTAAAAAATTTTCTCTATAGGCTAAAAGCCCGCCTACAGCGGCGGGCTTTTAGCTCAATTTTCATATTTTTTTGTAAACGTTAGGACATATGAAGGACCGATGACCGGATAACCGACATGTTCATAACTTTTATCAATCATATATGAACGTCCTGCTTGATAGATTGGCATAACAACTGCTTCTTCTAACAACTGTGCTTCTGCCTGTCGTAAGATCTTGTTTCGTTCATCTAAATTCTCTGTCACGCGCGCCTGATCTAGCAACTCATCATACGACTCACTTGCATATCGACTCGAATTCAACACATTTTCTGTCTCAAATTGAGTCAAATAGGCTGATAACATTGGATAGTCTGGTTGCCAACCCGACAAGGAGAATGTGTAATCACCTGAGACTTCTTTCCTAACTTTATCTCCTAAGGGAAGCTCGATGACTTTGACTGTTAATCCGTCCAACTGTTCTAAATTCTCTTTCAACTTTGTTGAAATTTGGCGTGCTTCCTCATCAACAAAACTAAGCAGTTCAATCTCCACTTCGTCCTTCTTGAGACGTTGTTTTACACCCTCAAATAATTGATTGGGATCTCCTTCTAGCTCTTTGACAGCTGACTTTTCGTCCATGACGAGCAATCGTTCCGTTGTTTGCTCCGCTCGTGCGAGAGAATCTTCAATCGCCGTCCGTTCTAATGTCAACGCGAGGGCTTGTCGAAACGCTACATCATTAAACGGTGCTTTTTCAACATTCGGTTTTAAGTAAAATACACCACTCCGTGATACGTCCCGAATCGTCATGACCTCTTCGTTAACAGTAGACATGTCAAAATCATATGGAATCGGATGCATCCCGGATGTTTCGGACAAGTTCGGCTCACTACGGATAGAAACGGTTTCGAGCATGACGCTCTCCGCCTCACGATACGTTTCGTTTTTATGTAACGAGACAGTTGTATCATCAATTGAATCGATTTCAAACGGACCGTTTGTTTCTAGTTCATCCCACGCCTTCGCCGATAGTTGTGGTAAAAATGCGGGCATCGCTAGTACCTTCTCGAATCCTTCCATCGGTCGGATGAGGGTCAGCTCGAGCGTTTGATCATCGATCGCCTTAACACCTAACGTACTGGGCTCTTTTTGCCCCAAACCAATTTCTTTTGCCGATTTGACATCTGCGAGTAAAAAACTGAATGGTGAATTCGTGTCATCGTCGACAAGTTTACGAAAATGGTCGGTGAACGTTTGCGCCGTAATCGCGTTTCCTTCTGTTGTCGTACTCTCTTTTAACGTAAACGTATATACCGTCCCGTCTTCTGAACGCTCCAATTTTTCGACAAGGGCCGGCTCGATGGACCCATCTTCACCAAAGCGATACAGTCCTTCATATAGATGCGACAATATTGTTTGTGATGCCGGATCAATCGCTAACATGACATCGGGTTGTGTTGGAAGTGACTCTCCGTAAATCGTCAAGGTTTGCTCTTCTGGCGGTAATAGTTCACGTGACTGCTCTCGTTGTTCGTTCCAAATAAATAAAAAAAGGATAAGGACTGAACCTAACAAGGCGGCCACGATGAATGATTTCTTTTTCATTCGTTGTGCTCCTTTCTGTTAGACCAACCCTTATACCCTAACCTTTTTTGAATGATATTTCTACCGTCAGTTCGTCACTTTCGCAAATGCGAGTGTCGCATTGTGGCCCCCGAAGCCGAGTGAGTTACTAAGTGCATACTGGATTTCAAGTTCCCGATTTCCTTCTCGTACATAGTCTAAATCACAATCCGCTGCAGGTGATTCGCAGTTAATCGTCGGATGAATTTTACCTTCATGAATCGAAAGCGCTGTGATGACGGCCTCGACGCCACCTGCACCACCAAGGAGGTGTCCAATCATCGATTTCGAGGAGTTCACTGCGAGCTTGTCGGCATGTTCTCCGAACACACGACGAATCGCTTTTGTTTCGAGCATATCGTTGAGCGGCGTGCTCGTTCCATGCGCGTTGATGTATTGAACTTCTTCCGGTTTAATCCCGGCATCACGAATCGCTTCACTCATCGCCTTCGAGCCACCTTCTGCCTCTGGTGACGGTGCTGTGATGTGATAAGCATCTGAACTCATGCCGTATCCGACGACTTCTGCATACATTTTCGCACCTCGTGCTAATGCATGCTCATATTCTTCTAAGACGAGCACACCTGCTCCTTCTCCCATAACAAACCCGTCACGATTCTCGTCAAACGGACGGCACGCCGTACTTGGATCCGGATTCGTTGACAATGCTTTGTTGGAACAGAACCCTGCGAACGAGAGTGGTGTGATCGGTGCTTCCGCCCCACCAGCGAACATCGCAATCGCATCTCCACGTTGAATAACGCGGAACGCTTCCCCGATAGAGTTCGTCCCTGATGCACAAGCTGTCACGGAACAGTTACTCGGTCCTTTTGCGCCAAGATAAATAGACACTTGTCCGCTAGCCATATTCGGAATCATCATTGGAATGAAGAATGGACTGACACGACGTGGTCCACGTTCGTGTAGGATGGCAGATTGTTTATCAATCGTTTCGACGCCACCGATTCCGCTCCCAATCCAAGTACCGACATCATCCGCCATCGCTTTCACATCGAGCCCACTGTCTTTATGCGCAGCATCTGCTGCTAAAAGTGAATATTGAATGAAAGAGTCCATCTTACGTGCTTCTTTCGGTTCAACTAAGTGTTCAATGCTCCATTCTTTCACTTCTGCCCCAACCTTCGCCGGATACTGACTGATGTCAATCTTCGTCAAAGTATCAATCGCATTGTCCCCTTTTAAAAGGCGATCCCACATTGTCGACACATCGTTTCCTAACGGTGATACGACTCCTAACCCTGTTACTACTACTCGTTTCATAGATGATTCCCCTCCGTAATTGTTGCCTGATTCCATGTCAAACAGCTAGCACCCCATGTGAGACCGGCACCGAACCCTGCGATGACGACCGTTTGTCCATCTTGGATTTTACCTGATTTGACCGCTTCGGCTAAAGCGAGCGGAATGGATGCTGCCGATGTGTTTGCATGGTCCTGAATGGTCATGACGACTTTCTCTTCTTCTAAATTCAACCGTTCCATCGCAGCATCGATGATTCTGCGGTTCGCCTGATGCGGTACGAGAACATCGAGGTCATTCAGAGATTTATCCGCTTTATTAAGGGCTTCAAGTACGATTTCCGGCATTTTACGTACCGCAAACTTGAAGACTTCACGACCATTCATGACGATTTTACCCTCTTCATTTTCATATAGGTATTTACCACCAGTACCGTCACTCCCGAGTACGAATGAGTCAATCGAAGCGACCTCATCTTCTCCAAGTACGATGGCACCTGCCCCGTCCCCGAAGAGGACAGCCGTCGACCGATCATCCCAATCAATCAGACTTCCCATCTTTTCTGCCCCGATAACGAGCGTCTTTTTAAACCCTTTTGAATCCATCAAGCTCTTCGCAGTGTCCATCGCAAAGATGAATCCGCTACATGCTGCACTCACGTCAAACGCCACAGCCCGCTTTGCACCGAGATTCGCCTGCACGAGGCATGCTGTTGCCGGGAAAGATGGTGCTGTAGCCGTCGCACAAACGATTGCCTCAATCTCATCAATCGTGACTCCTGCGCTCTGTAGAGCACGCTCTGCGGCACGTGTTGCCATATCTGCAACCGACGTCCCTGTTTCTGCTAAATGTCGTGCCTCGATGCCTGTACGCGTACGAATCCATTCATCGCTCGTATCCATTCGCTTTTCTAAATCGATATTTGTCACCCGATTGTCCGGTAAGAACGATCCGATGCCGATGATTCCAATATTCATATCGTCGACCCCTATTCTTAGTATCTGGTACTAATATAAGGGAATAAAAAGAGGATGTCAATGCATCCTCTTCGGTATAACTCGGTTATGCCTGTTCTAGTCGCTTCGTAACAGCCATGACCATCTTCGCAGAATTAATCGAAGCCGTTTCTAAAAATTCATCGAATGACAAGTTCGCCTCTTCATCCGCACTATCCGAGATGGAACGTGTCACGACGAACGGTACGCCGAACTGATAACATGTTTGTGCAATTGGTGCAGCTTCCATCTCGACAGCAGCGACCTCGTCGAAATGTCCAAGAATGTCTGCTACACGTTTCGAGTCATTGATGAATGAATCTCCTGTGACGATCAACCCTTGGTGGACATTCACATCAGGCAAGCTTTCAATCACATCTTTACAGACACTGACGAGTTTGGCATCTGCCTCATACGCCGGCGGCATCCCTGGAACTTGCCCGTATTCATACCCGAAAGCAGTCACGTCGACATCGTGGTGACGGACTTCCGTCGAGACGACGACGTCGCCGACCTTCATTCCTTTTTTAAAGCCGCCGGCAGAGCCTGTATTGATGACAACGTCCGGCTTGAACTTATCAATCAAGAGTGTCGTCCCGATTGCCGCATTGACTTTGCCGATGCCCGACTTCAAGATGACGACTTGCATGTTTCCAAGATAGCCTTCATAAAAATGATAGTTTGCGATTTCCGTATCTTTCCGTTCCGTCAACTCATTCCGAAGCAAATTCACTTCTTCTTCCATCGCGCCGATGATGCCTACTTTCATTCCGGTTCCTCCTCATAAAGAGAGCGACTTCCGAATAGGAGGTCGCTCTTCGCATTATTTGATTTCTTTTATTTCGACGACCATGTCGCCACCCGGTGTTTGAACCGTAACCACGTCTCCGATTGTACGTCCAAGCAACGCCTTGGCAATCGGTGATTCATTCGAAATCTTCCCTGTGAACGGGTCCGCTTCGGCTCCACCAACGATTGTATACGTCTCGTCTTCATTGTCTTCTTGAATGAAGAACGTCACTGTCTTACCGATAGAGACAACCGAGTTATCCCCTGCGTCATCTTGAATGATGACCGCATTGCGGAGCATCTCTTCTAGTTGTGCGATTCGTCCCTCGACCATCGCTTGTTCTTCTTTTGCCGCGTCATATTCCGCGTTCTCTGACAAATCACCGAAATCACGAGCAATCTTAATATTTTCAACGACTTCTTTACGGCGCACCGTCTTCAGTTCGTTTAATTCATTCTCGATTTTCGCTTTTCCGTCTAACGTCATATAGTGTTGTTTTTCAGCCATTTCTGTCACTCCTTCATTGTCTCCTAGTATATTACAGCTAGGGGTGAATTGAAAACGATTTATTTCCTCACGCGCGATTGCGCTCAGTGAGCACCCAACGGATTTTTGTCACGAGTAAATCAATCGCGACAAAGTTTTCTCCGCCTTCAGGAACGATGATGTCCGCGTACCGCTTCGTCGGTTCACAGAATTGCAAATGCATCGGACGTACGACGTTCGTATACTGTGCCACGACTGAATCAATCGAGCGTCCACGTTCATTAATATCACGTTGCATTCGTCGTAAAATTCGAACGTCCGCATCTGTGTCCACGAAGACTTTAATATCCATTAAATCACGTAAACGGGCATCTTCGAGCGCCAATATGCCTTCTACGATGACGACATCGACCGGCTCGATCAAAATCGTCTCGTCCGACCGTGTATGGGCCGCATAATCATATACTGGTTTCTCGACTGCCTGATGCTGTTGTAACTGTTGGATATGTTCGATTAACAAATCGTTATCAAAGGCGAAGGGGTGGTCGTAGTTCGTTTTGTACCGTTCCTCCATTGTCATCTCTGATTGATCCTTATAATACGCGTCTTGCTCAATCATGACGACCGATTGACCTTGAAACGCATCGACGAGCGCGCGGGCCACGGTCGTTTTTCCAGATCCGGTCCCCCCGGCCACGCCAATAATGACGGGTTTATGTTGCATCAAAGTTAAGTCCTCCTCATCGTAATTTACGACTGATTGCTAGGCCATCACCAAGGGGCAAAATTGCAGTATGATAATCGGTCCGTGCCATCAATTGCTCAGTAAATTGTTTTACAAGACGGACAAGCCGGCGTCTTCGACGATCAAGTACTGATACGTCTTCAAGCAGGACGTCTCCTCTCAAAAACAAATTATCGCTGTAAATCGTACCACCAATTGGTACTAAAGCGCCATACCCATCAAAAAATTTTTGATATTGTCCTTTCGCCGCATCAATAAATACCGCATCGAACTCCCCTTCAACCGAACCAATCAATTCGACAGCATCACCATGAATGAGCGTGATACGATCACGGACATCTGATCGCTTGATGAAGCCCGTCGCTTCTTCAAACCGGCGAGCATTCCGCTCAATTGTGACGATTTCCGCATCCGGCAACAACTCCGCCATGCGAATGGCACTATAGCCGATCGCCGTCCCTACTTCGAGGATTCGAGCCGGTCGTTGCATCGCCAGTAACGAGAGAAGCACTTCAGAACCTGTCAGATCCATAATCGGAACATGGTGAACGCGCGCGAATGCCTCCATCTCCGTCAACAGCGGGGAGCGGTCATTAATCAATTTTTCTACATATCCTTCATAGGATGCATGGTCCACTCGTCCCACCTCTTCACTCTCTTCATTCAAACGACCGGAAGCAGATGCTTCCGGTCGTCCCATCAATTACTGTTTGCTTCTTCAAACGCTTCCCATTCGGAACGGTACTTATTGACGTTTTGTTGGTGGTCCTCATAGTTGACTTCGAACAAGACTTCACCATTCGGGAACCCTTCACGTGGAGGGCGTGCGTAGAAGTAAATGTTCTCTGTATCGTTCGGGTTGAGCACTGCCTCAAAGGCGTCACGGCTCACGGCCGCAATCGGTCCAACTGGAATGCCTTCATAACGATACGTATTATATAAGGAATCGTTCTCCAAGTCAGCGAACGAAGTGAAAATTGATGTTTCTCCTGTACCGTACCAAACGGTCGGGTCAGATTGTAATCTCATTCCGTCGCTTAAACGATTCTCGAAGACACCGGCGATTTCTTTTCTGTCTTCCGTCGACACGGCCTCTTTCTCGACAACGGATGCAAGAGAGAGCGTCTCGTGGAACGTACGTCCTGAATCAGCTAAACGACCTTTGTATTCTTGATACATACTTTCAGTCGGCAATAACATCTCATCGATAATTTCGTTGAGCGTCACCCCTTTATTAAATTCATATGTGGCTGGGAACAGGTATCCTTCAAGCGGATGATAGATGCCGTCCTGCAACACTTCCTCCGTCAACATTTCGTGCTCATTCACGAGAGACTGAATGTATTCACGGTCACTCAATTGTTCTGATATTTCTTCTTTCGGAATCTCGGCGACTTTCGCAAGTCGCGCAATCACCTGGTCGATTGTGAATCCTTCCGGAATGACAAGCTTGATATCAGGGACCACAATGACTTTACCTGTTTGCAACGTTTCAATCAACTCATCGATTGATTGTGACGGAGATAGCGTGTACGTCCCCGCCTGAAACGAAGATTCATTTTTAAAGCGTGTATAGAAACGGAAAATCGTGCTACTCCTTACAAGCCCATTCTCTTCAAGTAATTCACCAATGTATCCCGAACCAGCTCCGAGTGGGACTTCGACCTCGACCGTTTCCGTCGATGTCGGGTCAATCGGTTCGACAGAGCGCTTCACAAATACATATGCGAGAGCAGATCCTGTGGCGATGACGAGAAGGAAGATCGCAAGGATGACAACCGTGATACGGCGAACGATTCGGTTGCGGGCACGTTTCTCATCTGACATAGATGGATGATTCATGCATTTCTCCCCTGTTCTTTTTAAAAAGAGAGGCGACGAGGGATGATCCCTAGCCGCCCGTCCCCTATTTAGTCTAGACCGACTTCGTCGCTGACGATATCGAATGCTTCCATAACCTCGTCAAAGTCTTCATCGTCTTCGACAAGCTTCAAGATGAATTCGCCATCTTCAAGTTCTTCAATTTCAAATGCATATACTTCGATTGTGTCTTCATCTTCTGTTTCCGGAGCGCCGACCGGCTCAAGCACGACGAATGTCTTTTTCGTGCGGTCGCTTGTCATACGGAAAATTTCTGCAAATAAATGCTCGTCTCCATTTTCATCTGGAATACGGTACATTTCTTCTTCACGACGGATTTCTGCCATGAGAGATTCCTCCTTTAATTCCCGGAACGATCCAGGTAGTTTTGTAAAATCATCACGGCCGCCATTTTGTCGATGACCGCTTTTCTCTTTTTGCGGCTGACATCTGCTGAAATGAGCATCCGTTCCGCCTGCATCGTCGTCAATCGTTCGTCCACCAACACACTCGGAAGACCAGTCTGTTCAGTGAGGGCTTCAGCAAATGCTTCTGACGCCTCTCCACGAGGACCGATTGTTCCGTTCATGTTTTTCGGGTGACCGACAACAACTTCTTTCACATCGTACTGTTCGATAATCGGACGAAGGAGACGAACGGCCTCTTCAAAGTCAGGTTCAGTCCAGTAGACCGTCTCCACACCTTGTGCCGTCCATCCCATTAGGTCACTTACCGCGACACCAATTGTTTTCGAACCGACATCGAGTCCCATGACTCGCTTCATATTAACCCTCTCTACGATCGTTCAAATACGATTTGACCAACTCTTCGAGTAGTTCGTCCCGCTCAATTTTGCGAATCAAGTTTCGCGCATCATTATGACGTGGAATGTAGGCAGGGTCACCTGACAATAAGTATCCCACGATTTGATTGATCGGTTGATATCCTTTTTCCTCGAGTGCTTGATATACCGTAATCAGCGTTTCGCGTGTGTTAGCACGTTGATCATCTTCTGGAAAATTGAATTGCATCGTGCGATCCATTTGGCTCACAAGAATCCACCTCTTTCCGTTTGCACTTCACACTCTATTATGCCAGTGATTGGACATAATGTGAAGCAAACTTCAATGCTTCATCTAGTTTTGTTACATCGCGCCCTCCGGCTTGCGCCATGTCTGGACGACCGCCACCGCCGCCACCGCAACGTGTCGCAACTTCTTTAATGAGTTTTCCGGCATGGAAGCCTCGGTCATTCAAGTCTTTCGTCACGCCCGCGACGAGGTTGACTTTGTCTCCGTTCGCAGACCCAAGGATGATCACGGCAGAACCGAGTTTTCCTTTCAAGTCGTCGACCATGCTACGAAGAGCATCCATATCTTGTCCATCGACACGTTTCGCGATCAATTGGACGTCACCGATTGTCTCGATTGCATCTGTTAAAGAAGACGCTTCGATGTTCGCAAGCTTCGCTTTGAGTGACTCTGAAGCGCGCTCTACTTCTTTGATTTCAGCTTGAAGTGCCTGAACACGTACCGGAACCTCGAGAGGTTTCGTCTTCAATAGTTTCGCTGCCGCTTCAAGCGTCTCGATTTGCAGGTTCATCACTTCGTATGCGCCAGCACCTGTGACCGCTTCGATTCGACGTGTCCCAGCGCCAATCCCTGACTCAGACAAGATTTTGAAGAGTCCGATTTCAGCCGTATTGGATACGTGGCAACCACCACAAAGTTCAACCGAGTAGTCACCTGCTGATACGACGCGAACGACATCGCCATATTTCTCACCAAAGAGTGCCATCGCTCCTTTTGCTTTCGCATCAGCGATGTTCATCTCTTCGATGTCGACACCGATCGATGCCCAGATCTTCTCGTTTACTTGACGCTCAATCGATTGAAGCTCGTCGGCTGTCACTTGACCGAAGTGAGAGAAGTCAAAACGAAGGCGATCTGGTGTCACGAGTGATCCAGCCTGGTTGACGTGCTCGCCGAGCGTGTCTTTTAGCGCGCGGTGAAGAAGATGCGTCGCCGTATGGTTTTTCACGATCGCTTGACGTGATGCTTGGTCGACCGTTGCCGTGACTGCCACTTCCGCTTTTGCCACACCTGATTCGACCGTGACCGTGTGTAAGTTTTGACCGTTCGGTGCTTTTGACACATTTTTGACACGAAGAACGAAATCTTCACCGACGATTTGTCCTTTGTCACCGATTTGACCACCGCTTTCTGCGTAGAATGGTGTCTGATCGAGCATCACTTGTGCTTCTTCCCCGGCAGCGACGACATCGACGAGTTCGCCATCGTGAATCAAGCTGACAATTTTTGCATTCGTCTCTAAATTGTTGTAGCCGAGGAACGTCGATGGCATCGTAATGTCCGCGAGCACACCTGACTGAATCTGCATCGATTCAACGTCGGTACGCGCTTGTCGTGCACGTTCACGTTGCTCATTCATCGCTTCTTTGAAGCCGTCCTCATCGACCGTCATCTGATGATCTTCTGCGTATTCGATTGTCAATTCAAGTGGGAAACCGTATGTGTCATAAAGACGGAACGCATCTTCACCGCTAATCACGTTCGACCCTGCTGCCTTTTGTGCTTTTGCAACTTCGTTCAAGATCGCGAGTCCATCGTTCAATGTTTCATGGAAACGCTCTTCCTCGTTTTTAATGACTTTTTTAATGAAATCTTTCTTCTCAGTCACTTGTGGATAGAAGTCGATCATGATGTCACCGACAACGTCGACGAGTTCATACATGAACGGACGCTCGATGCCAAGCATCTTCGCATAACGCACGGCACGACGAAGGAGGCGACGAAGTACATATCCACGTCCTTCGTTCGACGGAAGTGCCCCATCACCAATCGCGAACGATACGGTACGAATATGGTCCGCGATGACTTTGAACGCGACATCTTTGCTGCTGTCTTGGCGGTAAACGTCTCCGCTGATCTTTTCTGTTTCACGAATGATCGGCATGAAGAGATCGGTATCGAAGTTCGTCGGCACGTCTTGAAGGACGCTCACCATCCGTTCGAGTCCCATCCCCGTATCAATGTTTTTACGCGGGAGTTCCGTATAATTCCCGTGCCCATCATGGTTATATTGACTGAATACGATGTTCCAGATTTCAAGGTAACGCTCGTTCTCCCCACCAGGATACAGTTCAGGGTCGGTCGGGTCGTCTCCGAACGCTGGTCCTCGGTCGAAGAAAATCTCTGTGTTCGGACCAGACGGGCCTTCACCGATTTCCCAGAAGTTATCTTCAAGCGGGATGATGCGGTCAGCCGGCACACCGAGCTTCAACCAGATCTGTTTCGACTCTTCGTCGTCCGGGTGAATCGTGACGGACAGGCGCTCCGTGTCGAGACCGTACCATTCGTCACTCGTCAATAGCTCCCAACCCCATGTGATTGCTTCTTCACGGAAGTATTCACCGACTGAGAAGTTTCCGAGCATTTCGAAGAATGTATGGTGACGAGCGGTCTTCCCAACGTTCTCAATATCGTTCGTCCGAATCGATTTTTGAGCGTTGACGATGCGCGGGTTTGCAGGGATGACACGACCATCAAAATATTTTTTGAGTGTCGCTACGCCTGAGTTGATCCACAAAAGAGTCGGGTCTTCGACCGGAACGAGCGAAGCACTCGGCTCAACGCTGTGACCTTTTGATTTAAAGAAATCTAAGTACATTTGGCGAATCTGTGCGCCAGTCAATGATTTGAGCGGTTTCATGAACAATTCCTCCTTAAATTCTGAACGAAACGAAAAAAGCGATGCCTGCCCCTGTGGAAAGGGACGAAAGCATCGCTTCGTGGTACCACCCTCGTTCGCACGGTAACACCGTGCCTCGAAACATCCGTTAACGTGGATGAGGCGCCCAGGTTGAGTGGGAACTCCAGAATAGCTTCGGTCGGCCTGCCCCCATCTTCTCGCAGCCTAGGAAGATGTCTCTGTAGAGGTGGTGACGACGTACTCATTTCCTTCATCGTCTGTATCGTTTCAGTTGTCTATTCGTCATTATCACACGCGCTTATGAAGACGTCAAGACTTCCCACCTAAGCGCTCGACCAATTTCGTCCGTCGCACTGGTTCCTCTTCTCGCGTGGCCGCCTCGAGTGCCCGTACGTCCCCGAACAGCAGTAAACTTTTCTTCGCCCGGGTCACAGCTGTATAAATCAAGTTACGCGACGACCGGAATCCTCCGTTGAAGAAGACCGGCATGAGCACGATTGGGAACTCCGAACCTTGTGACTTATGAATCGTGATGGCGTAGGCATGAGTAAACTGATCCCATTCACTACGGTTATATTCGACTTCTGTCTGGTCGAATCGAATATAAATCTTATCGACCTTGTCAACGTTCTCTTTGGCGAAGAAGATGTTCGTGATTTCACCGATGTCTCCGTTATATACGTTTTCTTCAGCATTATTGACGAGTTGTAGCACTTTATCGCCATTTCGGTAAATGCGTGTCCCGTGTTTTACTTCACGGGCATTCGATTTAGGATTGAACACATTTTGGAGCGCCTCGTTCAACCCGTCAATCCCGCATACACCACGATACGTCGGAGCGAGTACTTGGATGTCAAACGGTGAATACCCTTTCCGAAGGGCAGCCCCTGCCATCTGACAGATCGCTTGAAGCGCCGTCTCCTGATTCGCCGTATAGAAACGACGGTCCGGGAGAGCCGCCAACAAATCGTCCGGCATTTTCTTGGCGTTCAAAGAATGCGCGAGCCGTAAAATACTCGACTCCGACGCTTGACGATGGACGACGTCAAGTCGAACGACCGGAATCCCGTCCGTCTGCATCAAATCCGCAAGTACTTGCCCCGGTCCGACAGACGGGAGCTGATCGCGGTCTCCGACGAACAAGATTTTCATGCCGTTCGGTACCGCTTTGAGCAAACTTCGGAACAAGAAGATGTCAATCATCGACGCCTCATCGACGATGAGCACTTTTCCGACAAGCGGATTCGTCTCATCCACTTGGAACGAACTTCCGTCGAACTTCAACAGACGGTGAATTGTCGAGGCCGGTAGCCCTGTCGACTCACTGAGGCGTTTCGCCGCTCGACCCGTCGGTGCGGCCAAGACGAATGGGAACGGTTGGTTCGGTACAGGCTCTAACTTCCAATCGAAGACGTCACTGAGTGCATGAATGATGCCTCGAACGACAGTCGTCTTCCCTGTACCCGGCCCTCCGGTGAGTACCATGAGCGGTGATTTAAGGGCGAGCTCAATGGCTTCTCGTTGCTGTGTCGCATATTCGATCGAGAACATCTCTTCAACACGTCCGACCGCATCAAAGATTGTCGTCATGTCCACGTCTTCTGTCGTCGACGTCGCCATGATTCGGGCCAACTCCTCTGCCGCCTTCCGTTCGGCACGGAAGACACGGGGGTGATAGACGACCCCGTCTTCGATAACGACTCGTTCCTCTTTCGCAAGTGACTCCAAAGCCGTGACGAGGGCGTCACCTGGGTCCGCTCCGATGATGCGAGGCATCTCGGCCTCGAGTTGGTCTGCGGTTACATATAGATGACCGTTCCCTTGTTCGAGTTCTAATACGTAAAGTACTGCTGCCGCGATGCGTTCAGGATGGATTCCTTGAATCCCAAAATGCGCGGCGATGGCATCGGCCGTTTTGAAGCCGATACCTTGCACATCGTACATGAGCGCGTATGGATTCTTTTCAATCGTTTCCATCGCTCGGCCTTCATATTCTTTATGAATCTTTGAGGCGAGACGTGGCGTCACGTCGAATGGGGCGAGAAATAGTAACAGTTGGTCGACCCCGTATAAGACGTTCAGACGTTCCGTAATCACACGTGCCTGTTTCTCTTTCAACCCGTCGACCTCTGACAGGAGGCTCGGATGTTTCACGATTTGGTCGATACAATCGTCGCCGAGAGCATCCGCAATCTTCTGCGCCGTCTTTTGACCGATTCCAGGGAAAGATCCGTTCGTCAAAAAGCGGACGGCTGCCCGTTTCGTCATCGGGACGACACGGCGAATCCAATCGGCCTTCATCTGTTTCCCAAATTTAGGGTGTTCGACGAGACGACCGTGCGCCTTATACGTCTCGCCTTTCTCGATGCCGACACCGACGCCCGCGATGACCATCTCGGTCTCGTCCGTCTCAAAATTCTTTTCTTTTATTCGTACGAGCGCGATCGTGTGCGCTTCTTCTTCTGATTGAAACAGGACTCGAATGACTTTTCCAGTCAACTCATAAGGTGCTGCCATCATATCCGACACCTCCAGCTATTTTTCCATCATCCATTATAGCCCGAGATGAATCGATTGAACAAATGACCTATCCGAACAGATTTAAGATTTGTTCAATCCGATCAAGGTCGACGACTTCTAAAATGCGTATCAACTGTTCGATATCGACCCGGTCCAAAATGCGCTCAACCTGATCAAGGTCCACTTCTTCAATCAGACGCTGAATCCGGTCTAAGTCCCCAGATGCCTGATATGCCTCGAGTTTTGTGAAGAGCTCGGTCTTCTCGATTCGAATCGAATCTTCCAGCATCCCCCTCGCCCCGAATAGGACGAGACCGATGACCGCCAACTGAATCAACCAGTTCGTCACGACTTTCCAAAACGGGACGGTCTGATGGATGAATGGGATGAGCGGAATGAACGTTACCTGAAGGAGTAAAATTCCAACCTGGACATATACGTTCGGAATGAGGAATCCGAGTACTGCAAGAAGCAATGGAACGACCCACCCGACACCGACGTGTTCAGATGTATGCTGCCAAGACTTCCGTTCCGAGTACACATAGTGAACAACCCATCCGACAATGAGGAGCGCTACGAACAGCATGAGTAATAACATCAAGAGCCCTCGTGGTTCAATGACCACTTGATACAAAATCGTATTCGTCCACTTCCCGTCTGCCAGTCGTTCATTCACCGATTCAAATAATTGTGTGAACCACACATACTCGACAATGAAAAACAAAATGACACTGACCATGCTGAATTTTCGCAAGCCACTCGACCTCCTTCTATAAGTTGTCATTCCCCCACTTCAAGAGGGGTAGTCGCGTTTTTGATTCAAAGAAACGGGGAACTGTTCGAATGACACAGTGAAGGAGGAGTCATAAATGGGTAAACGAATTCCAGTCAGCGGATTATGCGAACTCGTGTTAGAAGTGACGGATATGGAAGAAGCGGTAGCATTTTGGCATGAAAAATTAGGTCTCCCTGTCGTCGAACAATGGGTCGGAGACGATGCCGAGCCAAGTAAGTCACAAGAACACGCGAACGAGCCGTGGGCAACATGGCTCTATATCGGAGGGAATACGCGACTCGGACTTTGGTTGAAGCGTAACTTCACAGAGGAAGAAAACGCGAACCGCAAACAAGATGTGACCGATTGGGACACACTTTATGACGAAGGTGGCGTCCACGTCCATTGCGCGTTCTTCGTTCCGATAGAGTCGTTTGAAAAAGCACTTGAGATTTTGAATGATACCGATGTCCCGGTCAAACTGCGAACGTGGGATGAAGACGAGACGAAAAATGGGAAAGAGCGCTCTGCTTACTTCAAGGATCCGAGCCATAACATTATCGAACTGTATACGAAAAATATGGACGAGGCTTACGGAGAATTTGCCGGAGAACCCGTCAAAATCACGACGAAACAACTCTAATCGCGTTAACGAAAAAAGTGCCATCGCTCCATTGCGATGGCACTTTCCTATTCAAGAAATCAGTTCCCAAGCAGTGCATCCATCTTCGCGATGGCGTCACGTGCAAGTTCATGATCCGGTTGCATCTCCAAGACGCGTTGAAGCTCGGCATATGTTTTTTCTTGGTCTCCCAAGAAGGCATATGCGATTGCCAAGTTGTAGCGTGCATCCGTATGGCTCGCATCGAGGTCTAGCGTCTCTTCCAATGCGTCGACCGCTTCTTCCAACTGTTCACTTTGCGCAAGTGCAAGTCCGTATTGGAACGTGATTTCCACGTCTTCCGGCGATTGTTTCTTCGCCTCACGTAGACGTGGCATCGCGCGAACAAAATCACCCATCGCCTTGTACGTCAAGCCGAGCATGAAATGAAGATCGGCATCGTCCATCCCCGAAAGGAGTGCTTGGCGAAGCGAGGTCTCCGCAGACTCCAATTGTTCAAGTTCATAAGCGAGAGCGCCTTTCGCATAGTGCGCGGCACCGAATGAATCATCGAGTTCAATCGCTTTGTCATAGAAGATGGCGGCACGGTCGTAATCGTTGATCGCCTGAAGCAACGTTCCCATGTTGACGAAACCTGTTGGGTCCGTCGGGTTCTCTTCAATCGCCTCATTGAAATGTTTGGCTGCCTGTTCAAATTCACCTTGTTGCATCGCTTGGATGCCTTGTTCGTTTGCGTTCATATTCAATCACCTCATCCGATATAGTCGAGTCGTTTGCCGTTGCGGTATGCTTCGTCGATTGTCGCTCCACCGAGACAGACGTCGCCGTCATAGAAGACCACGGCCTGTCCTGGTGTGATGGCACGTTGCGGCTCATCGAACTTGACGAGGACTTCGCCATTTTCGAGCGGAGCGACCGTGACCGGCACGTCTTGTTGACGATAGCGGAACTTCGCCGTCGCCCGGAACTCATTTGTTGGAGCAACACCCGTCCAAGAGAGTTTTGAAGCAAGGAGCGCGTCCGAATAGAGCGCGTCATGATGGAAGCCTTGTCCGACGAACAAGACGTTGTTCTCCACATCTTTTCCGACGACGAACCAAGGGTCCCCGTCGCCACCAATCCCGAGACCGTGACGTTGTCCGAGCGTATAATACATCAACCCGTCGTGACGTCCTTTGACGACACCGTCGAGCGTCCGCATCTCACCTGGTTGTGACGGAAGATATTCCGATAAGAACTCTTTGAAATTCCGTTCTCCGATAAAGCAGATCCCAGTCGAGTCTTTCTTCTTCGCTGTCGCGAGTCCTGCTTCTTCGGCGATCGCACGCACATCTTTCTTGTCCATATGACCAATCGGGAACATCGTCCGCGCGAGTTGGTCTTGAGACAATTGGTTCAAGAAATACGTTTGATCTTTGTTGTCGTCTTTTCCTCGTAGCAGACGGTGTTCGCCGTCAACGTAATTCACTTGGGCGTAATGCCCCGTCGCGACAAAATCGGCACCGAGTCGAAGAGCATGTTCAAGGAATGCTTTGAACTTGATTTCTTTGTTACACATGACGTCCGGGTTCGGCGTTCGACCGAGACGATATTCTGCTAAGAAATATTCAAAGACGCGGTCCCAATATTCTTTTTCAAAGTTGACCGCATAGTACGGGATCCCGATTTGGTTGGCCACGGCGATGACGTCTTCATAATCCTCTGTCGCCGTACACACACCGTTCTCATCCGTGTCGTCCCAGTTTTTCATAAAGATTCCGATGACATTGTACCCTTGTTCTTTCAAGACGTGGGCCGTCACCGATGAATCGACGCCACCTGACATGCCGACGACGACCGTCGTCTCTTCAGGGGCTTTCGTGCGTAAATTCATCTATCTCACTCCGTTCATAAATGTCGAGACGACTTCTTGTAGTCGCTCCGCGAGCCGTTTCGCGTCCTCGACCGAGTTGCCGTGTCCAAAACTGATTCGAACAGACTGACGCGTCCGTTCTGAATCCCCGTACATCGCCGACAATACATGGGACGGTTCGACCGACCCTGCCGTGCAGGCACTCCCACTCGAAATCGCCATGCCTCGCATATCCATCATGATGAGGAAAGGTTCAAGGTCAATTCCAGGGAGGTATAGGTTCACGATGTGAGGTAAACGGTTTGACCCGTTCACTTCATAAGTTACGCCTAGTTCGTCAAGACGTTGACGCAGCGCCAGATCGAGCGACGCATAGAGTGTCACCCGGTCCTCACGCTCTGCCATGATGAGTTCAGCTGCTTTTTGGAATCCGACGGCACCCGGAACATTTTCCGTGCCGGCTCGACGTTTACGTTCTTGTTGTCCACCAAAAGAACGTGACGCTAATTTTACACCTGTTTTCATGAAAAGAAAACCGATACCTTTTGGCCCATTCACTTTATGCGCGGACGCCGACAATAAATCGACATGGATCTTTTTCACATCGATTTCTTCTGTACCGAGCGCCTGTACCGCGTCGGTATGGAAAATGGCTTGATGGTCTTGTAACAACTCGCCAATCGTTTGAATCGGTTGGCGCGTCCCGACCTCGTTGTTGCCGTACATGATCGACACGAGAATCGTGTCATCTCGTAACGCGGCCCGGAACACATCTACATCGACAGCTCCTGACGCGTCGACATCGAGATACGTGACGTCAAACCCCTCTCGTTCGAGCTGTTCCATCGCATGAAGCACGGCATGATGTTCGACTTTCGTCGTGATGATATGTTTGCCTTTTCCTTTGTGGGCATAGACTGCACCGAACAAGGCATAATTATCCGACTCCGTCCCACCTGACGTGAACACGATTTCGTTCGGTGAAGCACCGATCCATTTCGCAAGGACACGACGTGACGAATCGAGCGCCGCTCGGGCATTACGACCAATCCCGTGAATGCTCGACGCGTTCCCATACGTCTCTAAAAAGTAAGGTGTCATCGCTTCAAGGACTTCCGGTCGCATCGGCGTCGTCGCAGCGTGATCAAAATAGTTCATAATAAGGTCACCTCGTTCTTAAATATAAAACATGTAGCCGTCTGACTCTTCTTCTGCGAGGTCAGCGAGTGTCGTCTCATCTAGGACAGTATCGATTGCCTCTTTGATTTTATCCCAAAGCTTTCGTTTCACCGCATCATCTGCTTCAGAGTCCTCGACAACGGCTAAAGGTCCTTCAAGTAAGCGTATAATTTCTCCTGCCGTCACTTCTTCTGCCGGTTTGACGAGTTGATAGCCACCGTATGCACCACGTACGCTCTTGACGAGGCCTCCGTTTCGGAGCGGACCGATCAGTTGCTCTAAATAATGCTCCGGCAACTCGTGACGTGCCGCGATTTTTTTTAAACTGAGCGGTTTGTTGTCTGTCTCTCGTGCCAACGCAATCATAATCGTTAAGCCATAACGGCCCTTTGTAGATATTTTCATCTTCAAGTCTCCTTCTGTTATACTAATCGAACAAACGTTTGTCGAAAGGAATGGTTACGTATGCCTGATTTGTTTCATCAATCGAATGGTGGACCGCTCGCCAACCGGATGCGCCCCGAAACGTTAGATGACGTGATCGGACAGCGACATATCGTCGGCGAGGGCAAGCTCCTTCGCCGTGCCATCGAAGCGGATCGACTCGGTACGATTATTTTATACGGTCCACCGGGTACCGGTAAGACGACACTCGCTCGTGTCATTTCGAATTACACGAAGGCGACGTTCGTCCAATTGAACGCCGTCACCGCCAAGCTCGATGAATTGCGAAGCGTCATTCGTGAAGCGGAGTCCCGGTTTGACTTCGACGATGAGCGAACGATTCTTTTTTTAGATGAGATCCATCGATTCAATAAACTTCAGCAAGACGCGCTTCTCCCTGCCCTTGAGTCCGGAAAGCTCGTCCTCATCGGAGCGACGACCGAAAACCCGAGCTTTGAAGTGAATGCCGCCCTGTTGTCTCGGGCGACGGTGTTCCGACTTGAGCAGCCGGGTGCCGAGGAGTTACGTGCCGTCCTTGACCGGGCGCTCCATGACTCCCGTGGTCTCGGGAACTACCCTGTGAAAATGGATGAAGCTGCTGCTGACCATTATATCAAAATGGCGGACGGTGACTACCGTGTCCTATTAAATGCACTTGAACTCGCCGTCTTAACAACGCCAGAAGTGAACGGGCAGATTCACATCACACTAGAGGTCGCAGAAGAGTCGATTCAACAAAAATCGATCAAATATGATAAAACGGGCGACCGACACTACGATGTCATCTCGGCCTTCATCAAATCGATTCGTGGTTCGGACCCGGATGCCGCGCTCTACTGGCTCGCCGTCATGATCGAAGCTGGCGAGTCCCCGCGCTTCATCATGCGTCGTCTTTACGTGCATGCCGCAGAAGATATCGGAATGAGCGATCCGAACGCGCTACTCGTCGTCGATGCGGCAGCACGCGCGAGCGAATACATCGGCTTTCCTGAAGCCCGTATACCGATTGCAGAAGCTGTTCTTTATCTCGCGACCGCCCCAAAATCAAATGCGGTCATCACTGCCATCGACAAGGCGCTCCATCATGTCCGAACAGTCGAAGGTGGACCTGTACCGGTGCATCTCCGCGACGCCCATAGTCCCGGGGCACGTGAACTTGGGAACGGGGTCGGTTATAAATATCCTCATGATGAAAAAGACGGGTTCGTTCCTCAAAACTATTGGCCTGAGAATTTGGCCCGAAAACGACCGAACTACTATAAGCCGACGCCTCGTGGATTCGAGCAACAAATCCAAAAACGGCTTGAGTATTGGGAAAAACGACGCTGACTCACAACGAGTCGCGTCGTTTTACTTTTGGATTCGATTGATCTCGACTCCTGCTTGTTCGAGCAAGTCGTTAATGACGTAACCGGCAGCTACAAGTCCTGCGACCGATGGGACGAATGCGTTCGAGCTCGGTGGCATCTTTGCTTTCCGGATTGGAGCGTCTTTCTTCCCGACGACCTCGTTCACGTCTTCACGCGTCACAATTGGAGATTCGTCCGAGAAGACGACTGGGACCCCTTTATAAATCTTTTCTTTACGGAGACGTGTCCGAACCATCTTCGCAATCGGGTCATACGATGTATCTTTGATGTCGACGACTTTGATGCGAGTCGGGTCCATCTTGTTTGCCATCCCCATACTCGAGATGACTGGAATACCACGGCGCTTACACTCTACGATTAAATGGATCTTATAAATAATCGTATCTGAAGCATCAATGACATAGTCGATGTTTTGAGCGAAGAATTCTTCGTACGTCTCTTCTGTATAAAACATCTTCAGTTGAACGAGGTCTAAGTCCGGGTTGATGTCGAGGAGACGCTTGCCCATCGCTTCTACTTTCGGTTGACCGACTGTCGACAACAACGCGTGGATTTGACGATTGACGTTCGTGATGTCGATGTCATCTTTATCGACGAGGACGATGCGTCCGACGCCACTGCGCACAAGTGCCTCGGCTGCGAATGAGCCGACGCCACCGACACCTAAAATCGCGACCGTTTTATTTTTTAAAGCATCGAGGCCTTCTGAACCGATGGCCAATTCATTTCGTGAAAACTGGTGTAACATGTTTCTTCCTCCAACCAATTCTATTTTCTCATACTATTTTACTCGGAATTATATTCAAAAAAAAGACGTCTCGCGACGTGTTTACAAAAAAATCGATGGGGCCCGGAGTGCCGTGACGATGCCTTGCTTTTGAACCTGCGTATGCAGGTGGGTGACCTAGCGTTTCCTTCACAAGTCCTCCTGCACGTGATGAGGCAGTTGATCCGGTTAGCAGTTCGGTCTCCCGTATTCAAAGTGTTGGCTCAAAATAACGAAGGCGGCTCTCGTACACCTCAGGTATCCCATCTGTTGATTTAACTATAGCGCTTCTATAAAAAGAAGTCAATGAGAAACACCGACTTCTCGTGACAGTTTCGTCACAACCATTTGTTACGAAACGCACGGTCAGGATCGTACGTGAACTGTTGACGCTCGATGTTAAAATGCCGATTTCGTGAGTCGTTTCCAACACCCGCTTGATAAGCCCAATTCGCCCAATTACTAGCGACATCATAATCGATCAGCTTCGATTCAAAATAGGCTGCTCCGTATCGCCAATCCTGCATTAACTCCTTAGCGAAATAGTTGGCAACGATTTGCCGACCCCGGTTCGACATCCACCCTGTTGCATTTAGCTCGCGCATGAACGCATCGACAAACTCCACTCCGGTATCGCCTCGTCGCCATTTCTCGATGATGTCAGAATCGACCCGCCACTCCTTCGGCTTCGAACGAATCCCCTGCTCCCGAAACAATCGTTTTCCTTGTTCAAGTGCGACCCATTGAAAAAACTCGCGCCACAACAACTCAAAGTAGAGCCAGTACGTCGATTCGTTCACACTATGTGTCCGCTCGTGCGCTTCTAATTCAAAGAAGACTCGACGCGGGGACAACGAGCCATTCGCCAAATACGGGGACAACTTTGTCGAATCGTCGACCCCGAATCCATTCCGTGTCTCTTTATACGTTCGAATCGGCACGGACAAATAATCATTCAACCGACGTTTTGCAGCTAATTCGCCACCTTTGAAGGGGAATGCCGTCCTCGGGTCTTGCTCGACTTCTTGAACTGGGAATGGGAACGTCACTTCGCGTTTAGACGCTGTCGCCTTTCGGGAGGTGAGTTCGCGTGGTCGAACATCATATTCGACTGCTTTACGGAACTCTGTAAACAGGAACGGCATCTTTTCAAATGGGATATCAACTTCTTCAAATAACGTAAATCCTTCGAACGTTTCGTACTCCCCCTCCCACTCCCCGATTACTTCTTCTTCACGCTTTCGTTCATTGTATCCGATTGCCCTCTGAAACAAGAGACGGTCGGCCGGGTCTATTATGTCGAGCGGATGCCCAACATGGACATAGAACGGAATCCCAAGAGCATTCAATGAACCCGCCACGTCTTCTAACGTTTCTTTCAAAAAATGAAACCGTTCGTTCCCGAGCGGAATGACACCATATCGATTCTCAACGAGCTGCTTTGGACTGATAAAATAATGCCCTTCTATCGGATCATCATGTCGCAGCGCCTCCTCGAGTGGCAAGTGATCATCGACGCGTAAATCATTTTGGTACCATATAATTGTTTTCATGAAGTGACCTCCTCCATTACTTAGTATGATGGATGACAGTTTAGTACAAAAAGATTAGGATGTGTTTGAAAAATGTTTTCAAAACCAATTTGTGTGGAATATATTCATCTAGAAGAGAAAGGGGTGCTACTATGGCTAAGAAAGGTAAGATGGGATCATTAATCAAAGTCGCGACGGCGGTCGCACCGTTCGTCTACAAATATTATAAAAAGAATAAAGCTAAAAAATCACCGAAGAAATAACGATCTCGTCTCAGCTTTCACGCTGAGACGTTTTTTTCATGTTTTCAAATCGAGTGTGCTAAGATAAATCAATCATTTTATTGAAACGAGGCGATGTTCGTGCACGCAAGGTCTATCCACTTTTTACGTATTCTCTTCAAATGGGGCCTCTTCATGACCGGATTGTTCTTACTCGCACTCGGCTCATCGATCATGATCACGGCAAATCTCGGTGTCTCCACGTGGGACGTCCTTCATATCGGAATCGCTCACCATCTTCCGATTTCAATCGGAACTGTCATCTTATGCGTCGGTCTTCTACTCGTCCTATTCAAATACATACTCGATCGCGTCCGTCCTCAGTTCGGGACGCTCGTCAACGCGGTTTTCGTCGGGGTATTCATGAACTTGATTTTAAATGAGCAATGGCTTCCTGTTTTCGAAGGGATGATCATGAATATCGTTTGGCTCACATTCGGCATATTTGTGATGGGTATGGGAGCCGGTCTGTACGTCGCTGTCGGGTATGGTGCCGGTCCCCGTGATGGATTGACGCTTGCCTTAGCAGACCGTTTTAAAAAGTCTGTCCGTGCCATGCGGACTTGGATGGAGTTGACTGCTTGTCTTATAGGCTGGGCGCTTGGCGGACCGCTCTTCTTCGGCACCATCCTATCGATTTTCCTCATCGGTCCGTTCTTCCAGTTCTGGTTAGAACGGTTCCGCCTGTTCATCGCCTACGTCGATCGTCTCAAAGTAAAATTTGCATGAATTAGAGAGGGATTCCCTCTCTTTTTATGTGTTCGGAATCAAGACAATCTTTCCGAACTTACCCGATTGTTTGAAGTACGTTTGCGCTTCACGTGCCTCTTCAAGCGGGAACGTCCGATCGATGACCGGTTTTAGCTTCCCTTCCGCGATCGAACGCAACATTTCCGCGAACTCATGCCTTGTCCCGAGGACAGACCCATACATCGCAATATGCTTCAAATACAATGTACGGAAATCGAGATGGGTCGTCTGTCCGCCGGCAGAACCGGAAATGCAGAATTTCCCACCCTTCTTCAATACTTGAAGAGACATATCAAACAACGCATCCCCGACGACATCAAGCACGGCATCGACCGGACCGCCGTTCGCCGCGATGATATCATCGGCGAGCGTCTCAGAACGATAGGAAAAGACTTCGGTCGCACCGAACGCTTTCAATTCTTGCTCGTTTTTCAAATCACCGACAATGGCGAACACTTTCGCACCGAAAACGTTCGCAGCAATCTGAACGTTGAGCGAACCGACACCACCGCTCGCACCTGTGACGACAATCGTCTCACCGGAACGAATGTGTAACTGCTCATTCATATGCCACGCTGTGAGTCCGCTCACGGAAAAAACCGCACTTTCGACAAAATCATCGAGTGGCATATCAAAACAAAGGTCGGCCGGCCAGGCAACGTATTCTGCATAACCTCCGTCATATTCTGAGCCAATAAAGGACATATCGTCTGACAAGTGTTCTTTCCGTTCAGGTCCGCTCGAGGTGAACGGAAACAAGACGACATGTCGGCCAATCATCGTTTGATCGACCTCGTCCCCAACCTCGACGACTTCTCCCGTGATGTCTGAACCGGGAATACGGGGAAAATGGACGCCTTCCGGGCGCCAACCTGACTTTTCGCCAGTTCCATACGCCCCTTCTCGCATCCAAATCTCGGTATTGTTAATGGCACAGGCGCGCACCTTGATCAGTACTTCTCCCGCTTTCGGTGTCGGTTTTTGGATATCGATCACTTGAAGTTGATCGACATTCCCATATCCTACGACTTGCACAGCTTTCATGGTGTATCTGCCTCCTTCTCTTTCGTTCATCCATATGTATTTACCCACGAACCATTCATATCACGCCCAAAAGGTCACCATTCTCAGGTGACCCTCCGTTTAAAGCTGTTGGCGTTGTAACAGATTTGTGAAGACGCCGCCTTTTTGGCTGAGCTCTTCATGTGTCCCGTCCTCGACGATTCCTTCGGCCGTCACGACGAGGATCCGATCGGCATTCTTCACCGTCGCCAAGCGGTGAGCGATGATGAGCGTCGTCCGATTCGCCGCCAGTTCATTGAGTGAATCTTGAATGATGGCCTCGGTTTCCGTATCGAGTGCCGAAGTCGCCTCATCCAAAATTAAAATCGGCGGATTTTTCAAGAACATACGTGCGATAGCGATTCGTTGTTTCTGACCACCGGAGAGCTTGAGTCCTCGTTCCCCGATTTGTGTGTCGAGACCGTGTTCGAGCTCCTCGACAAGCGTCCCGAGATGCGCCTTCTCTACCGCATACATGATATCGGCATCGGTCGCATCAAGCTTCCCATAAGCGATATTCTCACGCAATGTACCCGCAAACAAGAAGACGTCCTGTTGAACGATTCCGATTTGACGACGTAAACTCTCTTTCGTCATATCACGGATGTCCATCCCGTCAATCGAGATAGCACCCTTTGTGACGTCATAAAAACGAGGGATGAGTGAACAGATTGTCGTCTTACCTGCCCCGCTCGTCCCGACCAAGGCCACGGTCGTCCCTTCCTTGATCGACAAGTCAATGTCCGTCAACACTTGGCGATAATCCGAGTATCCGAACGAGACGTCGTCGAAGACGATATCGCCTTTCAACGTCTCAACATCAACCGCTTCGTCGCGATTCTTAATATCCGGTTCTTCGTCTAAAAGTTGCGTGAAGCGTTTAAATCCTGCCATCCCTTTCGGATACATCTCGAGAAGTGCCGTGATCTTCTCAATCGGTTTAATGAGCAAGTTCATATACAAGATAAACCCGACGAGCTGTCCGTAAGACAACTGCCCTTCATACGTTAAGTATGCCCCGTAGACAAGGACGAGTAACGTCATGAGACGCGTCGTGATGTAGATTCCGGCGAGTGACTTACTCATGACCCGATACGCTTCAATCTTCGAGCCGCGATAGAAGTTGTTGTCCTTTTGGAAACGTCCAATCTCAAACGTCTCATTCGTGAACGACTGCACGACACGTGCCCCTGACACACTGTCCTCAACGCGTGCGTTCACTTCCCCGATATTCGTGTACATCTTTTGCCATGCTTTGTTCATGTTTTTATTCGCATACGTGATCATGATGATGAGGAATGGTACCGCGACAACGGTGACGAGTGCGAGTTCTGAGTCAATCGAGAACATGATCCCGAACGCACCAAGTAGCGTCATGATGGCGATAAAGAAGTCTTCCGGCCCGTGGTGCGCCACTTCCCCGATATCGAACAAGTCGTTCGTGACCCGGCTCATCAAATGCCCGGTCTTATGGTTGTCAAAGAAGCGGAACGACTGTTTATGGATATGCGTGAACAACTCTTCTCGCATGTCTGTCTCGATGTTGATTCCTAGCTTATGTCCCCAATAGTTGACAACATACTGCATCATCATGGCCAATATGTAAAGAATCAATAGACCGATGCTGACAATGATAATCCAGTTCCATTCCCCACCTGGCAACAAATCATCGATGAACCATTGAACGGCGAGCGGAAACCCGAGTTCAAGCAGTCCGACGAGAATCGCGAATGAAAAGTCGAGGATGAATAACTTCTTATGTGGCCGATAATAACTAAAAAAACGTGCAAACATTCTCTTACCCCCTTCTAAACATTAAGTGTACGCTTTTTTCCGAAAGGTGGAAAACAGGATGCATCCTTTTTTCATTCTTTTTTCAATCGGCGTATAATAAAGGTAAGGAGTGATACACATGCATGTACACATTACAGAACGCGCGCTCGAACGAATCAAGTCGTTGAAAGGCGAACGCGAGGGACAGATGCACCTCTTTTACGAAACGGAAGGTTGCGGCTGTGGAAACAGCGGAATCTTCGAGATTCGATACGTCACGGAGACGACTCCAGAAGACGTTGAGATCGACTCGAACCTCGGTCCAATCTTAATAAAAAACTGGACGAAAGTATTTTTAGACGAACAGATGAAAATCGATTTCCTTGAAGACCGTCGTACGCTCGTCTTGAAGAGTGACGGGCAAGTGTTCAATTCGAATCTACTCGTCACGGACGGCACGGGTTGTCAGTTGAACGTCCCGAGCCGATGAAACAGACACTGAAACAACATCCGAGACTGTTGGTGCTCTTCTTCTTGAGCTTCGGGCTCGGACTGTTCGGGATCTATCTGGCGTTTACCGACTCGGTTTACACGATGTCTGCTGTCATCGCCTCACTGTTTGTGTTCGGTTTTGCGTTGCAGCGAACAGCGAAATATATGCAGCGAGAAGAGAATAAACGTTAACAAGAGTATGTGTTCCGATTAAATATCTACCATCTCGTGTTGAATCCAAAATCCGTTTCACACATACAAAAAACGAGGATTGCCATGGCAACCCTCGTTTTTTGTGCTTATTTCTTCTCTTTCACTGCCGTACGAATCGACAACTCTTCAAGTTGCGCGTCCACGACAGGACTCGGTGCTTGCGTGAGCAAGTCGCTTGCCGATGCCGTTTTCGGGAAGGCGATCGTGTCGCGAAGGTTCGAACGACCTGCAAGAATCATGACGAGACGGTCGAGACCGAGTGCGATTCCTGCGTGTGGTGGTGTACCGTATTCGAACGCTTCAAGTAAGAAGCCGAACTGTTCGACTGCTTCTTCTTGCGTGAAGCCGAGCAATTTGAACATGCGCTCTTGGATGTCGCGCTCGTAAATACGCTGTGATCCGCCACCGAGCTCGTAACCGTTCAAGACGAGGTCATAGGCGATGGCGCGTACGCTTGCCGGGTCTGTCTCGAGAAGGTGAAGGTCTTCACGGTTTGGCATCGTGAACGGGTGGTGGTTCGCATAGAAGCGACCTTCTTCTTCTTCAAACGTCACGAGTGGGAAGTCCGTCACCCATAGGAAGTTGAATTTCGACTCGTCGATGAGACCGAGTTCGTGTCCGAGTTTGACGCGGAGTGCGCCAAGGCTGTCTGCGACGACAGTTGGTTTCGATGCGACAAAGAGAAGAAGGTCACCCGCTTCTGCATTCGTTGCTTCGATCAACTTTTGTGCATACGTCTCGTCAAAGAACTTCGCGATTGGCCCGTTCAAGCCTTCCGTTGTCACTTTGAGCCATGCGAGACCTTTCGCACCGTATACCGCTGTGAACTCTTGGAGCTTGTCGATGTCTTTACGTGAGAAATTGTCCGCCTCACCTTTGACGTTGATCGCTTTGACTTGTCCGTTTGATTCGAGTGCCGCATCGAACACTTTGAAGCCGGCACCTGTCACGGCGTCCGCCACGTCGATGAGTTCAAGACCGAAACGTGTGTCCGGCTTATCTGAACCGAAGCGACGCATCGCTTCAGCATGAGTCATGCGCTCGAACTTCGCCGGTGTGTCCGTACGACCGAGCGTCGATTCCATGACTTGTCCCATCATCGATTCCATCATCGCCATCAAGTCTTCGATGTCCATGAAGCTCGTCTCGATGTCGACTTGTGTGAATTCAGGCTGACGGTCTGCACGAAGGTCCTCGTCACGGAAACAGCGCGCGATTTGGAAGTAACGGTCAAACCCTGCGACCATGAGCAACTGTTTGAAGAGCTGCGGTGATTGTGGGAGTGCGTAGAACTCTCCACCGTGGACACGGCTCGGGACGAGGTAGTCACGTGCGCCTTCAGGTGTCGACTTCGTCAAAATCGGTGTTTCGACTTCAAGGAACTCCTCTTCTGTCAAGAAGTTACGGATCGTGTTCGACGTCTTCGAACGGAGGCGGAACGTCTCTTGAAGCGCCGGACGACGAAGGTCGAGGTAACGATATTTGAGACGAAGGTCTTCTGAAACGTTTTCCGCTTCGTCACCGATTGGGATTGGTGTCATCTTCGCCGCGTTCAAGATGTTGATCTCAGACGCGATGACTTCGATGTTTCCTGTCGGCATGTTCGGGTTCTTGTTCTCACGCTCGAGCACTGTCCCTTTCACGTCGAGGACGAACTCGCTACGAATCGTCTCCGCGAGTTGGTGGACTGCTTCGTTTTCTGGGCGAACGACGACTTGGACGATCCCTGTGCGGTCACGAAGGTCGATGAAGATGAGTCCTCCGAGGTCACGACGTTTTTGTACCCATCCTTTAAGTTGTACTTCTTGGCCGATGAGTGACTCTGTCACCCGGCCGTTCATATGTGTGCGTCCGATCATTGTGCTGCTCCTTCCGATAGTTCACGAATTTTGTCTGCGACGGCCGAGAGTGGCACGTCGACTTGTTCACCAGTCGTCATATCTTTCAATGCGGCTGCCCCACGTTCGACTTCATCATCCCCTAAGATGACTGTAAACTTGGCTTTCAGGCGGTCCGCCTGCTTGAACTGTCCTTTGAACTTGCGCCCTTGGTAATCTCGGTCTGCCTTGAACCCTTCCATGCGGAGTAGTTGCAAGAGGCGCGTCGCCGTCAATTCGACTTCTTTCTCACCTTGCGCGACGATGAAGACGTCAAGTCCTGTCTCGAGTTCAGGTAAGACCCCTTCATTCTCCAAGGCGAGAATGAGACGTTCCAACCCGATCCCAAAACCGATTCCCGGCATGTCTGGTCCACCGATATCTTGCACGAGACCGTTGTAGCGTCCACCGCCACAAAGTGTCGTGATCGCTCCGAAACCTTCTGCCTCGGACATGATTTCAAACGCAGTGTGCGTGTAGTAATCGAGCCCACGAACGAGCGTCGGGTCAATTTCATAGGCGACGCCGAGTGCGTCGAGTTGTGCGAGCACTTGGTCAAAGTAGGCTTTCGACTCTTCATTCAAATATTCGAGGATCGACGGTGCCGTCTTCATCGACGGGTGATCGCGGTCGACTTTACAATCCAAGATGCGAAGCGGATTCTTATACAGACGTGACTGACAGTCTTGGCAAAGTTCACCTGCCACCGGCTCGAAGTGACGGATGAGCGCATCGCGATGGGCGTTGCGGCTTTCCGCGTCCCCAAGCGAGTTGACGACGACTTTGATTTTCTGAAGCCCAAACGACTTGTAGATCGAGTAAGCGAGGCTGATGACCTCCGCGTCAACGGCCGGGTCGCTACTGCCGATTGCTTCGACACCGTATTGGTGAAGCTGACGGAAGCGACCTTTTTGCGGACGCTCATAGCGGAACATCGGTCCCATGTAATAGAGCTTCGTCGGTTGGTCCGGATTTCCGAACAATTTGTTCGTCACGAACGCACGCACGACAGAGGCCGTCCCTTCTGGGCGAAGCGTGTACTCGTCTTTCCCTTTCTTCACGAGCGTGAACATCTCTTTTTGGACGATGTCCGTCGTCTCTCCGACACTACGTGTGAACAGGTTCGTTGTTTCAAAGATTGGTGTGCGGATCTCTTTATAGTTGTAACGGGCGCTCATGTCGCGAAGTTTCCCCTCGACATATTGCCACGTCTCGACCGTGCCCGGAAGCAGGTCTTGTGTACCGCGTGGTGCTTTCATCATCACATTTCCCTCCTTAAAAATACAAAAAAGGCCCTCGTCCGCAAAGGGACGAGAGCCTGTGTAAGTTTCCCGTGGTACCACCCTCGTTGCAGAGCCATCACTTGAAACTCTGCCACTCGAAATCGGTTAACGCCCGATGAGACGGCTCCCCCTACTCGCTTTCAAAGGAGCACCTCCAAAGTGTCGTTCGGGTCATCATCCAGTCGATGCTTTCAGCCAAGGCATCGCTCTCTTTGCTGGTGGGTTGACCGTACTCTTCTTTATCGTAGGTGTTTGACTATATGCTTCATGATGCCGAATCAAGCCGGTATCTGTCAAGCGTTTTTTTCGAGCATGAGTGTGACCGGTCCGTCATTGACAAGTGCGACGTCCATCATCTCACCAAAGCGTCCCGTCTCGACGACGAGTCCATTTGACCGAAGTCGCTCGTTGAACTTTTCATAGAGCGTCTCGGCCATGTCCGGTTTCGCTGCCTTTGTGAAAGCAGGTCGTCGTCCTTTCATCGTATCTCCATACAATGTGAACTGAGAGACTGACAAAATTTGACCAGACACATCTTGAATCGATAAGTTCATCTTTTCTTGATCGTCCTCGAAGACGCGAAGTCCGGTCACTTTGTCGGCGAGCCAGTTCACTTCTTCTTCAGTATCTTCATGTGTCACACCGACGAGAAGCAAGTATCCAGCTTTGATTGCCCCGACGACTTCATCCTCGACTGTGACCGATGCTTCTTTCACTCGTTGCAATAATACACGCACGTTCCTCTTCCTTTCGTCACGTCATCATGACTCGGCTGACCGAATACACGTCTGAGATTTGTTTGATGCGCTCGACGACTTTCTGCAGGTGATTCACGTTTGGAATCGAGATCGTCATCGAAATGCGGGCTTGTTTGTTTTGGTCGCCCCGACCGCTGACGGCAATGATATTCGTATTCGTCGCCGACACGGCCTGAAGGACATCGTTCAGGAGTCCTGAGCGGTCATATCCAGTGATTTCGATATCGACGTTATAGTTTTTCTCTTTCGCCTGACCAACTTCCCATTCGACATCTAGGAGACGCTCCGGGTGTTGCTCGTTGACGATGTTCAAGCAATCTTTCCGATGAATCGAGACCCCGCGTCCACGGGTGATATACCCGACGATCTCATCCCCCGGTACCGGGTTACAACAACGACTCATCCGAACAAGCATGTTGTCGATCCCTTTGACCGTCACGCCTGCTTCCGTCGTCTTTTTCTTCGGTGACTGACTGACTTTTAACTCGCTGATGGCTTCTGATAGCTCGAGCTTCGGCTCTTTTCGCTGCTTTTCGGTCAACTTATGTGCGACTTGAGCGGCAGTGATGCCTTGATAACCGACAGCGGCATACATTTCTTCTTCATTCCCAAAGTTGAATTTCTCGACGACGATACTGAGTGCCGGCTCGTCGATTACTTCTTTCGGTTCGAATCCAAGCTTTTTGATTTCCGCCTCGACGAGATCTTTCCCTTTCTCGACATTCTCTTCACGCTGTTGGCGTTTGAACCATTGGCGAATCTTATTCTTCGCCTGACTCGAAACGGCGAGCTTCAACCAGTCCTTACTCGGACCGTAACTGTGCTTCGACGTGATGATTTCAATGATGTCGCCCGTCTCGAGCTTATAGTCGAGCGGGACCATCCGTCCGTTCACTTTTGCCCCCGTCATCCGGTGCCCGATCTCCGTATGGATTCGGTAAGCATAGTCAATCGGAACAGAGCCTTTTGGTAACTCGAACACGTCCCCTTTTGGCGTGAACACGTAAAGCATGTCACTAAAGAAGTCGACCTTGAGGGACTCCATGAATTCTTCTGCATCCGTCGTGTCTTTTTGAAGTTCGAGAATCTCACGAAGGTGCGCGATTTTCTCGTCGAATCCGTTCGTCGAGACATTCTTCCCTTCTTTATACGCCCAGTGTGCCGCAATCCCGAACTCGGCGATGAAATGCATATCCTTCGTTCGAATCTGGACTTCGAGCGGTTCACCCTTAGGACCGATCACCGTCGTATGGAGCGACTGGTACATGTTCGGTTTCGGCATGGCAATATAATCTTTGAATCGTCCTGGCATCGGTTTGTATTGCGTGTGGATGATTCCGAGCACCGCATAACAATCACGAATCGAGTCAACGATAATCCGGACCGCCATCAAATCATAAATTTCATTAAATTCTTTTTTGTGCTTGAACATTTTATTGTAGATGGAATAGATATGTTTCGGCCGACCGTTTACATCGGCATCGATGTGCACTTCTTCAAGAACTCCGTTCACTTCTGTGATGACAGAAGTGACGAGCGCTTCTCGTTCCGTCCGTTTTTGTTTCATCATCGAGACGATCTTGTAGTATTGCTGCGGGTTGATATATCGTAACGAAATATCTTCGAGCTCCCATTTAATCGTTGAAATCCCCATCCGGTGTGCGAGCGGTGCAAAGATTTCAAGCGTTTCTTCTGCCTTTTGGACTTGTTTCTCTTTCGGCATATGCTGAAGTGTACGCATGTTATGGAGACGGTCCGCAAGTTTGATCAAGATGACGCGCACATCTTCAGCCATCGCGATAATCATCTTCCGGTGGTTCTCTGCGAGTTCTTCTTTTTTCGATTTATATTTGATTTTACCAAGTTTCGTGACCCCATCTACAAGCATGGCCACATCCGGACCGAAATCGTCCGTCAATTGCTGTAACGAAATATCCGTGTCTTCGACAACATCATGCAAGAGTGCTCCGATGATCGTCGTGGCATCTAAGCCAATATCAACGAGAATGCCGGCCACTTGGACCGGATGGAGGATATAGGGCTCGCCCGAACGTCGGAACTGACCGGTATGATGAAGTTTTGCGTATTCGTAAGCGCGTTTCACTTCGGTTATATCGTCGTCACCCATATACTCCCCGAGCGCGTCGAGAAGATCCTCAATACTTACGATTTGTTTTTTGGTCATAACATTCGACACCCTTTTTCTTACCGCTCCAATCGCTTTGGATTCGTCGCAGCATGGTAGTAGTTTATGTTCAAGATTCTCTAATTTTTATAACCATTATCGAAAAAATCTGACGACCTGTCAAAGGTTGTCGGTTATTTTCCTCAAAAACTATTCAAAAACGGGAAGCATCTGCTTCCCGTTCAAAAAAATCAGTCTTCGTATCGGATGAGTGAGAAGATGTCGTATCCTTCAAGACGCTCTCGTCCACCGAGTCCGTCGAGTTCGATCAAGAATCCGATTCCTGCTACAACTCCACCAAGTTGCTCAATCATTTTGATTGTCGCTTCAATCGTTCCACCTGTTGCGAGCAAATCATCAAGGATGACAACTTGTTGTCCAGGTTTGATTGAATCTTTGTGCATCGTTAAGATGTCCGTTCCATACTCGAGACCGTATGATACACGCACTGTCTCACGCGGTAACTTTCCTTCTTTACGTACCGGTACAAACCCGAGTTCGAGCGCATAGGCTGCCGGGCAACCGACGACAAATCCGCGCGCTTCTGGTCCAGCAATCAACTCTGCTCCACGCTCACGTGCATAAGCGACGAGCTCATCTACTGATTTCTTGTAGACTTCGCCATCTTGCATAAGTGACGTGATATCTTTAAAGCTAATGCCCTCTTTTGGATAGTCTGCTACTTCTTTAATATGCTGTTTGAAATTCATTTTATGTGTATGCCTCCTGCATCTTGTTCAATCGCAACGATTGTAACCGCTCTTTGAGCTCTGCCAATGACGCGTATACGAAACGCTCTTCGAGTTGTTGGCGTCCAATCCGGCGTTGATAGCACGGCGCCTCGGTCAAATCGCGTTTCGGTGCTTCCGGATTGACTCCAGGCAGTCCGTCTTCCATTGTAACAAGAAATTCGAGTTCAGAGAATACTTGATGCATAAATTGAATCGTATTTTTTGACCATTTTCGCTCTTTTGACAAACGAATCAGGTTTTCACGTAGATTTTTCCGTTCGCAAGTCGCCATATGCACATAATACGTTCGGAAATCCTCACGCGACGGAAGACGTTCAAAGAACGAGTCCCCTTGTCCGAACGCACAATAGATTCGTTCGACACCTTCATGAAGTTTTTCTGCGAGAACCGCCTCATCGTCAGGAAGATCGAGCAGGACGACGAAACGATTGAGTGGTTCATCGTCTTCATGAAGCGGAAAATCCTCTGATGTTCCTTGGAATGACAGGAACGACGTATGTTCTTTCGGCAGGTCCTTCAACTCTTGCACCGAGTTTTTCTTCCCACGGTAGTCAAATACTTGGAAGTCATCGACACGTAAATCTTGAATCATGAGCTGAGGCTTTCGCATCCCGTTCCATTCGTTCACCTGAAGACTCCCCATCACCGAGACATGAGCCATCTGCGAGATTTCCGAGACGACGTGTCCGAACCCGAACCCGATACCATCGAGCTCACGCTTGTCTCCGGCGAGCTGTACTTTCAAATGTGTTGCATCACGTCCGATTTGACGAATGTCACGTAGTTTCGCATCTGCCACGACAACACGTGGTGATGGGTTACCCATCCCAAATGGCGCGAGTTTGCCGATTTCTGTAATCAAATCGAGCGAGACGTCGTTGACCGTCAGTTTCAAATCGACATTGACCCGAGGCACGAACACGTCACCGGGAATCGATTCCGCTTGATGGTTCAGTCGTTCCCGTAGCTCAGCGACGTTTTCAGACTGTAACGTCATCCCTGCCGCGGCTGGGTGTCCCCCGAAGTGTGGCAAGATGTCTTCATTTTTAGAGAGTTCTTTAAACAGGTCAAACCCGTCAATCGATCGCCCCGAACCCTTCGCCTTGCCCGTTTCCGGGTCGTGACAGAGGAGGATGACCGGACGATAGTACGCTTCGACGAGACGAGAAGCGACGATTCCGACAACTCCAGGGTTCCATTTCTCACTCGCGACCACAAGCACACGGTCCTCTGTCATCGACGCTTCGACGAGTTCTTTCGCTTCAGCGGTGATCGTCTTGACGATATCTTGACGCTCTTTATTTTGCTTATCGAGTTGTTTCGCGAGCTCAAGTGCTTCCTCGACATGCTCGGCGAGGAGCATTTGAAGCGCCGGCATCGCCGAGTCGAGACGACCCGCAGCATTGATACGAGGTCCGAACGCAAAACCGACCGACTCCTCATTCAATACACTGTCACCGAGACCACACACTTCTCGTAATGCTAAGATACCTGGTCGCTTCGAAGCTTCGAGTGCCGCGATCCCTTTTTTCGCTAGCAGTCGATTCTCTCCGTCTAGTGGAACGAGGTCGGCAATCGTGCCGAGAACGGCCAAATCAAGGAGTTCCTCCGGCATTCTTCCTAAAACCGCATGCGCCACTTTAAGGGCGACCCCCGCACCGGCAAGTTTATCGTATGGATATCTCGGGTCGATGTGCGGATGGATAACCGCATAGGCGTCCGGGAGTGTCTCTTTCGGCTCGTGGTGATCCGTGATGATCAAATCGACACCAAGGTCTTTCAACAATGTCGCTTCTTCAATTCCAGAAATCCCACAATCCACCGTAATGACCAATGTGAACCCTTCATCGGCCGCCCACTGGAACGCTTCTTTGTTCGGTCCATAACCTTCTGTGAAACGGTTCGGGATATAGCACTCGGCCATGACACCAATTTCAGTCAGGGCGTGCCACATGACAGAAGAGGCGCTGACACCATCGACGTCATAGTCTCCATAGATGAGTACCATCTCACCTTCGTCCACCGACCGCTTGATTCGTGACACGACTTTCTCCATCTGTTCGAACAAGTACGGATCATGAAAGACGAGCTCTTCCTCGGCATACAAAAATGCTTTGGCCGCCTCTACGTCCTGATGACCACGCTGAACGAGTAACGTCGCGAGTTGTGCTGATATATTTAATTCGCTTTGTAAACGTGTGACGTCTTCCAAATTTGTTTTTGGATAGACCCACTGTTTCTTCGAATGATACATGTCCTTCACTCCAATCAATTGTAGATTATAGCAGACCGCGTGAAAGATGTGCCGTCTTGACATTTGAAAAGGTCTCCCTTCGGAAGGGAGACCCAGTCGTTACGCCTCTGTGACCGGCGTATCTTTTTTCTTGTTGATGGTTGTACGTTTGATGAGGAGCCATAAGTAAGATGCGATGAAGATGGATGAATACATCCCCATGAAGAGTCCGACCAACAATGCGAGTGAGAACCCACGGATCGACTCAGCACCGAACACATACAAGGCGAGGGCTGTCACGAGTACCGTGATGACGGTGTTGACCGAACGCACAATCGTCTCTTGAATCGAGCGATTGATGATCGACTCATACACATCCATCGATCGAATTTTCCGTTCTTTTTCATACGACGTGATATTCTCCCGGACCCGGTCGAACGTAACGATCGTATCGTTGACCGAATAACCGATAATCGTCAGAATCGCTGCGATGAAGTATAGGTTGACCTCAACACCAAAGAGCGAGAATGCGACGATCATGAAGAACGCATCGTGTAGCATCGCGACCACAGTCGCGACCGCATAAGAGAATTGGAAGCGGACCGTGATATAGAGAATGATCCCAATCGAAGCGACGGCTACCGCATACAAGGCATTTTTCGCCAAGTCACGACCGACTTGAGCCGACACGGTGCTGATGTTCGGATCGTTGCCGAACTGTTCTGTGAACGCCGTCTTGACGCTCGCAACTTCTTCTTGTCCTAATTGTCCGACGAACGTGACATATGCCAAGCGACCTTCATCTGCATATTGGACGCTCGAAATCTCTTGGTCGACACCCGCGTCATTGAACGCCTGTGTGAACTCTTCTTGTGAGACCCGCTCTTCCGTTTGTACCTCGACACGTGTTCCTGAGGCGAAGTCGATTCCAAGATTCAATCCCCGGAAGAACAAGAGACCGATTCCGAGAACGACGATGGCTGTCGAAATCAAGAACATCGTGCGCATATGTTTGACGTAATTCCATTCAGTAAGCTTAAAGTTCACGGATTTCACTCTCCTTCACACCAAACCATCCTTTACGTTTGTCGAACAGGCGACTTGAGACAAGGAGGTGCATCAAATAACGTGAGATGAACACGTTTGAGATGAACGTCATCGCAATTGAAATCATGAGCATAATCGCAAATCCTTTGACTGAACTCTGTCCGAAATAGAACAAAACAGCAGCCGAGATGAGCGTTGTCAAGTTGGCATCGATGATTGTACTGAGCGAACGACGGTTACCGGCACGGAACGCCGATAAGACCGACTTACCAGAGCGGAGTTCATCTTTGATCCGTTCTGCCGTGATGATGTTCGCATCGACCGCCATCCCGACACCGAGGACGAGTGCCGCGATCCCTGGGAGCGTCAAGACCGCATTGATTCCATTGAAGAACAACATGATCAAATTAATGTATAGAACGAGTGTAATAATCGACACGAGTCCTGGTAGACGATAGAAGAACAACATGAAGAAGAATACAGCGATAATCCCGATTGTTGCGGCAAATACCGTTTCTTCAAGTGCATCTTGACCGAACTGGGCCGATACCGATGTCGAATAAATCTCATCAAGCTTGACCGGAAGCGCACCTGCGTTCAAGATGTCAGCGAGGCGTTGACCGCTCTCTGCGTCAATCCCACCACCTGAAATGATGGCTTTATCCGACAAGATTGGCCCGTTGACGGAAGCATCTGACACAATTTTCGAGTTCTCTTTTTGAATTTCTTCCTCGTATGTGTCACCTTCTTCGTAATCGAGCCAAATGACGAGACGATTCTCGGGAGCAGGACGTTGTGAGATTTCTGACGTCACTTCACCGAATTTGTCAGCGGATTGAAGCGTCAACTCAACGACCGGTTGCCCTTGTTGGTTGTAGCTGAGTGCAGCACCACGGGGCGCCAAGTCTTTCCCGTCGAGCAAGACGTTGTCATTTACGTCACGGAACGTCAATTGTGCCGTTGACGAGATGACTTCGCGCGCTTCGTTTTGGTTCGACACGCCCGCGAGTTGGACACGGATTCGATTGTTTTCTTCGATTCGAACGTCCGGTTCGGATACCCCGAGGACGTTGATTCGGTTGTTGATGGCGCGAACGGTTGCATTCATCGCCGATTCGTCGATGACATCACCGTCTTCGAGCGGTTGCACTTCATACAAAACTTCGAATCCACCTTTTAGGTCGAGTCCGAGATTCGTGTTCTTGACGACCCATGGTGTCGTGAACACAGCGAGCAGGATTGTCGCAATCATGAGGATCGCGAAAATCACAATGTTGCCTTTTTTGTACATACGACTATTTCCTTTCTAGACCACTGTTCTTGATAAAAACTTCTCTTGTTAACATTACAAATTTTCTAAACATTTATCAATCATTTTCCTAAAATTGTAACGGCTGTTCACAGATTATCTGTCCTAATTTGCGTATAAGACTAAATGTTGCGCATAGGCAAAACTTCATGTATGATAAACCTAACCATTACGAAATTAAAGGAGTCTTCCCTCATGGATAGTACGATTATTTATGCGTTCCTCCTCACCTTGTTTGCAGGACTTGCGACAGGGATCGGGAGTATGATCGCATTCTTTGCGAAACGAACAAACACAGCTTTCTTATCGATATCACTCGGTTTTTCCGGAGGTGTCATGATTTATGTATCATTCATCGAAATTTTCCCAAAAGCGCTTGAAGAGCTTGTTGGCGCACACGGAGAATCCACAGGTACGATTTATACAGTCCTTGCGTTCTTCGGTGGTATGTTCTTGATTGGCTTGATTGATAAATTCATCCCAAAAATGGAGAACCCGCACGAGGTCAAATTCGTTGAATCGATGCAAAATGATCCGTCTACTCAAGAATTGGCGACGACCGCAACAAATGAATCGACCAACATCACTCATCCGGAAACACAAAACCGCCTAAGAAAAATGGGGATTTTCATGGCACTCGCTATCGGAATTCATAACTTTCCTGAAGGGTTGGCGACGTTCATCTCGGCACTTGATGATCCTGCCGTCGGTCTTGCCATCGCGATCGCCATCGCCTTGCATAACATTCCGGAAGGGATTGCCGTCTCGGTTCCAATCTATTATGCGACGGGTTCACGGAAGAAGGCGTTCAAACTTTCGATGTTATCTGGACTTGCCGAACCGGCCGGAGCTGCCATCGGTTTTTTGATTCTCATGCCGTTCTTGAGCGACACGGTATTCGGACTATTATTCGCGGCAGTCGGTGGAATCATGGTATTCATCTCACTTGACGAATTGCTACCTGCCGCCCGCGAATATGGGCGTGCCCATCACTCAATGTATGGAATGGTCGCCGGGATGATTGTTATGGCGACAAGTCTGATTCTATTGATGTAACAAACAATGCCCTGACGAAGCCGTCAGGGCATTGTTTTAATTTGTTTTAAATACATGGACAACATCTTTTAATTCGGAGGACATATGGCTCATCGTCTCGGCAATCCCATTGATTTCCTGAATAGCCGCAAGTTGTTCTTCGACGTTCGCACCCGCTTCTTCGACACTTCGCTGTGTCGAGACAGCGTTCGTAGACATATCTTCAACCGATACCGCGACCTCTGTCGTATTGGCACTTACCTCTTCCGTCGCTGCAGCAATCTCACTCATTTGACGCGACGTTTCTTCGATGACCGCTACAATCTCCCGGAACGCTTCGGCCACTTCACCCATTTGCGATACCCCGTTCTCTACGTGCACACTCGACTCCTCAAACGCCGATTCGACTTGTTCTGTGTCCCGCTGAATGTCGCGGACGACGGTTTGAATTTGAATCGCGGACTGCTTTGATTCTTCGGCAAGCTTTCGAACCTCCGCAGCGACGACCGCGAATCCTTTACCATGCTCACCGGCACGTGCCGCTTCTATGGCCGCATTCAAGGCAAGCAAGTTCGTCTGTTCCGTAATGGCTGTAATGGAACGGGTGATCTTTTCAATCTCTAGCGACTGGTTCGACAGACGACTCACCATTTGATTGGTCATTTCATTTGCCCGACGGATTTCTTGCATTCGCTTCTCGGCCAATTGAACCGTATCTAGTCCACCGTTCGCCGCCTCGAGTGTATGAATCGTCTGTTCATTCACTCCTTGTGAAGCGGCAGCAATTTGATTCAAGCCGTCAACCGCTTGATTGACACCGATCGTTCCTTCCTCCGCGCGCTTGGATGACCCTTGGGCAGCTATATTCATGTCTTCGAATAATCGTGAGACACCTTGTGTCGTCGTTGCCACATGATCTGTGCTTGCGTAAAGTTCCTCTGAATAGGCTGTGACTTTATCTGAAGCTTCTCCCACGCGACGAATCAAACCGACAAGGTTATGTTTCATCTCGTTAAACGCCGTCACAAGGTCTCCAAGTTCATCGTTTGATGCGACTTCGATATCTTCTCCCGTCAAATCACCTTCCGCCATGATTCGGGCTTGACGACCGAGTCGGTTGATCGGTTTTAGGAATAGGCGTTGTAGTGCTAAGAGAGAAAGAATTCCAATTACGACACCGACAACACTGATGACAATCATCCAAAAAATCGAACTTTCTGCATCCTTTTGAACCACCTCCGTCTCAGACTCAAGGAGGCCTCCTTTATACTCGACAAGATCTGTCACCGTCATGCGGACACGGTCCGTCGTAGGCGTCACACTCGTATTGAGTACAGTCTTATATCCAATCTCGTCTTGTTGCTGGCGAAGTTCGATCGCACGATTCATTTCGCGGTCCAACAGTTCGTTAAACTTTTCCAAGTCTTCTAGCCAAGATAAGATTTTCTCATCTGAAGACGATGCGTTGAGTTTTTTCATCAACTCATCACGATTCTCTTGAACCCCCTGTAAACTAATGAGTGTCTTTGGATTTGCGACAAGCATATAATAATTCAAATATCGTTCAGCATCCGTTACTGCCAATGACAAATTTTCTGCGAGGAGCATCTCTTGCATCCCTTCACTGAGGACCCGATCGTAAGCAGCAGTCGATTGTCTCAACTGATATGACCCGAGTGCTCCAACAATGACGAGGGCGATAATCGTCGGAACTAGTGCGATTGCCATACGTCTTTTAAGTGAAGAACGTCTATTTTGTTTCACACCGCTTCGTTTCCGTGTCCACCCTTTCCAATTTTTGAACGGTCTTACAAATCGTTTCACATCCATATCGTTCGTTCTCCTTCATCTCGGATTTCTTCTCACCTTGACATTAATGCAAACGTTTTCACTATTCAAATCGATTTTTCGAAATAAGGTGGATGAATTTGAAACTAATTCATTTTGACAAAAATAAGTCATCTTTTGTATACTTTAAATCGTAATAATTACGTTTTGTGAGGTATTCAAATGAATGTTGAAAACACATCGGTATTAATTATTGGTGGTGGTGTCCACGGAATGACACTCGCCATCTCATATATAGAACAAGGCGGTAAATTAGATGATTTACTAATTGTCGATCCGAATTCCGACCCGCTGGCCAACTGGACGCGACAGACCGACTCGATTTCGATGTCGCACCTGCGTTCGACTCGTGTTCACCACGTCTCTTCAAACCCATACGCCTTGAAGCAATTCGCATCCCGTCATGCCTACCGTTCAAATCATTTCAAAGACACGTTTGGACGTCCGTCGCTCGAACTGTTCAACGATCATGCCTTGATGCTATGGGACGAACTTCGTCTAAATGACTGCTTTCTCGGGAATGAACGGGTAATGGCAGTTCGTAAAGAAGGGCAGGGTTTTCACGTCCAAACTGACCGACGTATGATTGTGGCGGACTCGGTCATTGTCGCGATCGGTCAATCTGCGTCCGTCGTATTGCCGGAATGGACGAACGAACGATGCCAGCACATTTTCACGAAAGTTCGAGGAGATGAATCAAATGATGTGACTGTAATCGGCGGTGGTATTACGGCACTCCATTATGTCGTCAAGCGCGTCAATCAAGGACATCGCGTCACACTCGTAACGAGACGTCCGCTAGAAGTCAGTCAGTTCGATGCAGATCGTGAGTTCATGGGACCGAAAGGATTGGACCAGTTCAATCGTTTACAGCAGGACTGGACGACAAAACGCTCGTTCATCACACGGGAGAGAAAACCAGGTTCTGCTCCGAACGACCTCGTCTTAAAAGTAAAGCGCTTGATTCAAACGGATGCCGTTACGCATCAAATCGGTGAAGTAGAACGTCATCAAGACACACTCATGGTAAATGGCGAGCGTCTAGACGACAGTGAAATCGTGTTGTGCACCGGGATACGACCTCAACCCGTGAAAGAAACGTTCTTACGACCATTGATCGAGCAACTCGATCTCCCTTTCACGCCGTGTGGAACCCCAGTGTTGAACAATCGACTTGAGTGGACAGGCGGTCTCTATTTAACCGGTGCATACGCCGACTTGATCATCGGTCCGTTCGCACGTGCCGTCTATGGCGGGCAAGAGGCAGCCCGTAGAATCATCCCCCAACTTCTCTCGACACAAAAAAGCGTCCGACCGTAACGGTCAGACGCTTACTTGCTTATTCCTCAAATGAGGCATTCGCTTTTTTCACGACTTCTGCCACTGCACTTCGGTTGAAGCGAAGAAGCGACTGGTCGCATTTCAAAACGACATGTGTGTCTTCGATTTGATGAACGACGCCGTGTAAACCGCCGATTGTGACAACGCTGTCGCCACGCTCGAGGGCGTTTTGCATCGATTGTACTTCTTTTTGGCGTTTCGTCTGTGGACGAATCAAAAGGAAGTAAAATACGACGAAAATCAAGATCATTGGTAATAACGCAACGAGTGTTTCCATGTGTAACATTCACCCTTTCCTTCAATATCAGGTTCATTATACCGTGAAACTGAAACAATGTCACATAATGTCCGACACGATTTCTTAGAAATTCTTCGCGTTTGGCTTGTTGTAACCGTATTCTTCGAAGAACTCTTCTTTGAAATCGAGCAAACGGTCTTCACGAATCGCTTGACGAACCTGCTCCATCAACTTCACGAGGAAGTGAAGGTTATGTGTCGTGCACAAGTGAAGTCCGAACATCTCTTCCGCACGAATCAAGTGATGGACATACGCACGCGAATAATTTTTACACGTGTTACAGTCACACTTCTCATCGATTGGACCGAAGTCTGTCTTATATTTTGCTTGTTTAATCGTGACACGACCTTTTGATGTCATGAGCGTCCCGTTACGCGCGATTCGTGTCGGAAGGACGCAATCGAACATGTCGATTCCACGAATCGATCCTTCAATCAATGCATCTGGCGAGCCGACACCCATCAAATAGCGTGGTTTGTTTTCAGGCATGAGAGGTGTCGTGAATTCAAGGGCACGATACATAACGTCTTTCGGTTCACCGACCGAGAGACCTCCTACCGCATATCCTGGGAAATCGAGTGAGACAAGGTCTTGCGCGCTTTGACGACGAAGATCTTCATATTCTCCACCTTGAATAATACCGAAGAGCGCTTGGTCTTCTGGACGTTCGTGTGCCTCGAGGCAACGTTCTGCCCAACGGCTCGTACGTTCGACCGATTTCTTCATGTATTCATGTGTCGCCGGATATGGCGGGCACTCATCAAATGCCATCATAATATCCGACCCGAGCGCGTTTTGAATCTCCATCGCTTTCTCAGGTGACAAGAACAACTTGTCTCCGTTCAAGTGATTGCGGAAATGGACACCTTCTTCTTGAATGTTTCGAAGATCAGCGAGAGAGAATACTTGAAAGCCGCCCGAGTCCGTTAGAATCGCGCCATCCCAGTTCATGAATTTATGAAGACCACCGGCTTGTTTGATGACGTCATGGCCCGGACGTACCCATAGATGGTACGTGTTCGACAAGATGATGTTCGCGCCCATCGCCTTGACTTGTTCTGGTGCCATCGTTTTAACGCTCGCTTGCGTTCCGACCGGCATGAAGACCGGTGTCTCGAATGAGCCATGCGGCGTATGGACGATCCCGTGCCGCGCTCCGGTCTGTTTACATGTGTGAATGTGTTCGTAAGTGACTGCATGTTTTGTCATTTTGTTACTTCCTTCCTCGTGATGAGCATCGCATCTCCAAAGCTGAAGAAGCGGTATCGTTCTGCGACCGCAGTTCGATAAGCATGTAAGATAATGTCGCGCGTCGCGAACGCCGAGACGAGCATGACGAGTGTCGATTTTGGAAGATGGAAGTTCGTGATCAATCCATCGATTGCCTTCAACTCGACACCAGGGTAAATAAAGATATCCGTCCAGCCCGATGACTCGACGAAGTCCCCATGGTCTCGCATGATGGTCTCGAGCGTCCGCGTCGACGTCGTTCCGACCGCAAAGATGCGACCACCTTGAGCTCGAACATCTTGGAGCGCTGTTGCGGACTCTGCTGACAACTCAAAATATTCACTATGCATCGTATGTTCCTCGATGGAATCAGCCGTCACCGGACGGAACGTACCGAGGCCGACGTGAAGTGTGAGTGGAATCAACCGAACGCCTTTCCCTTTGGCTGCCTCGAGTAATTCTTCTGTGAAATGAAGGCCTGCTGTCGGTGCCGCTGCACTTCCACGTTCTCGTGCATAGACCGTTTGGTATCGGTCCTGGTCGTCGAGTTGTTCGCGAATATACGGCGGGAGCGGCATTGTACCGAGCTCGTCTAAAATTTCATAGAAGATCCCGTCGTAGTCAAACTTGAAACGACGTCCTCCTTCCGGGAGCTCCTCGACGCATTCTGCGCGGAGAAGTCCGTCGCCGAACTCGACGATGGCACCGATGCGTACTTTTTTTGCAGGTTTGACGAGTGCTTCCCACACATCGTCTTCCGTCTGCTTCAATAAGAGCAGTTCGACTTTCCCACCCGTCTCTTGTTTCGCACCGAAAAGACGTGCCGGTAAGACGCGTGAATCGTTGACGACGAGCGCATCCCCCTCGTTCAAGTAATCGAGCACGTCACGGAAATGACGATGCTCGATGTCTCCTGTCTCACGGTCCAATACGAGCAGTCGTGAGCTTGTTCGATCGAGTAACGGGACTTGTGCGATCAACTCTTCCGGTAATTCAAAATCATAATCGTTTACGTTTAATTGAATATCTTGCATACCTTACTCCTCTTCCTCAACATAACCAAAATGCGACTTGGCAAACTGTGTAATCATGCGTCCTCGCGGCGTGCGCTGCAAGAATCCTTGTTGTAATAAATAGGGCTCATAGACGTCTTCAATCGTCTGAGCATCCTCACCGATCGTAGCGGCGAGCGTCTCGAGTCCGACCGGTCCACCTCCGAACCGTTCGACCATGGACCGAAGTAACCGGTGATCGACTTCATCGAGACCGAGCGCATCGACGTGAAGACGGTCGAGCGCGTCGGATGCGAGCACGGGGTCGATTTCTTTCGTTCCAGCCACTTGTGCGAAGTCACGAACACGTCGCAATAACCGGTTCGCGATTCGTGGCGTCCCGCGCGATCGTTTCGCAATCGCTCCGCTCGCCTCAGGTGAAATCGAGAGACGGAACAACTGTGCCGTCCGACTGACAATGGCCGCTAATTCATGCGGTTCATAATATTCAAGCTTCAGTGTGACGCCGAAACGGTCACGAAGTGGTGCCGACAACATTCCGGCCCTTGTCGTCGCTCCGACAAGCGTGAACGGTGGCAGGTCGATGCGCACACTTCGTGCCATCTCGCCTTGTCCGTAGACGATGTCGAGACAGTAGTCCTCCATCGCTGGATAGAGAATCTCTTCGATTGTCCGGCTCAACCGGTGAATTTCGTCGATGAATAAGACGTCTCCCGGTTCAAGTGTCGAGAGGATTGCCGCCAAATCACCTGGTCGTTCAATCGCAGGGCCAGCGGTCGTCTTGATCCCGACACCCATCTCGTTGGCGATGATTTGGGCAAGTGTCGTCTTTCCAAGTCCAGGTGGTCCGTATAACAATACGTGGTCGAGCGTCTCACTGCGAAGTTTGGCGGCCTGAATGAAGACCGACAAATTGCCTTTCGCTTTTTCTTGCCCGATATATTGCTCGAAGCGCTGCGGACGTAAGCTCCACTCTTCAGAGTCTTCATATTGCTGATGAGATTGTGACAACAATCGTTCGTCCATAGCTTCCTCCTTATTTCAATAACAGCTGTAGCGCGCGTTTTATGTACGCGTCGGTCGTCAAGATTTCCCCGCTCAATGCTTTGCGTACTTTCGCAATCTCTCGTTCAGAATATCCGAGTGCGACGAGCGCTTCACACGCCTCGTCTAGTTCTGATGCACCTTGTGCGAACAATCCTTCGTTCGGCACATAATCCGGTGCGAGTTCGGATAGCTTCCCTTTTAGGTCGAGGGCCATCTGTTTAGCCGTCTTCTTACCGACTCCCGGGAACTTCGTCAAATACTTCTCATTCTCGGTTTCAATTGCGTCAATCAACGCATCGATATCGCCAGATGCGACGATGGCGAGCGCTCCTTTTGGTCCAATCCCGCTGACGCTAAGAAGCTTATTGAAGAGCTCCCGCTCCCGGCGTGACCGGAAACCGTATAGCGTCTGTTGGTCTTCACGCACGTAATGATGCGTAAATACGATTACATGTTCGTCTTGTTCACGATAAAAAAACGGGTTAGGCACATGTACTTTGTAGCCGACGCCCGAAACATCTAACGTTATATATTCCGCACACACATAGGCGACGGGTCCTTTTACGAATTCAATCACGGTGTACTCTCCTTTTCGGTCGGAAAAACTGCATTTATTGTACCATAACGGACGACACGAAAAAAGGACAGGCGTTTACCTGTCCTGAAGCGATTACCGTGCCAGCATCCGTTCAAGCGCACGTTTCGACAATTCTGTCGTGTCAGCATCGACACGAATCACATTCACTGGATCGGTCTCGAGTGATTCAAGCGACCAAAGTAGATGTTGCAAGTCGATTCGATTCATCGTGAGGCACGGACACATGAACGGGTTCAATGAGACGATATCAAGATGTGGGTACGTGGCCGCCAAGCGGTTGACGAGGTTCATCTCCGTTCCGACCGCCCATTTCGTCCCCGGCGCACTCGCATCAATCTTGTCGATGATATACGATGTCGATCCCGCCTCATCCGCTGCCTGAACGACGTCAAACGTACATTCCGGATGAACGATGATGCGGTGGTCCGGTTCGCGTTCACGAAACGTCTGAATTTGCGAGACGGTGAACTTCTCATGGACGGAACAGTGTCCTTTCCAAAGGATGACCCGAATTTGTTCGAGCTCGCCTTCCGCAACCAATTCTTCGTGAAGTGGGTCCCAGACGGCCATCGCCTCGAGCGGGACCCCGAGGTCATATGCCGTGTTCCGACCAAGGTGTTGATCCGGAAGAAATAAAATTCGTTCCCCGGCCTCAAGTGCCCATTTGACAATTTCATGGGCGTTTGACGAAGTGACGGTCGCCCCACCGTGACGACCGACGAACGCTTTGATGGCCGCTGTTGAATTGACGTATGTAATCGGTATGATTCCTTCTCCAAATCGTTCCGTCAGTTCTTCCCAGGCAATCTCCGTCTGATCGATATCGGCCATGTCTGCCATCGAACAACCGGCACGCATATCGGGCAAGACGACAATCTGGTCGTCCCGCGTCAACATATCAGCCGTCTCTGCCATGAAATGGACACCACAAAAGACGATGAATTCCGCCTCGCTCATCTGTTCCGCGAGTCGCGCGAGCTGGAGCGAATCTCCTGTCGCGTCTGCGAACTGGACGACTTCGTCTTTTTGATAATGATGTGCCGGCAAGAACAGTCGCTTCCCGAGTCGGTCTTTGACTGCCTGAATCCGCGTCTCCATTTCTTCCACCGAAAGGTTAGCGTACGTCGGTGGAAGTGTTCCGAGTAGTTGCATATTTCATTCCTCCTTGTAAATTCATACTACAGTCAAGCGCGCGCACTGAATGGGTCAATTGCCCGAGGGAGATCACATCGATGCGAATTCCTTTGTATGCGGCAATCGAATCGAGCGTGATGCCCCCGGACACTTCGGTTTTGATATGACGTGGGATATGCCGGACCCATTCTCTCAATTCATCCGGTGTACGATTATCAAGCATCACAATATCTGGTTTCGCCGGAATCGCCTCTAAGAGCTGTGTGAACGTCTCGACCTCGACTTCAATCGGGGTCGTATGCCCCACTTTAGCGCGTGCGGCATGAATGGCCTCTGTCACACCACCGAGTGCGACGATATGGTTGTCTTTGATCATGACGGCATCGTCGAGTCGGAGTCGATGGTTATAGCCGCCGCCGACACGAACCGCATACTTCTCAAGCATACGAAGGCCCGGGGTCGTCTTCCGTGTATCGGTAACGTGAATCGATTCGTCATTGAGAGAATCAACGCACTGACGTGTCATGGTCGCAACACCACTCACGTGTTGAATCACATTCAATAGGACGCGCTCCGTCTCTAAAAGGACACGTGTCTTTCCTTTCAAGACGATCAGTTCGTCGCCGATCGCGATTTGATGACCGTCTTCTTGGCAGAACAAGACATCAAACTGCTGAATCGTAGCAAGTTCTTGAACGATTGGTTTTCCGCAAAAGATCCCTTCTTCTTTCGCAACGATTGTTGCGACCGATTCATCATCCGGGTCAATCAACGCACTCGATAAATCGCCAAATCCGATGTCTTCAATCAAAAAGTTCTGCAGCTGTTCGCGTAGATAAATCGTGTTCATCATACCTCTCCATTTCAAGGATGCTTTGCGCGAGGAGACGCGCTGCATCGAGTTGTAAAGTTTGTTCACTTAATTGTCTTGTCACGTGTTTCGTCAAGGTCAATGATTGGGTATTTTGTAAGAAACATTTCATTTCTTCAAGACTTGGTGAGATTGTCAACCATTTACCGATTTGATGACGTAACGTTCGGAAGTCATCCGGTTTGATGTCGTAAGCCATCGTCTCACTTGACGTAAAGGATGAGTCATGTAGCTGAAGCGCTCGCGCGACCCGTTTCCCGAACACCCAACATTCAAGAAGCGAGTTCGAAGCCAACCGATTCGTCCCATGGACTCCTGTATCCGCGACTTCACCGACTGCGTATAATCCATCAACGCCGGTTCTTCCCATGTCATCCACTTCGATTCCACCCATATGAAAATGAAGACCTGGACGTACCGGAATCCGGTGACGATCAATCCCAAGCTTGTCGCATGTCAAAGCGAGTTTCGGGAAGCGGTCCCGTAGTCGTTTCACTGTCGTCGTATCTAGATAAACAGGTCCCGCTTGTTCAGTCAGGACCCAAGCCACCTCATCTCGAGGAGCGAGACTGCCAAGCGGATGATGCGCCATCACATGGTTTCCTTCCTTATCAACGAGCGTCGCCCCGGCTCCTCGGAGCGCCTCGGTTACGAGGTGAGGCTCATCAGTCGCCAGTAATGTGGGGTGAAATTGAATCCGCTGTAAGTGTGTCAGCTTAGCACCACATCGATTTGCCAGAACGAGACCATCGCCGGTCACGGTATGCGCGTTTGAAGTCCAATCGATCAGTCCACCAATGCCACCTGTCGCCAACACGACAGCACCGGCTTCAATATGTAGGACTTCTTCTTTATGAAACGCCATCGCACCGACGACTCGTCCTTCTTTCATCACCAGGTCATGTACGAGGACGTGTTCGAGCATTTTCACGTTGTCTGACAACGACTGACGTAATTGTCGCATGACATGACGACCCGTCTCGTCGCCACCGGCATGAAAAATTCGATGCGCTCGATGTGCGCCTTCTCGTCCGAGGGCATACTCGCCCTCTTCAAGATCAAATCGGACACCAAATCGCTCCATCTCTTCAATCGATTGACGACCTTCTTCGACGAGAATGTCTACTCGTGCTGAGCACGATGTCATGTTTGAAGCGAACATCGTGTCTTCTTTATGTGCCTCACTCGTCTCCTCAAGATACGAACTCGCAATTCCTCCTTGTGCCAAATCTGAGTTACTCTCCGTCACCCCGCCTTTTGAAACGAGGAGAACAGATAAAGAACCCGGCACATGCAAGGCCGTTGTGACGGCGGCAAGTCCAGTACCAATAATCAAAATGTCAGTTCTCTCTTTGTGTAAAGACACCTGTATATCACCTGTATTCCATATGTAATATTGACTTGTAAACTAGTTTCGCATAATTTTGTGTAGAAGACAACATGAGAAAAGGGGAGTCCATGATGAACCGCTACTTCGACTACGCCGCTACACATCCAATGACACATGCTGCATTAGACCATTACGTGGCTATGGCCCAAAACGTTTATGGGAACCCATCATCACTCCACACACAAGGATATATGGCTGAAGATTATTTAACTGAGGCACGACGTCTATTCAAACAAGCGCTCGGAATTGACGTCTTACGCGGAAAATTATTGTTTACCGGAAGTGGATCTGAGAGTAACTACATCGCGCTCACAAGTTTACGGAAACGTATGAAAGGCAAAGAAGTGATTACGTCTTGGCATGAACATGATTCGGTCTCCCTTCCACTTGAAGAATGGGAACGGGAAGGTGTGATTGTACATCGTTTGAAGTTAAAAGATGGAAAGTTTGATTTGGATCAGTTTACGCACCTACTTGACCGTGACATCGGACTCGTCACGCTCCAACACGTCAATTCCGACACAGGATGGGTGTTACCGCTTCATCACATTCAATGTTTACTGAAGTACAGAAAAATCCTCTTCCATGTGGATGGGGTGCAGGCACTCGGGAAAATCCCAATCTCTGTCGAAGGCATCGACGCCTACTCGTTCAGCGCCCATAAGGTCGGGGGACCAAAAGGCGTGGGGGCGCTTTATATGGAACGATTGATTCCACCGCCATACTATCCAGGTCATCATCAATATGGGATTCGTCCCGGTACGATTGACGTACCCGGAATCAGCTCTTTCGTGAAAGCACTCGGGGAACGACAGGAGCAATTGACGCGTTTTCAGAGAAATTTCATGGCGTTTCGTGCTATCTTGAAAGAGAAGACTTCAAGATATGTCAATTGGCTCGAGTTTGACGAACAAAGTCCCGCTATCTTTTCCTTCGTGTCGCATCAACGCGATGGGCAATGGTGGATGACTGAGCTCGATGATCTCGGGTTCCAAGTATCGGCCGGTTCGGCATGTCGTGCCGGCCAGAATGGACCGAACCGCATGCTCGAAGCACTCGGGTATGAAACGAGTGCCTGCCATGGACTCGTCCGTATTTCCTTCGGCGCACAAACGACCGTCGAAGACACATCGGCCCTCGCCGATGCCATCGTCACTTTAGCAAGGAGAGTCGAACATCATGAACAAACGTTTAGCCGGCGAAGAACGCCGTCGCACTTTACTTCAGCTGATTGAATCGAGCGCTGAACCAATCACAGGATCTGAACTCGCAAGGCACGTATCTGTCAGTCGTCAAGTCATCGTCCAAGACTTGTCGCTCTTAAAAGCGAAAGGTCATCAAATCATCGCCACAGCCCGTGGTTATGTCTATTTGCACGGGGACCTTACTCCGTCTACTTATTCGAAAAAGGTAGCTTGTCGTCACACTGCAAACGAGATGGAGGCAGAAATGAACGCCATCGTTGATGAAGGAGTCACGATCAAAGACGTCGTCATCGATCACCCAGTTTACGGTTCTATCACCGGTCAACTTATGGTGAAGAGTCGACGCGACGTTCGCGCATTTCTCGAACGTGTCAAAACACATGGGGCCTCCCCGCTCTCACAACTGACCGGGGGCTTACACATCCATACGCTCGAAGCAGATCATAAAGAGGCAATCGATGCTGCGGTGAAAGAACTGGACCGCCTTAGCATCCTCGTATCCGAATTAGATTGAAGGGACGTCACGAATATGTGACATCTCTTCTTTTTCTTTTGGTTCATGTCCGTTATACTGATGGATGGAACATCTTTCCTGAAACTTTTGAAAGGAGGACTTGTCATGAACGTTCTCGAGCATTTGCTTGCCGCATGCGGTGTCTTCAGCATCCCCATCGGTATCTTGATTCAATTCATCCCGAACGAACTCGTCCTCGCATACGGCGGCTTTCTCGTTGAATCACATGATGCGCCTTTCTTTCTTATGTTCCTACTGGCGTGGTTTTCATTCACGCTCAGTCAAATCGCTCTTTATTGGATTGGTCGGTACGGCGGTCGTCCCGTCGCCTTAAAACTGTATCGCTATTTTCGAATTCGGTCGGACAAGCAACTTCGGGCCGAACGATGGTTTGAGAAGTACGGGGCTTGGATCGTCTGTCTCAGTCTCTTTTGGCGACAGTTGTTCGCAGTGAGTGCCGGTGTGATGCGTCTGTCATTCCGTAAATTCTTGACAGTGACGACATTGATTTTTGCGGCCTGGTCCTTCGTGTTTATTCATGTAGGGATGATGCTCGGCAATAACTGGCGGATGATCGGGCACTTCATGGACAATGTTCTCCCATTCCTAGCATTTGGAATCGGCACGACCCTCGTCATTCGTCATTTTCGCCACCAACCAAAGCGTTTGAAAGAATCCGCCTAAACGTGACGGATTCTTTTTTTGTTGGAAAGGGAAACGATGGAATCTGTCGAATAAGAACTATGTAAGCGAATTGCGGTCATACATACAGGATACCGCACAACGAAAAAAGGAGGAATCACCATGTTCCATCGTCGCAAAACGTATACGATTCGACCTGAACGCCTGCAAGAATTCACCGACTTTTTTCATACATACATCTACCCGATCCAAGCGTCCCATGGCGCTCGTCTTGTCGGACGCTGGGTGACGGAAGACAAATCTGAGGTCATGGCCTTATGGGAATACCGGGACCGTGAACATTATGAGCAAGTCGAACGGGATTACCGAGGCAGTGCGTTACGGCGAGAAGCGATGAAAAAACGAGCCCGTCTCGGAAAAGACTTGTATATCAAATCGAGCGAAGAGTTCATGATGCCGACGGGACACTATACGCCACCTCGTACTATCGTCTCTGTGACGGCCCATATCACGAACGAAGCGGGCGAGGTCCTACTCGTCAAAAACATGCATCGGAACGACTCGTTCGAAATGCCGGGTGGACAGGTCGAAGAACATGAGTCACTCGTTGACGCCATCCATCGCGAAGTGCGAGAAGAGACTGGTGCAGAAATAGAAGTGGAAGGCATCACCGGGATTTATCAAAACGTCTCATCCCGCGTCCTCTGTGTCACCTTCCGCGCGAAATACGTATCAGGTGAGCTCAGGTCGCAAGCAGGCGAGACGCAAGAAGTCGGGTTCTATCCGATTGATGCGGGTAACGTCGGCGACTATATCAAGCGGGAACATTTCCAAATGCGCTTCCTTGATGCAATCGACCCGATTTATATGCCGTACGCGATTTATAAAGTACGTCCATATGAATTGATTGAACGGATCGAACGCCAGTCGGTATAACAAAAAAAGAGATGATTCGCTATGAGCGAATCATCTCTTTTGCTTATGCTTCTTGCATGTCTTCTTGCTTCGATTGGCCGGTCTCCACTAATAGCTTACGGACGCGACGTTTTTCCACGTGGAGGACGGTGAACGTCATGTCTTCATACATGACTTGCGCACCTTTCTCCGGGATGTCACCGAGCAATTCAACGAACCATCCACCCATCGTGTTTGAATCGATGTCTGGGTCTTTGATTCCCATCTCTTCTGCGAACTCATCAACATCCATATCGGCCATACACTCATACACACCTTCACGGAGACGTCTGAGATAGACGACGGATTCGTCGTGCTCATCCCAAATATCACCGACAAGTTCCTCGAGCATGTCTTCTAGAGTGATCAAACCTGCTGTCCCCCCGAATTCATCGAGGACGACAGCCATGTGAGACTGTTTCTGTTGGAGAATCGGAAGCAGTTCAATCAGTTTTGTCTGCGGTGACACGAACGTGACCGGTCGAATGAGCGAACGGACATCGGTCACTTCATCTCTCATCATCGAACGCAAGAAGTCTCGCTCCGACAAGACACCGATGACGTTGTCAATCGAGTCTTTATAGACCGGTAACCGTGAATGACCACCACTGAAAATCGTATCTTTGATTTCATCGAGCGTATCATCGATGTCGACGGCCAAAATATCAATACGTGGTGTCAGGACGTCATCCACGGAAATGTCGTTAAAGGCAAATGCGCTGTGCACAAGCTCAGCTTCCGTCTCGCCGAGAACACCTTCTTCTTCACCCATATCGACGAGCACTTTCAACTCTTCTTCTGTGACTGATGGCTCTTTATCTTTCATCCCGATGAGACGTAATGTCACATTTTTGAGACCTGTGAACACAACAGTGACCGGTTTGAGGATTTTGACAAGAAAGACAAGAATCCCGCTGATTGCGAGCGAGTACTTCTCTGCGAATTCTTTCGCGAGAGACTTCGGTAAAATCTCACCAAAAATCAAGATGAGAATCGTCGTTACGAATGTCGCAACAAGGAGTCCCGTCCCTCCGGTAAAGATCGTAGTCGCAATCGTAGTCGAGACCGTCGCCGAACCGATGTTGACGATGTTGTTCCCGACGAGGATTGTCGAGAGCGTATCATCGAAATTGTCGACAAGGCTGAGGACGCGCTTGGCACGTTTATCCCCATCCTCTGACATCCGAATCATCCGCACTCGGTTCACACTCGATAAGGCGGTCTCAGATGACGAGAAGAACGCTGACAATAGAATCAAAACTGCATATAGAATTAAACTTGACGAGGGCACAGGGTCCACGTTAGCTTCACACTCCGTTTCTTCTTAACAAATAATTTTTTACTCCACAAATTCGAATTCGAAATCGAGGATTGCGACGACGCTACCGTCTTCGGCACCCAATTTACGAAGATCGTCATCGACGCCCATCTGACGCATTTGACGAGCGAATCGCTTGATTGACTCATCATGGTCGAAGTTCGTCATCTTGAAGAGCTTCTCGATACGTGGTCCCGTGATGACGAAGCGTTCGTATTCATCGATGTGGATTTGATAACCTTTTTCTTCCTTCTCATAACGATACACGACACGAGGCGTCGCTGTCTTCTCTTCAAGCTCATCGAGTGGGAATTCAGGCGTCGTATCGACGAAGTTCGCCACTTCAATCAACAAGTTGCGAAGACCATCTTGAGCGAGTGCAGAGATTGGGAAGACTTTGACATCGTCCCCTACCTTCTTCTTGAACTCTTCGAGATGTTCCTCTGCGTCCGGCATATCCATTTTGTTCGCCACGACGACTTGTGGACGCTCGAGAAGGCGTAAGTTATACGACTCGAGCTCACGGTTGATTGTCGTGTAGTCCTCGAACGGGTCGCGTCCTTCCATTCCGCTCATATCAATCATATGAACGATGACTTTCGTCCGCTCGATATGACGCAGGAATTGGTGACCGAGACCGACGCCTTGACTCGCTCCTTCAATGAGACCAGGAAGGTCGGCCATGACGAAGCTACGGTCGTCCGCTGTCTTGACGACGCCGAGATTCGGTGTGATCGTCGTGAAGTGGTACGCCCCAATTTTAGGACGTGCAGATGAAACGACCGAGAGTAGCGTAGACTTTCCGACAGACGGGAAGCCGACGAGTCCGACATCAGCGAGTAATTTCAACTCGAGACGTAACTCGCGCTCTTGACCTGGTTCTCCGTTCTCTGCAATTTCAGGAGCCGGGTTGGCTGGTGTCGCGAAACGACAGTTCCCCCGTCCACCACGTCCACCTTTGGCAATCGTTGCTTGTTGTCCGTGCTCTGTCAAATCGGCGATGACCGTATCCGTTTGTGCATCGAACACGATGGTACCAGGTGGAACTTTGACGATGAGCGGCTTCGCTTTACGTCCGTGCATCCCTTTTGACATCCCTTTTTCGCCATCATAGGCGATAAACTTCTTCGAATAACGGAAATCAACGAGTGTACGTAACCCTTCTTCTACTTCAAAGACGACATCTCCACCGTGACCACCGTCACCACCTGCAGGTCCACCATCTGGGACATACTTCTCGCGGCGGAAGGCAACCATACCTTTTCCGCCGTCTCCAGCTTTTACAAAAATATTAACCTGATCGACAAACATTTATTTCCCCTCCTTTATGTGAAACGTAGTACTATCTACGTTCTGTTCGTACACATCGGCTGATGGGTTCACACCTGCCGGGACAGTGCCCGTGACGCGAACCATCAGTCCGTCCGTGAACGTCACATGAATCGGCCCGTCCGTGTCTTCTAATAAACGGACAAGCATCTCTGCCACTCGCGCGTCATCGATGGCAAGTTGGTCGGTCGAAATCGTATACGTCATCCGTCCTTCCCAATTCGCTTGAATCACGACAAGGCTCGTCTGCGGCACGTTCAGACGAACGAGCGCACTCTCCTCGTCAGCCTGTTTCCGATAGCGTTCGTAAAGTTCCTCGAGCTTAGTCGGATCGAGTGCCGCATAGAGTGAGATCAATTGAAGCCGATTCATCCATTCGTGACGGACGGTCGATAAGAGCTCGAGTGTCTGTTCTGAATCCATTTGATCCTCTCCTAGAAAAAAAGACTCTAACCAAAAAAGTGGCTAGAGTCTTCTGCGTCGTTCAACTTACGCGCCTGGGTAAACGCTCACTTGTTTCTTGTCGCGACCAAGACGCTCATAGCGTACTACGCCGTCAACTTTCGCAAACAAAGTGTCGTCGCCACCACGGCCAACGTTTTCACCTGGGTGAATCTTTGTACCGCGTTGGCGGTAAAGGATTGATCCAGCTGAAACTGTTTGTCCGTCAGCGCGTTTTGCACCGAGACGTTTCGAAATTGAGTCACGACCGTTTTTAGTCGAACCAACTCCCTTTTTCGAAGCGAAGAACTGAAGGTTCAATTGTAACATGAGGTCCACCTCCTATTGTTCAATTTGGATATATTCACCGTAGCTTTGGGCGATCGTGTCTAACTGCACGAGCATCCCTTCTAATAACAGTTGGGTGCGTTCCATATCCTGCGGTGATAAGTCAGGATACGTCTCGACATAAAAGTAACCACCCTCTGTTTGATCTGCCATTTCTACAAGAAGCGATTGACCCGCAAGCGTTTCGACGGCGTTATAGGCACCAAATATGATGGCTGAAACACCGGCGCACACCAAGTCAGAACCAGGTTCTGCAAAGTTGGCATGACCAGTCACTTCGACAGAGCGAATCAAATTCGCTTCGTCTCGTCTTACCTTGACCCGAATCATAGCTTACGCTTCGATTTTCTCGATGCGAACTTTCGTGTAAGGCTGACGGTGACCTTGCTTACGACGGTAGTTTTTCTTAGCTTTCATTTTGAAGACAGTGATCTTCTTAGCGCGGCCGTGTTTTACCACAGTACCGACAACTTTAGCTCCTTCTACGAGTGGAGCGCCGACTTTAACATCGTCACCACCAACAAAAAGAACCTCACCGAATTCTACAGAACCTTCGACATCAGCATCGAGTTTTTCGATGTAGATTTCTTGACCTGCTTCAACTTTGATTTGCTTACCACCAGTTTTGATGATTGCGTACATATACGTGCACCTCCTTGTTAAACTCAGACTCGCCATCCTGGGCAGGGCAAAAACCTTTAAAAACCCGTTCTGTGCGGTTGTAGCCATTTGGGTGCTTCCAAACGAACTAACGTTATAGATAATACCATTCTCAATTATTCATTGTCAACGACGAGATAAGAAATTCTGACATTCTTCGGACGTTCCATAAAACGCGAACTCTGGATTCCCTTCAACGAGGTGCACCTCGATGTCACATTCGTGCCAAGAAGCATCGTGCCACTTTTTTGGTAGCGAGAGTACGACCGCTTCATATTGATCGTTCAAATCAAGTAGTGCACGTTCGAACTGTGAGAAGATGGCCAGTTTCGAAGGCTTGCCGGCATACGTCATTCGATCTTGAATCGAGCGTCCCGTCCGTTCTCTCGACAACTCGAACAAGCCCATCCGTGTGAATCCATACACCTCGACACGTCGCGGATCACGCGCCCCAAGTTCTTTCATCTTTTTAAGGAGCCGAGTCTGACCTTCTTTCGAACCGCGCAAGAAATCAATAGTGATCATGCCTCCGATGTTACGCAAGCGCAACTGCTCCATGATTGTGTAGAGGGCGGCCTCGTTAATCGTGTCGGCCGCTCGTCCTTTGTCTTTGACGGCAACGTTCTTTCCGCTGTTCACGTCAATGACGGTCATCGTCTCGACTTGTTCGATTAGGACGAATGCCCCTCCGTCTAGCCAGACGACACGACTCTCGAGCTTCTCGATTGCGCCGTCGAGACGTTTCGCCTCAGGCATTCGTCCTTTCCCGATGTGACGTTTCACGGGGACGTCCAATCGTTCGATTCGTGCTTGTCCTTCTTTGTCATTCAGGAGGACCGATTCGACCACATGGCGTCGTACGAAGTGTTCACATAGTAACTCATCTTGTCCATAACGCTGATCAATCACAACAGTCGAACGTTCACGAAGAAGGTTCAGTTCTTCCTGTAAAGCATCAGGTGCCACTTGCCCGGCTTCCGTCCGAAACAGGACCCCTTCCTCTTCTGAAAGCTCGAGCACCTTCGAGAGACGATCCTGCGTGACGAGGTCAAGCTTCCGACTAAACAATTTCCGCCGACCAAACGGGAAGTAGACGAGATAGCGTCCGCCGAAACGAATATTTTCTGTCACTTTATGATGCTTACCGTTGATTCCTTCTTTCGTCACTTGAACGAGTCGCTTTTCCCCGACGATAGCAGCCTGACCGATTGCCGGCACCTCTGGGTAAGAGGCGAGCGCACGGAGCGTCTCTGCGATCGGCAGGAAGAACGTCGTCTCACCGTCCGTCAAAAAGGCTGCACCGAGCGACGGATGAATCCGTTCGATTGCAGCTTCGACGATCGTACCGACCGACAGTTGGTCGACAAACCGTTCCTCGACTTCAAGTAAACGTTCTCCGTCCACGAGCATCGCCCGCTCAACCGAAGGGGTGCGTTCATAGATTAACTTCATGTGCATCACTCCTTTCGACAGAAAAAGGCAACTTTCGTTGCCTTTACACTTTTTTCATTCCAAACTTCATCATCAGTTTTGCCCAGAAGCCGACCGGTGCCGCGTCCGTCTGAATCGACATGAGCGGGACCGATTCGCCGAGGATACGGCGTGTGATGTTCCGGTACGCCTGTCCGGCATAGTTATCTGGGTTCATCGTGACCGGGACCCCACGGTTTGCAGCAGCAATCACTTCCTCATCGTCAATCACGACGCCGAGCAGGTCAATCGAAAGAATCCGCATGATGTCATCGATGTCAAGCATATCACCTGACTCGACAAGGTGATTCTTGACTCGGTTGACAACCAGCTTTGGTGCATCGATATGCTCCGCTTGTTCAAGCATCCCGATGATCCGGTCTGCATCCTGAACAGCTGCCTTCTCAGGTGTCGTGACGACAATCGCCTCATCCGCTCCAGCAATCGCGTTCATGAATCCTTGCTCAATTCCTGCAGGACAATCAATCAAGACGAAATCATATTCCGTCTTCAACTGATCGACAATCTCCTTCACTTGTTCGGGATTGACCGATGTCTTATCTTTTGACTGTGCTGCCGGGAGTAGGTACATCTCCTCGAACCGCTTGTCGCGAACGAGCGCCTGGTTCAATTTACACTGCCCTGTGATGACGTCGACGAGGTTATAAATGCTCCGGTTGTCGAGTCCGAGAATGATATCGAGGTTACGTAATCCGATATCCGTGTCGACGAGACAGACCGAGTGACCAGACAAGGCGAGCCCCGTCCCGATGTTCGCGGTCGTCGTTGTCTTACCGACGCCCCCTTTTCCTGATGTCACGACGATGGCTCTGCCGTTTTTCACTTCTTTTTCTGTATGTACAGGCTCCACTACTTGCTCCATTCCACTCACCCTCTCTGTAATTCCATTGCATATGCGTCTTTCAGACCGGTCATGACGTGCCGGAGACGTGTCATCTCAATCCCGTCACTCGTCTGATACGCACAACCCATCTCGATTTCAGGAAGTTCTTCCTCGTCGTCGGAGGTGAGAACATGTTCGCCGATTGCTAAAAATTTCGGATGGAGCAGGCTCGCGGTAATCACCGCTTCTTCCCATCCTTCGACACCCGCACGTACATTTCCTCGTATCGTTCCTAAACAATAGATACTTCCTGTCGCCCGGACTTCTGACCCGGGATTGATATCCCCAATCACGAGCACAGAACCATCAAACGTCAGGACTTGCCCGCTACGAATCGTCCCACTGTGATAGTGGAACGTCTTTCTGCCGTACGTCGCTTTCGCTTCTTCCGTCAACATGACATCGCTCGACAAGTCTTCAATATAAAAAACGCCATGACGAGCGACGACCTCACGAATTTGACGTGACAGCTCCTCGTCAAGATAACGAGTACCCGCATGCAACTTCAGGGCAATCTTCCCGGACGGCGGCTCCATTTCTTGCAATGTCGCTTCTAAGTCCGTAAGCACCTCGTCGATGCCACTCTTCGGATTGAAGTGAATGGCAATGCCGTTGCGATGTCCTTTAATCGTAATGTGTCGTTTACGCTCCATCATGGCTACCCTCTTTTCACAACAGGTCGTGTCGTCACGTATCGCGTCATCGGATAATAAAGAATCACGATGGCGATGGCATTGACAAACATCGTCCCTGGAATCTGTTCAACCAATAGTGTTTGAATCGTCATCAACGTCCCACCAATCGCCGCCATGATCCCGTAAATCGAAACGGTGAAAACGAGAATCATAAACGTAAATGTGATGGTGACGGAGAAAAAGTTCTCACCTATATATTTTAACACGAAGCTGGCTAAGAGAGGAATGAGTGAAAAAGTAAATACGTAAATTCCGAGCAAGTCGGTGTAGACGATGTCATACAGCAATCCGAATACAAGACCAAACCCGAGCGCCGTTTCCCATCGACCGTACAGACTGACAAACATCAGTCCGATGAGCGTCAATAAGAGAAACGGCGTCGCATAGTGCCAAGAGAAAATCGATGCCCATGTTCCTTCAATAAGAAAAAGGAGGAACAGGGCGATGAACACTTTCATGTTACTCACCCGCTGCTCCTCCTTCCTCGGGACCCGTTAGAAACGGTTCGTCTAGTGTCCGATTAATCACGTACATTTGTGAGAACTCATTGAAGTCGGCCTCCGGTTTAATTCGGGCGACTTGTGAGACGCCGTATTCGTCCGTCTCAATCGACTCGATTGTACCAATCACGAGTCCGGCCGGGTAGCGTCCCCCGAGTCCAGAAGTCGATACGAGTTCTCCTTCTTTCAGCTTGACGCTATTCGATACTTTCGTGAAGAACAATTCGTTCGTTTCGGTATCGAATCCGTCAATAGTTCCATATGTCGCTTTACCGTCTGCATCTTTGACGACAGCCGAAACGTTATTCGTCCGATTGTTGTCGCTGAGCAACTGAACTTGTGACGTATAGGCACTCGTCTGGATGACACGACCGACCATCCCACTTGCCGCGGTTACGGCCATGCCTTTCTCAACGCCTCGTTCTGAACCGACGTTGATGGTGACGTAGCGTTGCCAATCGTTCGGTGTACGACCGATGACTTCCGCGGGAATGAGGTCGAAGTCGCGTAACGACTTGTCTTTCGCTTCGACCATCTTTCGAAGTTCCTCATTCTCACGACGCAAATCATCCGCTTCAACCGATACCTCGGCGTACTTCGCCAAATGTTCTTTCAGCTGGCGGTTCTCTTCGTAGATATCGCGGACGTCTGAGATGGAAGAGACCGTCGAGTCCATCCATCCGATTGGTACCGCGAACACTCGCTGGAACGTGCCGACCACATCACGCGTGACGTCTTGGTACCAGGCTGATTCCGATCGTCCTCGAATCGAAACCCCTAAAATGACAAAAAACAAGATCAGTACAACTAGCGTGATGATGAGCTTTTTATTACGTACGAATCGGCTCATCGTGTCTCACCTCTCATCGACGTGACGAGATGCCTGATTTCGAACGGAGGACGTCCATCATTTCAAGAGATTTCCCTGTACCAATCGCAACGCAGTCGAGTGGTTCATCCGCAACGAGTGTCGGGATATGTGTCTCGTCTGAAATCACGTCGTCCAAGTTTTTAAGGAGCGCGCCGCCACCAGTCAAGACGATTCCGCGGTCCATCACGTCAGCTGCGAGTTCAGGAGGTGTTTGTTCGAGCGTCTGCTTGACACCTGCTAAAATCGCTTCGACCGTATCCGAAAGTGCTTCACACACTTCTGTAGATGTGACTTCGATTTGTTTCGGAAGTCCTGTCACGAGGTCGCGACCACGGATTTCCATCTTTTCCGCTTCGTTCGATGCATCGATGCGCGCCGAACCGACTTCCATTTTGAGCGTCTCGGCCGTACGTTCCCCGATCATGAGGTTGTACTTGTTTTTGATGTAACGAATAATGGCATCATCCATTTCGTCACCACCGACACGAATCGATTGGCTTGTCACGATGCCGCCGAGTGAGATCACTGCGACTTCGGTCGTTCCGCCACCGATATCGACGACCATCGAGCCAGTCGGTTCCCAAACCGGGAGGCCTGCACCGATTGCTGCCGCGAACGGTTCTTCGATCGTATATGCTTCACGAGCACCTGCTTGTTTAGCTGCGTCTTCGACGGCACGTTTTTCAACAGACGTGATACCGCTCGGGACACAAATCATGACGTTCGTCTTCGATGCGAACAAACCGCCTTTTGATTTTTGAGCTTGTTCCATGAAGTATTTAATCATCGTTGCAGTCGTTTCAAAGTCAGCGATGACGCCGTCTTTCATAGGACGACGTGCAGAGACGTTCCCTGGAGTACGTCCAATCATATCTTTGGCCTGGTTACCAACGGCCTCAATTCTTCCTGTATCAGTGCGGAACGCCACGACGGACGGTTCACGTACAACAATTCCTTGACCTTTTACATAAACGAGCGTGTTAGCCGTTCCAAGGTCGATTCCGATTTCTCGGTTAAAACTACGAAACATAGGTGTTGCTCCTCTCTTCGTTACACTATTTTTTATTATAACGGAAAAATCATGTTTGAAAACGTTCATTCGATTACAGGTTATTTACAATAACCACATCTCAGTCCTGTCTCACCGTCTTTTAGTTTGCCTTCTTTTCGGTAAAAAGGCAAATCAAAAAAGCAGACGCGAGTAAGCGTCTGCCTAAGAAGAGAACGGTTACAAACCCGGTTGGAGCGGGATGAGTAACATCGCCCCGTAGAAGAAGACCGAGAAAATCAATACTGGTCGAAAGAAGCGGGACGGTTTCAGGCGTGTCGCTCCCGCCAAAAAGCTCGATGTCGTCACGACGAAAAGGTAGATGCCGACGTACATGAGCATGAGGCGGACGAGTACCGTCCACATGCCGAGTTGGTCGATTTCATTAAAAGAGAGCACAATAAGACCAATATAAGCGATGAGCGATAGAGCACCGACCCCGATGCCGACAAGCGGTGAGACACGGTCGAGCCAATGGTCCTCGTCGAACCGAAGGAAGAGCACCGTACTTACAAATAAAAACAAGATAAACAGGACAATCGAGAAAAGTGTCGGTTCTAAGTGTATGTAGCTGACGAATAGTGACATCCCGATCATCAAAACCCAAATGATTTTTTCCATAAAAACACCTCGTTTGTTTTCTAATCAAAATCCAGATTCGATTAGAGTAAACTACGTTCCTTGATCACAACTTTTTCAGTGCGGCAAGAATAGATTGTTGTATCAGATCATGCCGCTGCTCTTCATTTAAACGGACATACAGACTCTTCAAAAATGTTTTCACATTATGCACGACGCACCAAAATTTTTCCTCATCAAGATCTTGTTTACGTTCTTCTAAGAGATGTGGGAGCCGCTCCACATGACGAAGGATGATTTCAGAATCCATCCCTCGTTCGAGTAAACGTAGAATGGGATGGATAAGGCGTTCGTCTTCATCATGCGCCAACACCTCAGAACGCATGATTTGATCGATGATGACGTTGAAGAGTTGCGGAAATGACTCTGGATCCAGTTTCGGATTTGCGATCAGTTCGTCCACCGCGTCTGCCGCGTGAGCAATCGAGTGGGCCCACCCCTTCCCGTTGACATAACCTCTTGTATCTTTTTCGAGCTGAAGATATCGAATCAGACCTTCTGACGCCTGCTGGAATTGTTCATCTGTCAAAAAGTTCTCTTCTACATCCCGATGCAGAATCAAGGCCATCAATAAAGTCGTGAATGCTCTCGTGAAGACAGCGTCAGACTGTGTTTCTTCAATCCCATGAAACAAGAGAACATGCAAGGACGTCCCAAGGAGTTCACTCATCTTGTCGTAATCGATGTCTTTTTGTTCAATGATGAGGCGAAAGAATATCGTATAAATGAGTCGGTCACGGAGTTCGCCGTCCGTTGACTCGATATGCTGAACCATACTTGTGAGAATGGCTTCTTTGTTTTTTTCGTAATACGTTAAATCTCCATCTTTCATCATCTGAAGGGCTTCTTTTAATTCGTTTTCCGACAATACATTCATATTCCTACACCGCTCTTCTCAATATGATTCTCCATATAATCTTTAGCCAAATGACAGTATAAATAGCGCTGTTCATTCAGGCCTTTCATTCGGATGTTGTGATGACTCTTCTTCTCCGGAATAGATCATCCACAAACTCAACATCAAACAAATCAATCCGCCCAGACCAGTCGTAATCAAGGACAATTGCTCATCAAAAAATGCTTTACTGACTGCTAAGAAAAGGAGAAACAGCCAACCAATCAAATTCCATATCGTAATTCGCGACATTCGATAACCTCCTATGAACAAACTTATTCATCATTATTTCTGCTCTCTTCAAATTCTACATCTCCATTCACATTTTTCCAACTATATCCAAAATTTAATGAGGTGCCAGTGCTCTCGTAAACACAAAAAGCAGACATCACGATGCCTGCTCTCTACTCCTTACCCATTCATATATCCCCGCTGCTTCATGCTGACGTAATGGTCTTCCCCGATGATAACATGGTCGAGACAGGCGATGCCGACGATATTGCCCGCCTCACAGAATACATCACGAGGGTGTACGATGGAGGAGTTGAGCCCACCGACGAAGAGCGTCTTCCGGGCAATCAGTTGGTTCTTCGTATTCAAATACAGACATCTGAACTAGATATAAATACTATAATCACATTTACTTTCGTTCACTATCTTCATATTAAAATTAAATATTTTTGAAGTGGCGCGACAAACTCTTAAATAGAGTTCTTACTTATGATGTATCATACCTTCTTTTAACGATATAGACACATGACGACTTCTTCCTAGAGCATTATGCTTTGTATGACGTGATGATATTGGAGATTTTTAGATATAGCAAACCATTCCGCCAAGCAAGCGAAGAGGAACTAAACTGGATCTATACACGACTCACGACTGCTCTTGAGAGGCGAGATGTCATCTTCAGCATTGAAAAAATCCTAAAAGGTCGAGTCTTGTTACGCGTCAGCTGTGACAGCGACCTATGTTCTGTGTACTTCAATTTCATGACAGGTCGTTTTTCACGGCCGATAGATTTGTCTGTTCCTGAAAAAGACATTGCCCAATAAAAAAGGCCCCACTCGTTTTGAAATGCTCCCCGATAGGTAGACAGATGAAATAACAAATCTGTTTATTCTATTGGGGAGTGTTTTTTTATGGCGAGAAGTCGGCATTCGATCGAACAAAAACTGAGTGCGCTGCGCATGATAGAAGCAGAGACATACACATGGAAGGAAATTATGGAGGCCCATGACGTTTCTAAGGATGCCCTCCGGGTGTGGAAAGTGAAATTCGATACCGGTGGGATTGATGCGTTGAAGGAATCGAAGACATGGAAACTGTACACCAAGGAACAGAAGCTCGCGGCCGTCCGTGACTATCTCGATGGGTTCACTAAAATGGAGGTTCTCTCCAAACATCAAATCAGTGATTGGTCTGTTCTTCGGAGATGGATTAAGAAGTATACTAGTCATAGCGAGTTAACAGATTCGAGAAAAGGGATGGATCGAGCTATGGCAAAAGGGAGAAAGACCACATTCGAGGAACGCATGGAGATCGTCAGGTATTGCCTGGACAATGGACGGAACATCAACGGACGGCCGAGATGTTCGCCGTGTCGTATCAACAGGTCTATGGGTGGACGAAAAAATATGACGCCGACGGCGTGCACGAGCTCGAGGACCGGCGTGGACGGACGAAGCAAGAAGAGGAACTGACCAACGAGGAGAAGCTCGAACGTCGCATCCAACAAATCGAGCGGGAGAACGAGCGCCTCCGGGCCGAGAACCTGTTCCTAAAAAAGTTAGAGGAGATCGAGAGGAGAGGTTGATCAGCCAGATCCGGCTACAATTGCGTTACATGGCGATCGAGGAAATGTCGACAACCGATACGTTCCCGGTCGTGCTCCTGTGTGAGATCGCGCAGGTTTCACGGGCCGCCTACTATAAATGGTTGAAGCGTACCGTCTCGGTACGCGAGGAGGAGAACATGAGCCTACTGGAGGACATCCGCCTCCTCTATGATCAGGTGAACGGGACCTACGGCTATCGACGGATCACCATGACGGTCAACCGCAGACGACGTCAGCATGGCCTGCCGGCATACAACGAGAAGCGCATCTATCGTCTCATGCGCATCCATGAGATCCGTTCGGTCATCCGCCCGAAGCGAAAACGGTACAAAAAGTCGTCCCCGCAGCATGTGGCCGAGAACCTGATGAACCGGGAATTCAGTGCGTCCCGACCTGACGAGAAATGGTGCACCGACGTCACCGAGTTCAAATATGGCGCCGGGAAGAAGGCGTATCTGAGCGCGATCATCGACCTCTATGACGGCTCGATCGTCGCCTATCGCATCGGGAAATCTAACAACAACGCGCTCGTCTTCCAGACGATGATGCCAGCGATCGCGGGGCTCCGTACAGGAGCGGGTCCGATGATCCATAGTGACCGAGGATATCAATACACATCGAGAGGGTTCAGTCGCATGGTAGAAGATGCGGGGCTGACCCACAGCATGTCCCGGGTCGGACGTTGTCTCGACAACGCCCCGATCGAGAGCTTTTGGGGTACCCTGAAAGTCGAGATGTACTACCTGCGTGAGTTTCAGGCCTATAGCGAACTCACGTCGGCCATCGAGACCTACATATCATTCTACAACCATGACCGTTTCCAGAAACGGCTAAACGGCTTGAACCCTGTCGAATACAGGTCTCAAGCCGCCTAGTTTGGTTTTCATTATTTGCCCTGTCTACTTGACGGGGAGCAGTTCAGTTTGAGTGGGGCTTCGTGCGTTCAGATGCCTTTTGACTTGATGACCTTGCCATTGAGCTCAAGCGTCGTCTTGTCGTCCGGTTGCACCCAGGCACCTGAAGCAATTGCATGATTAAACGTCTGCTTGTAGCCGCGTTTTCCTGTTGTATCAACCTTGAACACATCCATAGGATTCAAGGTTGAATCGCGCCCCGCCTTCCAGATGTTCGACGAACGGAATAATGTTGGTGAGTACGTAGGATAGTCGATATCTGTGTCGAGCTCGATGTGTAGGTGAGGCGAACCGCCATAACGTCCGGTAGATCCGTAGTCGGCAATCTTTGCATTTTCCGGTACGACGACATCCCCGACCTTGACGTAAACCTCAGCAAGGTGCGCCATGCGGACCACGAGGCGACGCGCACCTTTCTTCGACCCATAGAGGACGTCAACTGGATTCTCACTGATAGCGATGACGCTACCGCCCATGAGTGTGTCATTTCCAACAGCAGTGACTTTCATTTTGAAAGGAGCATATACACTCAAATCTTTACGTTTTAGATCCGCCATATCAATCCCAAAGTGCTGAAATTCCATCGCTTTATGACAAGTGGGATTTTTGTATCCAGCGATGATGCGAGCATTGTTCAGTAACAATATAGCTTTCTCAATCATTTGTCTTCCTCCTTTGTAACTATAACTTCCTTCTCAGCTAATTCCTTATCAATAAGAACCTCTCGGCTGACCGGCTTGACTTGTTCGTCCTCTGGTGCCACGTCCTGTGCAATACGGTCAACGGTCGGCTCTGGTTTGTCGCCCTGTAACTGCGCGAGGACATCGACCAATTGTTGCGGAAGTGGCACACCTAGAAGCGCGCAGTTCTCGGTGACTGACAAACCTTTTCGAGCGATATAGTAATAGATCACGAGTGTACGCAGAACAGGCATCGAGTTATTCAACATCTCGTCTGCGAGAACAGCAACGATGATAACAAAAAAGACAACACCCTTCCGGATGCCCCCTCAAAACATAACATCGCTATTTATTTTTTTATACTTGGCTGCGGCAAGAAATCCTGTCATATAATCTATGACGATTAGTGTGACGAGCAGTTTAATCGCCACATCCCATCCCCCTAATAGAGCGGTGACTCTCGTCGCGATTATTACGACGATTCCCTCTGCGAATTGTTGTGTGCGCATAACGCGCCTCCTTTTCGGGATCTTGGCAGGTTGCATACACTGAGTGAGCCCCTTTGCATTAGTATGAATTACTCCATGAGAAAAGGCGCCGATAGAACGACGCCGAAACAAAATGAATTTATTAACATTGTTTAAAATATCTTTTAAACATAAACTTAATTGAGGTGTATAGTTGACAGCTTTTTGTAGAATTCATCCTATTCTAATAAAAATGCCGTCGCTTTTTTCGATCTTCTCAACATCTTCTCTGCTCTTTTTACCTTCTGGCAAGATTTTCAGAAGTTCAGTTTGTACATAAATTATTTCCTGCTCAGATAAAACTTTTGGCTTTTCAATCTCTAGATTCGCTCCTTTTAAAAAAGCCAACATTTCACTTCCTTTCAAATATCCAAATAACTTCAAGGTATAGATACTATCTTCTTCAAATTCAGCATAATGCACCGCGAACAATTCCCGGTCAGAATACATCTGATTTCACACCTTTCTTTAGACTTCTGTTCGATATTTTATATTCGATTATAAATGCAGTAGTCCTTCTCTTTTGTAAATAGATTATGTTATTTAAAGGATTTGTTCATAATTTCCGGCAAATAACTCAATACCGCTGTCGACAAGGTACCGATACACTTGTGATTTCAGTGATAATTAGTCCCACTCGTGCAATATAGCAATAGATGACTAGTGTCCATAAAACAGACATCGAATTATTAATCATCTCATCTGTGAAGACAGCAACAATGATTACAAAAAAGACGATATCTTTATGGATGCCGCCCTCAAACATGACATCTCTATTTAGTATTTTATGGTTGGCTGCGGTGAGAAGCCCTGTCATATAATCTATGATGACGAGTAGTTTAATCGCCACATCCCATCCCGCTAATCGAGAGATGACGACGGCTCCTTATGTTGTTTGTTGTGTACGCATGATGCGCCTCCTTTTCGGAGTCGTGAAAGATTGTATCCTCTATGTGATCCCCTCATAATAATCATTAATGAATAAACTTTGATGTATGGCCAGTCCATATTAGGAGGAGATGTTTTAATGAAATTTAATAAAGCAAACTTACACAGACTCGATAATGATATCTCGAATAATATTTTAGAATCGGCAGTTCAAATGATACCTATCGTTGGTGGTCCCATAGCAACACTGGTCTTCGGGAGTCTTCGCGACATTCAAGCTAGACGCCTAGAGGATTTCCTTCATCAAATTTCAGCAGAAATCAATCAAGTAAAAATCCAATTTGTTGATTTTTCTCTTCATGATGAAGATAAATTAGCCGCGCTGTTAGAAGACCTCTTTGAAAAAGTTAGTAAAGAACCTCTTAAAGAAAAGCTACATTTTTTTAAATTATACTTTTTCAACATGTTACTTACTCCAACAGATACAAATTATGATGAAAGAAGATATTTTTTGCAGTGTCTTGAAAACATGAATCTAATGGATTGTAGAGCCGTGCTTCATTTAAATGAATTCAAAGAACCAGTAAGTTCATATGATTTGAACATTGATGGAATATCACAATATAAACTCACTGGTTCATTAAACCGTTTGAAACATTACGGTTTTGTGACTACATCTTCAAAAGGAATGACTTTCGGCACAACTAATAAAGAATTAGATGGAGATGTTGAAGTCAACTCATACGGTAAAGACTTCATCGATTTTTGTTTAACCGAATCAAAAAAAGCATCTGCAACATGACACTTATTTAATAAGATGACTAGCCTCTGGATGAAAAAATACCATTTAGCTACGTGAAGTTAAATTTGTTCTTCAATCAGCAATTTTTTGTAAGTCATCGTCTCGTCAAACTCTTGCGTCGTGATGTACGTCAGTTCAAGCGCTAAGAATGTCCGTGTCCGAATAGTTCTCTCCGGCGTACTTCTTGACGTGTGAAACGTACTCTTGACGGATTTCAGGGAAACGGCGTGTTCCGTCCTTATAGATTGCTTTTGCGTAGGCGATTACGAGCGATTGATAAAAAGGAAATTAAAGTGATCGGCAAGTTGGTGGCCGTTATGTCGCCGCCGGACTTTAAGTTTTGAGCACTATTATAAAAAGTAATGATTCTAGAAAATTTAAATATTAAGCAGAGTCAAAAAGTGTTGGATGCCCTCTATAATGGGTTTCCAATATTTTTTGACTTCGATTTAATGAATTGAACAATCTTGAGCACAATCCACATTGTATTAACCTATTTGTTGAACAATACGCAAATGTGAACATTTTATTTGGTATTATAGCTCTTAGAGAGGTTCCACTCTATTTCATAATATAGTGCTGCATATTCTACTTCATTGGGGGAAAAATAATGAACAGAGATGGAAAAGTTATTTCGTTTATAAATATGAAAGGCGGAGTTGGAAAAACAACATTATGTATCGAACTAGCCGATCAAATATCTAATAGACAAAAATCAGATGGATCAAACTATAAGATATTATTAATTGATATTGATCCACAGGCTAATTTAACTCAAGCTATAAATGAACATTTTTATCCTGCCGATGAGGATATTCCTACGAAATCTATTGAACTTCTTTTTAATAAAAAGCCAATGGGATTCAAGCCAGAAGATATAATTGTAAGTCTACCTAACGAAAACTTGGATTTGATTCCAGGTGAGTTGGAAACAGTATTTTTAGAGAGAGCAAGTGGAAATTCAACTAGTCAAAAACTAATGGATTTTATTCTGGATTACAAAATAAAAGAATCATACGATTTAATAATTGTAGATTGCCCACCTACATACTCAATTTATACCGAGATGGCTTTTTTCGTTAGTGACTACTATTTTATACCGGTAATTCCTGATAAATATTCATTGTTAGGTGTGGATTTGCTAGAACGTGTAGTTTCCGACATTATTTTAAACAATAAAAACTCCATATTTAAGGAAAAGGTACCACAAAATATCGGAGTAATTTTTACCAGAGTGAATGTGAAAGAAAAGCCAAAACAAGAAAATTACATGAATGCTCTTAAGTCATCTCCTCTTGCTAAAGCAAAGAATCTATACATTTTCCCTGAGCATTTTAAAGAATCTAATAAATTGTCTACATTTGAACTTGGAAAGTTAGTATCTGACACTGAAGATCAACGTTTACAAAAAATGATGGACAACATATGCGATGATTTTTTAGCAAGAATTGATAGCTTTAACAATCCTACATTGGAAGGAGACGATTAAAGTGAATAATTATCTCGATAAGAAGATACAAAAACTTTCTACTGACAAAGATGAAATTCAATTAAAAATGGATTTATACAGTACAATGATCCCTTTTTTATTATCTACTGATAATTTTAGTAGGAATAATGAAATCAAAGATTTTACTAACCGATTAAAACTAAAAGAAGAAATGAAAGATTACTTATTTGCGAGTAGAACTCAAGTAGCAGGTCGTATAGTTAGGGAAATAGAAGATTTTAATGAAATTCAATTAAAAGAAAACATTCAAATCTTTAAAGCTTATAATAATTCCAAGATAAATAATATAAGTGAGCAGTCTAATCGAAATGTTTCAAGGAAAAATAAGAATAAAGCAGAAGAAAAAATACTTAAAATGATGGATAAATACAGTAGAAATAAGGATAGTATAGATGAATAGAGATCGACGAATTCGAAAAGATTTTGAAAGTTACCAGAATTTTTTGAATGAATATTTTCCGAAATTCAATTCAATAGAAGAAGATTTATATGACTTTTATTCGTATGTAAATAACACATTTGTTTTATGTGATTTACTTATCGAACATAATAAAGTTGATAAAAGTAACAACTACTTTAACCTTATTATTGAGTATAGAGAGTTTTATGCGCGGTTACTAACGACAGTTGCAATAAACGATAAATTTTTGATTGAAAACATTTTGAGGATAATAATCGAAAAAATTTACAGGATTCTTTTTGGAATATTAAAAGACAAAAAAATTGAACGAACTATTCGTAAAGAATCTCGTGAAAAAATGAAAAAAATATTGGAAGGAACTATTGAAATCAGTAGATTCGAGTCGTTAAATAATTTATATAACGACTATTCTCAAAAGGTTCATCATACAGATTCTGTTCCTACTGACTATTATGATCTTACTAAACGCTTAGAATATAAGGAACATTCTTTGAGAGAATTTATTAAAAGCATGGAAAAAATAGAGAAGATTTTTTTACATGAAGTTTTTTTAGTTTTGTCGCCTGATAGTGAAAAAGAAGAAACTTCATATAGAATGAAAATTCGAAACAATACTTCTGATTATATAATTAACACTCTAAATCTGAACTAATTCTGAAACAGCAACATCTACTATTCAGTAAATTTCTACAAACCCGTCTGACTTTCTCTGCATATATTCTGATAGAGTACTCATGATTACAAAAAAGCAGACCGTAATAAGAAAGATGAAATTAATCTAAATCACTTAAATAAAAGCAAACAAAAACCACCTTTTAATGGGTGGTTTTTGTGCATCAATAGTTGCATATTTAATTTTACTTTAAAAAATTTTATTTTTACCCATTTCCTATTATTTTAAACTGTTGACTTTATCCACAGAAATAATCTATATTTAAGGTGCTCATATACCAAGTTGTATAAGGAGACACCGCTCATCGAATATCGAAGGGCGGCCTTTTTTTTGTGAATTTAAAAAGGTGATTTCTTAAATTTAACATAATCTTTGTCAAACTGTTTAGCTGAGTCAACGTAAAATACAGGATATGCTGCAACAAGTATATAATTATCACTTTTTGAGTTAAAACGTAAAATGATAATGTAATCAATGTCAAGCTCATGATCTACAAAACGAATGAACTCTCTGGTCTCCCATTTGTTACTTCTTTTATTTTTTATTTTTTTCTTAAATTGCATAACCCTTGGATCACCAGTATTACAAAGTGATAGAATAGCTTCTGTAAAATTTATTCTATGGGCTCTGTAAGTACATAACTTCCTTTCTCCTAATCCTCCTTTTAAATCTACTTTAAAGGCCTCAGTATCACAGTTTGTGGGACATATTCTTTTTGATTCACATCTTGTACAAGGTAACACTTTAAATGTTTCACCTAGTCCAAGCGAGACCAAATGCCAAAATTCACTTTCTCTTCCTAGTATTAAATGTTCGTGTCTTAAAATGACTTTTTTCCCGTTAAAAATTAATCCTTTACTTTTTAAACTCCGAAAATATTCGTATATGCGGTCAAAATTTTGATGAAAATCAGTGCTTGAGACAGGAATAATTTCAAAATTACTCATTCCTTTACCACCGTTCCTCTCGGAGTCCAAACAAAACGATTAAATTTCTTCTCCCTAATCGATGTTGTTGTGATTAAAGAAGTAGAAATATAACTTTCGATATATGAGATGAGTTCTTGTTTAGCATCGCTAGTTTTCATTTTTCTAGATTTGTAACTACACGCGCCTATAAATAAATCGCACAACTGCAAAAGTTCACTTTCGTTCGACCTAATTTGTACCATATCCTTGATTTTATATGTGGAAGTAAAATAACGTGGATTATTTTTAATAATTTTATTTAATGTATTTAATTTTTCTCCGCCATGAGTATCCTTAATATCCAGAAAAAATCTATATTCATGTTTATCTTCCATTAAATTATTTAATAACAAATAATACATTTTATAAAACCAAGTATCATGATCGCTATCATTAAATTTTTCATGATCTAATTCTTTTTTTCCATTAGCAATTACAACCCTTAGATATAAATCCTCGTGTTGAAAAAAATAATCCACTAATTCCTTATACATTTCAATCTTACTTGGAGAAACTTTCACCCATTTAATTTCCGACCACGATGAGACTCCATGCTTAGACTTTATAGAACGAATATTAGAATAGTGCAGAGTTTTATTATCCTCTTGACATTGAATTGCTCCTAAAACCATTGAGTCAAACCCATCATTTTGAATATGACAGCTTTCATCACAGAAAACTAATTTCATAAGAAAACCCTCTCATTTAGATAATCATAATCCTAGTCTATATATTAAAATTAATTATTTTTACGTCATTAATTATTTATTATCGTTTATTAATAAAACAAGGGTACTACAAATTTATGATTAGTACAATTTAAGTTATCGATTACATTTAATAACCATTTTCCAATATATTTTTCCCTTAATATAACATATATCATTTATACCTAATTCTTGAAAACTAAATTCAAATGAGTAGTAAATTTTATATAATATTTTAAAGGAGGTTTCGGGATGAGTGAAAAACGAATAGGACTCTATATTAGAGTTTCGACAGAAGAACAAGCTGTTGAAGGCTACTCTATTTCAGGTCAGCGTGAACGCTTAAAAGCATTTTGTGTCGCACAGAGTTAGGAAACGATTAAATTTTATGTGGATGAAGGGATCTCTGGACGTTCCACAGAGCGCCTAGCACTAAAGAAAATGATGAAAGACATCGAGGATGGGTTAATTGATGTACTACTAGTGTATCGACTTGATCGACTTACTAGAAGTGTTCGTGATTTACACGACATTTTGGATTTCCTTGAGAAACACAACTGTCAATTCCGTTCAGCAACAGAAGTCTATGATACCTCGACAGCTATGGGCAGAATGTTCATTACCATCGTAGCTGCTATAGCCGAATGGGAATCCGCGAACTTAGGTGAGCGAGTAAGACTCGGGCAGATTGAAAAAGCAAGACAAGGTGAATGGTCCGCTCCCGCTCCGTATGGCTTCAGAAAGAACAATCAAAAACGCCTGGAAGTAAATCCAGACGAGATTGAGGTCGTAAAACTAAAAGCACATAAGGTTAAAGAGTGTAACAGCTTCCATCAACTATTGATGTATATGTAAAATATGTCCTTCAAGCTGCGAAAATCATATAATTGGCAGATTTCATCTCTCCTAGACTATTTCATAAACATAATTCATTATGGTGGCTATAAAATTGAACGATGAAGTCTAAAAGGTGCTTAAGAACGAACTTTGACCAAAGGAGATTTTGTGCAGCTACAAAACATCAACTTCAGGGAAAAACAAATTGTAAAACCGTACAAATTAAAAAGCAGACATCACGATGCCTGCTCTCTACTCCTCATCCATTCATATATCCCCGCTGCTTCATACTGATATAATGGTCCTCCCCGATGATGACATGGTCGAGACAGGCGATGCCGACGATATTGCCCGCTTCGACCAACCGTTCAGACACCTCGATGTCTTCCCGACTCGGGGTCGCGTCCCCGCTCGGATGATTGTGAACGGCGATAAAGCACGCCGCCGACAACTTGAGCGCCTCGCGGAACACATCGCGCGGGTGCACGATGGACGAGTTGAGCCCACCGACGAACAACGTCTTCCTCGCGATGAGCTGATTTTTTGTGTTCAAATACAGACAGACGAAATGTTCTTGATTCAACAGTCTCAATTCATCCCGCAACAACTCATACGCGTCTTGCGGTGAACGAATCGTCGGCATACTCACTTTCGGTTCCTCGACGTACCGAATCCCAATCGTAAACGCGGCCAGGAGTTGCTCCGCTTTCTTCTTCGTCATCCCTTCGATTTTGCACAAATCGTGGACGGACGCTTGCGATAACGCCCGTAACGTCGGGTACACGTCTGAGATGCGGCGTGCCGTCTCCATCGGATCAGGTCCCCGTCCCCCGATTTGAAGCAATCTGGCGATGGCGGTCTCTACACTACGATCAAGCACCATGGTCATTCCTTCACCTACTTTCAAGTTCACAGGAAGCGAGGCGTCACCCCATGCCGTTCGAGCGTCTTGACGAGCGGATGGATCGGTAAGCCGACGACATTATAAAAATCCCCTTCGATTCCTTCGACGAAGAGACCACCCGACCCTTGGATGCCATACGCGCCAGCCTTATCGTAGGGCTCTGTCGAATCCAGATAATCTTCTAGCCATGTTTCAGGAATCTCGGCGAACGTCACATGCGTCGTCGTGACGAATAAATCTTGAGTCGCACCGATGATGCTCACACCCGTCAGCACTTCATGGGTCGAACCGGATAATCGTTCAAGCATCCGTTTCGCATCCTCCCGGTCTGTCGGTTTCTCTAAAATGACGCCATTCAAAACGACGACCGTATCTGCACCGATGACGATGGCATCCCGGTGATGCCTCGCCACATCCATCGCTTTCTCTCGAGCGAGACGAGCTACATAATCATCCGGTGTCTCCCGACCGTCCGTCCCTTCCGTCACGGTTGATGGGATGACCTCATGTTCGATTCCTGCTTTCGTCAATAGCTCGGTGCGTCGTGGTGACATCGACGCGAGAATGACACGCTTCTGTGTTGAATTCATTGTATCGACTCCTTCTCTTCTTCTAAAACGGGGTTCCTTCCCGTTTCATTCTTCTCTGTTGATTGTAGGCAACGTGCCTCTTGAACACAATCATCCGTGGCGAAAAAAACGTCCCCTCAATTGAGAAGGGACGTGGCGACTCATGGTGTCGTATAGTCGTATACCGGGATATCCTTTTGCTCGAACGCCGGTTCCGGAATGTAGCGATCTGGAACGAGCTGATCGAGGTCCGGACGATAGAAGGCATCGAGCTCGACTGTAAACTCGAGCGACTGCACTTCTTCAATCGTATTCGGTCCCGTCTCAGCGGGTCCGGTGAATTGGACCGTCCGCAACACGTGAATCCGATTCATCGACTCGATTGACTCGAGGAACGAGACGAGCGCTTCATACGTCTCTGCTTGCAGGTTGACCGTCGAACGGACCGTAGATGCGTTGACCGGGGCAACATCCGTCGGTTCAGCCGGTTCGTTCGTCGCACTCACATCAGCCGGATTGAACGGCTCGACCGTTTCTGGTACTTCTGACTCGGCTACCACGCCATCCGCGAATGCGATGCTCGTCACGTTGACACCCGCAAGAAGACTTGCCTGTGACAACGCTTCGACGACCGTGTCGAGAGCAGGCATCGTCGGAACGCGTGTCTGAAGCGTCTGAGAGTCCGCTACGTCAACGGCCTTCCCTTCTTGACGCAACAACTCCAGTTTTGTCTGCTCGAGCGAGAGGTCGCGTTCAAGCGCTTCGACCTCACCTTGTTTGACGTAATACGTATATCCGAAGTAAGCCGGTGCGATGATTGCGACGAGGAGGCAAATCGCAAATAACGCATAGATTGTCGAACGTTTCATTGACTCACCACCTCCTCATTCGTGTCCTCTTCTTCCGTCAATTCTTCCTCTACGTCCTCGAACATGAACGTGAACTCGCCGATATAGCGTGGGAGCGGGTCCTCTTCGAGCGAGTTCGGTTCTTCTACATCTACATCCGCTTTCAACTCCGTCGTCACACCGAGGAGATTGACGTCGAGGAAGCGCTCGTCGGTCATGAGCGAGCGTTGGAATTCATTTAAATTCTCTAACGTCTCGAACTGAGTCCGTACGCTCATGATGGAACCGTCTGCGTAGTTATACGTCAAGACGTAACCCGTCGGCGGCAATTGTTCGGTCAACGCGCGCAGTGCCGGCACCGCGTCCTTCTCCATGTCGGTCAACGCCGTCACGGTTTGGTCGAGCGAGACCACTTGCTGCGCTTTCGAATTCACCTGTTCGGTTTGATAAATTTGAACGAGCTGTAACTCTTCTTCGATTCGCATCTGTTCTGCTTCCAACTGGTCAACCTCATAGTACAAGTACCCGGCCGCCCCACCTCCGAGAAGAAGCGCGACGAGTCCCGTCACGATCGGCCAGCGGAGCGTCACATCGGTCGAGTTGATGAAGTTCGTATCCCGATCCCTCTGAAGCGTCGCCATCCCGAGGAGTGGGAGCATTTGATGCGATAACGGTGTCGCATGCACGATGGCGAGCGGTTGCTCGATACGCGTCACTGAGACGAGTGACTCTGACTGAATCATACGGACGAGGTCATCTACCTCAGGGACGGTACCGGAAACGTATAATTCATCGATGGCCCGTCCATCTGTCCGTAGCGAATAACGATAGAAGTCGAGGAAACGGGCGAGTTCGTTCAGCCAGTCATCCAGTTGATTCGCCTTCATCTCGCCTGAACCATCATATGTATACGTCACGACCCCGTCTTTCGTCCCTACCTGATACGGAAGATCCAATTCAATGGAACGAATGAAACGAATTTGTCCTTCTTCGAGCACGAGCAACTGATGCGAAAATGGCGTGATATGCCAAAGAAGCGTCGACTGGAACGGGTCGATCTCCGACAAGCGCATGACCCCGTTGGCGACCGCGACGGAACGTGGTGTGATCTTCTTCAAGGCGAGACCACGTTTTTTCATATAAGAACGGAGCGACTTCGTCAATTCAATAGAGACGGCATGTAACATGACGTCCGTCTTGACCCCATCTTCTCCTAACACTTCATAGTCGAACGACACGTCATCGAACGGCAAGATGATCGAGCTCCCGATTTCCATGAAGAGATAACCGCGAATCTCGTCCTTCGGAATCGAGGAAGGAATCTCGACTTTCCGTGACAACACCTCGGTCTCGTCTAACGCGACCGCACACGTCATCCCGCGTCGTACTTTCAACTTGCGACAGAGTTCATCGAAGGCGAGCGTGAACGCCGTCTCATCGAGAATCTTTCCTTCTCCGTATGTATCTTTTGCTAACTGAACCGAGGCGCTTCGTTTGAACACCCCTTGTTTGATAACGGCCCCGTGAATGCTGAGCGCATCAAACGAAAAATACGCGACCGTCCCTTTCTCTATCCCACGACTCATGATCGTTTCCCCCTACATCAACTCAAAATACCAATCAAAAAAGCTTTCACTAAACCAAAACGTCAACATCGTCCCGAGCGCGATAGATGGCACGAACGGAATCGGCTGTTTTCGTCCAATTTTCTTTGTCATCATCAATCCAATACCGACGACCGCACCAATCAAGCTCGATAGAAATAAGGCGACGAGCACGTCACGCGGACCGAGCACAAGACCGATCATAGTAAACAATTTGACGTCGCCTGCCCCAAGTCCCCCTTTTGACAAGAAAAAGACGGTCGCAAGGAGCGAAAATCCGAGGAGCGCTCCCGCAAGTGGTGTCCACCAGGATGCTCCAGTAATGTATGTAAGGACGAGTAGCACCGGTGCTGTGAATCGCAAAATAACGTTCGGCACGAGCATTGTCGATAAATCAGACACCGCCAGCGCCAGGAGCGTCGACAAGAAAGCGAACGCGAGAAGCGTCGTCACACTGAATCCGTAGAGTGAAAAGCTATAGCCATATCCGATGGCTCCGAGCAGTTCAAATATTGGATACGTCGGCGCGATCCGCTCGCCACACCCGTGACATCTGCCTCGAAGGGCAACATAGCCGAAAATCGGGATGAGTTCCCACGGTGACAATTCGTGACCGCAAGACGGACAATGTGACCGCGGCGTCACGATCGATTGCTGGCGTGGCACGCGGAGCCCGACGACGTTCGTGAACGACGTGATGACCGCCCCAAGGACGATGCTATATAGGAATCCAATCAATTCAATCAAGGAAGGATCCTCCTTTTGTCAGTATATGCCAAAAATAGAAAACCGGCTAGGCTGAGCGAGTGCCCAGCGCCAGCCGGAGTAAAATTATTCTATTTCATCTTTTGATAAATTGTTTTCAAGAATGGCTGTGGCCTTTGTATTTCCACCAATTACTTTCTTACCATCTAAAAATACACGGTATTCATACTGACCAGCACTTTGAGATACAAACACTATTGCATCATCGTATGCAGCACCCGAATTCAATGGATCTTTTAAATCACTCACATAAGAAGACATATCAACATTTGTTGAACTTTCAGCTAACGGAGTAAACTCGAGTACAGCTTCACTATCTATTGGATTCGAAGCAGTATACAACTTCGCCGCACTCACCATTTGCCTCGCATCAGCAACCATTGCATCTTTCTTCGAGTTCTCAATGATCCCACCAATCGCAACGACTGCGATGGCTGCGATAATCCCTAAAATAACGACGACGACGAGTAACTCGACGAGTGTGAGTCCACGCTCATCTTTTAACTGTTTGGCATCTTGCCAAATCATTTTCAACTTTTCTACCATGATTCATTCTCCCCTTTTGTGTAATGTGCTGTGAATAAACTAGATGAATTACTAAAGACCTAATATAGAAGTAGAACAATTTTACTATACCTTCAAAATATAGTATTGAAAAGGTATATTTTCAAAAGCCTGCATATTCTTTCTACTGATTCTGTATATCCCCATAAATTTGGAACATCGGGACGACAATCGAGATGACGATGACTCCGACGACACTTGCCAATACAACGATCAGAAGCGGTTCGATGATGGACTTCAATCGGTCGGTTGTCGTCTCGACCTCGGTCTCATAAAACTCCGCCACTTCGTTCAACATCGAATCTAAATCCCCACTCTCTTCCCCGACCGCAATCATCTGGGTCATAAGTGCCGGAAAGTTCGAGTTACGCATAAGCGGTTCATGGAGCGGCACCCCTTGCGCCATCATGTCACGAGCCTCCATCAGTCCTTTTCGGATGACGCGGTTTGATACGATGCGCTCGGTGATTTCAATCGCCGTCAAAATCGGGACGGCCGCCTGTAAGAGAACAGCTAAACTTCGTGTCAATAACGCAATCTGAGACTTCATCACGATCGTCCCGAAAATCGGCATCTTTAGTAGCAACCCATCGATAACGAACCGTTCCCGATCCCGCTTCAACATCCAAGTGAAGGTGAGGACTCCGAGAATCGCGAGTCCGAGCAACAGCCACCAGTAGGCAGCGATGAAGTCAGAGACCGCGACGACGATTTTTGTAATAAGCGGTAGCTCACCACCGAGTTGACCGAAGATACTCGCGAACGTCGGGACGACGTTCACCATTAAAAAGGCGACCACACCGATGGCGACAATCGAGACGACCAACGGATAGGTGAGAGCGGAGATGACTTTCCGCTTTATATCATATTGCTTTTGGAGTTGAAGCCCGATTTGATCGAGCGCTTCCTCTAAGTTACCGCTCGTCTCCCCGGCGAGTGCCATCGAACTAAAGAAGTTCGAGAAGACGCGCGGATGTTTTTGAATCGCGACGGAATAGGCAATCCCTTCTTTTAAATCATCCTCGATTTGACTAAGTGCTTTCTTCAACACTTTCGATTCAGTCTGTACCCGTAAAATCGAGGTCGCCCGAACGATTGGGACACCTGCCCGGATGAGCGTCGCAAACTGTCGAACGTACATGATCAGGTGTTCAATCTTCACACGTTCCGGAAGTAAATTCACTTCCATATTCAGTCCGGTCGACTCGAGCTCGGATAGGTCTGTCACGAGAATCGATTCTTGACGCAATTTATCTTTCGCCTCCCGAAGTGAGACGGCCGTGATGCGCCCTTTCTTGCGTTTCCCGTTCAATAGTTTCCCTTCATACTGGAATATCGCCATCACTCATCACCTCATCTCTTCTGTCGGGACGGCGTTTGGATTGATGATTCCTTGCCGTACCAATTGCTCGATGGCAGCATCCATCGATTGCATCCCATTTTGGCGACTCGTCTGGATGACGGTCGGCAATTGGAATTCTTTTTCATTTCGAATCAAATTGGCGACAGCCGGATTCCCTAACATGATTTCCATGGCGGCGACACGGCCTTTAGGCACATCGATCCGAGGAAATAACCGCTGACTGACGACCCCGAGAAGGACGTTGGCGAGTTGCGTCCGGATTTGGTCTTGTTGCTCAGCTGGGAACGCATCGATGATTCGGCTCACGGTCGACATCGCACTCGATGTATGGAGCGTCGCCATGACGAGGTGACCCGTCTCTGCCGCCGTCATCGCCGTCGAGATCGTCTCTAAGTCACGCATCTCCCCGAGCAAAATGACGTCCGGATCTTGACGTAAAGCAGCCCGCAACCCGCTCACGAACTTCATGACATCGGAGCCGATCTCCCGTTGGTCGACGATGCTTTGGTCATGGGAATGCAAATATTCGATCGGATCTTCTAACGTGATGATCCGTTTTCGCTGCGTCCGGTTGATCTCATGAATCATCGCCGCAAGCGTCGTTGATTTTCCTGAACCGGTCGGACCCGTCACAAGGATGAGACCGTGCGGCTTTTCAATCAAGCGCTTCAACACCGTCGGAAGGTTCAGCTCATTCAATGTCGGGATTTCCCCGGAAATGGAACGGAATGCGATGGCAATCGTACCCCGTTGATAGTAAGCATTGACTCGAAAACGCGAAACACGTGGAACACCGAACGAGAAGTCAAGATCCCGGTCTCGCTCTAAACGTTCCCGCATGTCCTCCGTCATAATTTCTTTTAAATATCCTTCGAGATGATGAGGCAATACCTTCTCCTCGCCCATCGTGATGAGACTCCCATCTACTCGAATGATCGGAGGTGAGCCTGCCGTCAGATGAATGTCTGAGGCACGTTTCTCGACCGCATTCGTCAAGATGACTTCAATCGATTGATTAATCATAAGCATTCTCCGTAATGACCGTTCGTAATATTTCTTCTGTCGTCGTCAAACCGGCGGCGACTTTTTCTAATCCATCTGCAAGCAGGAACGTTGCGCCTTGCGACTTGGCGTAATCGACCATCTCGGACTCGGTCGCTTGGTTCATAATCATCCGACGCAAACCTTCATCAATCGGAATGACTTCATGAATGGCAAGACGACCCCGATAACCCGTGAAGTTACATGAGGTGCATCCTTTTCCACGAACGACTTGTTCGATGTGAACCCTTTCCGCTTCAAACAGGCTCTGTTCACTTTTCGAGACTGGTTCGGCATGCCCACAGTCACGACAGACGCGTCGAACGAGACGTTGCGCGACGAGCCCGGTCGTCGAAGCGGCGACAAGAAATGGCTCGACGCCCATATCGACGAGACGCGTGATGGAACTGATTGCTGAATTCGTATGTAACGTTGATAAGACGAGGTGACCGGTGAGCGAGGCACGAATGGCAATCTCAGCCGTCTCGGTGTCACGTATCTCCCCGACCATGACGATGTTCGGGTCTTGTCGCAAAATTGAGCGAAGACCTGACGCAAACGTCAACCCGACTTTTGAATTGACCTGGACCTGGTTGATGCCATCAAGTTGGTATTCGACCGGGTCTTCAACCGTGATGATGTTCTTCGTCTCATCATTCAATTCTTTCAACGATGCGTATAGTGTCGAGGACTTCCCTGAACCGGTCGGACCGGTAATCAGGATAATGCCATTCGGACGTTTCAACATGTCGCGGTACGACTGTTCGTTTCGTTCACCGAATCCGAGTTTCGTCAAATCGGTCAGTCCTTGTGATGAATCAAGGACCCGAATAACAATCTTTTCCCCATACATCGTCGGGAGCGTCGACACCCGGAAGTCATAGGCCCGGTTGCGCAACGTATACTTGATCCGACCATCTTGCGGCAGACGACTCTCCGTAATGTCAAGGTTACTCATGACTTTGAGACGCGTCAGCATGACGCTTTGAATTTTCTTCGGGTAGACCGTTTCTGTCCGTAAGTCCCCGTCAATCCGAAAACGCACATGAAGTTGTTTCTCGTGCGGATCAAAATGAATATCCGATGCACGTTGATCGATCGCACTTAAGAACAGTTGGTTCACAAGTCGGATAATCGGGGCATCATCTCGACTAGCAGTCTCTTGCCGCTCGATTTCTGGAGCATCCTCTTTCAAAATTTCGATGAGCGAATGGTCCATCTCGTAGTAGCGACTGATCGTCTTTCGAATTTGCTCTCTTGTCGCAATCCCAATCTCGATGTTCATGCCGGTCTGTAACCGGACGTCATCGATCGCAATGAGATCAAGTGGATCAGCTGTCACGACATGAAGCGTATTTCCATTCACCTCAAATGGCATGATGTCATGCTTTTGCGCCAACGCTTTCGGCACGAGTTTCGTGACCGTCACGTTGATATCATAGGAATACAATTCAATAATCGGAACTTGCAACTGTTCATGAACCATTTGAATCAACTGCGTTTCCGTAATATGGTTCAGTCGAATCAGTGCGTCTCCTAGCTTTTCTCCGGGACGCTTTTGTTCGAGTGCCTCATCGAGCTGACTTGTCGTAATGAGTCCCGCCTCAATCAGCATCTCGCCTAATCTACGTTTCGTTCGTCTCACGTTACTTCACCATCCTTTGAGGAGCCTCCTCTTGCTTGTCTTTGTCTTCACGTTCTTCGATAAAGACACTCACAGCTACCCCTCCAATCAATGCAACAACAAGAATGAGCCATGCCCACCACGTTTGTACGAACGCTTCTTGTACCATCAAATAGATGCCACCAGACATGAGGGCCGTCCATAGACTGATGACGAGCTTCGTTTCACGCTTGCGCATCATCGGGACGGACAAGGCGAACAACGTCAGTGTGGCGAGTACCCAAAATCCAAGTAAAATCAAATAGCCAATCATCCGACAGCTTCCTCCTCTGTAGGGACCTCTTCCAATACGGGTGGTTCTGCCTCAAACGGATTTCCGTTCGAATCCTCTGTGAACGGATCTTCTTCATTCTCATCCGGGAATGTCGGAATCACCGGTTCGACCGGGTCAGGTAGCGGGAGTGGAACTGAGCTCTTCGTCACGATTTCCGGTGTCGGGGCATAAAAGTCAAACCCGAGCAATTCCATTTTTTCCCCTTCTTCTGTCACTGTGACACGGTAGAGCTTACCTGATTGTCCATCTTGACCAGACTGCGTGACAGATGAACTGCCAGACGGGAGCGACGATGAGAAACGGACGACTTTTTGATGCGGGACCGTCTTCACTTCCTCCACCCTTGCCTCAAAGGCAGCTTCAAACGGCTGACCTAATAACTGAACTGTCACCGTGCCTCCTTCATTTAAGACTAGGATTGCGTAAGATGAATCCTCACGATTTTGGACTGCAAAGTTCGAACGATCGTCCACTTTCGTGTCATAACCTAGCTCCACACCAGGCGGAAGCGTTTCATGCGGGACCCGTTCAAGAATCGCAAACGGTGTCGCGGCGAACATTCGATAGAGCGAAGAGCCGAGCGTCGTGAGGGCTTCATAGTCTTCCCCGAACGATTTGAGACTAAAGATATCCCCGGCGGCCATCTCGAATCCGTTCATCCGATCGAGTGCCGACTGCATCGCCGGTGTCGGGCTCACGGTGAATGAGGCGACGACTTCACTTTCAGCCGCGACTTGCTCTAACGTCACAGTTGATTCAAGCATAGATGCAGCTTCCATCAATGTCGGTACAATCATCGTCATCGTCACAGGTTGCCCTTCAAGATAAGGTTCGACCTTTGCTTCGTCAACAGACGTTAAAAGTGGATAAGCGCCCGTGTCCTCGATGGAGTCAAGCGTATTCGATACATCGAACGTCACGATTTCTTTCCCAATCTCCATGATCGTTCCATCCACCAAATTGACCGAAAATGGCAACGTATTAAAATCTTTGATCGCATTGTCAAGACGAACGTTCGCTTCTTCCTTCGTCATCCCTGACACGTCGATGCCTGCGACCGTCGTCTCGATATATGTAGCACTCGACTCAGCAGACGCGTCTAAATAATTGACGAGTCCGATCGTCGGCAATGTCACGAGTACGACGAGTCCAATCAAAATGACTAGATGCATCCCATACCGCTTCATGTAAAATTCCCCCCGTGTCTGATCCGACTTCTATTCTATGTATCCGTTTAGCGTATAACTTTAGTATAATATGTATTGTACAAAAAATAACATTTAATTCAGTATTTCATACGTTATTTACCGAATGTTTTACTTTTTTTGAATAGGAGGTCAATGTCTTGTCGCATTCCGAAAAAGGTTTTACGCTCGTAGAAGTACTCGTCTCCATCGTCGTTCTATCAATTGTCTCATTTTCTCTACTTACCATTTTTAGTCAAAGCTTGAAGACGACCCACGATAGTCTCAATCAAACGATTGCGAACCAAGTGGCGCAAAACACACTACATACGTTGAATCGGCGAGCGGCTTCCGTCGATCAACCGCTCGAGCTACGTCAATTATTGAATCGGGACGGCATCAGCCTCACATGCGACTTCTGCGAAGATACGCGGATTCATGGGGATACGTACGTCGCAACGATTCAATCGCTATCCACCGCACCCGGACACACGATCGAGGTCGAAATCTCGGTGACGACCGACCGATTACAAACACCCGTCACCTTGAAAGGAGTCATATCGAATGCGACATTGCGCGAACCGTTCCCTGAAACGGCTGTCCCGACAACTGACTGAGATGAAGAAACGAGAAGACGGCTTCACACTCGTCGAGTTGCTCGTCACCGTCGTCGTCGCTTCGATCTTAAGCGGAGTCATCATTACGGCTTTCATCACGGGCACGCTCGGTTTTCAAATGACGAACGAAACGAGCGAACTCCGCAGTGAGGCGGATTATTTGATCGCCTCGGTCCTCTCCGACGTGAACCGGACCGAATTCGATGCCGTGACGGAAGTGGGCGGCACGTTCCAATTTTATCGGTTATCTGCACCAGGCATCTCAGAGGCCGGAATGATTTACCGGGAGGCGGGATACGTTCCGACCGATTTGGTGCTCTCAGAGGACTCGTTCACCCCATCCAATCCGCAAATCACAGTTGAACGGTTGACGATTCAATTGAAAGATCCGGTATTCGATCCCCGACGCCCCACATATATGACGGGAGGTCTGATTGAAATCGAGATGGATTTGACCCAGACGAACGATTCCGATTCAGTGACCACATTTGAAAGCTCAATCCCATTTTAAGAAAGGAGGCATCCCGATGCAAAAACGTGAAGACGGATACGTCCTCGTGCTCGTCCTCGTGACGATGGCGGCTCTCGCCGTCTTGTCGCTCGCTGCTATGCAAGTGAATTTATCGACGAACAAACTGACAGTCATCCGGACGGAAGATACCCAATTGAATGAAGATGCGAAAAGCGCGCTCCGTCTCATCGCCGACGAGGTCCGGACCCAGTTCCCGCTCCACGGTGAAGCGGAAGTCCCTATCCATATGGAGTCCGAAACTGCATTCAATAACAAGATACAGTCTCTCATTATCAATGACGAACCGTTTACAGCTTTGACGACAGATAGCGAGGTCCGCTACTCGATCGAACTGAAGAAAGATGCGACAAATACAGCCATTCAGACGGCGCCGTTCACGACAATTTTACAAGTGAACGTGACGGCATCCCGACAAGTGAACCCGGAACAGCCCGTGCTCGCGGTCGAATACACGCAAGATCTATATTTGACGGCGCTCCCGTCCTTTTTATACTACGTCCTCGGGTCCGACCAACAGTTAAACGTGAATGGTATGCCGACGGTTCAAGGAAATATCTATTCAGGCGGTCCGCTTTCCTTCATGCGTAAGGCTAACTTTCAATTAGATGGCGTGGCCAAGCAAATCGATAATGTGGATACAAGCCGGCTTCATTTAGACGGTCGAATTGATTTGTTGCAGTTGAACGACTGCTTAAGTTGTCAACAAGAAAACTATTTCACGGCAGGTACGGAACAGGCTGGTGAAAAAGCAGACGTTGGGGTGTCCCCAAGTCGCTTCTCCCCGTTCCAATATGACTATTCGATCATTGAATTTTTGAATCGTCGACTTGACACGCCCCTCACCTTCACGAACAACGTCAACTCGAAAATCTTTGAAGAAGGGCTGATTGCCTCGACGAATCGAGTTTTCGAGCTCGAACGGGTATTGTCGGAAGACGGCTCTTCAATCATCGAACGACCGACTTCATATTTACGGGCGGATGCCTATAACGCTTTAACGGATCCGACCATTTTGACATTGCCTACTACCATTTCTGATCGTGCCATGTATGTCACCGAGTCCATTACCGAATCGAACGCCCCGCTCCTATTCGATGGAGATGTCGTGATTGAATCACTTAACAAACTGACGATTGCGCGCCCATTGATCGTGCGGGGAAATTTGACCATTAAAGGCAATGTGTCATTCAGTTCAACTGTCTACACGCTCGGCGACACCTTCATCGACCGTGCCAATATCCTTCCAATCGATGCAGAGAAAGGGAACTCCCTCATCCTCTTGTCAAAAGGAAAGATCTTATTGAACCGAATCAACGAATTCGATGATACACCGACGACGCTTCAGGCGTTCATGTATAGTGATTCGAACGAACCAACTTACGTCTATGCGGTCGGATCAATCCTAGAAGTCAACGGAGGACTTTACAGTAAGGGCCCACTTGAGGTGAACGTCTTCCGCGGAACGTTCGGAGGCGGGAACGGCTTAAGCCCAGCTGAGAACTTCAACCTCCAAGTTCCGGCTCATGCGCCCGATCAGTCCCGCTTAAAACTGACCTATAACGATTCCGTGTTTAATCAACTCGAAACATTACCGGTCACGAATCAACTCCAGTTTTTCGTCAGCCATCCTGTTCAATTAAAATAAGCTCAAAAAAATCGGCTTCCTCTCGATATGAGAAGAAGCCGATTTTTTAGTTCTCCATCTTTAAGATGAGGTCTGAATTGTAGTCTTTGGCCGTCTGTTCCATGGCATTGGTCCACTTCGCACCGTTGTCGAGCAGCAGTCGAGTCAACTCGACCTGGTTATGACGGACCGGCTGCAATAACACCGATTCGTCATCTTGAATCGGATAGCCCTGATCGAGGAGATGTTTGACTGCCTCAAGATTCAACGAGTCGACAGCAATCCTGAGAAGTCGCTCATCCTCGACATAACGTATGGCGAGCTCCCATTGCTCGGGACTGCCGTTCGCGCTGAACAAAGGCGTGATGATCGGCATCCCTTCCACTTCTTCAAACGGGTCGAGCCCTTGCTCGAAATACGCTTCAATCACGTCCATCGGTGCAGTAGTCACCGCCGTCGCAAACTGCTCGGATGTCGGAAGGATTTTTTTATCCTTCAGAATGAGTCGGACGGCCTCCCATTCCTCCCGTGTTTGTAAATCAGTCAACTCTTCTTTTGAAACTGAAGAACGTTGGTTTACTTCTTTTATTAAAGCATCACCAGACAATTGTGAGAGCTCCGGTTGGGATTGGCTCCAATAAAGAAGTCCTCCCAATCCACAAACGAGAAGCAATCCGGTGATTCCAATCATCATTCGCTTGCGATTCATCATTCGCCAACTTTCTGCCATTCACTTAATAACGGTCATCATCCTGTCCTGAGGCATTCGTTTGGATGATGCGTACATAAAAGGTATCTTTCACCGCTTCAAACGGTTTTCCTGCCGGGAGAGTTGTATATACTTCCACTTTGGCCACACCCGGTTTCACTGGAATCAACTCTTTTCCTGACGCACTGACTTGAACAAATTCTTCACCAGACACAATCTCCATCCGATAATCACGCCAAGTCGAGGTCGTCGGCCAGTACTCGAGGAGCGGTGGCCGTGGTGCCATTCCTTCACCGATATTAATCGTCATGTCTTTTGACATCAATTGGTTCGGATATTCGTTGACACGGACGATTGAAATGTTTGAACGAATGTTCCGTAAGGCATTGTCATTAAATGTTGTCTGAATCGGAATGTCCGTAACGATCCCGTTATTTCCATATCCATGATTGGCACGTAATTGGTATCCGGTCGCACTTTCGGTGACCGTCAAAGCCGACGGGGTGGTCCCGATTCGTTCAAGCGGGATGGTTACACTTGGTGATGAGGTCACTTGAATCGTCGCGACTTCATTCACTCGTTTTTCTTCGTCCACACTATCCCATACCCACAAGTCGAGTTGGCTCGGTGTTTGGCTCAAGGATGGTGCCGTGACATTGATTGTAAAGACAGTACTAGGTGCAGCGATATTTAACCCACTGAAAAAGTCACCGACGTCAACAGTCGCCTTGAATTGAGTCATACCTGGTTTTAATCCAACGATTTTCAAGTTGTTCCCGTCCTGTTCGAAGCGGACACTGTCACCGGATTCAACGACATAACGAACCGACTTGTACTGTGCCGTTTCCGGCATGACTTTTGGTGTCACGGTAGTCGCTTGACCGACATACAGTTCTTTTGACTGAACGGTAAGCTGTTCAGGCGGGCTGATGACCTTTACGTTCGACTCCGCTACGACACGTGGTTTCCCATCACCTGGATCAATCGTCAACCGTAACGTGGCAGTTCCTGTCTTCAGTCCGGTCACAATCGCATTGTTTCCTTGTGAAACAAGTTTGGCGACACCGTTCGCATCGATGATTTCCCATTTCAAGCTTTTCCATTTCGGGTTTGAATAAGGATCCCCTTTTGCATCGGTGATGGTCGGACTGACAATCTGTTGTGCACCAATTTGCAGTGTGACGTTCGGGATCTTCGCACCGTACGCATACGGTGCCCCAATATTGATCAATAAATCAGGGAACGAAGAGTGAACGATCTGCTCCTTATCCCAGTCGTTGTGCTTATCTAAATTATGACCTTGCTTCTTCGCATACTCAATCAATGTCGTCAACTGGTTATCCGCTTTTTTCAGTTGAATGAGCGAGGAAGAAGACTCGATGGCACGGACAACTACTTCAAACGTCACAGTCCGGTCACCACTCTCGTTCGGGAGAAATACGTTCGAGTTCCCGTGTCGCTCGTAATACAGATTCGGTTTTAACTCTAGATTGATTTCATTTAGATTCGTGACCGGATAGTCTGTTCCATTTCCATCACGAATCGCAACGATTTCAAGTTGTTTTGGCAACTTCTCTGTGAAGGTCGTCGAATCAATCCGCAGGAACTTGTCACCCTTTTGGTCTTTCGATCGATCAAATTGTTCTGGATATTGAACTTGGTATCGAATCGTTCCCGTCTCAAACAAGTTGATGGTCGAAGGATCAATCGAACGAGACACTTGAATCAAGTCCGATACATTCTCCGCACGTTTTACGTTAATCGTGAACGTATCAATCACTTTGGCATTCCGTTGATCGGACGTCTCGATTTTCACTTCAATCGGTCGGTTTGCGACAACGTCCGCTGCAGGAATCGTGAACTCTTTGACTTCATAGTTTCGCAATTCTTCAAATGCTACCGACTTTCCGTTGTATGTGATTGTTGAATTCAAAAATAAGTCTTGGAAGTCATAGTCACTCGGACGCCACATCAACTTGACATCTTTGCCAGCAGTCACTTCAACTACTCCAGCTTCTATGTCGGAAGAAGTGTATGAGTTCGTAGAATCGCTGACTGATTCGATCACATTATAAGGTTTGTGGTTCGCCCCGATAAAAGCGCGATACATCGTGTTGATAAAGATTTTTTTCTCATCTTGAACTGAAAACTGATTCGTGTGACCCGCGCCCGAATAGGTGAAGTTATTTTTCGTGTATGTGTAGTAATGGTTACTCGCATCTCCATATGACCGTTCCTTACTAGAATTATCCGAAGACAAGTTGTACCAAGGTGTAACTTCAGGGTCATTCAAATCAAGGGTGAAATATTGGTTGTGCGTTTTTGAGATCTTTTTAGGCTCATCATTCAAAGCATATGGATATGAAGTGAAAATTCCATCCTGCACTTTTTCAATCACCTGAGTAACTTGCGGTGCACCATAACCCATATTCGTATAGATTTTTTGTCCTGAAATATTCTTTGTGGAGTCTGAATTGATAAACTGACGTTCCCACTCTGAAGTGGCAGAGTTCCCACCACCGGAACGGAAAATTGTATCATGGGTCAACATGACTCCTTGTCCCGTTTCTGAGAACGTTTTTACTTTGGAAGTAGCCGCAACGTTCATGCTACCTTGTGTGTTATAAGAATCCTGAAAACCAAAAATCAACATATCATACGTATTATTATTCAAACCTTGATCGAACTTACCTAGTTGAAAATCACTGGTTGTTCCATTATTTAACGTGAATTGATATTGACCGTTACTGTCTGTCAGCATATTTGACAAGTAGTCAGAAATTTTTCCTTTACTCGCTGTTCCTGCAGTTAGTTGTAAGATGTTTGCTTCTACTTTTTGATCGATATAGAGGAACGTCCCCTTTTTATAATCTTTACGCCCGGTTACTGTATCTTTAGCAACAATCATCCAATTCTTCGGACCGGTATACGTAGGTCGAGATAATAGAAACTCGAGTTGATTCGTTGAATTTGCGACTACTTCTCTCACCTTATCTTCAGCATCAAAGCGATCGTTGTGATTAAAATCAATGTATAATTCTACAATCGTGCTTGAAGTTGGTGGGTTTACAAATTGATAGTTGAACTGAAACGGCTTTCGATCATTGTTTTTGATTTGTACCGTTTGATTCACAAGCGGTTGTTGATTATACGTCACGTCAACATTCGACAACAAGGGACGAATGCTCGATTGATTGACTAATTGATTGATCAGCGCCCCGTCCGTATCAAACTGTTTGACGTTGGCATACTCTTTGAATGCGGCTATTTTTTTTACATTTTCTCCACCGAGCAACAAATCTTTATGAAGGTATACCGGTAACCCTGTTTTTACGTAAAATTCTGTAATCTCATCGAACTTTAAATCTGTTAAATCATTTAAAATCGTCGTCGTATTATGTTCAGTATTACGATTCGATGTACTTTTTATTTTATTCACTTTATTAAGTGCTTCTTGATACTTTTCATTTTCACCAAGTGGGCTACTTGCCAATACAATCGCATCGTAAGCTCCATCCATCGGGAAACGAGTCGCATTGAATTGTTTAACCGTTAAAAAATCGATCTCTAACTTATTCAATGTATTCAAATCGTTTACTAATGTCTTTTTATACGAGTCAATCGCCGTTTCTAAAGCATCTTGAGTCAATACATTGCTTGCTGTATACGCATCTCTTAAATATAGTACTTTATATTTCGGTAATTCCTGCGCCTCTACAAACTTGCTTTGAGGGACGAACGAAAGTAGTAAAATGAAGATTATGGCAACATGCATGAGTTTACGCAATGTATAGTCCTCCCTATTTTTAGTCTTCACTACTAATTATCCCACCCACTTGAAAAAATATACATCTATTTCTTTGACATCAGGTAAATGTTTTCGCTTAAGAAGCGTCTCACTTCACTGATGAAATAAAGAGACCCGGTCACAATCAGCGTCTCGCTTGTCGGCGTCTCGATCCAATCGTGAAGCCACTGTTGCCATTCGATAAAGTACGCCCCATCTTTCTCTAGTTGCGCTTTCGTTCTAGCACGCGGAAAGTCGAACGTCGTCTCATACACATCCCCGATTTGCTGGAGGGAACGAACCATCGTGTCGCGGTCTTTATCCTCTAAAATGGCGGTCAGCACGGTCACGTCTGTCTCTTGATTAGCTTGTAAAACTAATGCCTCGATGCCTTCCTGATTATGTGCCCCATCTAAAATAATACGCGGTCGTTTTGATACGAGCTCATATCGTCCCGGGTGTTGCGTTCGCTCGAGACCCGATTGAATGGCTTCTTCCTTCCAACCGAGGTGACGTGCCACCGCCACGGCGCATGCCCCGTTATAGGCCTGATGATGCCCTGTCAATCCGAGCACGACAGGTGGCATGGCTTGATATGTCACGACTGTCTCTGCCCCGTCTTCAATCTTAGTCACGAGCGCACGTGCGTCATGAATTTGTGCATCCAAGGCCTCACCTTTTTTTTGCAACAACTCAATCAACTGGTCCTTCTCGACACTATGGAACATCGGCACACCGCGTTTCATGATGCCATACTTCTCCATCGCAATCTCTTCAAGCGTATCGCCGAGAATGCCTTGATGATCATGTCCGATCGACGTCACGACGGTCGCAAGTGGATGTGTCAACACATTGGTCGAATCGAGTCGTCCCCCAAGACCGACTTCCCAAATGATCAGGGCAGGACGTGTGTCATCAAAATAGCACCATGCCATCATCGTCAATAGCTCGAATTCCGTCAACGTTTCCGGCGCCTCGTCCGCACAAACTTTGACACGGTTCGCCACATCGACGAGCGCATCTTCAGGAATCGGTTCCCCGTTCAACATGATCCGCTCCTCGAACTGAATGATATAAGGTGAGGTGAACGTGCCGACGGATAAGCCGTTCTCCATCGCCATCGCCCGTAAAAACGCGACGGTCGACCCTTTTCCGTTCGTCCCAGCGACATGAACGGACGGCCGTTCTTCCAATCCTAATCGCTCAATCATCCAGTTCATCCGTTCAAGACCTGGTTTGATCCCGAAGCGAAGCTGTCCACTCAACCAATCGAATACGTCTTGTCTCGTCTCCATCTTTCACACTCCTACTATTTACACTTCTGTTTCATCTTATCAAAATTCACGACAGCCGTTATGGAAAACAGTCTGTGCTATACTCGAAGCGAAGAAGGAGGCATGCGCCATGACAACTGACTGGAACTTCGAGGCGACGTACCTCGAACTACGTGACATCTTTTACGACCGTGGTCCCATCCATCCGGTCGACAACCCAACACTCGTCTTGTTTAACGATCCATTAGCCGCTTCACTCGGGCTTGATGCGCATACAGTCAAACAAGACATCGACTTACTTGCCGGCAACCGTCAAACCGAGACGTCGTTCTCTCAAGCATACGCCGGACACCAGTTCGGGAACTTGACGATGCTCGGGGACGGAAGGGCCCTCATGCTCGGCGAACACGTGACTCCGAACGGGAAGCGTGTCGATGTGCAATTGAAGGGCTCAGGACCGACGGAGTACTCCAGAGGTGGCGACGGACGGGCCGCACTCGGTCCAATGGTACGGGAATTCATCATCAGCGAGGCGATGCATGCGCTCGGCATTCCGACGAACCGGGCGCTCGCCGTCGTTCAGACAGGAGAAGCCCTCATGCGACAAGGTCCAAAACACGGAGCCATCCTGACCCGGGTCGCTTCAAGCCATCTTCGTGTCGGGACGTTCCAATTCGCGGCAGGCGCCGGTTCAATCGATGATGTCACCGCGCTCGCGGATGTTGCGATTCATCGTCACGACCCTGATTTGATCGACCTACCGGATCGTTACGAACAGTTCCTCGGTCGCGTCGTCGAAAGACAGGCGAGACTGATCGCCAACTGGCAACTCGTCGGGTTCATTCACGGGGTGATGAATACGGACAATATGTTCATCAGTGGTGAAGGTCTCGATTACGGACCTTGCGCGTTCATGGACACATATCATCCGGAGACCGTCTTCAGCTCGATTGACCGCGAGGGACGATACGCCTATGCGAACCAACCGTATATCGGGTCTTGGAACCTCGCCCGACTCGCAGAGACATTGCTGCCGCTCCTTGGAGAGACGAAAGAAGATGCGGTCGATGTGGCGAACAAACAGCTCACCCGCTATACCGAGCTATATAAAGAAGCGTATTTCACTGGACTCGCGCATAAGATTGGCCTATACGTCCGAAAAGACGGTGACGATGCGCTCACCGATGAACTGCTTCGGTTGATGGTAGAGACGGAGTCGGACTATACGAACACGTTCCGCGCGTTGACGCTCGGTGAGATTGAATCTCTCTCATTCGCAACTCGGGAAGACGGGAAGGCGTGGCTTGGCGCTTGGCGAAAACGTCTGAGTGAGCAAGGTCTCCCGGACAAGGACGTAAGTCGAATCATGCGCCAATACAACCCAGCCGTCATTCCACGTAATTATCACGTCGAAAAAGCGATTCAAGCAGCAGAACGAGGTAACTTCAGTCCGACCGAGTCGCTACTCACGATTTTGCGTGACCCGTATAACTACGACCATCCGTCTGAATATGTGTCGGCAGGTCCCCCACGGACGTATCCGTATCAGACGTTTTGTGGTACATGAACCATCTCGCTTTTGTGAGATGGTTTTTTTGAAACCAATTTTTCATTCATACGTAATATGCAGTGTTCTTATTTGAAAGGAAATGATGATGATGAATGAAATGACACTTGCCTATTGGAATGAATATTGGAAAGAAATTGGATTTCATCCACCGATCGACGTTGAAGCGTTTCAGTTTGGCGATGATGCAAATGCATTGGCAGCACTAGTCGTCTCTGGAAAGAAAACCGCAACATGTTCCGCCCATATACTTTATGAGATAGAGAAGGAACTGCTTCCCTACGTCGGTCAGTACGCCATCGTTCTTGATGCAGCGGAACGACCGGTTGCCATCATTCAAACGACTGACGTCACAATTCAGCCGATGAATGAGGTATCCGAAGAGTTCGCCTTGGCTGAAGGGGAAGGGACGTATGCAGACTGGTGGGAGATCCATGAGCGATTCTTTATCGAATTACTCGGTTCGTATCAATTATCTTTTTCGCCAAGTATGAAGCTTGTCTGTGAACGCTTTATTGTCGTGGACCGATTCAATGAAAAAGAGTGATCGAACGGGAAGATGACCTCGAGTGAAGAATAAATTTTTGATAAAGACCCGAACGTCACTCTTGACGCTCGGGCTGCTCTTTGTTTCGAATTATGGAACGGGAATGATTCGGACGAAGGATCCGGTAGAGAGTCAACGAGTGTCAACAACTCTTCTTCCGAGACATTTCCCGTCACAAGAATCAGTTTGTCTTGGCTGATGTAGTATAATCCATTCCCACTTGGCTGGTTCAATCGATACCGCTCCGCCCCATCGGCATTCTGATTGATCGACTCCCCATCCCCTACACTGAATGCGTCGGTCATCAAAATGGTAACCAATTGCGTCTCATCATACAAAGTCCACAGTTTTACAGGTCGTTCACTATCATCAATTTCACTATCGATTATGTACATCGAATCTTGTGGGAGCGCCAAACCATGTTGTGTTTTTTCAGAAACTTCAGCTATTCCAAAGTGCTTCATTCCACGCATGATCCATTCCCCGTCACGTGAATAGTGATATACCCCAAAGGAAGGCATTTGGTTCGGATGACCAATCGCGATCAATCCGATGTCTCCAACTTTTGCCTCATAGATGACATCCTTTGTTGCAAGGCGTCTTTCTGATCCATCCTTATATTGCAGCGTGATTTGATGAACCACCGTATCTGACAATGATTCGGTCCCTTTTGGTACGTCTTCAACCAGCGTCCCTACCCATTCACTCGTTTCAATTTCCTCTCCACCTGTCTCGACAAACTCCATCTCTTCTGACGGCGTACACCCGACCAATCCTAATACAAGAACACCTATTATCCCGATTCGTCTCATCTCATATCCCCTTTTCCATCCATCTCTCCAAATTCTACCAAAACATAAAAAAAACCTTCTATGGAGAATCAATCTCCAGAGAAGGTTCATGTCTTACTTACGCAACTCTTCCAAACGGGCGCGGACCGCGTCACGCTTGTCGAGGTAGTCTTTTTCTTTTGCTTTCTCTTCGTCGATGACGTGAGCCGGTGCCTTGGCGATGAAGCCTTGGTTTCCGAGTTTCTTCTGCACGCGCTCCACTTCTTTCTCATACTTCGCCACTTCTTTTTCAAGACGGGCGATTTCTTCTTCGAAGTTGATCAAGTCTGCGAGCGGGATGAAGAGCTCCGCACCTGTCATGATCGCTGACATCGACTTGTCCGGAGCCGTGAGGCCACGTCCGATTTCAAGCTCTGTCGCGTTCGTGAACTTGCCGATCGTCATTTCGTTCGCGCTCAAGTAACCTTGTGTCGTATCGTCGCTCGTCGAGATGAAGAGCTGGATCGTTTTCGACATCGGTGCGTTCACTTCGGCACGGATGTTACGAACCGAACGGATGACGTTCATCACAGCTTCAAATGCTGGAACCGAATCTGCGAAGTGAAGGTCGTCACGACGCGTCGGGTAGCTCGCACGAACGATTGAATCGCCTTCGTGCGGCAAGTGCTGCCAAATTTCCTCTGTGAGGAATGGCATGAACGGATGCATGAGACGCATGATCGAATCGAGCGTATGCGCGAGGACCGAACGTGTCGTGTGCTTCGCTGCTTCGTCCTCACCGTAAAGCGTCAGTTTCGCCATCTCGATGTACCAGTTACAGAATTCTTCCCAGATGAAGTTGTACAGGTAACGACCGGCTTCACCAAACTCGTACTTGTCGACGAGGCGTGTCACTTGATCAATCGTGTCGTTCAAGCGCGTCAAAATCCACTTGTCGGCAAGCGTCTTCTCGCCCGTGAGGTCGATGTCTTCCACTTTGAGTCCATCCATGTTCATGAGAGCGAAACGGCTCGCGTTCCAAATCTTGTTCGAGAAGTTCCACGTCGACTCGATCTTCTCCCAATAGAAACGAAGGTCGTTCCCTGGTGTCGATCCTGTGAGGAGGAACCAGCGAAGTGAATCCGCTCCGTATTGGTCGATGACTTCCATCGGGTCAACGCCGTTACCGAGTGATTTCGACATCTTGCGCCCTTCCGAGTCACGGATGAGACCGTGGATGAGCACATCGTTGAACGGTTGCTTCCCTGTGAACTCGAGTGATTGGAAGATCATGCGTGATACCCAGAAGAAGATGATGTCGTATCCCGTGACGAGTGCGCTCGTCGGGAAGTAACGGTTGAAGTCCGGTGCGTCCGTATCCGGCCAACCCATCGTTGAGAACGGCCAAAGTGCTGACGAGAACCATGTGTCGAGGACGTCCTCGTCTTGTGTCCAGTTCTCACTGTCCGCTGGCGCTTCTTTCCCTACATACACTTCTCCTGTCTCGTTATGGTACCAAGCCGGGATGCGGTGGCCCCACCAAAGTTGACGGCTGATACACCAGTCGCGGATGTTCTCCATCCAACGAAGGTATGTGCCTTCGAAGCGTTCTGGGACGAAGTTGACTTTCGTATCGTCGTTTCCTTGTGCCTCGAGTGCCGCTTTCGAGAGTGGCTCCATGTCAACGAACCATTGTTTCGAAAGGTATGGCTCGATGACTGCGCCAGAACGTTCCGAGTGACCGACCGAGTGCGTGTGCGGCTCAATCTTCACGAGTGTGCCGTCCGCCTCTAGGTCTTTGACGAGTTGCTTCCGGCATTCGAAGCGGTCGAGCCCTTCGTAAATGCCTGCGTTCTCGTTCATCTTCCCGCCTTCGTCCATGACGAGGATGCGTGGAAGTTCATGTCGATTCCCGATTTCAAAGTCGTTCGGGTCGTGGGCTGGTGTGATTTTCACGCAACCTGTACCGAACTCCATGTCGACGTAGTCGTCCGCAACGATTGGAATCTCGCGGTTCATGACGGGAAGCATGATCGTCTTGCCGATGAGGTGTGTGTAACGCTCATCTTTCGGGTTGACGGCAACCGCCGTATCACCGAGCATTGTCTCAGGACGCGTCGTCGCGATTTCGATATGACCAGATCCGTCAGCGAGTGGATACTTCATGTGATAGAACGCACCCTCGACTTCTTGATAGATAACCTCGATATCCGAAACGGCCGTCTTTTGAGCCGGGTCCCAGTTGACGATATATTCGCCACGGTAGATCAAACCTTTTTCGTACAAGCGAACGAATACTTCTTGAACGGCCTTTGAGAGCCCTTCGTCGAGTGTGAAACGTTCACGTGAGTAGTCGAGGCCGAGTCCAAGTTTTGACCATTGGTCGCGAATCGTCTTCGCGTACTCGTCTTTCCACTCCCACGTCTTCTCGAGGAATTTTTCACGTCCGAGGTCGTAACGCATGACGCCTTCTTCACGGAGCTTTTGCTCGACTTTCGCTTGTGTGGCGATCCCGGCATGATCCATCCCTGGGAGCCAGAGCACGTCATAACCTTGCATACGCTTGAGGCGTGTCAACAAGTCTTGAAGCGTCGTGTCCCAAGCGTGACCGAGGTGAAGTTTCCCCGTAACGTTCGGTGGTGGGATGACGATCGTGTACGGTTGTTTCGAATCGTCCTCGTCTGCTTTAAATACATCGTTCTCTAACCAGTAGTCGTACCATTTCGACTCCGTCGCACTTGGGTCGTACTTCGTCGGCATGGTGATTTCATTTGTCTCATGGGCCATGTGTAGCGCCTCCTCTATCTTATTGGTGAACACAAAAAACGGCTTCTCTCGTCCTATACGCTAAGGACGAAAGAAGCCGAATCTTCCGCGGTACCACCTTAGTTCGCCAACAAAGTGGCGCACTCAAAATCGAATAACGGTCGATGGACCGAACTTTCCTACTCCATTCAGAAAGTCAGCTCCGAGGCGACTTCCGCGTCCATCCCTCGCAACCTTTCACCAAGCGGTCACGTCTCTAAAAGGAATGAATGATGCGTACTACTCCTCATCAAAGCAATTCATCGTATCTGTTAAATAATTGTAGCGACAGAAACGTCAGCAGTCAAGATTAGAGTGAAAACTCTTCTTGAAGCTCCTTGAATGTCGCTTCGACCGCTGCGATCGTCTTCTCGATATCCTCATCCGTGTGAGCCGTCGAGAGGAATAAGCCCTCGAACTGTGACGGTGGCAAGAATACGCCACGTGCTGCCATCTTCTGATAGTACGAGCGGAACATCTCAAGATTCGCCGATTTCGCTTTTTCGAAGTTCGTCACTTTCTCGTTCGTGAAGAAGAAACCAAACATTGAGCCGGCACGGTTCGTATCGTGCGGGATGTTGTATGTTTCACCAGCCTGCGTGAATCCTTCGGCGAGACGGTCTGCCTTACGCTCGAACTCGGCGTAATGCTCAGGTTTCAGTTGCGAGAGTGTCGTATAACCGGCAATCATCGCGAGTGGGTTACCCGAGAGCGTACCCGCTTGATAGATCGGACCTTGCGGTGCAATCTGTTCCATGATTTCACGTTTTCCGCCGTAAGCACCGACCGGAAGTCCGCCGCCGATGACCTTACCGAGACATGTGAGGTCCGGTGTGACGCCAAAGTAGCCTTGGGCACAATTATATCCGACTCGGAAGCCTGTCATGACCTCGTCAAAGATGAGGAGCGCGCCGTTTTGTTCCGTGATTTCACGGAGTCCTTCGAGGAACCCTGGTTGTGGTGGCACGAAGCCCATGTTCCCTGCTGCGGGTTCAACGATGACACCGGCGAGATCGTCACCGTACTTCTCAAAGACGACGCGGACTGCGTCCAAGTCATTGTAAGGAACGGTGAGTGTATGGCTTGCGAGTTCTTTCGGTACACCCGGTGAGTCCGGGAGACCAAGTGTCGCGACACCAGACCCTGCTTTAATGAGAAGTGAATCACCGTGTCCGTGGTAGCATCCTTCGAACTTCAAAATCTTTGTCTTTCCTGTATAGCCGCGTGCGAGACGAAGTGCTGCCATCGTCGCTTCCGTACCCGAATTGACCATACGGACCATCTCAATCGATGGGACACGGTCGATGACGAGTTCTGCCATCTTCGTCTCAAGCTCAGTCGGCGTCCCGAACGTCCAGCCTTTTTCAGCTTGTTCTTGGATCGCTTTCGTGACGACAGGGTCACGGTGACCGAGGATGAGTGGTCCCCATGAGAGGACGTAATCGATATACTCGTTGCCGTCGATGTCATAGACGCGTGAACCTTCACCGCGTTCAGCGAAAATCGGCGTCATGCCGACCGACTTGTAGGCACGGACCGGGCTGTTGACACCGCCTGGCATGAGTGGACGGGCTTGTTCGAACGCTTCTTGTGAGCGCGTTTGGTTATATGTCATGCGTAGTCTCCTTCCAAATAGCGACAGACGTCTTTTGCGAAATAAGTGACGATGAGATCTGCACCGGCACGTTTGAATCCGACCATCGTCTCCATGACGATGCGTTCTTCGTCGACCCAGTCGTTGAGTGATGCAGCTTTAATCATCGCATACTCTCCGCTCACGTTATACGCCACGATTGGCATATCGAGTGAGTCGCGCATGTCACGGATGATATCCATGAACGCGAGAGCCGGTTTGACGATCATGAAGTCGGCACCTTGCTCCACGTCCGATTGCGACTCGCGGAACGCCTCGCGACGGTTCGCCGGGTCCATCTGATATCCTTTACGATCGCCTTCACCTGGAGCCGATTGGGCTGCGTCACGGAACGGTCCGTAATAAGCAGACGCATATTTGACGCCATAGCTCATGATCGGGATATGGCTGAATCCGTTTTGGTCGAGACCTTCACGGATGGCTGCAACGAATCCGTCCATCATCGAACTTGGTGCGATGATATCGGCACCCGCCTGCGCTTGTGTGATTGCTGTCTGGACGTGAAGTGGAAGTGACGCGTCGTTATCGACGTCCCCGTCCTTCACGAGGCCACAGTGACCTGTCGACGTGTACTCACAGAGGCACGTATCGGCGATGACCGTGAGCTGTGGCGCCCACTCTTTCACTTTACGGATTGCTTCTTGGACGATGCCGTGGTCGTGATACGCTTCACTGCCTTCCGGGTCTTTATGTTCTGGTACACCGAACAAGAGCACGGATTGAAGACCGAGGTCGACGATTTCTTTAATTTCTTCTTCGAGTCGGTCAAGTGAATAATTGAAGACGCCAGGCATCGAGCTGACTTCACGTTTAATGTTAGTCCCTTCAATGATGAAGAGCGGGTAAATCAAATCTTCTTTTCGAACATGATTTTCACGTACGAGGGCACGCATCGACTTCGATGAGCGAAGACGACGGTGACGGTCAAACTGGTTCATGAAAAATCCTCCCCTACACACTGTATTAATGCATCCATAGTATAACATTCTGGCACTCGGACCGGTAACGTCGACACTTGTCGTACGGCACGCTCGGTCACTTCGCCAATGGCGTACCATGTCCCGTTAAAGTGGGACAGATGGGGTACGAGTGCATCGACGGCCGACGGGCTCAAAACGAGCAGCGCCTTCACCGTCTCGAGTTGATGTTGTTGCACCGGTGTCAGTTGGACAGGGATTGTCTCGTAGACGACCCAGTCATATACATGAGGCAACATTGTCATATGGGATGTATTCGCCAAATTGCCGCGCGCGAACAAAACGATGTCATCCTTTGAGGCGACGTCACGCAACTGCTGAAAGAGTGCCTCACCGGTAAATGTTTCCGGCATGAGCGTGACAGTATAGCCTTCTGCTTCAAGTGCTCGTTTCGTCTTCTCTCCTACAGCGGCGACTTTCACGTCCCGCGTCAAATCTCGAAGTGCGGGTACCGCGTTTTGACTCGTGACGACGAGCCAGTCGAATCGTTCTAAGGGTGGTGGTACATGCGTTTCTCTCGTTTGAATAAGCGGGACATGATGAACGGAAAGACCGCTCGCCTCGAGCAGCGCCCGTTGCGAAGCGGTCATTCGTTTCGTTCCCGTGTACCAGAGGTCACTCATTGACCGAGGCGAGGATTTCGCGTCCGCCACGTTCAAGCAATTCTTCTGCGACGTCCAGTCCGAGTGCAATCCCGTCCGTTGAGGTTTTTGTCGTACGAAGCACTTCTTTTCCGTCCACTGACGCGATGAGGCCTGTGAGTGTTACGTCGTCACCGTCGACGGTCGCGTAACCACCGACCGGTACGTGACAACTTCCTTCAATCGCTTTCAAGAAAGTACGTTCCGCTGTCGCAGCTTTCGCCGTCACATCATCATGCAAGAGTTGAAGCACTGCCGTCACTTCTGCATCGTCCTTACGGCTCTCGATGGCAAGCACACCTTGTCCTACTGCAGGTACCATCAAATCTGGGTCGAGCGCTTCAAAGTCGACACGATCCATCCATCCCATCCGTTCAAGCCCTGCTTTCGCGAGCAGGATGGCGTTATAGTTCTCCGAATCCAATTTTTTCAGACGAGTATCGATGTTTCCGCGAATCCATTGAATCTCAAGGTCGGGACGTGCCGCCAAAATCTGTGCCCCACGACGGAGAGAGCTCGTTCCGACGATCGCTCCTTTCGGAAGTGTGTCGAACGTATAGCCATTCTCACAGATGAGAACGTCACGAGCGTCAACACGTTTCGGCATACAGCTGATATAGAGTTCTTCCGGAAGCTCAGCCGGAACATCTTTCATACTGTGTACGGCGAAATCGATGTCCCCATCAATCATCTGTTGTTGAATCTCTTTGACGAACAGACCTTTCCCACCGACTTTCGAAAGTTGGACGTCGACGATTTGGTCTCCTTTCGTCACAATTTCTTTAATTTCAAATTCGTTTTTTGCTCCAGCTTGCTTCAATTGATCGATGACCCATTTCGTTTGGGTCATGGCGAGTTGGGAACGGCGTGAGCCGACAATAATTTTCCGCATGTTGAGTCTCTCCTTCATAGAAAAAGGCGACACATGTCGCCTTTTTGTCTTGTTAGCGCATCAATGCGCGAAGTGGTGCTTTGGCAGAAGTAGCATCTGTTTCTTCCACTTCTTCTATTGATTGCTTTGGTAACTCGACATCGAGGTCGAATGTTTCGACAAACTGGGCGATCCGAACGTTTGCATCCGGCTGTGCCGCAGCGTCTTTAATATAGTCAATCGGGTCACGAAGCATTTGGTTAATGATTGACTTCATATGCTTCCCGATGACTTTTTTGTCTCGCGCAGACAAGTGGTCTAGCTTTCGCTCTAGACTTGTCATCGTGTCTTCTTGAATATCAAGGGCGCGAGCACGTAATTCATTCATGATCGGCACGACTCCAAGTGTGACGAGCCATGTTTGGAACTCTTGAATCGCTTCATCAATTTTCATCTCAATTTTCTCAGCTTCGATGAGACGTGCCTCAAGATTTTTGTTGACGATTCCATTCAAATCATCGACATCAAACAAATGAACACCCGGAAGTGTCGCGACCGCTGGATCGATATCTCGCGGCACAGCGATGTCAATGAGAAGAAGTGGACGTTCACGGCGTAACAGTTGGGCCGCCGCCACATCGTCATATCCAATGACGGCATCTTTCGCTCCGGTCGAACTGATTAAAATATCGGCATCAAGTAATCCACACGCGATTTCACGAATGGAATGAGCACGACCTTTAAATTTGTCTGCGACGGCTTTCGCCTTACTCTCTGTTCGGTTGAAGACGGCGATTTGTTTGGCACCCGCTTCGAACAAGTTGAGTGTCGTGAGTTCACCCGTTTCTCCGGCTCCGACAACGACGACTTGTTTGTCTTCAAGCTGTTGATACATCTCTTGTGCGAGCGTCACGGCAGCCGAGCTGACCGATACAGACATTTCCCCAATTTGTGTGTCCGTATGGGCGCGCTTGGCGAGTGTGACCGCTTCTTTAAACAATTTGTTGAAGACGGTTCCCGTCGTTCCATACTCTTGGGCACGGAAGAAACTTGTCTTCACCTGACCTAAAATTTGTGTTTCCCCGATGATCATCGAGTCAAGGCCCGATGTGACACGGAACAGGTGACGAATCGCCTCTTCCCCTTCTCGAATCGACAAGTAAGGTGTGAACTGCTCCATCTCTAAATTGAACCAGTTCGCCAAGAAACGTTTCGTGTAATAACGTCCCGTATGGAGTTGATCTGTCACGACGTACAACTCCGTCCGGTTACACGTAGACAAAATAACTGACTCGAAAATGCTCTTCTCTTCGCGAAGTGCAATCATCGCATCCACGATTTCTTGCTCCCCAAACGAGAACTGCTCTCGAATCGCGACAGGGGCTGTCTTGTTATTTAGTCCAACGACGACAATATGCATGTATCTCTTCCCCTCATCTAAAATCCACCGACGGTTGTCTCTTCTTTTTCAATCTCTACGGTACATTATAGCAATTTTTATCTAGGAACTATAATCTTCTGTTTGATTTTCCTGAAATAAAATAAGAACTTTTTGTGACAAAAAGAAGTAGAAATGGAGAAACTCCATTTCTACACTCTTTCTTATGAATTTGGCGCGTTTGGCTCCGTAATTATCGTACTTTCCGTCTCTTCACTTTCTAAATATTGTTCGCGTTCCCTTAATTTATAGATGCGAACGATATTCTGAACAACTGTTTTAGCAACCGCATAGAACGGTACAGCAATGAGCATCCCGATAATACCTGCCAAATTCCCGGCTACAAGCAAGACGATGATAATCGTCAGTGGGTGCACTTTCAAGGACTTCCCTTGAATGAGTGGCGAGATGACGTTTGACTCTATTTGCTGAACGATGATAATGACGACGATGACCCAAAGAACTTTAATCGGATCTTGAATGAACGCCACAATGACCGCCGGAACGGCACCTAAAAACGGTCCGACATACGGGATGATATTCGTCACCATCATAAAGAGCGCAAGCAAGATGGCGTAATCTACGTCGATAATTAAAAGACCGATGAACGAGGTGATCCCGACGAAGAACGCGACGAGTAATTGTGCATTCACATAGTTTCGGACCGTTTCGTGCATATCGTGCAAGATATGGCGTGTTTCTTTTTCATAATTCGACGGGAGCAGTTTGACAATCGCATCGGGCAGACGTTTACCGTCAAGCAACATATAGAGAAGCATGAACGGGATGACGACGATTGTGATGACGGCTGACGTCACAAACCCAACCACTTGACCGAATGACGATGCGATATTTCCGAACAAATCTCCTAAGTACGAGGTAATGTTTGTCGTCAGGTTGCGGAACACCTCATCGTTTTGCGCCATGAAGCGCGATAAGAATTCGTTTTGCATCAATGTATCACGAACAGCGAAAGCCTGTTGCTGAAGTTCTTTTGCGATACTTGGCATTGCATTGACTAAAGATGTGATCTGTTCCCCTAACACAGGACCTAAACTACTAAAGACGATCGTAAAGATGAGGACGAGACCGATCAATGTAATCGCGACCGCTAATGGTCGTTTTCCTTTTAAACGCTTCTCTAAAAAATCGACGATGCCGACCAAGAAATAAAAGAAGAGTCCTGCCACAATGAGCGGTACGGTAACTAGTGCCAAAATAACTTGGACCGGCTCAAACACAAATGAAATCTGTGTTCCGACCCAAATAACTAAAAAGATGGTCAGCGTCCAAAAGAGGGCGCGGTACCATTTGCTTTCAAACATGCGTTGCATCTCTCCACCTCATTTACAATTATGACTATGTACTAACTATGATTATACGATAATTACCCGCTTGGGGGATTAGAAAAACAAAAAGACGAAGGAATCCCTTCGCCCTTTCTCTTATTCACCATCTGTGATGAGTGCATAAATCGCTTTCCACGCCTCGTCTTTCCCTTCCGCCGTTTCAGCTGAAAAGGCGACAAAACGATCTGATGGGTCAAATTGAAGCTTGCGTTTCACTGCCGCTTCGTTTTTTTGACGTTGGCCCTTCTTGATTTTATCAAGCTTCGTCGCAACGACGATGACCGGAATCTCATAGTGTTTCAAGAAGTTGTACATCGTCACATCATCACCGGTCGGCTCATGACGGATATCGACGAGTAAGACAACGCCACGAAGCGCCTCTTGGCTCGTCAAATATTGTTCCATCATAACGCCCCACTTCTCTCGCTCCGTCTTTGATACTTTCGCGTATCCGTAACCTGGAACGTCAACGAACATGATTTCATCATTGATGTTGAAGAAGTTGAGTGTTTGTGTCTTTCCTGGTTTCGAAGACGTGCGCGCAAGCGCCTTTCGTTGACAAATCTTATTGATGAACGACGACTTCCCGACGTTCGACCGGCCGGCAAGTGCCACTTCCGGCAATTCATGGACCGGATAATGGTCTGGCGCGACGGCACTCGTCACAAACTCTGCTTTGTTGATTTTCATTTAATTTCCTCCAAATGCTACATCTAGTACTTCATCGAGTGTCGTCACTGGAACGAACGTCAATTTCTCACGTACCGTCTCTTGAATGTCATCGATGTCTCGCTCATTATCTTTCGGAATGACGATTGTCGTCAATCCGGCCCGATGAGCGGCGAGCGCTTTTTCTTTTAACCCACCAATCGGCAAGACGCGTCCACGGAGCGTGATTTCGCCTGTCATACCGACGTCGCGATGAACTTTTTTACCGGTCAGTGCGGAAATCAGTGCCGTCGCGATTGTAATCCCGGCCGACGGTCCATCTTTCGGCACGGCGCCTTCAGGGACGTGAATGTGGATATCTTGTCGCTCATAGAACGTCGGATCAATCTCGAACCGCTCTGCATTTGCACGGACATAGCTATACGCTGTCTGCGCTGACTCCTGCATGACGTCGCCGAGTTTACCGGTCAACTGGAGCTTACCTTTCCCTGGGGCGAGCGCCACTTCGATGGTGAGCGTGTCTCCACCGAAGGCAGTATACGCAAGACCCGTCACTGCACCAATCGAATCCTCTGTCTCAGCTTTTCCGTAACGATACTTCGGTTTTCCGAGATACGTGATGATTGCTTTTTTCGAAATCGTGACGCGTTTTTTCTCACCGATAGCGATTTGTTTCGCCGCTTTTCGGCAGAGTGATCCGATGACGCGTTCCAAGTTACGCACGCCAGCTTCACGTGTGTAGCGGCGCACGGCCTCATAAAGCGCATCTTCTTTGATGGTCAGTTGACTTTTCTTCAACCCATGTTCTTTCAGCTGTTTCGGCACGAGATGGCGTTTCGCAATTTCCACTTTTTCGTGCTCTGTGTAGCCTCCGATTTGGATGAGCTCCATCCGGTCAAGTAACGGTGCCGGAATTTGTGAAACATCATTCGCCGTCGCGATGAAAAGGACGTTCGATAAGTCAAACGGTTCTTCGATATAATGGTCCGAGAACGAGACGTTCTGTTCCGGGTCGAGCACTTCGAGCATCGCTGACGCCGGGTCGCCTCTAAAGTCAGAAGCCATCTTGTCAATCTCATCAAGCAAGAAGACCGGGTTCTTACTTTCCGCTTGCTTTAACCCACGAATGACCCGCCCTGGCATCGCGCCGATATACGTACGACGATGTCCTCGGATTTCCGCTTCATCGCGTACTCCACCAAGGGAGACGCGAACGAAGTGACGTTCAAGTGCTGATGCAATCGAGCGGGCAAGCGACGTCTTTCCGACTCCCGGAGGCCCCGCGAGACAGAGGATTGGTCCTCGGAGCGAATTCGTCAATTGTCGGACGGCCAAGTACTCGAGGATTCGGTCTTTTACCGACTCCAAGCCATAATGGTCGTCATCGAGAACATCCGCCGCGTGTTTCACGTCAAGCTTATCTTCCGTCTCAATGCCCCACGGTAGTGACACGAACCAGTCGAGATAGTTACGAATGACCGCGTACTCTGGAGATGTTTGCGGTACGACGTTCAATCGTTCCGCTTCACGCATGACATTCTTCCGTGTCGTTTCTGGCAAGTCGAGCGCCTCTAACTTCTCCCGAAGCCGATTCGGCTCAGACTCTTGCGTTTGGTCGCCGAGCTCTTGTTGAATCGTCTTCATTTGTTCTCGTAAGTAATATTCGCGCTGCGCCTGCTCAATCGACTTCTTCGTCCGCTCACGCATCTCTTGCTCAAGTTCGATCACTTCGACTTCATGGGCAATGATTTCAAGTAGTTCGAGTCCGCGCTTGACCGCATCCGCTTCTTCGAGCATCGCCTGGCGAAGTTCGACATCGACATCGAGTTTTGACGTGATATAGTCCGTGAGTGATTCGAGCCGTTCATACATTTCAAAGCGACGACGCTCATCGGGTGACATTCCTTTAATGTTCGCAACTAGTTTTCCGAACTGTTCTTTTAGCAGACGGACAAGTGCCGTTCGTTCGACCTCTTCCCCTTCTGTAAGTTCAACAGGTTCAATGTTGGCAAACCAACCTTCATCCGTCGATTCGATTGAATCGACGCGAACGCGCTCTTTCCCGACGATGCGCACCCGAAGTGTCTCATTCGACAATTCGCTCATCTTCGCGATATGGACACGCGTTCCAATTGCATATAGGTCCTCCGGTTCTGGGGACTCGTTCCCTGTTTCTTTTTGGGTAACGACAATTAAATCTGTCTCATGCTCCTTTGCGGCAAGGAGCGCCCGAAGCGATAACGGGCGTCCGACATCAATGGTCACACCGATGAGCGGATATACGACGACTCCTCGCAAAGGAAGGATTGGTAATTTTTCCATCTACTACGCCTCCTGTGCAAAAAGGCCCAAAACTCGGATATGCCGAGTGTTTGAGCCTTCTTTCTTAAAAGAATTATGCTGTCTCTTTGTTATCCCCTGTCTGTTCGACAGTACCATCACGAAGGACGTATTTCGGACCGGCAAGACCCGTAATCGTTTCATCCGTGATGACGACTTTCTCGATATCGTCACGCGATGGGACGGTAAACATCACATCGAGCATCATTTCTTCGATAATCGAGCGGAGACCGCGAGCACCAGTCTTACGTTTGATCGCAAGTTTGGCAATCTCAATCAACGCCTCGTCTGTGAACGAAAGTTCGACATCGTCAAGTTCTAGCATCTTCACGTACTGACGAACGAGTGCATTTTTCGGTTTCGTCAAGATTTCGACGAGTGCTTCCTCATCGAGTGTCGTGAGCGTAGCCATAACTGGCAGACGACCGATGAACTCTGGAATCAAACCGAATTTTTGAAGGTCTTCAGGGAGTGCGCGGGCGAGCAAGTCTTCTTGTGTCAACTCGCGGTTTTCTTGATCATTCCCAAACCCGATCACTTTTTTCCCGACACGTCGTTTAACGACCGATTCAATACCGGCGAATGCACCGCCGACGATGAAGAGAATATTCGTTGTATCGATTTGGATGAATTCTTGATGCGGATGCTTACGTCCACCTTGTGGCGGAACGCTTGCTGTCGTACCTTCAAGAATTTTAAGAAGTGCTTGCTGAACCCCTTCTCCGGATACGTCACGCGTAATCGATGGGTTTTCAGACTTACGGGCAATCTTATCAATCTCATCGATATAGATGATTCCTTTTTCGGCTTTCTCGACATCATAGTCAGCTGCTTGAATCAACTTAAGCAAGATGTTCTCGACGTCTTCACCGACGTAACCCGCTTCTGTCAAACTCGTCGCATCCGCGATTGCGAACGGGACGTTCAAGATGCGTGCCATCGTTTGGGCGAGGAGCGTCTTCCCGCTACCTGTTGGTCCAATCATGACGATGTTCGACTTCGCAAGTTCGACGTCATCTGCACGTCCACCTGCATTGATGCGTTTATAGTGGTTATAGACAGCGACGGCGAGTGAACGTTTCGCACGATCTTGTCCAATGACATATTCATCTAGCACATTGCGGATTTCTTGTGGTTTCGGAATGTCTTTGAATTCGACTTCTTCCTCGACACCGAGCTCTTCCTCAACGATTTCATTGCAAAGTTCGATACATTCATCGCAAATGTATACGCCAGGACCGGCGACTAGTTTACGGACTTGTTCTTGCGATTTCCCGCAAAACGAGCACTTGAGTTGCCCCTTTTCCTCGTTAAATTTAAACATTCGATACACCCCTTCTGTGGTGAAAATGGATGTAAGTGCGATAAATCGCGATTTGTATTTTCTGGTGCGATGCACCGCGAAAAGACATTTTACATCTCTGCGTTGAAATAATTGTAGCATGAACATATTCCGACTTCAAAGAATTACACATGCAATGTGTTGTGACAGAAAAAAGGACGACCGCTAGGCAGTCGTCCCTTCGAATATCAACTTACTTTGCTTTACCGTTTTCAACGAGGATGTCAATCGCTTTACGGAATTTGAGGTCACCTTTAAGTGTCTCAAGACCGCCTTGTGGAGCGAGCATCGTACGGAGTTGGTCTGGTGCGATGTTGTAAAGTTTAGACATTTCTTCAAGTTCTTTCTCAGCATCTTCGTCAGATACTTCGATTTCTTCTTTGTCAGCAATTGCTTTCAAGACGAGACGAGCTTTAACACGCTCTTCAGCTTGCTCTTTCATCTCTTCACGCATTGCTTCTTCAGAAGTACCAGTGAGTTCGAAGTACATGTTAAGGTCGATTCCTTGTGAAGATACACGTGAACCGAACTCTTGTACCATGCGGTCTACTTCTTGGTCAACGAGAACTTGTGGTACGTCGATTGTCGCGTTCGCAGTTGCCTGCTCGACGAGTTGATCGCGCATCGTACCTTCAGCTTCTTGTTTCTTGCCAGCTTCTAAACGCTCACGGATGCTTGCTTTCAACTCGTCGAGTGTAGAAACAGACTCGTCGATGTCTTTTGCAAACTCGTCGTCGAGTTCAGGAACTTGTTTTGCTTTTACTTCATGAAGTTTGACTTTGAATGTCGCTGGTTTACCCGCTAAGTTTTCAGCGTGGTACTCTTCAGGGAATGTTACTTCAACGTCTTTTTCTTCACCAGCAGTCAAGCCGATCATTTGCTCTTCGAATCCTGGGATGAATTGACCAGAACCGATTTCGAGTGTGTAGTTCTCAGCTGTGCCGCCTTCGAACTGCTCACCATCAGCGAAACCTGCGAAATCAAAGACAGCTGTATCGCCGTTTTCGATTGCACCTTCTTTAACAGCGAGTTCTGCGCCTTGCTGTTGAAGTGCTTCAAGTTCTGCTGTCACTTCGTCTTCTGTTACTTCTGTAGCAACAGCTTCGTACTCAAGACCTTTGTATTCGCCAAGCTCAGCTTCTGGCTCAACCACGAATGTCACTTTGAACGCGACTGGTTTGCCTTTCTCGAGCGTGCCGTCTACATCGATGTTTTCGAGCGCGATTGGTTCGAAACCAGCTTCTTCAACCGCACCTTGGATTGTATCGCGGTAGAGAATGTCGAGTGCATCTTGATAGAGTGCTTCTTCTCCATACATTTTGTTGAACATTGGGCGTGGCAATTTACCTTTACGGAAGCCAGGCACGTTCAAGTCTTTGACGACTGTTTTAAATGCGGCGTCAACTGCTTTATCAAAAGCTTCTGCAGGAGCTTCGTACGTGAGTACGCCTTGGCTACCTGATGTTTTTTCCCATTTTGCTGTCATGCTAAGTCCCTCCAACAATTCGTTTATACCGTACAAAAATGTACAACAATCCGTATTATAGCATAAATCCTCTATGTGCACACAAGGATTTAGTCTAATAACGCCTGTGTGAAGCGCAGATCCGCCTCTAAAATCGCAGCTGCCAAACCATCGACCGCCTTGTCATGCAAAATCGCTTGTTTCGCTTGTGCGAGTGACTCTTCGATATCCTCTGTTGGAACCGGCACATACGGATAATGCGTGTACATGTAATTCATCAACAACTGGGTTCCGATCTCATCACCTTCCACTGATTTTTGAAGTGACAATACAGTCTTCTCCCACTTCTCAATGTGCGCCGTCGCCTCTACTTGCGACATCTCGTTCATCGATTCTCCATCCGTCCATTTGATGTTCGCAAGCTCGGTAAACGCTTTTTCTAATACAATCAGTTTGATGAGCTTTGGTCGCTCCGACTCGAGCAATTCGTGAAGCACATTGTCGAGCACCGAATCGATATTAAAATGGACATGTTGTAACGCTTCAATTTGCTCCCCTGTACTCCCTCGCGTCAACGTCCGTTTCAACTTGGCAATCGCCGCCGGAAACTCAGTCATCTTTAAAACTTGAAGTACCTGATGCGCCTGTGTGTTGACCGTATCTTTATCTTTTTGCCATTCAAGATACTGGTTAATCCAGTGCGCCGCTTCAAACGGTTGGTCACGCATAATGTAATACTGCGCAATCTGAAGCCCACCAGAGGCCGGTTCCTCTGCTTCCGTCATCTGAATCGCGACAAGTTCCTGTAGTTTTTCGAGTGTTTCCGGATCATCCGGTCGTTCCATCGCACATTGGAAGATTTCCATGAAAATAAATGGGTCACCCGGAATCACCTGATACCAATCCCATAAAATCGGTTCGATCCGCTGTCGTTCCCCAGAAGCATCCGCCTCTTGAATCATCTTATGCAGACGCGACCAATTCCCAGGGAACGGATAGTCTTGGTCCTTTTCCTTCTCCATCTTCCCTCACCCTCTCTTCCATACTCTTTCATCTTCCTTTAGGACGCAATTCCTTGTCAATCGATTTCCCGGAAAATGAAAAAAGAGATGATCTCCGTAGAGACCATCTCTATTTTAAATGGAAGCGTCCCAAGAGGGATTCGAACCCCCGACCGACGGCTTAGCTTACCACCATGACTTTCGTCACCAACATTGCGTTGTTTGTAGTCTGGACTATATCTTCACCATTTCAGGTGCGACACGTGTAGTCTCTACGGAACCTCACGAGCATGATGCCCCTCCATTGATTCTACCTCTACGTTCGTAGCCATTCGAATCAACTCGACCCGATTATACGGGAATGAGTTTCCTCGGTATTACCATCAGCATCATCTGTTAAGGCTTCACCGATATAGTGTCGTCCACTTTATAGGTTTCTGTTTCCCTATAAAGGCTCCTATTTGTCTTGAAGGCCGTTGCTCTATCCTGCTGAGCTATTGGGACATTGACATGAAAACTATAATAGAAAAATGGTTTCCTGTCAATCGATTTCCTATATGAAACTCATAGTTTTCCTACGATGTCCAAATCTTCGACGTGCGAACCGTCCTCCGAGCGATAGAAACGCACTGCAGCTTCCCCTTTTTCTAGGTCAAGTAACGCATACGTTTTGTCCGTTCGTCCCCGCGGCATTCGTATCGAACCCGGGTTGATGTAGACGACACCATCCTCGATCAAAGCACCCGCCACATGCGAGTGACCGAACAAGACGACGTTCGCGCCGACTTCTTCAGCCCGATATCGCAAACGATTCAAATCGAATTTGACGTCGTGATGGTGCCCATGGACGATCAGAATCGTACCTGCATCTGTCGTCTCGATTCGCTCGAGTGGAAGGTCTCCCCCAAAATCACAATTCCCACGGACTGTCCGATACGGTAACAAATGTTCATCGACCAAAGCGAGTTGTGAGTCCCCACAATGAAACGCATCATCGATTTCTGCTTCATGTCGTTCAAAAATCGTTGTCAGTTCTTCGGTCAGACCATGACTATCACTCACTATTAGAAAACGCATAAGCTTCATCCTTTCATGAATGGTGTGATTTCTGCCTCCAACTTCCGTAGCGCTTGTCCACGATGGCTGACGACCGCCTTCTCTTCGCGTTCAAGTTCTGCCGCTGTCTTATGGAGCGATGGGACGATAAAGAGCGGGTCGTATCCGAAACCATTCTCGCCTCGTGGCGAGTAGCCGATTGTCCCTTCAATCGTTCCGCGAACGGTCAACGTTTCTCCAGTCGGTTTCGCCAGACAGAGCGCACAAACAAAACGGGCCGTACGATTCGTTTCCCCGTTCAATTTTTCAAGAAGAAGGGCATTGTTCGCCTCATCCGACTTTTCTGGGCCGGCGAAGCGGGCCGAGTACACACCTGGCGCCCCGTCGAGCGCATCGACTTCAAGACCTGAGTCGTCCGCGAGTACGGCGTGTCCGAAATAAGTAGCCGCCTCTGTCGCTTTTAATGCAGCATTTTCTTCGAATGTCGTACCAGTCTCATCAGTTTCCGGTGCATTCGGATAGTCGAGTAGTGACTCGACCTCGAACCCGAGCGGGGTCAACATCCCTTCGAGTTCCTTCACTTTTCCAGGATTGTGTGTCGCAATAATCAACTTCATAAAGTCTCCTCCGAACGTTCTCCGACGTACCACCACGAAGCACCGAGTGCTTCTTCAGCCGCCTTGAATAATGATTCGATTCCTCGCTCGGCGAGACCGAGCATCTCGTTCATCTCTTGAAGCGTAAACGTCGCCTCTTCTCCAGTACCCTGTACTTCGACGAAACGACCACTCGCCGTCATGACGACGTTCATATCAACTTCTGCCGCGGCGTCTTCCAAATAATTTAAATCGAGCACGAGTTCGTCTGTCCGCCCGACAGAGATCGCGGCTACACCTTCTTTAATTGGTGTGTCCTCGAGTTTCCCTTGACGTATCAACCGATCGACAGCCAAGACGAGCGCACAGAAGCCACCAGTGATGGATGCCGTACGTGTACCGCCATCCGCTTGAATGACATCGCAGTCAATCCAGATTGTTCGTTCTCCAAGCCGTTCTAAATCAACGACCGACCGAAGTGAACGAGCAATCAAACGTTGAATCTCCATCGTTCGTCCCGACTGTTTCCCGCGTACCGATTCCCGGACTGTCCGGTCCCCGGTTGCTCGTGGTAGCATCGCGTACTCGGCATTGATCCAGCCTTGTCGCTTCCCACGTAGGAAGTTTGGGACACGTTCTTCGACAGTCGCTGTACAAATCACTTTCGTATCGCCAATTGAAATAAGGACAGACCCTTCCGCATGTTTATTTACATGAGGCACGATTTCAACCGTGCGCAGTTCGTCATATCGTCTAGTGTCACGCAATGCCCGTCACCTCCACTTTCTCCGCATGGACCGGACGACCGAGCCATTCGCTCGCAAGTCGGTCAAACAGTTCAATGTCGCCGGTCGCATAAAAAGCATGCGTCGGGACTGTATCTAATCCATTCTCGAGTTCTTGATAATCAAGGATTGCCGCAACCTCAAGCGCAGTCTCGTCACCAGATGAGATGAGGTGGACGCTCGGTCCGACCACGTCTTGGATGACGGGAGCGAGAATCGGATAATGCGTGCAACCGAGGATGAGCGTGTCCATCTCGGATGTTTGGAGCGGACGTAGTGTCTCTTCCACTACTTGATAGACACGGTCCCCATACACTTCCCCTGCCTCTACGAGCGGAACAAACGGCGGACAGGCGAGCGAGTACACGTCTACCTCACCAGCGACGTGACGGAGCGCCTTCTCATACGAGCCGCTCTCGATTGTCATCTTCGTACCGATGACACCGATATGTTTGTTGCGCGTCCCTTTGACGGCCGCGCGGGCACCCGGGTCGATGACTCCAATGACCGGGATATCAAGACGTTTCCTCGCCTCTTTCAAAACGACGGCCGTCGCCGTGTTACAGGCGATGACAATCATTTTGACATCTCTCTTTAATAAAAACTCAATGAGTTCCCATGTGTATGCTTCAATCTCATCGTGCGGACGCGGCCCGTACGGACAGCGTTCCGTATCCCCGATATAGATGATTTCCTCTTTAGGGAGTTGACGCATCAATTCTTTGACTACTGTCAATCCGCCGACTCCTGAATCGAGGACTCCAATCGCTCGTTTCATTTGTATCACTTCCATTCTCACCTATCTTATCAAAAAACATCGGACGGAAAAAGAAACGTTCCCATGACAAAAAAAGACGAGGTCGCCAATGGCGCCTCGTCCCTTACCCAAATTACTGAGCAAGACCTTCGCTAGTGAGCATGTCAGAAAGCGTTTTGATCGCTTCTCCTGCATCTTCACCTTCAGCAGTGATCTTGATTGTAGAATCTTTTGCGATTCCGAGTGAAAGTACACCCATGATCGATTTCAAGTTAACTGTTTTGCCATTGTACTCGAGGTTGATGTCTGATTGGAACTTAGATGCTGTGTTAACAAGCTGAGTAGCTGGACGAGCGTGAATTCCTGAATCAGCAACGACTGTGAACGTTTTTTCCATGAGATGATGGTCTCCCTTCAAAATTCAATTCTACAGGCGAACCGGCAGAATATTTTTTGTTTGTGAACTCATTATCAAATGATAGCGGATTCGCAAAAATTCTGCAAGCGATTTTTATATTCCGGAGCCCATTCCATAGGACGACCTTCTTTCGACAAATGAACAAGGCTTGTCCGTCCTGCGAATAAAAGTCGGTCTCCGTCATACGCCCCGTAATGAATATCACATGAAGTATTTCCGACCGTCAAGATATTGGCATGCACGGTCAGCTGTTGACGTGGCATGACTTGTCGAACATAGTCACATTGCGCATCGGCGACGACGACAAATCCATCCTTCAAGGAGAAACCTATCGCCTCTAACAACTCGATTCTCGCATCTTCAAAATAGATGAACGGAATTGTGTTATTCATGTGACCATATGGATCGCATTCAGAAAATCGAACTTTCACATCGAGCGCGATCCCTGCTTTGACACTTGTTTCCCAACCCGGCTCTCGAAAGTACTTGGTCATCGGCTCGCTTATGCCTCGACCGCAGAACCGGTGCGACCTTTGTCACTACCGAAGAACTGTTTGAACGAGTGAAGCGTCGTTTGACGGTTCATCGAAGCGATCGACGTCGTGAGCGGGATGCCTTTTGGACAAACTTCGACACAGTTTTGTGCGTTTCCGCACTGCATGATCCCACCGTCTTCCATGAGTGCCTCGAGGCGGTCTTCCGCGTGGAAGGCACCTGTTGGGTGTGAGTTGAAGAGACGGACTTGCGAAATGGCCGCTGGACCGATGAAGTCTGATTTGTCGTTCACGTTCGGACACGCTTCAAGACAAACCCCACAAGTCATACATTTCGATAGTTCGTATGCCCATTGACGTTTGTTCTCCGGCATACGCGGTCCTGGACCGAGGTCGTATGTGCCATCGATTGGAACCCATGCCTTCACTTTTTTCAACGCGTCGAACATACGTTGACGGTCGACTTGAAGGTCACGGATGACCGGGAACGTCTTCATCGGTGCAAGACGGATCGGTTGCTCAAGTTTATCAACGAGTGCCGTACACGACTGGCGTGGCTTCCCGTTGATGATCATCGAACAGGCACCACACACTTCTTCGAGACAGTTCATGTCCCAGTTGATCGGTGTCGTCTTGTCCCCGTTCGCATTGACCGGATTACGGCGGATTTCCATCAATGCCGAGATGACGTTCATGTTCGGACGGTACGGCACTGTGAATTCTTCTGTATACGTTGCTTGATCCGGTCCATCTTGACGTTCGATGATGAAGCGGATGTCTTTTTGTTCAGATTGCATTGGCGTCGTCATTTCGTCTTCGCCCCTTTCTTCGAGTAATCCCGTTTACGTGGCGGGATTAACGAAACATCGATTTCTTCATACGAGATATCGACTTCCCCATCTTTGTAACGTGCCATCGTCGTCTTCATGAACTGCTCATCATTACGTTCCGGGAATTCCGGCTTGTAATGAGCACCACGACTCTCGTCTCGCTTGAGGGCGCCGAGTGTGATGACGCGTGCGAGGTCGAGCATGTGGTCGAGTTGTCGAATGAACGATGCCCCTTGGTTGCTCCAACGTGCCGTATCCGTAGCCGAGATGTTATGGAAACGTTCACGCAATTCTTGGATTTTCTTGTCGGTCGCTTCAAGCTTGTCATTGTAGCGAACGACCGTGACGTTGTCCGTCATAAGTTCACCGAGTTCACGGTGGATTTGATACGCATTCTCTGTACCATCCATCGCGAGGATCTCATTGAAGCGCTCGATTTCTTCACGTTCGTTGAAGTTAAAGAGTGCGTCCGAGACGCTTTCTGTCGCTTGATCGAGACCACGCATATAGTTGACCGCCGCAGGACCGGCCTCCATTCCACCGTGAACGGCTGAAAGAAGAGAGTTTGCGCCGAGACGGTTCGCACCGTGCATCGAATAGTCACATTCACCGGCTGCGAAGAGTCCTGGTATATTTGTCATTTGGTCGTAGTCGACCCATAGTCCGCCCATTGAGTAGTGAACGGCAGGGAAAATCTTCATCGGTACTTTACGTGGGTCATCTCCTACGAACTTCTCGTAAATCTCGAGAATCCCACCAAGTTTGATATCGAGTTCTTTTGAATCTTTATGAGACAAGTCTAGATAGACCATGTTCTCGCCGTTGACTCCGAGTTTCTGATTGACACAAACATCGAAGATTTCACGCGTCGCGATGTCACGCGGTACGAGGTTTCCGTAAGCAGGATATTTTTCTTCGAGGAAGTACCATGGCTTCCCGTCTTTGTATGTCCAGACACGTCCGCCTTCCCCACGAGCCGATTCACTCATGAGACGAAGCTTGTCATCACCAGGAATCGCTGTCGGGTGAATTTGAATAAACTCCCCGTTCGCATAGACCGCGCCTTGGCGGTAAACCGCTGCCGCTGCTTGTCCTGTGTTGATGACCGAGTTTGTCGACTTCCCGAAGATGACCCCTGGACCACCTGTCGCCAAGATGACCGCGTCTGATGGGAACGCTTTAATTTCCATCGAGCGCAAATCCTGACAGACCGCACCGCGGCAGATTCCTTCTTCATCCACGATTGCACGAAGGAATTCCCAACCTTCATATTTCTCGACAAGACCTTGTGCCTCGTATCGGCGAACCTGCTCATCAAGCGCGTAGAGAAGTTGTTGCCCTGTTGTTGCTCCTGCATAGGCCGTACGGTGGTGAAGTGTTCCTCCGAAACGTCGGAAGTCTAAGAGCCCCTCAGGCGTACGGTTGAACATAACACCCATCCGGTCGAACATGTGAATGATTTTCGGAGCATTGTCCGCCATCTTTTGAACTGGCGGTTGGTTGGCGAGAAAGTCGCCTCCGTAAACCGTGTCGTCAAAATGTTGCCAAGGAGAATCGCCTTCTCCTTTCGTATTGACGGCTCCGTTGATGCCACCTTGGGCACAGACTGAATGTGAACGCTTGACCGGTACAAGCGAGAATAGTTTTACCGGAACACCCATCTCTGCCGACTTGATTGTCGCCATGAGTCCAGCTAGACCGCCTCCGATGACGATCAAACTTTGATTTGCCATGTAAAATTCCCCCTAATTACAAGATGCCTGCAAACGTCAAAATTGAACGGATGCCGACAAAAGATAGTGCCAAGAACACGACACCTGATACGTAGCTCATGAGACGTTGCGAACGAGGTGACTGTGTGATTCCCCATGTGATCGAGAACGACCAAAGACCGTTTGCGAAGTGGAACGTAGCCGAAAGGATTCCGACTATGTAAAAAATGAGCATGAGCGGGTTGTCGACGATGTTTTGCATCATCTCCGCATTGACTTCAACGCCACGTAACTTCGCAAGGCGCGTTTCCCAAACGTGCCACGAGATGAAGATCACGAGGAAGACTCCTGTGAAGCGTTGTAAGATGTACATCCAGTTGCGTGCGTATGAATAGCGGTTCGAGTTGATCGATCCAAGAAACGCATAGTACACGCCGTACACTCCATGGAAAATCATCGGCAATGCGATAATCGTCACTTCAAGGAAGTACAGATACGGTAAGTTCTCCATAAATTTTGCTGCTTTGTTGAATGACTCCACTCCATCGACGATGTAGTAGTTGACCGACAAGTGAACGATCAAAAACAAACCGATTGGAATGACCCCAAGTAGCGAATGGACTTTACGACTAAAATAGTCACGATGCGCTGCCATTCTAGTTCCCCCTTTTCACGAGCATTGGCTCGTTTTGTCAATAAAAGCGTTTTCAAATGCAGATATAGCTTTCTGTCTTTTATTCTACTCTTGTGAAATTTGTATGACAAGACAACCTAGCCGATTTGTGCCACATTCTTTTCAAAAATTCAGGATGACCAAATTCCGATTGGTCGTTATAATAATATAGAGAGATTGGAGTGATGGGATATAATGGAAACGATGAGCCAACCAATTTTCGCGATTGAACTTCTTCGCGACTATGTGTTGACGGACTTGCTAGGTGAAGATTACGCCCAAGTCATCTATTGGTCAGGGAAACGGGTCGCCCGTAAATTCCCGACGATGTCTGACGATGAACTGATTGCTTTCTTCGCAGAGGCAGGTTGGGGCGAGTTAACACTCAAGAAGGAACGAGGGAGTAAATTTACATATGAATTGACCCCACCACCTGCGACTCAAGCTAAAGCGACAGGCTACTATCAACTAGAAGCCGGGTTTTTAGCCGAACAGATTGCAGGTCGTTTCCAGTGTGTTGCAGAAGGCTACGCCGATCCCGCTCGAAAAGCCGTCCAAATCACCGTCCAACTAGACCAGAAAGACGATTACAAATAAGAGTCGATGCCCTCCGCATCGACTCTTATTTTTGTTTCTGCTGAAGTTGTCGACGCATATATCGACGAAATTCATCAAGTTCTTGTGGATGAAACGTCACGACCTCTACTTCATATCCTTGAGTCGCCTTACGTATGACATCGACGATATTTTCTGGGAAATGTCCGTTCTTCAACAACCAACCGAGCGTTTCACATTTTCAACTCTCTCATTCATCCGTCTCCTCATGTACATATTGAAGCACGGTCTCCGCTAATTTTTCAGGTAGTCCTGCTTCCTTCAATTGTTCAAGCGATGCCAGACGGATTTGCTTCATCGAACCGAAATGGCGGATGAGCTGTTGACGACGCTTCGGACCGACACCCGGAATCTCATCTAGTATCGACTTCGTCATTTTCTTCGTCCGCAAGCTGCGGTGGAAGGTGATGGCGAAACGGTGGACCTCATCTTGCATCCGCTGCAACAGATAAAACGCACTCGACCGTGGATGGAGCTCGACGACAGCACCACTTTCTCCGAACAACAGTTGGCTCGTCCGATGTCGGTCATCCTTTTTGAGCGAGCCGACCGGTAAGTCGAGCCCGAACTCGTTTTGGATGACGTCGAGCGCCGCATTCAATTGCCCGATCCCCCCATCGATCAACAGAAGATCTGGCAGTCGCTTCTCTTCCGTCAACAAGCGGCGGAACCGTCGACGGACGACTTCACGCATCGTCTCGTAGTCATCCGGCCCTTGGACGGTTCGAATCTTATACTTCCGATATTCTTTCTTAAGTGGCTTCCCGTCCTCGAAGACGACGAGCGCTGACACGGCGTCCGCCCCTTGAATGTTCGCGTTATCGATGATATCGACGCGTGACAAGTTCGGTATGCCGATGGCTTCTCCGAGTTCTCGCATCGCGAGTAACGTGCGCTCTTCGTCACGGGCAAGTAGCTCGAACTTCTCGTTCAACGCAATCGTCGCATTCTTCGTCGCCAAATCAAGCAACTGTTTCTTTGCCCCACGTTTCGGTTGCATCACTTTCGTACCAAGCGCTTCGTTTAGAAGATCGAGCCGAACCGTCTCCGGAACAAGAATCTCTTTCGGGACGACGTTTTGCTCATAAAACTGCACGATGAAACTTTCGAGTTCTTCAGAAGGTTCTCCGTGCATCGGGAAGAGCGAGACGTCTCGCTCAATCATCTTGCCCCCACGCATATAAAACACTTGGACGCACATCCAGCCTCGGTCGAGCGTATAGCCGAAGACGTCACGCGCTGTCGGGTCGGCCGTGATCATATTCTGTTTGTTCATGATCGATTCGACCGCTCGAATCTGGTCGCGCAGTTCAGCTGCCCGTTCGAATTGCATCTCCTCAGCGGCATGTCCCATCTCGACGTTCAGCTTCTTGAGCGTCTCACTCGTCTCGCCGTTCAAGAAGCGCCGGATTTCATTGACGATCTCTTTTTGCGAATCCGTGTCAATCGCTAGTTCACATGGTCCTAGGCATTGGCCGATATGATAATACAGACAGAGTTTCTTTGGCATCGGCTGACACTTCCGGAGCGGATACAGTTTATCGAGGAGACGTTTCGTCTCATTCGCCGCATAGGCGTTCGGATACGGTCCAAAATAATGTCCGCCGTCTTTCTTCAAGTTCCGTGTCGTCAAGAGCCGCGGATACGGTTCATTCGTGATCTTGATATACGGGTACGTTTTATCATCTTTCAAACGGATATTGTACTTCGGGTCGTGCTTTTTGATGAGTGTCATCTCAAGCAGGAGGGCCTCGAGTTCGCTCGCCGTCACGATGTATTCAAAGTCACGAATCTCGGCGACGAGGCGCATCGTCTTGATGTCGTGGGCGCCCGTGAAATAAGAGCGGACCCGATTCTTCAAGTTTTTCGCTTTACCGACATAAATGACCTCGCCGTATTCATTTTTATGCAGATAGCATCCCGGTTCATCCGGAAGTAGCGCTAATTTATGTTTTATGTGGTCGCTATGACTCAATTCCATTCACCTCAGTTTAGCTTCCTCCTAGACGGGAAAAAGAGTGTGATATCTCGTCAGAGGAGGATTTTATATTATGAAACGATACGATGTCATTATTATTGGGAGCGGGTCTGCCGCGAGCCAAGCCGCCACGATTTTACACGATGCCGGTAAAGAGATCGCCATTATTGAAAATTGGACGTTCGGGGGAACGTGTCCTCAACGCGGGTGTGATCCGAAAAAAATGCTTGCCGAAGGGGCCGAACTACTCGCCCGTGCCGAGCGTATGCGCGAACTTGGCGTAGAAGGCAGCCTCTCACTCGATTGGTCATCCTTCAAAAAGCGGATTGATGAATACCGCTTCTCGATTCCTACGTCTAAGACGCAACATTGGAACGAGATGAACATCGATTTATATCAAGGAGAACCTCACTTTATCGATAAAGACTCAATCGTCATCGATGGTCACGAACTTTCTGCCCCTCAATTTTTGATTGCGACAGGTCAAACGCCCCGTCCTCTTGATATCCCAGGGGGCGAACATGCCATCACGAGTGATGATGTGTTCGACCTCGAATCGTTACCAAAATCGATTCACATTGTCGGGGCCGGTTATATCGCCTTTGAATTCGCTCATATTTTCCGACGTTTCGGAAGCGAAGTGACACTCCTCATACGTTCACGTGCATTGAAAGCATTCGACCCGAACGTCGTCCACCGACTCGTCGAGGAATCGAAGCATATCGGCATTACCGTCCGACATGACGTTGAGCCAACTAGAATTGATGGGAACATCTTAACGTTATCAGATGACTCTACCCTTGAAGGAGTGGTCCTTAACGCCACCGGACGAATCCCGAGCATCGAGCGACTCCACCTCGATACGGCTGGAGTCGAAACAGACCACGACGGTGTACATGTGAACGGTTATCTTCAGACGAGCAATCCAAATATTTATGCAGCTGGCGACGTCGCCAGCAGTCCGAACCCGGCGCTCACACCGTTTGCTGGTCAGGAAGGACGCCTCGCCGCATTGAACATGCTTCATGGGAATACACGGGCACTCCCGGAGCGTCCGGCACCGACAATCGTCTTTACAACGCCACCAATTGCCAAGGTCGGACTGACCGTTGAGGAAGCGGAAGCTGAAGGGATTGACTTTGAGGTGAAAGAGACTGATATGTCGCACTTCCTCACCTACTCGCGCATCAATGACGCGACCGCCTATACGAAAGTATTATTGAGTGCAGACGATCACGTAATCGGGGCACATGTAATCGGACATCATGCGCCGGAACTCATCAATCTGTTCTCTTTCATTATACAGAACAAACTGTCGCATCAACACGTCAAACACTTAGAGGTCGCCTATCCGACCGCCGCTTCCGACCTCACCTATCTCATCTAAACAAAAGACGGGACTCGCCTCGTGGCGAATCCCGTCTTTTTCTCATTCGATTCCTTTATCTTTATCTTCTTTCAGTGCGTCTTGTAACGACTTCTCCCAAAGCGGGACCCCTTTCGCGTGGGCTGCACGCGAAATGAGGTGCCCGCCAACGGGAGCCGTCAAGAGGACGAAGAAGAGACCGAGCAAGAGTCTTGCGTCAAATACCCGTTCATCGACATATACGTGAAGGACGGCCGCAAAGAGGACGAACATGACACCGAGTGTCGCACTCTTTGAGGCAGCGTGTGTTCTCGAATAAATATCTGGGAGACGGATGAGACCGATCGCGGCGACGACAGTGAAGAAGACGCCGATGATCGTGAAGATGCCGGTAATGAGATCAAAGATCATTGTCGCGGTCATGTTGAATAATCTCTCCCCTCTCTAAGAATTTCGAGAACGCCACCGTTCCGATGAAAGCTAGAATACTGAGTAGCAAGATGACTTCAAAATAAAGGGTCGTATCGAGCAGGATCGACAGCAGGGCAACGACCGAGATGAGCGCAATCCCGATGGAATCGAGCGCGATGACTCGGTCCGCTGTCGTCGGTCCCTTGACGACGCGATACAACATCATCAACATCGCAAGCAAGAGAATGGCGAGCGAGATGTAGATGAGAATGTCTAGTAAATCCATCACTCTGTCGCCTCCTTAATGCTTGATTCAAAGTTATCATAAATGTCTTTTCGTAACGCTTCTTTATCCGGCATATTGAGTGCGTGGATATAGAGCACAGAATTGTCTTTTGACACTTGAACGACGAGCGTCCCTGGTGTGAGTGTGATCAGCATCGACAGCAAGCTGATTTTCCATCCCTTGTCGAGTGACGTCTCATAGCGGAAGATTCCTGGTTGAATCTTCAGTTTTGGACTGAGGACGAGACGTAACACCTCGAAGTTCGCAAGGAACAGTTCACGGATGAAAATCAAGAGTAGTTTAAATAACCGCCAAACACGCGCAAAATAGAAACTACCTCCACCCGATTTGAAGAATCGGCGCATCATGAACAAGATGAGTAACCCGAGTATATACCCGATAAAGAATCCGCTCGATGTGAACGATCCCGTGAGGAACATCCAGATGAACGCCAAGAAAAAGTTAATCAATAGTTGATATGCCATCTGTATTTCACTCCTTTATCACGGCATCGATATAGATTTCTGGATTGACGAGCGGCTCGATTGCTTGCGTGATGTACGGATGGATGGCTTCTGCCCCGAATCCGTAACCGACCGCAATGACGAGCAGCAAGAAGGCAGGGACAATTAAACGTTTCGTATATGGGACGAGCGGTCCATCATACTCACGCTTCGCCTCTCCCCAAAATCCGTTCAAGAAGATCTTCATGACCGAATAGAGGACAAAGAGACTCGATAAGAGGACGAGCAACGGACCGAACAACTGTCCTTCATCCATTCCACCTGATACAATTAATAGTTTCCCGAAGAATCCACTGAGTGGCGGGATTCCCGCGAGCGAGAGAGCTGCGACGAAGAACGTCCATCCGAACAGCGGGAAACGGGTGATGAGCCCTCCCATATCACGGAGTTGACCAGATTTGGTGATGCCAATCATCATCCCGACGAGCATGAAGAGAACCGCCTTGATGATCATATCGTGAATCAAATAGTAAAGCGACCCTTCAAGAGACGTTTGCGTATTGACCGAGATTCCGTACAAAATGACCCCGACCGCGATCATAATGTTGTAGATGATGATCAACTTCACATCGTTATAGGCGATTGCGCCTGTCATCCCGATGAAGATCGTGAGGACAGCGAGCACCATAAGGAACGTCTGTAAAAACTCACCGTTCCCATCAAAGAGTAACGTATACGTCCGTAAAATCGAGTACACCCCTACTTTTGTCAAGAGTGCCCCGAACATCGCGAGAATCGGGGTCGGTGCGACCACATATGCTCCCGGGAGCCAGTAATGAAGTGGGACAAGTGCCCCTTTCATCCCGAAGACGATGACGAAGAGTACACCGATGACGGTGATGACATCCGGATTATCGACGAGCGGGATCTTCATCGCCAAGTCCGCCAAGTTGAGCGTGCCCGTCACGCCATAAAGCAAGGCGACCGACATGACGAAGAGCGCCGAGGCGATGATGTTCACGAGCAAGTACTTGATCGACTCCCGTAACTGGACACCACGTCCACCGAGTACGATCAACACGTATGAAGACATCAAGAAGACTTCAAAGAAGACGAACAAGTTAAAAATATCACCCGTTGTAAAGGCACCGTTCACCCCGACGAGCAAGAACAACATCGCGATGTACAAGTAGTTCCCTTCATACGAATCTGAAAAATAATGGACGGCGAACCATACGACAAATAGTGTGAGTAGTGTCGACGTCGTCACGAGTAGGGCTGACAGCATATCCGATACGAGACTGATCCCGAAAGGTGCTTGCCAGTTCCCGAGGTTGAGGGTTTGAATTCCCTCAACGGAGACCGTGTGTACGAGAAAGAGTGACACGATCGAAGTAATGACTAAAGCTCCAAGAGCCATCCCGCGCTGCAGTTGGACCCGTTTTGGCATGAACATCATAATGATGGCCGCAAGCGCAGGAATGACGATTGGAAAGACCGGTAAGTTAATCATACGATTCTGTTCCTTTCATTTCTTCCATATTGTCCGTGCTGAGCTCCTGGTATGTGCGGTATGCAAGTACGAGGAAGAACGCCGTTACACCGAAACTGATAACAATCGCCGTCAAGACGAGCGCTTGTGGTAACGGATCCGTAAATTCAGTCACGCCGTCCACAAGGACAGGGGCATCCCCTGTCTTCAAACCTGCCGTCGTCAAGACGAGCAAGTGTGCCGCGTGGCTAAATAGTGCCGTGCCGATGATGATGCGCAACAAACTTCTTGAGAGAACAAGATAGACCGCACACATCGTCAGAACACCGATGATGATGCTAACGAAGATTTCCATTATTCACTCTCTCCAATCGTTTGAATGATCGTCATGGTGACACCGATGACAACGAGATAGACCCCTAAATCGAACGCAATCGCCGTATGGAGTGTCTGCTCACCGAGAAGTGGCAAATCAAACTTTCCGTAGGCGTGCGTTAAGAACGGACGATCAAAGAAAATTGAGTGAAGACCTGTCGCGAGCGCAATCAATAACCCCGTCGCTGTCATGAGACGATAGTCGATTGGGAGCACGTTCGCGAGCGTCTTCGAATCAAATGCAAGTAGCAGTAAGACGAGTGCCGCGGATGTCATCAACCCACCGATGAAGCCTCCACCTGGTGAATAGTGACCGGCAAAGAACAAATCGATTGAGAAGATGACGATGATGAAGAAGATGATAATCGCAGCCGTCTGCAAAATGACATCATTGACGGGTTTGCTGTTTTGCTTCATGTGCACCTTCTCCTTTCGTACGTCGTGATGTTCTAAATTTAATCATCGTGTAAATTCCGAGTGCCGCAAGTCCGAGAACGACGATTTCAAACAAGGTATCAAATCCACGGAAGTCGACGAGGACGACGTTAACCATGTTCTTCCCTGCTGCGAGCTCATATACGTTCTCTTTATAAAATTCCGAGATCGACGTGAGCGATTTATTCGTGAGCGCCATGAAACTGAGAAGCGTCACGGTCGTTCCTACAAGAATGGCCACGATGGCATTCCCTACTTTGAAGCGCATGCGTACTTCCTTCTTGCTGATCTCTGGCATGTGATAGAAGACGAGCAAGAACAGTGCCACAGAGACCGTCTCGATGACGAGCTGGGTGAGCGCCAAGTCAGGTGCACCGAAGAAGACGAAGAAAAGGGCTACGCCGTAACCAACGACTCCAAGTAAGATGATGGACGGGAGACGCGACTTCATGAATAGAATCGCGAGCGCACCGAGCATGACAACAACTCCGAGAACATATTCATACGGCGCAATCTCAGCCAAGTTCTCGAATGAGAACTTATACATATCGAACCACCAAATGCTAAAGAGCATCATTCCTGAAAGGAAGACGAAAATATAAATCAAATACGACCGGATGAAACCAGTCATATAGTTGTCTTTAAAGCGATACGCTGCCTTATTCGACCAAACGAGCGTACCATCGTACACTCCGTTAAGCGTCAAACGGTGTGGGATGCGATTGTAAATCCCCATCCATTTGCCCATCTGCCAAAACAGTAAGGAACCGAGGAGGACGACCCCGATAGTCATATATAGTTCAGGCGTGAGTCCGTGCCAGAAGTAGATGTGGACATCGACTTCCTGGCCTTGTGCGACGAGTGTCGGATAAATCGACTCGACGGCTGGCTTAATGAGCGAGTTCGACAACACGTTCGGGAAGAACCCGAGACCGACAACGAGAAGCGCTAGGATGACCGGCGAAATCAACATGCCGATTGGTGCCTCATGCGGTTGTTTCGGTAACTGATCGAACTTCGCTTTGCCCATGAACGTCCGTGCGAACAGCATGATGCTGTAAATGAACGTAAACACACTACCGATGAAGGCAATGATTGGGAGTAAAATCCCGATCGTATCGAGCGCAAAGAAGTCGGCTGAGAAGACTTTCGTCGTCGCCTTCAAGAACATCTCTTTACTCAAGAAGCCGTTAAATGGCGGAAGACCTGCCATCGACAACGAACCGATGATGGCAATCGTGAACGTGATCGGCATGACGGTCATCAGACCACCGAGTTTTCGAATATCACGCGTGCCCGTCTCATGGTCGACAATCCCAGCCATCATGAAGAGCGAACCTTTGAACGTCGCGTGGTTAATCAAATGGAAGATAGCGGCGATTGTCGCTACCATAAAGATATTGTCATCCATTCCGTCATAATGAAGGGCAGCTGCCCCGAGACCAAGAAGTGACATGATCAATCCAAGCTGACTGACCGTAGAGAACGCCAAGATCCCCTTCAGGTCGGTCTGCTTAACAGCGTTGAACGACCCCCAGAACATCGTGAACATCCCGACCCCTGCAATCGTCCATAGCCATACTGATGACTCCTGAAACACCGGACTCATACGGGCCACAAGATAGAGACCCGCCTTGACCATCGTTGCTGAGTGGAGGTACGCACTGACCGGAGTCGGTGCCTCCATCGCATCAGGTAACCAAATGTGGAACGGGAACTGCGCAGATTTCGTGAAGGCCCCGAGCAAGATGAGAATCATCGCAACAAGGAAGAACGGACTCTCGGCGATGACACCTGAGTTCGCGACCATGTCACGAATGCTGTACGAGCCGATCATCGACTCGAGTAAGACAATCCCCCCGAGCATCGATAATCCACCGAATACAGTGAGAAGCATTGATTTTTGAGCACCGTAACGAGAACGCTCTTTTTCATACCAGTATCCGATCAACAGAAACGATGAAATCGATGTGAGTTCCCAGAACATATACATGACAATCATGTTGTCCGAAAGAACGACCCCGAGCATGGCGCTCATGAACATCAAGAGATACACATAAAAATGTCCTAACGATTCCTTATCCTTATTCAAATAATAAATTGAATAGAGGACGACGAGCGCCCCGATCCCCGTAATGAGGAGGGCGAATAACAGACTGAGTCCGTCGACGTATGCCGTGAAGTTAATCCCGAGAGACGGCATCCACGAAATCGTCGCTGTCACGACGTCCCCTGCACTCGTAATCGGAATGAATCCGGCGAAGTAGGTGACGAGGACGACCGGAACGATCAGGACGAACCAACCTGTATGAATTTGCTTCATCCCCCGAAACAAAAACGGGATGAACGGTGCCGCGAGGAGCGGCAACAAAATAGCTAAATGTAACACCGACAAGAAAATTCCTCCTTCGAACAGAGTCGTACACTTAATAGAGCCGTAAAGTAAGGTCACTTGACTCCATCATGTCTTCCTCATGAGTATAGCGTAAATTTTCAGTCTGTTTCCATGATAAAAGCTTCCAGTTCAAACGCTTCCTAGTTATTTTTTTCTGTCTGTTAAATATGAAGGAAGCCGACGGAAATCTTATAAAAAAAATTAGAAATCAGACGTTATGTATCGGAAAATGACCCGAGTGATACCCTACGGAATAACTCATTCTATTCCCTACTTGCCTGTTCTTTTCCTTCTTTTACAGTCGACAAAACAAAAAAGCAGCCGATAAACCATCGGCTGCTACGCAATTATTGTGCTGTCGCGATAAACTCTTTCAATGCTTCTTTCGGTTGGAAGCCCATTGTTTTAGAAACAGGCTGACCGTCTTTAAACATCATGAGTGTTGGAATGCTTTGAATTTGGAAAGCACCCGCGACTTCAGGATTTTCGTCTACGTCGAGTTTCACGATTTGGACTTGGTCACTCATTTCTTGATCAAGTTCTTCAAGAACTGGCGCGATCATGCGACATGGTCCACACCAAGTTGCCCAAAAATCAACGAGGACTACGCCCTCTTTAACATCTTGTTCAAACGATTGAGTCGTTGCGTGTTTAATAGCCATTTATAAAAACCTCCCCAATAAGATGAGAGAGTCCTGATTTAGAACTCTCATGCAATTCATGTTCAGAGTATACCACGGAGGGTAACAACCCCAAAACGTTTTGCTTATTAGCTATTGACGAGGTGTTTGCGGAATTCTTCCGTCAACATCGGAACGACATCGAACAAGTCACCGACGATTCCATAATCCGCTACGCTGAAGATGTTCGCTTCTGGGTCTTTGTTGATGGCCACGATCACTTTCGCGTTACTCATCCCTGCCAAGTGTTGAATCGCTCCAGAGATCCCGCATGCGATATAAAGATCCGGTGTGACGACTTTACCTGTCTGTCCGATTTGAAGCGCGTAATCGCAGTAGTCGGCGTCACATGCTCCACGTGAAGCACCGACAGCTCCTCCGAGCAGTTCGGCCAACTCTTCAAGCGGTTTGAATCCATCTTCGCTCTTTACACCACGTCCGCCTGCGACGATGACTTTTGCTTCCGCCAAGTCGACTTTTCCTGTCGCCTTACGAACGACTTCTTTGACGATCATCGCGAGGTCTTTCAATTCAACTGCTGGCGTTTCAACGGAGACGCTTGCACCTGCTTGACGAGGAAGCGCATCGATGTTGTTTGGGCGGATTGTGAAGAACATGACCGAATCTTTGAACTTCACTTTCTCGAACGCCTTCCCTGAGTAGATTGGGCGAACGAATTCTGCATCGCGACCTGTTCCTTCAATGGAAACAACGTCACTGATGAGTCCGGCATCGAGACGTGCTGCAAGTTTCGGTGCAATGTCTTTCCCTAGAGCCGTGTGTCCAAGAACAATCATTTCCGGTTTTTCTTGCTCGATCAACTGACGGAGCACCTGTCCATAACCGTCTGGCGTATAGTGTTTGAGACGCTCGTCTTCGACGACGAGGACGCGGCTTGCGCCATGTTCTCCAAGTTCTTGGGCGAGTGATTGCACGTGATCCCCAATCACGACTGCCGTCACATCGTCTGTTAATTGTTTCGCCGCAGCGATGGCTTCAAATGATACGTTACGTAACGCGCCTTCACGCGCTTCTGCGAGTACTAAAGCTTTCATCTATGATCTCCCCCTTAAATGACTTTCGCTTCCGTGCGAAGAAGTTGTACGAGCTCATTCACTTGTGTCGACAAATCGCCTTCAAGGATGCGCCCGGCTTTCTTCTCCTCTGGTAAGAATCGTTCGATCGTCTCGATTTTCGCCTCGATTTCATCCTCATCGAGTTCGATGTCCATGAGTTCGAGTTCTTCGAGCGGCTTTTTCTTCGCCTTCATGATTCCTGGCAAGCTCGGGTAACGTGGCTCGTTCAATCCTTGTTGTGCCGTCACGAGGAGTGGGAGTGCGACTTCGATGACTTCCGTGTCCCCTTCCACATCGCGTGTGACCGTTGCCGTCGTACCATCGATTTCAAGACCGGTGATCGTCGTCACGTAGTTCATGTCGAGAAGTTCAGCGACACGCGGTGCGACTTGTCCGCTACCACCGTCGATTGCGACATTTCCTGCGAAGATGAGGTCTGCGTCTTGTTCTTTCAAATACGTCGCAATGACTTTTGAAATCGTGACGTGGTCCGCATCCTCGACATCGTCCTCGATCGAGATGCGAACGGCTTTGTCCGCCCCCATCGCGAGCGCTGTACGAAGTTCCTTATCTGCATCTTCTGGTCCTACCGTGATGACCGTGACCTCTCCCCCGAGTGCGTCACGTTTTTGAATCGCTTCTTCGACTGCATATTCGTCATACGGGTTGATGATGAACTCAGCACCGTCTTCTTGAATTTCCCCATTCTCGAGCTGAATCGCTTCCTCTGTATCAAACGTACGTTTCAGCAAAACAAAAATATTCATGGTTGATCCCCCTTTAGTCAATTCTTCCCATCATTCATGAATCAGCATTCATTTTTTGAGCTAGTGATAGGGCTCACTGTTAAGTAAGCCCCTTTTTTAACATATGGTGCACGTTCGGAAGTGTCGACAATAGATCGTACTTGAAGCCACTCGCCATCCAGCTCGTCACAACCTCATCGATTGTGCCGAAAATCATTTGACGGGCGAGTCGATAGTCTAAATCGGTGTCGAACTCTCCTGTCTCGATTCCATGTTTGACGACAGAATCAATTAAATTCAAGTACGGTTTGAGCACTTCTCCAATTTTTTGGCGAAGTACTAGGTTCGATTGTCTCAGTTCGATTTGTGTCACGACAGCGAGGTCGTAATCGGCCGACAGTTGCTTTAAATGAGATTCAATCAACTGATATAGCTTATTACTAGCTGTCGCCTCATTCTCGATTTGTTGCTTCGAGTAGTCGATGAACAGCCCCATCTTCGTTTGGAACAACTCGATCAAGAGATGCTCCTTGTTTTTGAAGTACAAGTAAATTGTACCGTCCGCGACACCCGCCTCTTTGGCGATGGCTGTCACCTTTGCACCGTGATAGCCATGATTTGCAATCACTTTGACCGCCGCATCAATGATTCGGTCACTTTTTGAAATGTTATTTGTCATAAACCCCAAGCTCCTTACCGCTGCAGAAAAAATGAATGATGGTTCATTCATTTATTATTTTATCATGCATACGCTTGGTGTCAACTGCTTTGTTTCACTTGCTTCGCCTTCTCTTCGTCGACGAGAACGCGACGTAAAATTTTACCGACGAACGTCTTCGGCAACTCATCACGGAACTCATACAACTTCGGTACTTTATAGGCTGCTAGCTTTTCACGACAATGTTTGTCGAACTCTTCTTCCGTCACGTTTGTGTTGTCACGGAGGACGATGAACGCCTTGACGGTCTCACCACGATACGGGTCAGGGACACCGATACAGACCGCTTCCTTGACGGCCGGATGTTCGTAGAGCACTTCTTCGATTTCACGCGGATAGACGTTGAAGCCACCTGCGATAATCATGTCTTTCTTCCGATCGACGATATAGAAGAACCCGTCCTCACCCATATATCCGAGGTCTCCGGTCGCGAGCCAGCCATCCTTCAAAACGGCTGCTGTCTCCTCCGGCTTCTGCCAGTATCCTTTCATGACCTGCGGACCACTCAGCATGATCTCCCCAATCTCACCAATGTCCGCCTCGGTCTCTCCGTCCGCTTTTACTATTTTAGCAGAAGTATCTGATAGCGGGGCACCGATTGAGCCGACGATGCGTTTATCCCATAAGAAGTTCGCATGTGTGACTGGAGACGTCTCAGACAATCCGTATCCTTCAACAATACGACCTCCTGTGATTTTCTCAAACTCTTCTTGCACCTCAATCGGAAGTGGTGCCGAGCCAGAGATACATGCTTCGATCGAAGACAAGTCGTACTTCTTCAATTTCGGGTCGTTCAGAATCCCAACATACATCGTCGGCGCACCTGGGAAGAAGTGTGGTTTCTTTTTCTGAATCGTCTTCAGGACATCCGTTACTTCAAAACGCGGCACGAGCACGAGCTCATAGCCGTTCGTGACACCGAAGTTTAGACAACACGACATCCCGTAGACGTGGAAGAACGGTACGACACAAAGTACGCGCTTCTCATCCCCACGATTATACTTATAGAATAAGTTCGTGATTTGATCCGCGTTCGCCGTCAAATTGAAGTGGGTCAACATGACGCCTTTCGGAAGACCGGTCGTTCCGCCTGTATATTGGAGAACAGCGACATCTTCTTTCGGATCGATTTCGAGCGGTGTGATTGGGTTAAAGTCTTTATAATCTTTGAACGGCGTCGATCCGGTCGTATCGATGACGATATTGTTCTCACGTTTCACTTTGATCGGATACAGTTTGTTTTTCGGGAATGGTAGGTAGTCAGCGATACTCGTTGTAATTACGGTTTGAATCTCCGTCTTCTCACTGACCCGAAGCGTTTTCGGATATAACAGGTCGAGGGTGATGACGATTTTGACGCCCGCATCTGTGACGAGGTTATCGAGCTCACGTTCCGTGTAGAGCGGATTCGTCTGAACGACCGTCCCACCTGCATAGAGCACGGCATAGAACGAGATCACATATTGAGGACAGTTCGGGAGCATGAGGCTGACACGGTCCCCTTTTTCCAAACCTTTCGCTTGGAGCATCGTGCCAAGTCGACGTGCGGCGTCATCAATCTCAGCGAACGTCCACTCTTTCCCGATAAAGGAAACGGCCGTACGATCCGGATAATCCTTTGCTGCGCGAGACAATGCCTCATAGAGTGGCTTTACCTCGTAATCAATCGACTGGGGCATACCTTCTGGATAATCTTGTAACCACGGTTTGTTCATCGCTGTTCCTCCTTGGAAATGAATACTCATTCAGTCAACTCCATTATAATGCTAAGAAAACGCTTTCATCTACCCTTTACCCGATAATTTTCAGAATATATCAAAAAAAGCGATCGGATTTATCATCCAATCGCTGTCATACCCGCCTGAAATAGGAATCTGTCGCATCCAGTTTTTCAAGCTTTTGATTCATGAGCTGCTGTAATTCTTTTTCATAATGAATGTTCGAAAAATCTGTTCCGAACCAAGCCTCCATCTCTGGTCGGGAAAAGGCATACGTCCGGTTCGGGAAGGCGAAACGGACGATCTCTGCGTTCGGAATGAGCGTGAAATATGCAGCCGCATTCCGAATCGCCAGACGCTCTTGCTCCGCCCGCTCCATTCCAGGATCTTCATAACGGACGGTCAACCCATAAGGACGCTTCTTCGTCTGCAGTTCGACGGATCGATAACACTCATGTAGCGGTAAGCTTCCGGCAATACCGACGACGGCGGCATTGTCCCCGACTTTCGAACCTCTAAATTCAAAGGCGTTCGGTTCCGGATTCGCGCAACCTGATAATGAGATGACGAGTACGAGCAACAGACAGAAGCGTTTCATAGATATCCCTCCTTACGATTTTAGCTTCAAGTTGAAGCGGTAGAGCAAGCGTTTGGCGAGTAAGTGCGCTAGGAATGCCGCAATCACAAAGCCAATCACATACAAAAACATGTTTTGCGGATATGAGATGACCGAGAACAATACGCCACCTAACATCGCGAAGCAAATGACGATGACGATATGGATGAGCCACAACCAGTTCGAGAACATGAAGAAGCGTCCGTTGTTCTCTTGAGGTGCTTCCTTGAACATCCACAATCCAAGACCGAATGTGAGCGCGATATTCGCAATCGCAAGGATGGGGGCATACGTGATAAAGTCATTCCACACCGATTGATCAGTATACACTGAATACATATCGACGTTGAAAATATTGTTCAGTGGTGACAAAATTCGCATCGGGATACTCTCAAACGCCTCATCAAAGAACGAGAAGAGTCGATCTGGGAAGAAGGCGTATAGTGATCCTTGGACGAGTAGTAAAATCCCCATCGGAAAGACGAGCGCGACAAATGTCCAGATGACTTGTGAGATGGACTCTCCTCCAAACGACCCCATCCATAATGCGAGTGAGAAGAACGAAATCCCAGAGAGCATCAAGAATAAGATCATCGCGATTACTTTGAACTCTTTTCCTTCCATCAAGAAGTAATAGTCGGAGAATCGGATGATGAGGAACATCAATGTTCCACCAATCAAGCTCGATGTCACGATTCCCGTCACCCCAAGCACCCATTTCGATATGTATAGCTGGGTACGCGTGTAAGGTAGCGACATCGTGAAATCCGACATTTGGCTGTTGCGTTCACTTCCAATCAACACGGATGCCATGAGGGCACCGAAGATGACAAATAAGAAAATGACACCGCCTGACGGAATGAGTCCGTTAAGACCTCCAAGAAAACCATATCCAGATCCGTCTCCGAAGAAGTCCTCCGCCACCATCTCGTTCACATCACCTGTCACGATATCTGGGAAGTCGCTCGGGTTTTGTTTAATTTCAAGAATCTGTTGTTCGTACGCATTCATATCTGTCCACACCGGCACCGTGAAGGCAACGACTCCTAAGAAGACGAGCAAAATCCAAAGAAGCGACACTTGTTTCCAATCTTTCTTCAACAACACTTTAGACGGCATGAGCTTCTCCTCCTAACTGGATACGGAAGACGTCCTCGAGAGACATCGGGATCTCTTCGATGAGCATCGGATTGTATGAATCGACGAACGCCTCGAGCTCTTCCGTCCGTTCTTTCGCCATGAACAGCACGACTCGTCCTGTCACGCTGATGATTTCGATATCTTTTCGTTCGAGCAACTCGACCGGGACATGGTCGTTGAAGACGACTTGCCACTTGATACTGAGGGCACGCGCCTCTTCGAGCGACATGATTGCTTTGACACGTCCGCTCTCGATCATGATGATGCGGTCGGCGATTCGTTCAAGTTCATGTAACTGGTGACTCGAAACGATAATCGAACAGTTCCGTCTCTCGACTTGGGCGATCATCAGTTTCAATACGTCTGACTTGGCGACGACGTCTAAACCGTCCGTCGGTTCGTCCAAAAGATAGTATTTCGCTTGGACGGCGAAGGCAAGCGATAACGTGACGAGCGCCTTTTGTCCTTTTGAAAGTTGGCGAATTTTTTTGTTATCGATGTTGTAACGCGTCAATGTCTCACGGAATGCGGAACGATTGAACGATGGATAGATTGACTCATACAAGTCCGTCGCCTCGTTCACTGTGTAATGTTTGAGCGCATCTGCAGAATCCGGCACGAAGATGACGTCCCGTTTCAATCCCGCGTCCTTAAAGATACTTTTCGTTCCATATAACACGTCTCCCATATCTGGACGGATGATTCCGACCATCGTTCGGAGAAGCGTCGTCTTGCCGGCACCGTTACGCCCGACTAGCGCAATGATCTCTCCTGATTCGACGGTAAAGTCGATGCCGTCAAGTATCGTCTGACGGTCAATTTGTTTAGTTAACTGTTCAACTTTCAGCATTGGCTTCCCCTACTTTCTCATATTCGGTCCGCAATACGTCGATGGCTTCGTCTAACGGCACATTCGCATAATGGCAATCAATCGCAATCTTTTTGATTGATGCGATGACCGGCTCGCGTGCCGCATCATCGTCTACCCAGTCTTCGGAGACGAACGTCCCGCGCCCACGTCGCATCTCGAGTAGCCCGAGTCGCTCTAACTCCTGGTACGCCTTACTGACCGTATTCGGATTGATGACGAGGTCGGTGGCGAGTTCGCGCACGGACATCACCTTGTCTCCCGGTCGTAAAATCCCCCGGATAACGAGTTCTTTCGTTTGATTGACGATTTGTTCGTATAGCGGTTCTGAACTTTTCATATCGATTTTGTATAGCATGGGTCACACCCTCTCCTAGTCAATGGTACTCTTTAAGTGTATTATATGTATTAGTACACGTAATTGCAATAGTATCTCGAGGGCACTTTCAGTTTACAGTGAAATGGAAATGATTTGAATAAGTCTTTAGACCGAGGTCCCACCCCGTCTTATCGGGTATATTGGTGGAGAGGTGACGAAATGAAAAAAAAACGAATCGTGGCAGGCATTGTCGGCGGAGTTCTCGCTGGCGGCTTCTTCGTGTATACGACGCTTGAAAAATCAGAAGCGCAGGAGGCGTACAGCACATACGTAAAAGAGACGTACAATGAACAACCCGATATCGAGCTGTCACGCGACTGGCACATGGGCGGGTATACCGGAGAAATGACTTTGACGAAGGAACCGTTCGCTGGCACTTATTATCTTGTAACGTATGGGAACGGCTCCATCCACGATAATGTGCTCGAAACGTATTGGGAACGTGAGGCGGAACGAACGATTCACGAGCGGCTCGTGTCAGAGGGAATCTTAAAGGAGGAAGAGACCGTCCGTGCGGAGGTGCCGCTCGGTGTGTCCGATGATACGCAAACGAAAGTGAACCCGACCCCGACGTCCATCTATGAAACGAATCCGAAGACGTATCTCGACGTCTCAATCATGTTTCATGAAGACTGGAACAATACCGACGAACAGAAACAACGGATCCTCGACGTCATGCGTGAAGTGGAATCCGACGTTTATTGGATCCATTTTTCGTTCGATGGGAAGCCTGGAGGAAATGACGATTACACAGAACGGTACATGATGTTCACGCGCAAAGCGTCTGACATCGACCCGTCTTTCCTCGCCGTGCGGACGATTGAAGATTTGAACGCCTATGACCGTCTATACGGATTCGATGAGACGACGTTCATGACAGAATATCGATTTGATGGCACCCCCATCGAAGACGAGACGACACGGTGAATTTGAGTGTCGTCTTTTTTGAGCGTTTGACTTTACAGGTATTCCAAAACGTTGTATCGTTTGACAAGTCAACGATTGATAAGTCAATTGAGAAAGGTGGGACGCAATGGACCTACGTGAAATCAGCCGATTACTTTACCAAATCAAGTTGGCGGAACAAAACGTCGCATCGTCGTTCGAACGGGAGACAGGATTCAGCCTGACCCGCTACGAGATGCTACAAGTCGTCAAAGAACGAGGCGTTTGTTCGCAACGCGTGATTAAAGAAGAGATGAAAATCGACAATGCCGCAATCACCCGACATTTGAAAATCCTTGAAGAGAAAGGATATGTCGTCAGAGAGCGGAACGCGGAGAACCATCGCGAGATGTTCGTCCGTGTGACAGAGAAAGCAGAGCAAGATCTAGGTCACTGTGAGCGAGACGAACGGGCCAACCACCTCGTCTTACAAGCCTTGTCCGATGAAGAGATTCACCACTTATCCGGGTTGCTTCAAAAATTGAACAGCCACGCCTAAACAGAGAAAGAAGGAATTCACCAATGGCAACTACATTCGAAAACAACACATTTACAGATATCATGTTCGACCGTAAATCAATCCGTGTCTATGATGAGAACGTTAAAATCTCACAAGAAGAGATGCTCGAAATGATTCAGGAAGCAACAACGGCTCCATCATCGGTCAACATGCAACCATGGCGCTTCGTCGTCGTCGAGAGCCCAGAAGCGAAAGAAACGCTCAAGCCGCTCATCCGTTTCAACACACGCCAAAACGATACGTCGTCAGCGATGCTCCTCATCTTCGGAGACATGGAGTGCTACGAGTATGGCGAACAAATCTACGATCAAGCGGTCGCAGCAGGCAAAATGCCACAAGAAGTTCGTGATCAACAGCTCGGCGCGATCATCCCATACTACAAAAACCTCTCGAAACAAGAGATGAACGACATCGTGAAGATTGACGCGAGTCTCGCAGCGATGCAATTCATGCTCACAGCCCGTGCACACGGCTATGACACGAACCCAATCGGTGGTTTCGAGAAAGACCAGCTCGCAGAAGCGTTCGGTCTCGACAAAGATCGTTACGTACCAGTCATGATCTTATCTGTCGGGAAAGCGGCAGAAGAAGGTTACAAATCAGTTCGTCTTGACGCTCAAACCGTTACATCGTTCAAATAATTCACTAAACAATCGGAGGAATCAATCATGATCTTAGTTAACGCTACATTCGATATCCAAGCATCACAACGCGAGAACTTCTTGCGTGACATCCAAGTTTTGATCGACTCATCAAAACAAGAAGCAGGCTGCGTCGGATATGACCTATACGAGTCAACGTCTGTCGAGAACCGTTTCGTCATGATCGAGAATTGGGAAGACCAAGCCGCTCTCGAGCAGCACAACCAAAACCCGGTCCTCATCAACTTCGCACAAAACGTGGCGAACTACGTGTCTGCGAAACCGGTCGTACAAGTAGCAGCGGTCAACTAATTTGTCGACGCTCGCCCTTGTGCTCGGGACGCTCGTCGCAATCGAGTTCTTCTATATCTTCTATATAGAGACAATCGCGACGGCATCTTCCTCGACGTCACGTATCTTCCGCATGTCGAAAGACGAGCTGACGAGAGACTCGGTGTCGATTTTGTTCAAAAATCAAGGTGTCTATAACGGGTTGATCGGGGTCGGGCTCTTGTACGGGCTATACGTGTCCCCTAATCCGATCGAAATCGTCACCATGATTCTGACCTATATCTTACTCGTTGCCCTATATGGCAGTATCACGAGTGACAAGAAGATTATCCTGACACAAGGTGGGCTCGCCATCTTGACGTTGTTATCGATGTTTATGTTATGACAGAAAAAGCGTTCGACCTGTTGAAAAGGTCGGACGCTTTTTGCTTGTATCCTCTATACTAAATAATGAGGTGATGATAGTGAGATACACATGCCCATGTTGTGGCTATCAGACGTTAGAAGAGGAAGCACCAGGCACATACAATATTTGTCGAATCTGTTTTTGGGAGGACGACGGGGTTCAATTCGACGATCCCGATTATGAAGGCGGTGCGAATACGGTGTCGCTTCGACAGGCTCAACAAAATTACATTCAATTTGGTGCGAGTGATCGGCTCTTTTGTGATTCTGTTCGAAAACCAAACGAATGTGATAAAAAAGACCCGAACTGGAGATCCTTGTATAATAAGCAGACATAAGAGTAGGTCACCCGTATATAAGGTGACCTTAATCATTCATCTAATCTAAAATGCTCCCACATCTCTTCATCGACGACAAAGAACGCTTCATGGGAACATACCGCGAGCACACACCTATCTCCCGCGTAAAACATCAAGTCTTCCGGAAGTTCTGGATAGATCCAACTGAACAACGAGCCACCATGTTCTTTCAGGAATTGCGTTGTCCTGTAATTGATGTGAAACGAATACTGATACGCCGTATCCCCAGACAATCGTGTCGTCTCCCATTCACTTACGATGGTTCGTTCAATCAAATCCCAACGAACCTCTTCAGTCAGTACATCCATATACGCTAGACGCTCTTCTTCGATCTCCATTCGTCGCCTGTCTTCCACGAACGCAAAATGAGTACAATGCTTGAACAACACATCCATGAGCGTCTCATAGCGCTTTCCTTTTATATCTTGAGTGATCATCCGCATACTCCAAGTCTCCTATGGCGAAGAAACAAAAATGCCCGTCTCTTCTATAATATCGAACGAATCTTGATTCCATTTGACTTCAATCGTCCCGATTCGTTCAGGTTCTTTGGCACTTCGATATAATCGCCTTACCTCCATGTTGAAAGCGAATAAGCCACTGGATTGCTTCATATATCCCTCTTCATTCACATATGTATTCGGCTGATCCCCAATCAACTCGAACGAATCACAGCTCTCATCTTCACATTGTACCGAATACGTTTCCTCGAACCAGCTCACAAAGTCAGTCTCACTGGGTTTAGACGTATATATCGGTGCCGCCCAGACTCTAGCTACAATCAACACAACAAAACCGATGAACAACCATTTTTTCATACGCTCTCCCCCACTTTCACTATCCAAAGTCTACCATATCCATTTCATCAAAAAACCGCCCTGACCGAAGTCAGAGCGGAATCGTATTATAAAACGAAAATCGCTGCAGATACACCGGCGACACCGACGAGCGCCATCGCATATACCGGTACACGTGGCATTTCACCATTGTTGTCGAGTGCTTTCCCGAACATGTAGAAGACGATCGGGTGTACGAGGAACGGCATCGAGAAGATGAGCGGGATGAGAAGCGACGCTTCCGTCCCGAACATACCGCCTTGAACCGCTGCGAATAAGCCAAAGTGCGAGATCGCTGACGATTGTGCCATCGTCGTGTAATCAAACGCAATCGTGCTGAACGTCAAGATGACGAGACCACCGAAGACGGCCATCATCTGCCATCCGAACGAGAACTGCATGAGCGCTTTTACTTCTTTAAAGTCTTCCCCGTTCGCCGCACGCAAGTTTTTCAATGCAAGCGCTGTGAGCGCGAGACCAATCAAAACAATGATAGCTGTCGGCCAGATCCAGAGCGCGCCGTTGTCGGCACTGACCGCGAGGATCGAGAAGACGAAGATGTGTCCGAAGAACGGGATGTTGATCATGATTGGCGCACGTTTCGCAGCCACTTGACCGAAGTCACCGGCTGTACATGCACCTGTGAGACCACTGTGCGAAAGTGACCCCGCCATACCTGGCGCGAGGTTACGGATATGACCCGTACGAGCGAACCACATGATGAGCGCGATTCCACCGAACATCCAGAACAACTGACCGAAGAAACCGTACACGAGAATCGAGTTCATGCCTTCGATCGCGAACGCGTCACCGATTCGTGACCCACCGACCATGAAGTTGGCAGCCAAGACGACCGGGATCCCTGCGAAGAGAAGCGCGCGGATAGTCGGTCCATACGTCCAGTTTTGGAAGATGGCACCGAGCGCCGACGAGATCAACATCGCAAAGAAGATTTGCGGAAGTGCGATAATCGGCTGAACCGCTGTCGCAATCAAGAACGAGACGAACAAGATGACAAGCAAGAGGACTGTCTCGATGACACCTTTTTGCATGTATACTTTCTTGTCCTGAATCTGTGCTTTATGATCGATGAGTAAGAACGACACAGCAAGACCGAGGAGTGCGAGGATTGGGTAGTAAAGCGCAATCCCTTCTGCCGTACCTGGCTCGATTGCCATACGGAAGAACCCTTCCAAACCGACGAGCAAGAAGAACGAACGAAGGATGAAGATGAACTGCGTACGTCCTGTCCCGAGGAACATCTCTTCTTTAGAAGGAACGACGATGTCCTCCATGTCGAGCTCTTGTTTGCTTAAGATTTTACGAAGTTCTTGTCCACCGACGAAGAATGAGACGACTAACGCGATGATTGTCGTCCGTGACAAGAAGTCGACGAGCGGGAATTCAGGAAGTCCCGGCGTCGCAATGCCGAGCTCGACCATTCCGAACCCGAGACCAAGACCGAAGATGACGATGACGAGGATCGGCGAGAAACGCGTCCCAGCCACGACCATACGAGATAAAATGACCATCGGAATGATGAAGGCCATAAGCAACCAGAATTGGTTGATGAGTTGCATTTGAGATAATTGCTGTACAAGTTCCATTGACTAACCCCTAACATAATTTTTAGCACACAATATCGAAGTGTACAGGAATGAACATTGTGTGACAATAGGGTGTGATGTTTTGTAAACATTGAAAGCGGAACCAAGTGAAATTGGTCCCGCTTCCGTTAGTTATTGGATTGTCTGATGCCCCAAATGCCTTTATTTCCTGTGGAATAAAAGAGGTCCTCTTTCCCGGTAAAGCTCGCTGAATCGCTAGAATGCGCACGAATCTGTTTATTGACGTGCCCTTTCCAATCTTTATAGCGATCGAGCTCGAGTTGATAATACGATTTTTCGACATACGCATAAATGTCTTTCAAGGACGCCGTCCCACCGTGGTGTTGGAGGGCGAATTGGATTTTGCGTAGTAATAGGCGTTTCATATTACCCCACCTTTCTACTTCTGTTTCATTTCAAAGTAGTCTTCTAATTTGTTTTCAACTGCTAATTGAATAGCAGCATGCGCTTGTTTAGTCGGAATACAGTACTCTTCTCTGACAATGAGTTTCCCATTCGCATTCTCAAATGGTGATTTACCTGTTCTTGGTGATTCTGTCGTCAAGGCTTTAAACGGTAGCGAATTTAGATGACGTTCGATTTCCTTCTGTGAAAATGATTCTTGAAATATTTTAGCGATGCCATTTAAAGAATGTTCTTCACTTTGCTTCCTTACCAAATCATAGTACTCTTTTGCGATCACATCAGCTGATAATGGGTGAAACCAATCTTCATATCCTCTGTTGAGCATGATTTGGATAACATTCATTTTATATGTACCTTGACGCGCAAAACCATCAATAAAGTTACAAAAAGACTGTATAGCAATGTCTGATGAGTTGATAGTTATTTTATCGTTCAGCATGCTCATCCTTTCGCTTTCCGACTAAAGTAGTAATGTAATCGAACATCTATAATCTGTTTAACCCATTCATAAACGGTTAGATTACGGAACGATTCATTGAATTCAATATGCAGAGTTTCATCTTCTACATAAAACGGTCCTTTGGCAATTTTATCGAATGGCATTCGTAACAACAATTTTTCAATTCTTTGTTCATGGAAAGGTTGCTGAAAGTCTTTTGTCTGTCCATCAATATGCTGACGATATGGTTTATTTTTAATGTAATCATAAAAAGGAAGAGCGGCTTCAGATGCTTTAAGTGGCTTGTACCAGTTCTCTTCTCCTCGTTTTAGCATAATTGAAAGTACAATCATTTTATAGCTTTTGGTCATGCTCGTGTATTCTACCTCGACGAGAAGCGACTTCACATCATTGTATATTCTCGCTTCTTCCTCACTTAGTTCTCCGAGTTTATGCAAGAATCCGAAGAACCCACCAAGCTTTCTCCATTCAGAACGATAAGCATCTATAGAGTACTCTCCTCTTTGGATTAACTCCATGTAACTCGGGCGTCTACCCAATTCTTCTTTCACCATGAAATAATTTTGTTCAAGTAATTGCTGACGTGTTGAGGAACGTGTCACCATTTTCTTCAGTAGGTCAACAGTTTGTAAATCAAACTCAATTGTACATGACGAAGGTAGATCAATCGTAGTTGGTAAGGAACTCACTGTATCTTGTCGGCTAGTCGTCAACAAAGCCAGTTTCTTATCAATATTTTTATAGTTCCCAATTAAATCGATAATCGTACAATGCGTTTTTCCTTTTGATAGACGTAGTCCTCGTCCGATTTGTTGGGTGAATACTGTCAATGATTCAGTCGGACGACAGAACAATAGCGTATCGATTTCAGGGATATCGACACCTTCATTAAATAGATTCACTGCAAAAATGATGTCCAATTGTCCTTGCTTTAATTGGGCAATTACTTCCGTTCGATCATACTCGGCCTGACTATGAAGTGCTACAGCTTGTACTCCTTGCCTCCTGAAATAATCAGCCAAATATTCAGCTTGTATAACGGAAGAACAAAAGCCAAGTGCTCTCGATTGATGATGCTCTGACCAAGCTCTATAAATCTTCTCGGCAACACTTTCTTTTAACTGTTCTGCCAATAACTCTTCTTGATCATAACGACGTCCATTGATCAGTCGAATCTGAGAGTAGTCGATTTCATCATAGATTCCAACGTAATGAAACGGGGTTAAAAATGATTCTTCAATCGCTTCCGTAAAGTGCATCTGGAAAGCAACGTTATCATCACAAAGTGCATATACGTCTCCTCCGTCTAAACGGTCAGGCGTTGCAGTCAAACCGAGTAAGAACTTCGGTTGAAAATAATCTAGCACCCGACGGTAGGAAGGAGCAGCCGAATGATGGAACTCATCCACGATTATCAAATCGAATTGCTCCGGGTCATATTGCTCCATTCTTTGTTTCGAAGCTAACGTTTGAATCGAGGCGAACACGACGTCAGCAGTATCTTGATTTCTTGATTCACCACCGAGTAGTAACCCGGTCTTCCAGTCATTCGCCACATTGAGGAATGACTTTTCTGCTTGTAACAAAAGTTCTCTTTGATGTGCGACGAAAAGGATACGTTTGAATTGTCGTGCAAAAAATGCACTTAAATACGTTTTCCCTAATCCAGTCGCTAAGACGAGCATCGCCTTTTTCCGACCTTCCGCCATCGTTTCTCGGAGTGCCAATAACGCTGCGTCTTGGACAGACGTCGGTGTAATCGAATCATCTTCTATGTAGACGGGAGAATGTTCAGCGACCTCTAGCTCCTTCACTCGATCCTTTCGCGCTTCATACTCTTCGCGATAAGGCTGTAACGAGACTGGATTCATTATTTGCGCATATTCACTATAAAATAATTCATGGAACGCAGCGACTGACTCTTCAAACACTTCCTCTGATACATTCGAAGGAATTTCAACATTCCATTCCACACCATGATTTAACGCACTATGCGACAAATTCGAGGAACCTACAAAAAACGTACCGCTTTCTATTGTACGGAACAAATATGCCTTTGGATGGAACGACCTCCCTTTTGAGCGGTATAGCCGGAGCTCAACATTCGGTATTTGGAATAACATATCCAATGCATCAGGATCGGTGAGGTACAGATAGTCTCCTACCAAGATTCTGATTTGAGCGCCACGTTCACTCGCTTTTCTTAAAGAAGCCGATAATTCCTTCACTCCCGACACTTGAGCAAACGCGACGACCATATAAATTTCAGTCGCCGCGTCTATATGTCTTTGTAAAGGAATGCCGAGGTTGCTTGTATGGAGTCGTAAGTCACTCATGATCCAGAACCTCTTCTAAAAATAGTCCCTTTTCAAATCCGCCACGTTTTTTGCGTTTCTCTTCACGAATTCGGTTCAATTCATTAAAATCTGCCCCATGCATTTTTCCAAGTGTATAGACCAACTCCAAAATGTCAGCTAACTCTTCCAGCGACTCTTCATCAATGTTTGTTTCTTCATACTCTTTGATTTCTTCATAGAGTTTCAAGCGTGCTTGTTCGAAGTGCTCTGCTTGGCTTAGTTGCTTCACAATCGGGACTTTTCCTGATTCGTGAATGATTTCAGGGATACGATCACGGATAAGTTTATTGTATTTAGGCATTGAATTTTCTCCTTTCATTATTTCAGAGAACTAACTTCTCAAGGAGAGAAGGTAAATAAACTCCCAGAAAACCTTTCTAAAACATTTATTCCTAAATAATATAAACACTAGAAAACTTGCCTCACAGATTTTCATAGTGAATTTGATGAGTTGTAAACCTTCACTATTTATACTGATAATCTAAACAAAACATAATTTACTTATATATCGTTCACCATAGGCATTTAATTGGGCGACAGATTGTCAAATTAAGCACAAAACTTTCTCGGCCGTTCGTTGGCGTCCTTGTTGCCATATGCATACTGCAAGGTGAAATACATCGGTACGCTGAGTATCTTCCGTACGCGCTCGTGACTGCTAAACTCCTTGCCCGGTCCGTCGAGACCTAGATGTGGTCCACTACTGTCAACGAAAGAAAAAATCGGCTATTCTGCTCGAGGAACGTCGCTAAGCACGTCTTCGATTTCTTTCGAGACGGTCAAGGGCTGTCGCACAAGTCGTCTTGCGATGGATCGGATGGACACTACGAGCTCCAGATAGGTCTCTATTTTCAAGCGTTCCGTTATCAATTTCCTCCGGCTGAATGTGTGTTGTGGCGATTCTCATTATACACGAGGATGGCGTCATGGGGTTTCCCATCAAACTAAGTCCCAATAATTTGCTCGATCTTCACTTCCGCGAAAATTTTATTTTGATTTACCACATAAACATATACCGAGCCATTTAATTCTTGATAATCGTTTAATTCCAATTGTTGTGTAAGCAACTCTATAGACGGTGTCAATAAAATAAATCGTGTATTACCTTCTGCTTCTTCACTCGTGAAATCGACTAAGCCAAACGCATTCTTAACACGGATGTTTAGTCGACCGTTTTGATATTCATACTCTTTTACAGCTTCTATGAAATCTTTTGGAATAACACGTGCTGTATTTTCAATTGGTTGTAGATTCAGTTGTGTAATCGACTTAATGGATTTTAACTGGATACTTCTTTCTCTTTCAATATTTTCCAATCGCTCTTTACTACGTTCCTCTAAGTCTTCAATTTGAGTATAGGTTTGGTTAATTAGCGCACTGTTTTTATTATTTAAGTTATCACTTAAATAATTCATTAATCTTTCCTGCAGTGTTTGCATTTGTTCATCAAATGAACGTCGTAAATAAGTACTCTTTCGATTTAAATAATCATCGCGTTTCATTTGAACAGATTGAAGTATCTTTTTCGCTTGAAGAATCGATTCTTTTTTAAATGATTTATCTTCTGTACCTACTGTATTGATTAATTCAAATTGCTTTTGGAATAGAAAATAAGGATCTACTTGAATGAACTCCCCAGTTTCCCTTTTAGCTAATAACATTAACTCTTGTTCTAATTCTCGTCCTGTACCATCAACTACACTAATACGGCTAATTTCTAATGTTAATGGTTCACTAACATGTGTTTTTACTGTACAAATTGGTAAAGCCACTTGTTGTAACTCTTGACTCGCTAATTCCATTGCTAATTTTTTTAATGGATGGTCATTTTGTAATATTGATAACTCTTCTGTTTGTTTATCTGGTCTTAATGTAAACCGTAATGATTCATCAGTTCTTAAAGTATATTTTCGCTTCTTAATTAGTTCACGAATATTTTTAGGGAAACGATCAATTCGAACTGTATTACCATCATTCGAGATATTTACTTTAATTCGTGTTTCCTCAAACTGTTTTACTACAAACTCACCATAGACTCGCGGAGGCATACTGTTAATTGAAATTTCTTGGTATGCACGTCTTGCACCCGGTAAATCAAAACTGGAATCATCTAAGCGTTCTTGTTTTGCTAATTCTAATAATCGTTCATGCTCCTCAGATAATGTTCTTTCCATTTGTGCAATTAGCTCATCTAAATTTTCACGACCACTAATCGCTTCCTCCATTAGGTGAGATAAATCGATATTGTTTTCTTCTAATACTTCACCAATAAAATCATAGACTTGATCTTGTCCTAAATCGGTGCGCATTTGTTCCATCTTATCAAGTAGACGAATCAATACATCTCCTTCACGTGTATTCTTCGCAACAAGATTAAAAACGAATACTTCATTCTTTTGCCCAATACGATGTATACGTCCCATACGTTGTTCTAAACGATTTGGATTCCACGGAATATCATAGTTTATCATTTGATTACAGAATTGAAGGTTGATAGATTCTCCCCCGGCATCTGTAGCAAGCATAATTTGGACATCATTTCGGAATCGCTCCACTTGTTCACGACGTTGATCCATCGAAAAGTTTCCAACGATTTTTGTGACTTCAGGGACATGCTGCAGGAGCTTTTGTTCAAGGTAATATAAAGTATCTTTCGATTCCGTAAAGATAAGGATTTTTTCTCCTTTGGAAAGCAATCCATCCGGACCGAATAATGTGTTTTCAAGTTCTAAATATTTACGTTCAATATCTTGTTTTACGAGCATCTCTGCTTTACGAACTAAACCATCTAGAATCTCTATTTCTAACTTTAGTTCCTCTATATCAATAACATCCGTTTCCCCTTCAACTAAAGTCTCAATTTCTTCCTGTTCGTCTATTGAAAGCTCATCGTATTCAAATGGCTCAATTGATTTATTGGCCGTTAACTCAGACGCTAATAAGTCTTCTAACTTTTCTTTCCGTCGTTTTAGGGATAAATAAATAGCATCTAAAGACGAACTGAGTCGACGTTGTAAAATCATCATTGCAAAGGCTACGTTTGGTTTATTATTTTGTTTTGCTCGATTAAAATGCTCGCGTGCATAAGCAGTTACATCTTCATAAAGCTCTTGTTCACCATAACTTAAATCAAATGTAATTGTCGTTGTCGTTCTTTTCGGGAATAACGGAGTACCATCAAAATTTTTCATTGTCTCCTTTAAACGACGAATAACAAAAGGATTACTCTTTTCATATATAGAATCACCTGTATTTAAACGTGAAAAAATATCATGGTCTACCAAACTCATTAAATGCCGGAAATTTTCTTTGTCTCCTTTATGCGGTGTAGCCGTTAGTAATAAGCAATGCTCTGTATGACGAAGTAAACTCTCACCAAGCTGGTAAATTTTCGTACGATTCACTTTACGTTTCTTAACGCCATGTGTATAGGCAGCCATTTTATGAGCTTCATCGACGATTACTAAATCAAACTGCGCTTTTAAAATATACGCTTTAATTTCTTCCCGTGAAGCCCAATAAATTGATGCAATTATTTTGTCATGTGATTCAAATGGATTTACTTCACTTGAGCTATTTAATAAACTTCTATTTACAATGGTAAACTCTTCTCCAAACTTATCTTTTAGCTCTTCCTGCCATTGTTTCAATACTAGCGGAGGAACTAAAATTAAAATTCGTTCTGCTGCTTGTCTTGCAATTAACTCACGTATTAACATACCTGACATTATCGTTTTCCCTGCGCCCGGATCATCCGCTAATAAATATCGTACTTGAGGTGACTGCAACATGCGACTATACACTGCTTCAATTTGGTGTGGGAGAGGAATAATCTTTTTGTTTCCTCGCGCACGAGCCTTCGAAAATTTATCCTCTGTCTTTAAAATATAGTATTGTAAATAGTGTTGCAGTCTTTCAGAATTAAATGAACTTTCCTCATCTTGAATGTTTTCTAATTGTGCTAGTTGCGCCCTATCTAAATACTGCTCATAATATTTATTTGTTTTACGCCCAATTGATTCAACTAAAAATAAATCATCATCAATTTCTTCAAAATGCTTTATTTCAACTATTTCCGGCCAGAAAGAGCCTTTAATAATCTCTCCTACTTTTAACATTTCAGCATCTCCTTCAATCATTACGTTCAATCAACTTAATTTAAATTATATAGCAATTACCCAAATACTGTTAGAAGTAATATAAGACAAAAAAGCTAGAGAACGGAATAAACAGCTCTCTAGCCTCTCTTTAGTAAAGCGCATTATACATATGAATCGTAAACTCTGTCTCGCGATAAGGAGTGATTTTTTCATCTTCTACTGTTACCATTCGCAGTTCGCAAGTTTGACCTGTTGGATAATAGTTTTCTACAAGGTTAAATATAAGTTGCGCCGTGCGTTCATGGTTTTCCCCCACCATATCAAATGTCCATTCAATTTCATTTGAAATACGCTCATCATTCAAGTAAAATGCCGCCCGAATTGTACGTGCCTTGAATTCCAGTGAAATACTTTGTTCTTGATATATCGGCACTTGGATACGGTAACCTGTGATTACACGTTTTGGCATGGCTACACTGATTTCAACAGGAAGCGATTGTGAAGTACGACGATAATCAATTAGTGGTACTATTACTTCTTGAGGTGTTGCACCGCCGTGTACAAACTGCACCCCCCCACCACCGATAAATCGATTAACTCCTTTTGCAATTATTTTTTCGACATCTTCTAATGTTGTGAAACTGTCTGGTATATTAACAGCTCCATCGTCGATTACCAATTGGTGACCAACAGCAAAGCGACGATTCGAATCAATGATATTTCCTTTAACACTTGCTACTTTTACATCATTTTCAATTTTAGGATATTGATAAAGGAATCCGTGATCTGCTGTTATAAAAATTCGTTTTGCCTGCAATTTAGATATTCGATCAACAGCAATTGATAATTCTTTTATTGCTCGTTCTGCAGCTATATAAGTATCTCGTTCGGATTTTGACGAATCACCTGCTGCATCGATTACATCATGATATAAATAAACAAGACGCTTTCCTTTTAAATTTTCATCTGCTGTCGCTCTTGACCAATCTAATAGATCTATTAAACGATAGGCAATAGCTTCTGGGTGGGCATTTTGTAAAATCTTTATGCGATTAGCCAGTCCATTTGTCGGTTGACCATCTGCCAAAACTATCCCATTTTCAGTAATTGTTAATTGTTTATGAGGTAATAATGATGCCATACCTAATTGTGTATACGTTGGCATATTCGAAACTAACGGACTGATAGAAGCAACTCCATTCGAACGTAAATTTAACCGAGAAACTAATTCTGCGCCTATCTCATATCGTACTGCATCCGAAATTATAACAAATATTCGTGTTGATTCTTTCTCAAGAATCGGCTGTAAAACTTCTTTATAAAACTTAGCCTGTTTAGGTAATTTTCCTAATTCTGCAGCTTCAAATAGATAATTAGTCTCTTGAGCAATTTTCAATAAAAATTTATTTTCATACCAATTTGTTAATTGCTCAGCTAGTTTTTCTAGTATTCCTTTATTTTCTAATTGCAAAAACCCCGTCATAAAGCGCCGGTATGCTTGATCAATTAAGTAAAGTTCACTTGTATATTGAACGTATAATGGCTCACGAGTATCATATTGCTTCAAGAACATCTTATACTTTGATAAATCCACTGCATCTATCATTACATTTAAAAAGCTACGTATTCGTTCATTTCGTTTTGCCCAGTGCATTTTTAAACGCTTATTCAAAATTTCTGTCCAAGCATCAAAATTGGATGTTTGATGAAGAAGTTCTTCAGTTAGCCTATTTATCAATAAATAATCAACACTTGGGAAAGTTGAAATATCAGCAAATTGCTCGACAGGACGTTCATGTAACAAATCAATAATCGAAAATCTTTGTTCGATTTCCTTCATATAGGTTTCTAAAACTTCTACTTCGCTTTCTTTTGTATGTAGCCAGTCATCAATAAATAAAGCACATACATTACCGCGGGTTGTTTCATATTTCTTTTGTAGTGACTGTTCTTCAAAATGTGAATGACGTTTGAAATGCGCATACAGTACATGTTCTATTAAATATTGCAATGTCAAATCACTTGAAAGCAAACCAAAGTATTCCGAAATTAGCTCCCACATACGATTCGTGCTAAACCGTTTTGATATGGCTTTATATACTTCATTTGTTTCTTCTTGTAAGCCACGCAACAATAAATGGCGAGTAATCTCTTCCATATTTGCAATGGGTGCGCCTGTAAGAACTGCTAACATAGCATACTCAATTTCACGAGCAGTAGCATTAGAGGGGACGACTTTCTTTAATTTATTTTTACGCTCTGCACTTTTAAAAAACTCTCCAAATTCCTTAATTAAAGGTCTTAAAACTGCATCACTTACTTGCAACTGCTCTGCAAGCAAAGCATTCGTATCCGCTTTAAATTCAGTACCGTAAAGCTCCATATCCAATAAAAAGTTCTCTTCTATCGCTGGTTTTGCAAAATCAGCATATAATAAAAAAGAATCCTTTTTCTTTTTCAACTCAATTTCTAATTTAAGCGTAAAGAAATTATTGCGGGTTAATTGGCGGATATGAATCGGTTGCTCTGCCAATGCTTCTTCTAAATCAGAAACAGTATATTCTCCTTGCTCGTCATACCAAAAAATAACCGTGCGCGGCTTATTTTTTTTATATAGCTCGTCCTCTATTCGCTCTTTTAAAAGTTCAATTACATTCATTTTGTCACCTCATTATGAATATTTACTAATAATTTTGATTATACCTTAATATGAAAAAGCCTCCTTACCTAAGTAAAAAGGCCATGATTATTTATTTAATCTTCGCTAATACGCCTACACCGCCACGATAGAACTTTTCATAGTTCAATTTCACACCATCGTCTAAATCAATTTCAATCTCTTCGTTAGCTATCTCAGCTAGACGTTTATCAAATTCTCGTAGCTCATCTATTTTCTTTTCAAAAGAAGTTTTTTCTGCTGTTAGTTTTTTCTTCTCACTTGCTGATAAAATTGGATTCACTAATCTGTTTTCTAAATCTGTAATTTCATTTAGATACTTAGCTTGAATTTCTTGCAAATGCTCAAAACGAATGGTTGCCATTGTATCTGATTGGTAGTGATGCATATAAATTAGTGTACGTAATCCTCTTTGTTTACCAGAATCAATTAGCCAATAAATTGGTCGTTTTTGATACATCTTACAGTGTTCTTTGAAAAACTCGTCTAAGAAATACCTTCGTAAAGTAGTTTCAGGACTCTCATTTTTTCTTTTTTTCAAAGATGACGCTAACCACTCTAGATTTTCATTTATTGTTTCCTCAGAAAAATTATCTTTTAAAAATAATTTTAAAATCTCTATTATATCTTCATGAAAATATTGCTTTTCTGTAATAGTAAGAATTGGATACTGGGGTGATTCATTAAATCTTCCTAGTACATAACCAACAAAATAAGATAAGAATTTTTTTGTGAGTTCTTCTCTTGAGTAACAACGTTTACTTAGGACTTCCTCACCACTGGCTTCTAATATATCTTCTTCAATCCCATATACTTCACAAAAAATAGAATCTAACTTACTTTGTAATTTTTTTAACTCTGCAATTTCATTCTCACTTTCCATTACATATGTTTCATAAGATTCAGAAATTCTAGAGCTGTTTGTATACTTTAATAGTAAGTCCATTTCATAATCCCAAGATGTTTCCTGACTATTCCAGTCACGCATAGCAATGTCTACACATGACTTTACAATTTCAACAATAGCTTCCTGATGTTCTTTCATTTTCAATTTGACAGGTATACGTACAAGGTCACCCTGATTATAGTTCATCGTTGGACTGATGAATGAAAGCAGATATTTTACAACTTTTGAATTTAGAAATCCTAGTAAAATAAGTAAGTCAAGATCCTTCTTATAAATTGCCATACTAGCATCATTATTAATAAAACCTTCACTTGAATATCGAACAGATAAACCATTATTAGTTACTTTAGTCCAAGTCAATGCTTCATTAAAATAAAACTGTGGTGAACGATGCCCACCGTTTTTTGCAATAGCGTCAAAATTATTCCTATCCAATTTTATGACGTATTCTTGATTTCCATACCATTTTCGAAATGTGCCACCTTTGTTTAATGGGAAATATAAAAAATTACTTTGGTGAGCCAAAGTCACATTAGGAAAATTGAATCCAATTTTATTCTTATCAACTTCAAACCACAATCTTAAAAACATCTCATTTTTCCCTGTAAACATTCCTTTTTTAACTTCTGCAACATTTCCTAAACTTATATTTGAAGAAAACATTTCCCGAACTTCGTCACTTGCCCAATAACTAATTGGTGATTCATCTATATGGTATGCCAAATTTTGGTTAAATTTATAGTCATTATTTGAGTTGAAGAAACCTCTTCTTTTTCCTTCAGCTGAATTAATGTCAACCAATCTTTTATAGTGACCCTCCAAATTCAAATGAGGCGTTTTTCTAAAAACGGTTGAAGCAGTCTGCACAACTTCCCCATTTAATTCTTCAAATGCATCTGTTCCTAGATGAATCAAACTGTCAATATAAAAGTCTTTTAATACCTTATTTCTAAACTTATTATAAGTTGTTAAAAACATCCAAGAGTGCGGTGTAATTTCAGCTATAAATCCATTTGTTTTTACTGCTTCCATCATCTTAATCATCATTGCAGAGAATAAATCTTGATTGTTATTCGGATATTTTTTATTAATGTAATCTGCTAAATTCTTCTCCATTTTTTTAGTGCCCATATATGGAGGGTTCATCACAACAATATCATATTCACTTTTCATAATTTTCGTCTGATGAATTAATGAAGGCAAGATTTCCTTCACTTTATCGTGTTGCTCTACATAAAATAAATCTTCTACTGGATTATTTTGAATTTGGATTAAACGTTCTTGGAGAAAAGTCGTATTACCTTCTGTTATGTTTATCAGCGATCCATAAGTCTTGGCATTATGATATTGTTTAAAGAATCTTTTTAATTCATTAAACATTTCTCCAGATTCTTCTTGTGCAAGATACATAATAACATCATCAGAAATACTATTCGTTTCCTGAATGGATGCTAAATTTAATTGTATAGCATTTCTTTGAATACTTCGTAAGAAACGGCGAGAATAAGATGCCCCCTTCATTACAATCGCAAACGCTGCTAGCTGATAGGCACGATCATCGATATCTAATCCATATAAATTATTTTCTATAATTAATCGGGGAATCTCACCCACTGGATAACCAGATTTCTCATAAATTTGATAAAATACTTCGAATGCATAAACTAAAATATGACCACTTCCCATCGCGGGATCAAGTAGTTTAATATCCTCTATTTTTAAATCATTATTTAAGTATGGAGCAATTGTTTCGTGAAAATTTACTTCTTCATGTTTTATATAGTAATCCCAATTTTCAATTAAATCCTCATCTTTTCTATGAGCTTCAGCCCAGTAGCGCCCAAGTGAATTTTGCACCATATATTGAACAATCCATTTAGGTGTAAAAAGTTGAGTAGCTGCTGGTATTTCTGACTTTATATATTTACTATCTTTTTTAAAAACACGGTCTTTTTCCTCTGCAATATAATACTGATACAACCAACCAATTATCTCAATTTCCTGAAAACTCTTCGTTAACTCATCATTTCGAACAAGTACCTTAATAGCTGATTGTGCATCAAGTAAAAAGTCTGGTAGTAAAAGCTCTGTGTAATCTTGAATTTGTTCAAATAGGAATGGCAAAATACTGTTTAATGCATTACATTGTGCAATAAATAACTTGCGATATGCGCTTTCTGTATCCCCTACATGTAATAATTCACGAATTTCTTCTTGTTTCACAGGTAAATCCATTGTTTCATATTCGAATAAAATATCAGGATCTACTCGTCCTACACTACTTGATAACACATTTATCTTTTCAGGTAAGTAATCATGCACTTCCATATAACGAATAGCAATTATACGGTTAAACCATGTATAGGCAACCTCTTCAACTAACTGCTTATAACCTTTTTGTTTAAGCTGATTTTTTAATGAGTTGAATGCTGGTTTCATATAAAGGGGATATGGCTTATCATTAATCATTAATTGGCCAAATTGTTCTTTAATCTCTAAATTATTCATTTCATTAATACCATACATTAGTGCCTTTGTTTTTACTTGATCGATTAATTGACAACGTGATTGAATGGCAAAATTTTTCAATTCCGTTTTGTTCACTTTTTCCACCTCATTAATACAAAGGAAGGGAAAGACCCTTCCAATGCCTATAATTCAATTTTTAATGTATTATCTTTTAGTTCTTTTAATAACTGTGTTCGTAACTCTGCAAGTACAGCATCTAAGTCAGACTGTGTTTCGATGCTTGTATGTGAAATCATGTTTTTTAATTCGCTAGAAGAAATAATTTTTGTTCCTTTTTCACGTACAACCGTAACAGGTGTGTTTGGTGTAGGCGGTAATTGTACTAATTCTTTTTCTTTACGTTTTGCTTCTTCTTGAATGGTTTCTGTTACTGTTCGTAGTTTCGTCAAATTCATTTGAATCGTGATTAGACTATTACTTTTAATAATTTCTTGTTGCAACATTTTGAAATTATGCATTTTATCAATTATTAATTCTGTAATAATTTCATTATTTGAATAATAATCTTTTAAATCATCTATCTTTTTCTCTAATTGTGTAATTTGACTTGTGAGACCTTGTTTTTGTTCTGTTACTTCTTCTTGAATTGCTTGACCAAGTTTTTCAATTAAACTAGGCAATTGTGGAATCTCACTATATGGTGATACTTTCGTTAAAATGTTGGTAATGTTTTTCTTTAGCAGGTTTACCTTTTGTGATTGTGTATAACGTAAATCATTTTGAACTTGATTTAAATACGATACTGCTTCATCAAACCGTTCAATTGGTGCTTTTAAATAGAAACCAACTAACTGTTCAATCGCTTCTTGCCAATCGTATAAATCATCCTCGGCATCAATAAATGCCTTAACAAGTTGTTCTGATTCCCGAATTTGTGTTAATCGAAGTATATCGATTTTTAAAGAACTAATCTTTGTTCCTTCAGGATAAGTAAACTCAGCAGATAGTGTTTTCTTTCGACGTTCATCCATCTCATCTAATGGTTCGATAAAATACTTCTGTAATGCCGATTTAATCGCATTCGCGAACTCTTGATAAGAATCTCCAATATCCATTCGTCCGAATAAATCCTTATACAATCCAGTGAATTCGCGACGCACTTTTGGATCTACTTCAATCTCAGGAATCACACGTATTTTATCTCGCTCTGTTGTTCGAGCAAGTTTATCATAAAATTGAGTTGAACTTGTTGGCGTAAAGTGTTCATCTCCAATCATTAACTTTACTTTACCGGAGTGCATTAAAGCTAGGACAATGCCGATTGTATCGTAGTCACTCCAGCCATAAGGAACCTGATTATATTTATCAATAAAATCCTTTAACGATGGTTTCTGATGCATTCGAATGAGTTCATCTAAATAGCGTAACACCTCGTTATAAGCTTTTACATTACCTATTTCGCCTAGTAAATCATTTGAAATACCTTTTTCAACTAGGATTCTCCATTGTTCTTTGAATGTTTTCATTTGAATTGGTTCATCAATGTACTCCAAATACTTGTACGTGTTTTGGATTAACATATCGAAGGCGTCTGATACTTGCTTTTCAAAACTGCCTCGGAATGTACGCTCCTGCATTTGAATGAAAATTGTTGCTTCTTCACAAGCTTTTCGTAATAATTCTTCTGCCTTTACCTCGTAGTCTCCAATACTCTCCATTTTAGCGTCATAAATACGATGTTGCGCCTGTGTTGTACTTGGATTACGTTTTAAATTCACATAACGACGGATCTGTTCAGAAATACGAATAGCTTCTTCTGCCTCGGAAATTAATTCCTCATTTAAATAAATAACCATTTGCCCTTCTACTGCCTGTAAAGCAGCTTCTGTAGGGGTTAACCCACCCGTAATGACTTGCATTGTTAACGGATATTTCATATTTGTTTTTGCATAGTTATCAAAACGTTTATTGTAATCAAAAAGCATTCCCTTTTGATAGTTATATTTAGCATTTGGATACATTTTCTCAAAAAATGTATCACCCAATCTTTCTTTAATCTTGATAGCATTAACATCAACATTACGAATTTCTTTATTTATTTCTTGCTCTTCATCTGATAAAAATGTGTATGTTCCATCTGCGTGCTTTTCAATAAACATCGTTTGCTCTAGACGGTTTAACGATTCTTTAATAACAAGTTCATTTTTTTCAGACTGGATACTTTCTAATAAAAGTGTTGAAATATTATTGGGTGTTGCTTTAATGTGGCCTATTCCTTTAATCAAATACAATACTTTTAATACATCAACATCAGATTCAACAAGACCTTCTGAGTTTTTTGCACGGATTTCAGCTCTCGAAATCGTCTGTACGATAGCTGATTCTAAATGTTGACGAATCGTTGGATAAAACTCCGCCATCGTTACTAAATTACCTATCTCTTCTTGACCATTGTATATTGCTGCTTCTTGGAAAGCTTTTAATAATGAACGTTCCCCTCTTGAAGCGTAGGAACTTCCTTCACCATGTATACCAATTTTCTCTAATACTGCTTGCAATAAATCCACTTGATAAGGCACAAACGGATATGTTTCGACAAATTCACTTGTTGAACGATAGCCTGAGCGATATTGTGTTCGATCTTTATCAAAAGAAAGGCGATTACGAATTAATTGCTCATTCGGTTCAAAAATGGACTCTAATGTTTTCGAAGCCGTTTCGGTCTTTTCTAATAAACGGCGTTTTAAAACTTCGTCTGTATCTGAACTAGATAAGTTTATTCGTGTTTCACATCTTCCTTGAATTTTCGAAAAGTCTTTTGTATTAGCTGCATTCATATTAGACACGTCTTTAATCTTTTCCTGAGAAGTTACCACTATCCATGCTTGCCCCATTGCAGCAGCGCCAATTTCTTCTACCGCGTTTTGTAAATCAAGCATCAAGTTATTATCTGAACCGATATATTGACCCACTTCATCAATTAAAAAAATTAACCGATAATCAGGTCCTTTTGACTTACAATATTGTGCAACAAGCTCCCCTAACTGAACGGCTGAAATAGAAAATTCTTTTTGTGCTGATTTTACTAGGAAATCCGCTGTTTCTTGTTCATAGCCAATTTCACAAAGTGCAGCAATAATTTTTGCATATCTCAAGCGGAATTTAGTACGAAAATCCTGCCATTTTTCGTTATACAATTCTTCGATTTTCGAACAAAAATCATCGTATTTTTGGTCACTTACTAATTGTCGTTCAAAATCTGCTACCCACAGTGTATTGGAATATCCGAGATGTTCATTAAAAATACGTAAGATAATTTCGATAATACTCTCTTTCGTTCCACGTGCTGCACTTGCTCCAGCTTCAGAACCCACATTAAACAACAGGGCATCTGAAGGTTTCAATTCTATCCGAGACATTGCATCTAAAAGTACAATATCAGAAATTTTATCTTTAAAATATTCAAGTGGTGTTTTCCCACCTACTTTATTACCATCCAATAAGTAAGATAATATTTTAAGAAAATGTGATTTACCCGAACCGAAGAAACCAGAAATCCACACACCAACATTTTTGGTTGGATTAGAATATGCTTTCTCATAATTTTTATAAAACTCTTTTAAGCTATCTAAAATTTCTGCTGTGACAACGTATTCTTCTATTTCGGTTTGTATTGTTTTTTCATCAATTTGACCTGCTTGTACAACACCATTAATTGGTCTATCAATTTTCTTCTCAAAAGTCTCTTGAATAATCATTATTCACACTCCTTATGAAATCCTTGTAATTTGGTATTCATCTTCATGTCGGAATTTGTTAAATAGACGTAAGTCTATTCCTGAAAAATACCCCGGATAAAATAATACAAGCGGCGTTCTAAACGCATGATTAGATATTTTTTTTAGTAGATGACTGGAGCGAATAAATGGATGTACCGTTCCTACTCCTGTTATAAAAATCAATTCCGTATTATCCGCTTTATCAATGAATGCGTTCACCAACAAATCTTGATCTTCTAAAACAGTTTGAAGCGCTTGAGAAAGTTCTTCATAGCCTTCTTCTTCAGCAATAGTGATTAGTTCTTCTAAATCTTCTTCAAATAAACTAATAAGAAATTCAAAAAGATTGATTTCTATAATATTCAATGACGTTCTTCTTAATAATCCCTCAACATATGTACGTACTGTTAATTCTTCTACAGCTGGATAATCAAAAACAAAATGTGGAACTTCATTTCCAATCCCTTTTGGTATTGTAAATCCTTCTTCATTTATACGATCTTCCATTTGTTCTAATCGTTTATATATAGTCACTCTTAACCACCTGCCTTTAAGGTTATTAATGCTTTTAACAAATCGCCCTGTTGTTCAGCACACTGTTTAAGAGCTTGACTCACATGTAAAGGAGAGACTTTATACTCATCGTCTACTAATTCAATCATACCGCTTTCTCTGTAAAATAATAGAAGTGTACTATTGATTTTCTTTCTTGTAGCTGTATGCCAGTTTGCGATTTTTTCTGATTGTTGCTCCTTTTCTTCCATATAAAAGCTCAGATCTGAAACCCGTAAGGTTCCATTTTTATGTTGATAACGATAAACAATCGTTTCATAAAAATTTTCGTAAGCATATCGATAACATTTAAGGAAACTATATAATAGCAGTACTTTTTGATCTGAATTAGTACCATTGAAATAGTATTCAGATAATGTTGGATATAATGTCTTTGCTCTACGATAAACCATTTGAAATCTTTTACTAATTGCCGATTCACTTCTTAATAAGAAAACATTATCCTCCACTACTTTACTTCTTATTTCTTTGCGGCTAAAACCTTTGTGAAGTTGATCTAAAACATATTCAATTTCTTGTTGAAACCATCCTTCGCTCGTAAAACCAGCTGAATATTCCATTAAACACCCCTCGCTTCAAAACTATTAGGTAAATCATATCTATAAGATCATTAATTCGTTCTACAATCATTTCTCTTTCAAATTCAGCAAATGCTGAAAAATTGTAAAGAGTAGACGACCAATTAGTCATTTTCAATAGTGTCCATATTTAGACATGGACTATAATATTCCTATTTAGTGAATTTTTAATTTTTAGAACATCTTGTTTAATCCGAACAAAATGATCTAGTTTTATAACAACGAAAGTGTCTTTCTCTTGTAACATATCAATTAACTTTGTACCCACTCTGATATACCCATATTTCAAATAACCACCACTTTTTATTACAGTCGAGATATATTTATAAACATAAGTATTGATTAAGCTTGATACCCCTTATTTTATATAAATATAGTATCATGTTCAATACTGTAGAGTTTTGACCATTCTATTGATAAAATAGAATTCTTTTCACTATAATTCTTAAATATTATAAGCAAGAAAAGACTGAGAAGGTGAACTACTTAGTGTCAAGTAGAAATGACTTAAGTCGTTTCGTCGTTTCTGAAAAAGTTTGTGGCTATATAACGATTTGTATTTCTCAATGGCCATTGTGAGTTCGCTATAGGCTTGGAATTCACAAAAGTAGCATTTCTCTACTTCATGGTACCCCAAAAACTCTCGATTGCGGCGTTTACGAGTCAATGTCCGACCCTTTACATGCTGTGGGTCAGTCCTGCATGTTTGAATCATCGTCAAGTATACTAAAATCCTAGGTGGCTAAGAATCATCAGACTCTCTCCTATATGGAATGCTGGCACCACCATCTGGAAGATGAGCATGTTCTTGAAAGGATTCCTGATGCGATAGGCGACTATAGAGCCGTCCTACAGATCGATATCGCATTCAAATATCGCTTACTCCCGGAACCATGTTAAAACTCAGTAACGTCGGTACACTATTTCTCTTCCAATCGGCACGTAATGAACTCTCGATTTATAATGTTTTCGTCACGTGCTATAGTAAATATCCGCCTTACCCTTAACTATTTTTCCTCTACTTATGGTAAGTATGGTGCTCAGTATTTAATGCTAAATATATATCTTATTCCTTCAATCCACCTCAAACGCCTTCACATATGCCACATGATCCAACATCACAATCAACTCGTCATCAAATTGCACGAATCCATCACTCGCATGTCGAAACGCCTGAAAAATTGACTCTAATGCCTCATATCGTGTGTCAGCTTCCAGCATATACGTCAGTACTTCTTCATTGATCACATGAAATTCGATTTCGAATGATTTCATGTTCTCTCCTCCTCACGTACTTACATTCCCTATTCCTCTAACTGATCCAACACTTCCGTCACAATAACTCCCGTGTCCCCGACTTTCCCTAAATCTTCTACAGTCGGGTCTTCATACGCCAACACATGAAACTCCTGCTCGATCGTACGGATGACATAATGCGCGAGCGCGCCACGGTTACGGTTCACCGGATGAATCGACATCCGTTCACTTGCGAATGACATCAGGCGTGATGCGGACAGTTTTACAATCGGATGCTCGTTCCATAATCCGTCTTCTTTCATTCCGTGCTCTTCTTGTGTCCCTAAAAAGACGGCGTACTGTTCGAAGCGAATTCGGATGCGGTCGCGCTCGGCATCCCATGTAAGGAGCATCGTCGGATTCGCCGCCCCATAAAACGTCCACTCTAACGGATAATACGCCTCATTCTTCATCTGAAACGATTCCATGTCGAGTACGTAGCGCTCGGTCGACATCAAGTAGTGTAAGTCTAGATTCATGAATGATCTCCTCCTAGAAAACACAACACCTTGTTATAGGATTTCCCCTTCTTGACGTAAAATCTCTTCAATTTCTATGAATTCCCCTTCGATAATCTCAAGGTTCTCTCGTTTCACTTCTTCCACACTTTCGACAAACTCTGCTTCCGTCATGTTTACGCCTTCTTCAAGCGTATTCATGAGACGATTGCCCATCTTCGTCATGGACGAGTACGTGATTCCTCCTGAGATGACACCTCCTGCGAGCGGAATCATCTTCGAGATCCCTTTGGCGAACGTATCTTTTGTCATCTTCACCCCAATCATCGCTGACATTTTCTTGATAATCGGATAGTACACCGTTTTCATCAACGCTTTGTTCGGGATTTTTTTCAACGCCTCTTTTGACAATTGCGCGGACAATGCCTTGATGGTAGCCGTCGCGCCACCCACTCCGAACATGACACCTAAAAAGAGAATCAACTCTCCATTCACACGTTCGACATCTAGTTCCCCGTCTTCCCAAAAGTCATCGTACCCATATAAATACCCGATTTCTTGCGCCAAACGGAGTGCGAAACCGAAGAATTGCGCCGTATCGGCCGGTATCGTAGCGGCAAGACCGATGCCACCAGGTAGACCGGCCGCAAACGAGGCGCTCGAACTCTTCATCGTCTGATTGGCAATGTTTCGTTTCGCCACCTTTTTGATGACTGAAAGCGGGACATTCGCCTCAAGCGGTCCCTTCTCTACAACCTCTGCCAACTGATTCGCTGGCACGTATTTACTGAAACTTTGAGCTAAAAACTCTCTGCGGTCTACTTTCACTCCAGGTAGTTTTACTGCATTCGTCATCAAGACTTCAAACACTTCTGACCCGTTCGCCATGACCTACACCTCGTCCTTCTTATGTATCTCGTTCCAAAATCTAGTTTCAGTATATACGGTTCCCCATATGAATTGTAAAATACCTTCCTAATTACCTATATATTTTATATTTAAAGTTCACGAAATCAAAAAGGGAGCATCCAAACGGATCCTCCCACTTTCTTCAATAAAAGATATACCACAGTGCCGCTGCCACTAAGAACAGCCCGGCCCCGATAAACAAGATTTTTGCCAATCGTTCGTATACCATGTCTTCACCTCACCAATGCCGCGCCGACGACGAGGGAGACCCCAATCGACAGCAAGAATGCCAACAATCCGACGGCGATATTTCCTTTTTGAATCTCATCGTTCACCTTCAGTGTCGGTGTCAAAAATTCAAACAACCAGTAGGTCGCGAGAAGAAGAGCGAATCCGAACCCACCCCCGACGAAGATGTCAATCGTGCTCTCATAATAGCTCTCGACGACACGGAAGATGTTGGCGAGACCGACAATCTTTCCGCCTGTCGCGAGGGCGACGGCGATATTTCCTTTTTGAATCTCGCGCCAGTTGCTGTACGGCGTCGTCACCTCGAAGATGGCCAGACCGACGATAATCATCAGTCCTGCCATCGAATAGAGACCGAACGATTCCAGCATGACGGCAAACATTAACGTGCCCATTCCCGACTCCCCTTACTTCAGTTCGACGACCGTGACACCGAGTCCACCTTCACCCATTCCACCCGGGCGTTGGCTCTTCACGTGACGATGTCCTTTTAAGAATTCTTGTGTCGCCTGACGCATCGCCCCGGTACCAAGTCCGTGGATGATGCGGACGTTGTCATAGCCCGACACGAGTGCTTCATCGATATACTTATCAAGACGCATGAGTCCCTCTTCGACACGGACGCCACGAAGGTCGAGCTCGGACTTCGTCGAGCTCTGACGTTTGAGCGAGCTCCCTTTCGACTGAAGCGACTTCTCTTTCGATGGACCGATCTTCTGAAGGTCATCCGCTTTGACGTTCACTTTCATGATGCCGACTTGGACGTTGTACTCATTGTCATTGATTTGTTTCACGATGTAGCCTTTTTGATTGAACGTCGTCACTTTCACTTCTTCGCCCTTACTGAACGTACGTTGTTGCTGGGCTTTTTGTTTCACTTTTTGGATCTTTTTCTCTTGAAGTGTCGGTTTGGCCGACTCGAGTTCTTTCTTCGCTGCGATAATCTCGTGCTCTTTGACGATGCCCTGCTCCCTGAGCTTCTTCAAGCGGTCGATGACTTCGTTCGCCTGACGCTTCGCCTGTTCGACGGCTTTCTCGGCTTTCGCCTCAGCCGCACTGTACAAGTTGTCGCGCTCCTGCTCAAACTCGGTCATCGTCGCCTCGAATGCCGCCTGCTCTTCTTCGAAGTCATGGCGTTTGACGATGAGTTCCTGCTCGAGCTGTTCAGCGCGTTGTTTCGCCGCTTCGAGCTCGTTGATCATCGATTCGACCGACTCGGCATCACTGCCGACATGGCTTCGTGCCTTGTCGATGACCTGTTCGGACAGTCCGAGACGACGGCTGATCTCGAAAGCGTTCGAGCGCCCCGGTACGCCAATCAGGAGACGGTATGTCGGGCTGAGCGATTCGATATCAAACTCCATCGAGGCGTTCATGACGCCTTCGCGGTTATACGCGTATGCCTTCAGTTCTGAGTAGTGCGTTGTCGCCGCGACACGTGCCCCGCGACGTTTCACTTCATCTAGAATCGCGATGGCGAGGGCTGCCCCTTCTTGCGGGTCCGTCCCGGCACCGAGCTCATCGAAGAGGACGAGTGACATGAAGTCGATTTTGTCGAGCATGCCGACGATGTTCGTCATGTGTGAGCTGAACGTCGAGAGACTCTGCTCGATCGATTGCTCATCCCCGATGTCGGCATAGACCGCGTCAAACACGGAAAGCTCTGTCCCAAACTCTGCCGGGACGTAAAGACCTGACTGTACCATCAATTGAAGGAGTCCGATCGTCTTCAACGTGACGGTCTTCCCGCCGGTGTTCGGTCCGGTGATGACGAGTGACGTGTAGTCTTCCCCGAGCTCGACCGTGATCGGCACGACCTCATCTTTCGGGATGAACGGATGACGTGCCTGTTTCAACTTGATCTCTCGATTGTCGTTCAACTTCGGCTCGGTCGCTTTCATCTCTTGTCCGTAAGCGACTTTCGCGAAGATGAAGTCGAGTTCGGCTAATACATCGATATTCGTCATGATGGCATCATGGACCCCACCGACCTCGTTCGAGAGCGCGCTCAAAATTCGATCGATCTCCGCACGTTCTTTCAGACGAACTTCTTGAATCTCGTTGTTGATGGAGACGATCGCTTGCGGTTCGATGAAGAGCGTCTGACCGGAAGCCGACTGGTCATGGACGATCCCACCGAACGCTTGACGGTACTCTTGTTTGACCGGTACGACATAACGGTCGTTTCGAATCGTGACGATGGCGTCCGAGAGCATCTTCGCGTTATTGCGAAGGATGTTGTCGATTCGTGAACGGACGCTCCCTTCAAAGCTTCGTAGCTGTGTACGGAGCCCACGGAGTTGTGAGCTCGCCGAATCTTGGACCGTCCCTTGGTCATCGATTGCATGGCGAATCGATTGTTCGACTTCAATGAGTTTCGTCAATTTGTCCACATACTCATCAAGGCGCGGGATTCGAATCTCCTCATTGTCCTCGTGAAGCTTCTCGAAGAAGTTCTTCACTTGGCGACCGCCATACATGACGGCAGCGACGGCGAGCAGTTCGCTCGTCGAGAGGACCGAGCCGATCGCGGCCCGTTTCACTTCCGCGCGGACGTCCGTTAGCCCACCGAGCGGCAGACGGTCACGAAGACGAACGACCTCGGTCGCCTCTTTCGTCACGTTCAAATTCGAGAGCACCCGATCGTATGAGTAGTCGGGTTGCATCTTCAGCGCCAAATCTTTTCCGAGCGAGCTCGCCGCGTGACCGGCAAGCTGTTGGCGCAATTTTTCATATTCTAATACGCGTAACGCGTGGTCCATCTAGCATGTTCCTTTCTATCGCTTCGCCGCAAAGAACGCCTTGGCGTCTTCAAACGTGAAGCAGTTAATAATATCCGATGGTTCGAGATAGGCTTTCCGTGCGTGCAACACACCGAGTGCCATATCTTCCATCATATCTGGGTGGTGCGTGTCCGTGTTGATCATCACTTTGACGCCCGCCGCCTTCGCCTTCTTGAGCGTGGAGGCTGTCAAGTCGAGGCGGTTCGGGTTGGCGTTCAACTCGAGCGCCGTCCCCGTCTCTTTCGCGAGTGCGATCAACTTGTCCTCGTCAATCGGGTAGCCGTCACGACGACCGATGAGTCGACCCGTCGGATGGGCAATCACGTTGACGTACGGAGAACGGCAGGCGTTCTCGAGACGTGCCATGATCTCGTCGACCGATTGGTCCATCTTCGAATGGATAGAGGCGACGACATAGTCGAGCGTCTCTAAAAATTCTGGTTCATAGTCGAGCGTCCCGTCAGGACGGATATCCATCTCGACACCACGCAACACGTTCATGTCATGTGTCTTAGCGGCTTCTTGGATTTCTTTTCCTTGTTCCACAAGTCGTTCCTCCGTCAAGCCATTGACGAACGTCAAGTACTTCCCGTGGTCCGTGATGGCCATCCATTCATAGCCGCGCCCTTTCATCGCCACGACAATCTCGTCAACGGTCAACTTCCCGTCCGACCAGACCGTGTGCATGTGCGCGTCAGCCTTGATGTCCTTGAGCGTGACGAGCTTCGATAAGTCGTGTTCGAACTCAGCATGTCCTTCCCGAAGTTCAGGCGGGATGAATGGGAGACCGTACCGTTCGAACAGTTCTTCTTCTGTTTTTGGTTGCCACAACCCATCTGCCGTCTCGACCCCATATTCGGAAATGGACTCTCCTTTTGCTTTTGCGAGTTGGCGCATACGGACGTTGTGGTCTTTTGAACCTGTGAAATGATGAAGTGTCGCAGCGAACGCACCCGGCTCGACCATACGGAAGTCGACCGACACCATCTCCTCACGTTCGAGGACGAGCGAGACTTTCGTCTCACCTGCCGCAATCACTTCGTTGATGAACGGAAGGGCGAGCAGTTTCTCACGCAGCGCAATCGGCTCCTCGGTCGCAATGATGAAGTCAAGGTCTTTACACGTCTCTTCGGCACGGCGGAAGCTTCCCCCGACCGAATGACGCAAGACGAGCTCTTCTTTCTTCAACACGTCATTGATCTCTTCGACGATCGGTCGCATGACCGCATACGCTAATCGTTCCGGACGCGACTCAAGGTTTTTCGCTGCGGCGAGCAGCTTCTCGACACTCTTCGCACCGAACCCGGGTAGTGATGCCGCTGTCCCGTCTTCGAGTACACGGATGAGCGACTCCAAGTCGACGACGCCGACCTCACGGAGTTTCGCGAGTTTCTTCCCGCCAAGCCCTTGAATCTTCAAGAGCTTCATCAAACCGAACGGAATCTCTTCCTGCAGCGCTTCGAGTACTTCACTACGTCCTGTGTCTCGATACTCCTCAAGGACGGCGGCCGTTCCTTTTCCGATTCCTGAGACTGAAGTCAAATCCTCGATGTCCTCGAGTTCAAGGTCCATGTTCTCGAGCGCTGTCGCAGCCTTACGGAACGCATTGATTTTAAACGGGTTCTCCCCTTTGATTTCCATATATTGCGCGATCTTCTCGAGCAACATCATCGCTTCTACTTTATTCATACGGTTCCCCCCTATTCACACAGAAAAGACCGAGACACAAGCACTAGCTTGCATTCCGGCCTGTCGTGTCACAACATCTTATTTGAAAACCAATCCGATAGATATGGTGTGTCTTGAATGATCGTTGTCGCGAGTGACGAATTGTCGACAGCATTTTGAACGCCCGCCATCGGCACGAACGCGATTACCCAAAGGATGAAGAACGTGATAACATACGCCTCAAAGAATCCGAGGACAGCTCCGATCACACCTTTTAATTGGCGTAAAATCGGCAAGTCCGTCAAGAAGTCGAGCATCGCCAAGATGAGATGCAAGACGAGTTTCGTGATGAGGAACAAGACGACGAACCAAAAGACGTTATAAAACGTCATCTCAATCCCTGAAAGAGAGTTGAGGTCCAAGACGCCGCCAGGTAGCGTTCCATCAAGCTGAGACGGATACGGGATCCATAGCTTGAACGCTTCAGCTAAATCTTTATAGTACGTGTTAGCGACAAGGAAACTGATAATGAGCGCGACCCAATGGCCGAGCTGTAAAATCGCACCACGACGAAAGCCATTGACGATTCCGATAAATAAGAAAAACAGTATAAGTAGCGTAACCATGGATTGAATTATTCTCCCATATTTCGTTTAGTTTTGACGTGATCGCTCGCGATTTGAATCGCAGCAAGGACCGCTGCCTGACGAGCATCTAGATGAGGGGATTGATCACGAATCTCGCGGATCTTACTATCGACCAAAAAGCCTACTTCCCTCACATGATCAGCGGGTTCTTCGCTTACGATCGTATAGTCTTGACCCGCAATGTGAATCGTTGTTCGTTGTAACTGCACGCGCACCCCTCCTTTACGTCTGTCAGCATTAATCATAACATCGTTTTTATATTAGGAAAAGGAGAAGCCCCTTCCATTGATATGTACAACATTTTCTATTACCCTTCTTTACAGTTGTCAAACGTCTTTCTTTAGAAAAAATAAAAGGAATGGTGGCAACATGTTGTGAAATGTGCGAAAATATCAACTATTCAAACAAACAGAAAGGATGATTGATTTGAAACTACGCATTGGCCTCTTAGGTCGCATCATCATCGCGATTGCTTTCGGGATTTTGCTCGGGAGCATCGTACCAGAAAGTCAGAACTGGATTGTTCGGACGTTTGTGACGTTCAACACAGTCTTCGGGCAGTTCTTAGGCTTCGCCATCCCATTGATCATTCTTGCGTTCATCATCCCAGGAATCGGGGAACTTGGAAAAGGAGCAGGAAAGTTAGTCGGACTCACAGCACTCATCGCTTATGCATCAACCGTTGTCGCAGGAACGCTCGCCTATTTCGCAACAAGCAACTTGTTCCCGCAAATTTTATCACGTTCTACAGTAGGAGCCGAAAATCCAGAGGAAGCCTTATTGAAAGGATTCATGGAATTTGAAATTCCACCTGTATTCGGTGTCATGACCGCTCTCATTTTAGCTTTCGTCATCGGCATCGGGATTGCCGCCATCGAAAGCAAACGGTCACTTGACCTCGCCATGGATTTCCGCGATATCATCGAGCTCTTAATCAGTAAAGTCATTATTCCATTACTACCAATTCACATCGCCGGAATTTTCATGAACATGACGTACGCGGGTCAGGTCGCTGAGATCCTCTCGGTATTCTCACTCGTCTTCGTCACAATCATCGTCCTACATTTAACGATGCTCATGATTCAATATTCAATCGCAGGTGGTCTCAACAAAGAGAATCCGTTCAAGTTGCTCAAGACGATGATGCCGGCTTACTTCACAGCGATCGGGACGCAATCATCGGCTGCGACGATTCCAGTCACACTTCGCCAAGCGAAGTTGAATAACACGGATGAGGGTGTCGCGAACTTCGTCATCCCGCTCTCGGCAACGATTCACTTGTCAGGTTCGACGATCACACTCACGTCGGTCGGTGTCGCGCTCATGTACTTGAACGGCATGCCGATGTCTTACGCGATCGTCCTCCCATTCATCCTCGCACTAGGTGTAACGATGATTGCAGCACCTGGTGTACCGGGTGGAGCCGTTATGGCATCACTTGGATTGTTCGGTTCAATCCTCGGATTCGACGCGACGATGCAAAGTTTGGTCATTGCGCTCTACTTGGCGCAAGATAGCTTCGGGACAGCGACAAACGTCACGGGTGACGGTGCCATCGCGAAGATTATCCACTACTTCAAACACAACACGAAACTTCTCGACAACACATCGTCGAAACAAGAAGATATCGCATAAAGCAAAAATCATAAGCGGGCAAGCCAACAGGTTTGCCCGTTTTTGTCTACATTGAAAAGGAGCGATACATATGGAATGGATTGAATGGAAAGACCCGAATCACTTCTCTGACCGCGTCATGGACGCATTGTTGAAAGAAGAAGCCAAGAACAGCCTCATGATCGGCGTCTTGAATAACTTGATTCAAGGCATCTATGAGACGTTTCATCAGTTCACCGTCGAAGAGGACGGTGAACTGCTCGCCATCCTTCAAGTGACACCGCCACATCCACTCCATTACATCGTCGTGGATTCAGAACGCTCGGACGAACTCCCGTCCTTCATCATCCCGCACCTTCTCGAAAACGAGATCCCCTTCACCGAGGTCGTCTCAGAACGCAAACAAGCCGAACGGTTCGCGAAGAGCTGGCAGGAGATCACATCTGGGACGAGTGAGATAAACATGTCCCAAGGGCTCTATCGCCTCGATTGTGTGGAAGACATCGACATGGCGACAGGGAGGATGCGAGAAGCGACGACAGCCGACCAAGGACAGCTCGAGTCTTGGTATAGTGCCTTTGAAGCCGAATCAGGTCTCCGTTCATCTCCGCCAGAGAAAGTGACAAAGGCCGTCCAGACGATGCTCGAGAGAGAAGAAGCTGTCTTTTGGGAAGTCGATGGACAAGCCGTCTCGTGTGCGAAACGAGCACGTCCGACCGAGAACGGCATCACCGTCTCGTTCGTCTATACGTCACCTGACGCACGAGGAAGAGGGTATGCACGAAGTCTCGTCGCAGACCTTAGCCGCCAGTTACTCGAGACGAAAGCGTTCTGTGTCCTTTATACGGACTTGACGAATCCGACATCAAACAAAATCTATCAGGAAGTCGGCTACGAGCAGATTATGCACTCCGCTTGGGTCCGACTCGCTAGATGAAACGCATCGCCTCCCCTATACTAATAGGTGGAGGCGATTTTTTATGGTTAGATTCCGTTTTATTTTACGTGCACTCGGTGTGGCGCTCCTTCTCTATATGTTGATCGTCGGGGGACAGAGCGTTCTCGATAACCCGAACATCGATACGCTCTGGCTCAGTGTCATCGGTGCCGCGCTCCTGACGTTCATTGTGTATCAGACATCAAAAAAGTGATCGACGCGTTCGTCGATCACTATATTTGTGTTTAGAAGAATGATGCTGGGTTGACTGTCCCACCCGCGCTTGATGATGACCATGAGTAACCGCCACGGTGAATCTCGAAGTGAAGGTGTGAACCTGTCGAGTTCCCTGTGCTACCCATGCCTCCGAGGTTTTGGCCTTGTGACACGCGTTGACCCGCTTTGACTGAGACTGAGCTCATGTGTGCGTAAACTGTCGTCCAAACTTGACCATTGATGACGTGAGTAATCATGACATGATTCCCGTATGCGCCACCCCATCCAGCTCGTGTGACCGTTCCAGTAGCCGCTGCGTAGATTGGTGTACCAACTGACGCTGCGATATCAAGACCGTTGTGGAATGTGTAGCCGTTCACGCCGCTTGCAGGACCCCATCCTTGCGTAAGGCGACCGCTTGCAGGACGTTGGAACATACCGCCGCTTGCCGGTGCAGATGCAACAGGTGTTGTTGTTGCTGCACTAGTAGAACCACTGTTCGAGCTCGAACCTTGCTGCTTTTTAGCAGCGGCAGCTGCCGCTGCGGCTGCACGACGTGCTTCTTCTTCAGCACGACGTTGTGCTTCGATTTCTGATTGAATCGCTTTTTCTTGAGCTTTGAGCGTATCTTCCATCTCTTGCAAGCTCATGAGTTTCGATTCAAATTTCACTTTTTCAGCTTCAAGTTTCTTGATTTTCGCAGCGCGCTCTTTCATTTTTTGATCAAGCTCTTTCTGGCGTTTCTCAAGTTCTTCTTTTTGCTTCACGAGTGAATCACGTTCTGCCTTAAGTTCAGCTTGCGCTTTCGCGAGTTTTTCTTTCGTTGCTTCGTACTCTTCAAAGATCTGTTGGTCATTCTCTTGAATCGTACCAGCTGTGATCATGCGTGTAATCAAATCGCTGAAGTTTTTTGATCCGAAGATGAATTCTGCCCAGTTGACTGACGAACCACCGTTTTTTTGCATCGTCGCCATACGATCTTTCATAAGTTCTTCTTGTGCTTTCATTTTTGCTTCGTATTTTTTGATTTGCTCTTGAAGTTTTTTGATTTTTTCTTCAGTTGCACGAATCTCAGCTTTTTTCTGAGCGACATCATTGATGACGTCCTGGAGTTCAGCATCTAACTTGTTGATTTCTTGTTGTTCTTTGCTGATGGCTTGCTCACGTGATTGGATCGAAGAATTTGCTTTCGATTGTTCACTGCTATTCTTTTGTTGTTGTTCCTGAACTTTCTTCTGCTTCTCTGTAAGTGAGGCCGCATAAGTCGGTGACGTTCCGCCAATCAAAAGTGCGCCTAAAGTGACCGTCGCTGCAAATTTCTTCAAGTTACCCAATGTGCTTCCCTCCGCTGATTTCCGTGTATTTTTTATCTATTATCATTCAAGTATTTTTTATTAAGATGAGTCGCGATATTTCATTCGCTCTGTGACTCATTATAGCAATCTAAACCAAAAGTTATTTTACACTTATATTTCATTCGTATGACATTGACCTGATTTAGGTTTTATCGCTTAAAAAACGTGGGTATAAACAGTTTTTTATTTGATTTGTTGTCACAAAATAGTTTTAAAAAGAAAAAAAGCACTCAAAGAAAGCGCTTTTCACATAGTAACCTATATCATTTTTTATTTACCTCAATGCCACATATCCAGCACGTTTCCCGTTTCTCCGTTTCAAAAGAAGTAACAAGAACCCACCAATCAGGATAACCCCTGCAGCAGCACCGCTACTATCTAAGAGAACATCTTCTAATAACGCAGTTCTCTCAGGAGTCAAGCTTTGATGATATTCATCAAAGATCGCGACCGAATTGGCAAGCGTCCAAGCGAACAATAAGTTCAGTCCGGCATGCAGGTTCGTTCTCGAGATGGCTTTCACAAATAATGCACCGAGTGCAAAAAATGTAACGACATGTACCGTTTTCCGCATAAAGAATTCAATCAGTCCTGCTGTTCCTAACGTTTCAAGTGAGATTTCCTTTCCGGCGTAGTCGAACTGCACGTTCGCTAGCGTAGGTTCGATCCACTCCCAATTGAATCGCTCTAGCGGCGACACAATGGACTGATCCGAGTAAGGAGTCGCACTTGATAAGAACAAGCCGATTAAGATAAGCGCAATCCATATAAATTCATTTTTTAAAAATCGCATAACACCGTTCCTTTCTACAACGTTTTTCATTATACGGATTCTTCTGTGAGAAAGATGTAACAGCGACATCATGATTTCATAACAATTTGATTGCACATAACGTGTTCAAAGTCGTCACCCCGTTACTCCCTTGATATACTAACGAAAAGGGGGAATCAACATGATTTATGATTTTGAAGCAATGAACATGAAAGGACAGCTACAACCGTTAGCTACATATAAAGGCGATGTCCTACTCATCGTCAACACAGCGAGCAAATGTGGCTTCACGCCGCAGCTCGACGGACTCGAGTCGTTATACAATACGTATAAAGGTCAAGGGTTACAGATCTTAGGCTTCCCGTGCAATCAGTTCGGACATCAGGACCCAGGTTCAAACGAAGAGATTCAAGAATTCTGTCAACTGAATTACGGGGTATCGTTCCCGATGTTCGCAAAAGTCGATGTGAACGGCAAGGACGCTCATCCGCTCTTCACGTATCTCTCGAAAGAAGCTCCCGGACTCCTCGGGTCGAAGACAATCAAATGGAACTTCACGAAGTTTTTAGTCGACCGCGATGGAAACGTCATCGAGCGCTTCTCGCCACAGACGACACCGGATGAGATTGAAGATGCGATTAAAAAATTGATCTGACCAAAAAAGGATGGCTCCGAGGAGTCATCCTTTCATCGTGGTGTAATGAAGTTGATTGTATAGAATGGACTGCTCTCATCATTATAGGCGAGGCCGACGGCTGCATGCGTGAATCGGGGTTGCAAGATGTTCTCACGGTGACCTTTCGAATTCATGAGTCCCCAATGTGCATGAAATACGCTCATCTGTCCCATCGCCAAATTCTCACCAGCTATCGAGTAGGAAAGTCCTGCCTCATCCATCCGGTCGAACGGATCACGTCCTTCTGGGTCGGTGTGACTAAAGAAATCGTTCTGCGCCATGTTCTGACTGTGCGCCCGAACGACTGGATAAAGGGGTTCGTAGTCAGACAAGGCGTTCAAATCAAACTTCTCCCGGTCCCAATTCATGAGGATACGCATCAACTGCTCATTGGCGACAGTTCCTTCTTTCGATAAATCGCCATAGTATCCCTCACTCGCCTCTTCGACACGACGCTCGACCGATAAAATACCTTTCAACAGGTCATCGTCATGCTGATCGAAAAAGAAGGTGACGTACTGTCCATCAATCGCGAAAACTGAAAAAGCTGGATCATCTGGAATCAAGTATCGATTCAACCCTTTATTATAAGATGTCACATCTTCAAAGCCGATGTCCTCGACTTGGTCACGTGTTGTTTCGTTCAAGACGAGACTGCGATACGTACTGCCTGTCTCGAACTGATAAAACCCTTTCTTCGCACCGTCCTCGTCAATCAATTCAAGTCCGCGATTGCCGCCGCGATCGACCAAATACCAGTCATGCCCGGCATACTGACTTGCAAATTTTGGCGCGTCCGACACGCGTTCGTTCGCCACTTCTGACTGAACTTGCACACTCGTCGGAGCTGATACGTTCGGCATCTCATATTGCCAAGCCATATAGAGTCCGATCGCCATCAATAAGATGATCAATTTTCGAAACATGGCTCCTCCTCCCTTACTGCTCCCGCTGACGCTCTCCAAAGACATGTAATCTACCTTTAATATCAGTGAGCATCTCCATATACGCGACATACGTCGCTTCGTCTATATTCAGCATACCACTTACTTGTAAAGGCACGTTGACTGCCTGCTCACGCAACGCGCTACCGGTTGCTGTCAGACGGACAACAATTTTTCGTTCATCGTACATTGCACGACTCTTTTCGACATATCCGATTTGGATTAATCGTTTGACGAGCGGTGACAAGGTACCTGAGTCTAATGTCAGCCTCTCTCCAAGCTGACGCAAATCGATTCCATCTTCTTCCCATAAAACGAGCATCACCAGGTATTGGCTGTATGTCAGGTTTAGCGGTGCTAAAATCGGGCGATATAGACGGGTAAGCTCTTTTGAAGCGGTATACAACTGAAAACAGATTTGATTTTCTAACTTTAATGATCGTTCCATGCCTAATCCTCCGTACTCTTCTTTAGCCAAGCATATCATTTGCGAAACTTTTTGACTGCTCTATAATTTAAATTGTGCACAACTTAATTGTTAAAAATGAAATGGAGGAATTTAATCATGAAATCACTATTCACAGCATCAGCAACCGCAATCGGTGGCCGCGAAGGTCACGTGAAATCAACAGACGGCGTCATCGACATGAACGTTTCAATGCCTGGCGCGAAACACGTCGACGGTGCGACGAACCCGGAACAGCTTTTCGCAGCTGGCTATGCGGCTTGCTTCGGTAGTGCCCTCAACCTCATCATCGGGAAAGAACGTGTGAAGACAGACGGTTCGAGCGTCACAGGTCACGTCACATTGAACCAAAACGATGAAGGCTTCTTCATTTCAGTCGAGCTTGAAGTCGAAATCAAAGGCGTCGACCAAGCGACAGCGGAACGCCTCGTTGAAGAAGCACACCAAGTGTGCCCTTACTCGAAAGCGACTCGTGGCAACGTCGATGTCAAACTGACAGCAAAAGCAGCATAATCGTTCATCCCGCTCTTCAGGAGCGGGATTTTTTTGCTTCATCCTGCGTGTCAGGGGTAAGATAGAAGCAAGAGGTGAAAGGAGAGGATTCTGATGACAAAACGAAAATCGACTCTTCTTTTTGTTGTGCTCGGTATCTTGTTGTTCACGGCGACCTATAACGCGCTGACCGTTCGGACGTACAACGTGACCTCAGAAAAATTGTCAGTGGATGAATCGCTCCGCATCGTACTCCTTTCTGACCTACATAGCGCCTCTTACGGTCATAAACAATCGATTTTAATCGATCAAGTCCGTGCTCAGGAACCGGACCTCATCGCCTTACCGGGTGACCTGCTCGACCGTTATCGTTCCCCGGAACCCGCTTTCGAACTCATCGAGGGACTTGCGGGCATCGCGCCGATGTATTTCGTTACAGGCAATCATGAAATCGATGACTCTGAAGATTACGTACGCCATAATGTCAAAAACGTCTTCCGTTCTCACGGGGTGACCGTCCTTGAAAACGAATGGGAACCGATTACGATCAATGAAATCGAACTCGTCATCGGTGGATTAGAGGATCCGTTACGAACGTATACCGAAAACATTTATGGAAGTTGGGAAACGGATGCCGCATCATCCATGCAAAACGTCGACTCGAACGACACGTTCAACGTTCTCCTCTCCCATCGCGCTGAGGAAGTGGACACATATGCCGACTTGCCTTTCGATCTCGTCTTATCTGGACACGCCCATGGTGGACAAGTGAGAATTCCTTATCTATTGAACGGTTTATTCGCTCCTGACCAAGGGTTCTTCCCGAAATATGCAGGAGGTCTTTATGAACATGAGACGTTCACCCATGTGATTGGGCGAGGATTCAACTATAGCTTCAACGTGCCAAGGATCTATAACCCACCAGAGATTGTGGTGATTGATGTGCACGGGAAATAACGGACACTCAAGGGAAGTGTCCGTTGTCTTACCAGATGATCCGTTCCTCACAACATTGTCGCTCTCGTTCGACCTGTACCGTTGAGCGCTCGAACTTTCCGTATTTACGAATCCGCTCCGTCACTTGTCGTAACACGGCTTGATCATCTGCCTCTTCTCCGATTAATACGTGACATGTCGCGGCATGCTCACTCGATGAGATCGACCAGACGTGCAAGTCGTGCACCTCTTTCACCCCATCAACACTAGCAATCTCTTCTTGCATCGCTCGGACATCGATTTGTGCCGGTGATCCTTCCATCAAAATATGAATTGCCTCACGTGTCACGCGATAGCCGCTAATCAAAATCAAGACAGCTACAAACGCACTCGCGACCGGGTCAGCCCAAGTCCATCCGAACACCATGATGAGGATTGCGGCCGTAATCGCTCCAACCGATCCGAGTAAATCGCCGAACACGTGAAGTAAAGCACTCTTCACGTTCAAATTATCTTTCTCCCCGCGCATTAAAATCCAAGCGGCAAGGATATTGACGAGTAGCCCTATGATGGCAACAATCAACATACCACCACTCAAAATTTCCGGTGGAGCACTTATCCGTTGGTATGCCTCTATAAGAATATAGATCGAGATAACGAGTAGCGTCAGCCCATTTATGAATGCCGCTAAAATTTCAAAACGTCGATACCCGAATGTCCGGCTAGGCGTCGCCGCTTTCGCCCCGAATCGTACAGCTAGGAAGCTTAGCCCTAACGCCGCTGCATCTCCGAGCATATGTCCTGCATCCGACAAGAGCGCCAAACTGTTCGTCCATAGACCACCGATGACTTCAACGACCATGAACGTCGCAATCAGGATGAAAGCAAAGAATAGCGCACGCTGGTTCGTGGAATGATGATGGTGATGGTCGTGATCATGATGATGTCCCATGACTAATTCCTCCTTCTGTCTCTTATATTATTCCATTTCACCGAAACATTCAAACTTTCATTTGAATGAAAAACATTAAAAAAACGGGAGAATGAATCTCCCGCCTCCCATCACTTTTGTTCTAGGCGTACACGCATCACGCCACTGTATGGAAACAGCTTCAACTGAACAGCCTCTCCCTCGAACCAGACGCCAGCGGGTTGTTCGCTCGTCGGTTGGATGTCAGGGGTCGCGATTGCTTGTTTGTCCCAATCGACGGCACGTACTTTTTGGTCTCGTACCATGAGGAAGAACCCATCATAGAAATGATACTCGTTCACTTGATCACGTTGAACGGCAGAAGGATTTCCGAGTTCAGCTCGAACGGTCGCTATGTCTTTGCCAATCCAGTTGAGGACGGTCTCCGAGGCGTTCGGCACGACTTGTTGCCATGCGGCGATCACCTCATCGTCAGACAAGACCGGTGCATCCGTCGTGACACTCTCTTCCGTAACCCAACCAGTCATTCGTTCGTTCAACTGAACTTTCACGAACCCACTTACTGTCTCCAAGCGTTCAAAACGATCGCCGAGATCGGCTTCGTAAACGACCGCAACTCGGTCATCCGCATATACTTTCGTATAAGGTTGTTCGATATAAATCATTTCTGCTAATTCGGTTTCGGCGTCCTCTGGTTGTTCGGACTCCGAATCGACCATCTCCGTTGCAATCTCATCTGATTCCGGTAAAGCTGACTTCTGCTTTTGGTCAATCAATGCCGCAAACGCAATGATGCCAACTAAGGCGAGCATCAATGCCACCGCCGTCGTGATTCGGAATACGCGTTTACGCTTTCGGGTCGTCGCGCGCGACATTCTTCCTCCATTCATGTTCTTCACTCCTACTCGATTCGATTCATTCCACTCGTTTCGTCAAATGGTAGGAGGTTTCCTGCCTCATCAAAAAATTTCAAGTCATGTTTTGTCAATTCGTCCATCGTTCGGACCATTTGTTCAACATCGACCGGTCCATCGCGCTCATCGTTCTCACGTATGACAATGTGTTCTCCTAATTCAATCGTGCGTGAAGTCAGACGATGGAAATAGCGGTCGTGGGAAATCAACAACAGTCCGCCCGGATAGACGGACAAGGCCGCCTCGATTTGTTCGCGTGTTGCCACATCCAAATAGTTCGTCGGTTCGTCGAGTGCTAAGAGATGCGCGTCGGAGAAATAGAGAATGAGAAAGGCAATCCGACACTTCTCACCCATACTCGCCTCGACAATCGGAAGGTGCACTTCATCCCGCCGGAACAAGAAGTGGGCGAGCAGCGTCCGCGCTTCCGTCTCCTCGATGTCACTATGGGCGAGCAACGCCTCGAGTAGCGTTCCCGTTTCCGGCAGACGTTCGAGTGTTTGCGAGAAATACCCGATCTTCAGACGGGGGTGTCGCTGGATGACACCCGAAAGTGGAGCTCGTTCACCAATCAGTACGTTCAATAATGTCGTCTTGCCGCTTCCGTTCGGTCCGATGATGGAGATGCGGTCTCCTTTTTGAATCGAGAAGGAGAATGGGTTATAAAACGGCTCGCCGTATCCAAACGTCATATGTTCACACGTCAGCCACGTCTTCGCTTCAAGCTCATCCGCAGCAAAACGGACGGAGATGGTCTTCTCTTCTTTCGGCTTCCGCGGACGATTGTCTTCGAGCTGTCTCAGCTTCTGTTCTCTCGCTTTCATTTTGACGGCGAGATTAGCTGCTCCTTTTTGCGCCCCTGGGCTGCGGACACTAGCCGTTGCTTTCGCCTTCAAGTGCCACCCTTTATATTGGGCAATCATCTCCAAAAGTTCTATCTTCCGGCTCTCGTAGCGGGCGTGAACTCGCTCGTCACGCACACGTTCCTCCTCTTTTTGCCGCTTATACGCCGTATAATTTCCCGGGTAACGGGTAACTTGTCCGTCCGACAGTTCAAGGATTACAGTTGCGACATCATCCATCAATTGACGGTCATGTGAGATGACAAGAACTGTCCCGTTGAATCGGTTCAGCCACTGTGTGAGCCAGTCGATCGACTCGATGTCCAAGTGGTTCGTCGGTTCGTCGAGAAGGACGAGGTCGACCCGCTTCATCGTCAATGTCGAAAGCTGTGCCCGCGTCTTCTCACCCCCGCTCAAGTCGTTGATGTTTCGGTCGAGCTGACCATCTAGCCCGAGTCGAGTCAACGCCCTCTTCGCCTCTTGCTCCAAGTTGTATACATCGAGTGCTAGTGCTCGTTCATAGGAGCGCATGACTCGCGCCTCATCGCCTGAAGACACATCTTCATAGAGGGCATATCGTTCGGGATCGCTCCGCATCACCCACTCAAGGAGCGACATGTCCTCGGATTCAATCGTCTGCCGGACGAGTCCGATTTCACCGTGACATTCAATCGTCCCGGCTTGTGGGGTCAATTCCCCTGTCACGAGTCGGAAGAGCGTCGTCTTTCCACTCCCGTTCAATCCGAACAATACAGCTCGTTCTCCGGCTACGATCTCAAAAGAGACCGCTTCAAATAATGGTTTCCGGTCATAATCAAACCGGACTTGTTTCATAACTAACATCTGTTTCACCTCGCTTATTTTTCCGATACGCGATGAAACAAAAAACACCATCCGCTTCAAAGCGGTGGTGTGAAGGAATCCGTTCAAATGAGGAAAACGAGCGTTTCCCGTACTTGAAAAAATGGACACACTTCACCCGTAACTGTTCAAGCGAACAGTGATGATTCGTCTCATCGATGGAGTGAATGTGTTTTTTTCATGGCACGGTGTACCTCCCTTTCCTAAGTTACTGTCACCTTATCAGATTGAAAGCGCATTCGCAACAACCCGCCCCACAATCTCCCGTTTTTTCTACTCCTTTAGGCGGATGCGATTCATTCATCCCCGCGTTATGATGACAGTATATTCGAACAGTGAGGTGATGCATGATGCGTCGACGCATCCTCGTTCCGAGTGCCGTCTTAGCGAGCGTCGGAACGTTTATCTATACACGATTCAAACAACGGCTCCCCCGCCCGCGATTTAAATGGCCGGAACGTCCAGAACTGACAACCATTGATAAGACGCATGTGCAGGCGACATGGATTGGACATTCGACCGTCCTCATTCATTGGTACGGGCTCAAGATTTTGACGGACCCGGTCTTCTCCAAACGAATCGGTGTCCACTTAGGCCCGCTGACGATTGGCATGAAACGTCACACGGCTCCAGCCCTCTCCATCGAGGAGGTCGGACCGGTCGACGTCATCTTGCTCAGTCACGCCCATATGGACCACTTTGACCACAAAAGTCTAAAGCGACTCATCACACGCGATACAATCGTCGTTTCGGCCCCAGGGACGAGTCGACTGCTCCGAAGGTATCCGAGTATGCAAACACTTGAACTGCATCCGCATGACAAAGTCACGCTTGCGAACGGACTCGATGTCCGAGCCATCCCCGTCAAACATTGGGGCAACCGTTTCCCGTGGGACAAGCACATGGGCTACAACGGCTATTTGCTCAAATACAAAGGAATTCGAATGCTGTTTGCGGGAGACACGGCGTACACCGATTCTTTCAAAGGGCTCGCCGACCGTGAACCAATCGACCTTGCCTTCTTCCCGATTGGTGCCTATCAACCGGATTCATTCCAAGAGGCGCACTGCACACCTGAACAGGCTTGGTTGATGTACAAAGAGAGCGGAGCGAAGCGCTTCTTCCCCATGCATTGGGACACGTTCGTTCTGTCGTACGAGCCAATCGATGAGCCGTATCACCGTCTCGTAGCGGCCGCAAAAATCGATCGTGGTCAAATCGCAATCAAGACGCATGGAGAAAGCATCCGCTTATAGCTTATAGTTTATACTTTCCCTTCACCCAAAAGTTCGGTAACGTTAGAGACGAGAGGGAGGGATTTATTATGGAATGGACGACATTGAATAATACTGTCAACATGCCGATGCTCGGACTCGGTGTGTACAAGGTCGAAGATGGTGCGGTGACGGTCGACACGGTCAAAACTGCGCTCGATGCAGATTACCGATTGATCGATACGGCCGCAATTTATCAGAACGAAGAAAGCGTCGGGCAAGCGCTGCGTGAAGCAGGTGTCCCACGTGAAGAAGTTTTTGTGACGACGAAACTTTGGAATGAGTTCCATGGGTTTGACGAGGCACTTCAAGCGTTTCAGGATAGTCTCGACCGACTCGGTCTCGAGTATGTCGACTTATTCCTCATCCACTGGCCAATGCCGCGTTTTGGTAAGTTTGTCGAAACGTACAAGGCACTCGAGCAATTGTATGAGGAAGGACGAGTCCGTGCCATCGGTGTCTCGAACTTTGAGATCGAGCATTTAGAACAAATTATTCAATCCTGCTCGATTGTTCCTGCGGTGAATCAGGTCGAGATTCATCCATATTTGTCTCAAAAAGACCTGATTGCATTCTGTAAGCGATATGACATTCAAATTCAAGCGTGGAGCCCACTCATGAAAGGACGCGAAGCGCTCGAAGATGACACAATTGTCGAAATCGCGAACCGTCACGCCAAGTCTCCAGCCCAAGTTATCTTACGTTGGCACTTACAAAACGGGGTCGCCGTCATTCCAAAATCGGTTACACCGAGTCGAATCAAAGAGAACATACAGGTATTCGACTTCACGTTGACGAATGAAGAGATGGCGGCCATCGATGCGCTCAACCGTGATGAACGCACCGGCTCCGACCCGAAAGAGATGCACAAAATCCATTATTGAGGAGTGAATGACATGTTCAAAAAACTAGCTTCTGATTTGACCGGCTTCAGCGACATCGGTGAGGTGATTGACCCATCTGACTTCGATAAGGCGGATGCAGATGATTACGTCCTTCATGAGGACAATGAGAAGATATATTTCTTGATCAAGTCAAAATCAGATGAGTATTGTTTCACCAACTTGTCGATGATCCACCTCGATGGAACGAGCGCCATCAGTTCGAAGCGCGTCCTCTATCGTTATCCGTATTCGCATTATCCAATCAAGCACGTCATGTTCGAAACAGCGGGCACCGTCGACCTCGATGTCGAGGTAAAATTCACAATCGGGGATAAACCGTACTCGATTGATATCAACAAGAAGCAAATCGAACACGTGAAAGATTTATATAAGGCACTCCTCGCGATTGAAGAGATTCAACGAGAAGGTCGTCGTATGATGGAATATGCGAACACATCACTCACACACTCGGTCTCCATTTTGAGCGGACTTCGCGAAGGTGACATGAACGTGCCGAACACGTTTAAAGAGTTGAACGAGCAATCGTTCGATTGGCTCCAACGTCACTATCGTGAGTCGAATCGAAAAGATTTCGGTTCGGTGTATGAGAAGTACATCAATAACTGAAAAAGAACTCCTCACAGGAAGATTTCCTGACGAGGAGTTCTTTTACGTTTCGTCGATCAACTGCTCGGCCAATCGTTGATACAAGTGGCTCATGTGAACGGCAGACGCGATAGCGAGCGACCGCTGCACACCACCCTCTTTTTCGAGCGATGCATTCAAAAGCATGTCTGCTTGAACCTCGAACGCTTCTACATTCTTCATTTTTTGTGCCTGATACGCCTCGTAAAAGTCCTCAAGAGAGAACGTCTCGTCCGACTCATTCAACGGTCGGAGCGTTTCCTTAATATCACTAATCGATAAGAGGCCCTTCATCTCATAAATCAAACTGAGTAACATGAGATGTTCATTCGTATACTTCTTATTTTTGACGGGATGGAACAACTTGCCCTTCGCATAGTTGTTGATCATCGTCTTCGTCAAAATCGTCTCATCCTCATTCCGCTTCATTTTGTCATAATGCTGCTCGAACAATTGGATGACCTGGTCCATGTATAAGTCGATTGTTGGTAACACTTCCCGAGGAAGCGTCCCTTCTGTTTCGGCAATTTTTTTTGATTTCATCTGTTTCACCTCTCCTCTTTAGTATAAAGAACTCTTCCCGTTGTCGAAAGGTATACCTTGCTGTTTAGTCTCATTCAGTATATCATGTAGTTATCGATACTACATGATGTGATAAGGAGTGTTTTACATGAATTCAATTTTTCGGGAACCAATCAACGCGCTGACGCATCTCGCTGGAGCCTTGCTCGCTTTCGTTGCGCTCATCGCTATGGTCGTCAAAGCCTCACTGCTAGGTTCGCCACTCGCGATTATGGCCGCAATTTTATTTGGCATCAGCCTCGTCTTCCTTTATTTATCGTCTGGTCTTTACCATAGCATCATCGCTTCACCGAACGTCATTGCCTTCTTCCGGAGAATCGATCATGCGATGATTTACGCATTGATTGCGGGTACATATGCGCCTCTGACGCTACTCGCGCTCGAAGGCCCGACACGATGGGTCCTCTTCGGCACGGTACACGCACTCGCCTTGTTCGGAATCGTCTTCAAACTTGTCTGGTTCCATGCCCCGCGCTTCTTGTCGACCGCGCTCTACATCGGGATGGGCTGGTTGTCGGTCTTCTTCATCGGACCGCTCCATGATGTAATCGGGAACGCCGGCATCTTCTGGCTCGTGCTCGGAGGTGTCATGTATACGATTGGCGGACTCATTTATGGGTTCAAGCCAAAGTTCGTCAACTGGCGGGGATGGGGTTTCCATGAAGTATTCCATTTGTTCATCTTGTTCGGAAGCTTCGCCCACTTCGTCTGTGTCTTCTGGTACGTCTTTTAAGTCCTCCGCGTGGAGGGCTTTTTTTGTGAGCCGTTTCCTGTACTTTGAATTCAAGATTTTCTACACTAAGAACAGGAGGGATTCACTATGAAAATTGAAGTATGGTCAGATTATGTCTGTCCGTTTTGTTATATCGGGAAGCGTCGTTTAGAAGAAGCACTCGAACAGTTCCCCCAGGCGGACCAAGTGGAAGTCGAATTCAAGAGTTTCGAGCTCGATCCGAACGCTCCGACAAATGATTCACGTACCATCTATGAAGCGCTCGCGACGAAGTATGGCATGCCAATCGAACAAGCGAAAGGCACGACGGCACAAGTTGCTGCTCAAGCTCGCGAAGTCGGTCTCGACTATGATTTCGAGAACATGGTCGTCACAGGTACGCTCGACTCGCACCGTTTGACGCATTATGCGAAGACGGTCGGGAAAGAGAAAGAATTGTCGGAAGCGTTGCTTCAGGCTTACTTTATCGATGCCAAACACATCGGGAACCACGATGTCCTATTTGACATCGCGACAAGCGTCGGACTCGACGGTGACGCGGTACGTGATGTCTTGACGACCGACGTATATACGGATGACGTTCGTGCCGAAGAGAAGCGAGCAAGCGACCTCGGCATCACAGGTGTACCTTTCTTCGTATTCGACAATAAATACGGGGTATCCGGTGCTCAACCGACAGAAGCGTTCACGCAAGTACTCGAAAAAGTTTGGTCTGAGAACAACCCGACGATTCAAGTCCTCTCGAACGGTGCGACATGCACGGACGACAACTGTGATATTTGATTCATGAAGAAGCCGAACGTCGGCTTCTTTTTTGTGGTATTCTTCACCCCACTACTTGATAATAGTGATTAGCATATAAGAATCGAGGACTACATCTATGTGGAAAAATCGGAACGTCTGGATCATTCTGACGGGCGAATTCGTCGCCGGTCTCGGTCTATGGCTCGGCATCATCGGGAACTTGGAATTTATGCAAGACCGTGTCCCATCTGACTTTGTGAAGGCGGTCATTCTCGCCATCGGCTTACTCGCCGGGGTCGCCATCGGTCCGCTCGCGGGACGCTTGACCGACCAAGGCTCTAAGAAAAAAATCATGCTCATCTCAAGCGTCGTTCGGGCACTCAGTGTGCTCTTCATGTTCGTTGCCATCGAAACGAATTCGGTCGTGTGGATGGTCGTCTTTTTAATTATCTTACAAGGATCGGCCGCCTTTTACTTCCCTGCCCTGCAGGCAGCGATTCCGCTCATCGTGAAAGAACGGGAACTCCTCGCCTTGAACGGCGTCCATATGAACGTCTCGACGTTGTCACGCGTCATCGGGACGGCGATTGCCGGTGTGTTGTTGACGCTCATCTCACTTCGAAACGTCTATGCACTCTCGCTCGTCGCCTATCTGTTGCTTGCGGTTGCGACGCTGTTCTTACAGCTAGACGAAACGAAGACACCGTCGGCGAAGAAACTGGATGCGAAAGCGTCGAGCGGTTTCAAGGACGTCTTCCCCATCATCAAATCGATCCCAGTCATCTTCATGACCCTCGTCATGACGCTCATCCCGCTCCTCTTTATCGGAGGGTTCAACTTGCTCGTCATCAACATCAGTGAACTGCAAGACTCGACGGCAATTAAAGGGTGGATTTATACGGCTGAGGGACTCGCCTTTATGACAGGTGCCTTCATGATCAAGCGAATCGGAGAAAAATTCTCGGCGTTCTCAATTTTATTCTCGTTCTCGTTTTTGATTGGCGTCGCGCAACTCATGCTTTATTTCGCGGACATCCCGTTCATGTCGATTGCCGCGTTCGTCCTCTTCGGCTTCTCGGTCGGTTGCTTTTTTCCGACGGCTGTCACGATTTTTCAGACACGGATGCCAAAAGAGTATCACGGTCGCTTCTTCTCGTTCCGTAACATGCTCGATCGGATTGTCTTCCAAGTCGTCCTGCTCGTGACAGGGTTCTTCCTCGATTTGATCGGACTTCAGCTCATGGTCGTCTTGTTCGGAATCAGTTCCATCGCCATGACGGCTGCATTTCTTGTGTATACGCGAAAACATAAATTGCATATCGAGGAAGATTCTACAGAAAAAATGTCTTCATAACAAAAACAAGCGATGACCTCGGTCATCGCTTGTTTGCGTCTTGGAGCTCTCGCCACCACGTCGTCGTATCATTTCGACCGTCGAGCGTGATGCGCTCACCAATCTTCGGAGTGAGGACGACTTCTTTCGGTAATAGCGATGCCATTTGTTCTGCCGGGTCGAACCAATCGTGGAACGACAGTGTGAACGCACCCCAATGGATCGGCATCATTTGGTCGGCACGTAGATCATGAAACGCTTGCGCCGTCTCTTCTGGCTGCATATGGACGTCCGGCCAGCGCACGTCATATTGCCCGCATTCGAGAGCGGCGAAATCAAACGGTCCGTACTGTTCACCAATCTGTTTAAAGTGAGGAGCATAGCCGCTGTCTCCGCTGAAGAAGAGACGGTCCGCCTCGCCGAGAACGACCCATGATGCCCAGAGCGTACTGTTTCGGTCCGTCAACGAACGACCGGAGAAGTGACGTGCAGGTGTGCAGACAAACGTCCAATTCCCGAACGTGTAAGACTCGTTCCAATCTCGCTCCACGATTCTCTCTGCACCGACACCCCATCGTTTCAAATGACTTCCTACACCGAGCGGCACGATGAACAAGGCGACCTTGTCTTTGAGGGCAAGGATCGTTCCATAGTCTAGATGGTCGTAATGGTCATGCGTCAATAAGACGACGTCGATCTCAGGCAAATCCTCGAGGTCGAACGGCAAGTCTTCGCTGAAGCGTTCATTTTTCGCAAACGGAAGCGGGGATGGGCTTCGTCCAAACATCGGGTCGACAAGCATCGTCTTCCCATCCATTTGCACCATGAGGGCCGAATGACCGAGCCAGTAGATTCTCGTGAAGCTTGAGCCCGTCGTCTCCTCGAAATCGATGGGCACGATCGGTAAACGTTCAGTCGGCTTGCGCAGTGAGGTCACGTCACGATAGTCGCGCGCCATCGATACCATGTCCTCTGCGGAAAAGTTCATCGGCGTCTCGTATTGATTACGGAACGCTCCGTTGACCCGGTTCGGGGATTGAAGTGATTTCGGTTTTCGTCCGAGTGGTTTGTACTGCGTCAGAATCGTACCAGTGACAGCCGCCATTCCGACCAATGAGAGCAACATCGTCTTTTTCATTTAGATCCTCTTTTCTACAAGTTCGTTGAATTGATTATAGCGTGCATTCCTCATTCTCATCTCGATTAGTATGCAGATTCACTTATCTTTCAAAAAAATAGAGTGTTCTTGATTTAAGTCAATGTGAACCCTCGTCCACCCTTTTATGATAAAGATAAGATTAATCGAAAGGAGTTTTTCTCATGACACATTCACCTTTACGTTCACAGCGACGTGCCGCATTCTCGTCCGGGATTGCCCTCGTCCTCATGGCACTCCTCGCCTTTTTCGCGCAAGGATATGTCTACCAATCCCTCATAATCGAAAATGATCCGATGACGACGTATCAAAACTTAATGAGTCATCCGACGTTGTTTCGTTTCGGGATCATCGGCTGGGGCATCATTGTCGGGCTAGACCTGATCGTCGCCTACGGACTATACCGTGTCTTCAAACCGCTGCATGTCACATTCGCCCTACTCATCGGAGCACTTCGATTCGTCTATACACTGATTCTCGCGTTTGCCGTTTTGCGACTCGTCGAAGCCGAACGCCTCCTCGATACATCCGCTTCAGCTAGACAAATGTATGAGACGGTCACTTCCTTTGAAGCCATTTGGTCATTCGGCTTGATTGTGTTCGGGCTTCACCTTATCGCAATAGGATGGATGGCAGTGCGGACCCGGCTTATTCCGAGAATGATCGGGATCCTGCTCCTCCTTGCCGGCTTCAGCTATACGCTCGTCCATGTCCTTTATCAATTCCCTGCAGTTGAAGGCATGACGGCAATGCTCGAACTGTTTCTCATGCTCCCAATGTTCGTCGGGGAGTTGGCCTTTGCCGTATGGTTAATTGTGAAAGGAAGAACACTTCCTATTCATGACCTCACTCGACAATCCGAAGGTGACGCATCGCCCGCTTCTTGATTCGACTAAGTGATTCCGGGGTGATGCCAAGGTAACTCGCGAGTTGATATTGAGGGACGCGATGAACCAAGTCAGGTCTCTTCTCCATCAATGCCTGATATCTCTCTTCAGGTGAAGAAGACATGAACTCAGCGAACTCATCTCGCATCGTCCCCATGTCCTCTTCAATCATGTCACGTGTCATCGCCTCAAAGATAGGATTCATCTCGTATTGTTGTTGCTCCGTCGCAAGATCACCGACGACGAGACAACATTCCTCCAGACACGATAATGAATACGGTGACCGTCCGTCCGATTGATGTTTCGTCAATATGGTGATGCTCTGTTCTTCCGTGATGAAATCGACGGTATGCTCGTTCCCTTCTTCGTCGACCTTATATTGACGAATGCAGCCACTCAGTACGAAATAGCATTTAGTCGGGACGTCTCCTTGATGTAATAAAATCGTACCTTTCGGAAATGTGGTAATCGGTACATCGGCTGTCAACCGTTCACACTCTTCGTCACTCATATCCGTAAATCGCTTCATATATTGAATCAGGACGTCTTTCACTCAACTCACTCCTTTTCAGGAAAACCGATTTATTCCCTCAAGTATAGCAGGTTTCGCCATTCAAAAAGACCTGCCCACCGCTTTGGTGAGACAGGTCTTTTGTTAAGACTTTTGCAAGATTTTAATGTCGTTGATGATGTCTTCGGTCGGGACGTTTTGGAACCCGGGATAAGCCTTCATAATCTTACCTTCCTGATCGACCAAGTAAAAATACGTGCCATGGTCGACTTGTGTGCCTTCTTCAGGCTTACGGACGAGCGCTTTGAAGTTCTCTTGAGCGAACGTCTCGATTTCGTCTTGCGAGTAGCCTGAGAGGAACTGCCAATCCGCGTTCACAAGGTCGTATCCACTCATAAACTCTTTCATCTTCTGTGGAGTATCCACTGTCGGGTCGACGCTGAACGAGACGAATTGCACATCTTCGACGCCCTCCTCCTCGAGTGCTTCATTCAGCTTCGTCATATTATACGTCATCGGCGGACAGACTGTCTCACAGCTCGTGAAGACAAAATCCACCATCCATACTTTGCCTTTTAAATCTTCGAGACTGACCATTTCTTCTTCTTGGTTCATGTATTCGAACGATTCGACTTGCCAATTGAGCGGGTCCTCAATCTCTTGTCCACATCCGGCTAGGACGATGAGCATCGTCATCAAACTACCGATCCACCATTTCTTCACGCGTTCCAACTCCTTATCTCTTTTTGACATTCCACATCAAGATTGTGATGAACGTGAAAGCTGTCAACGCTAGGAACGGAATCGTGATGAACCCGAGCCAGTTGATATATTGACCGCTACACGGAACCCCTTGTGCACAAGGTTGAATTTCTGCAAAGCCCGGCACTTTTTGTACCAAGTAATGGTAAAGTGAAACGAAACCACCTATGATAGTAAGCGGTAACACATATTTCCGCACCGTCCGATCGTCCGTGAAGACGGCAATCCCTAGGATGATCGTCAGCGGATACATAAAAATACGTTGAATCCAACATAGCTCACATGGCACGAATTCCCGGATCTCACTGAAGTAGAGACTGCCGAGCGTCGCCGTCAAAGAGACGAGCCAAGCGAGATACAAGCCATATTTTTCGTGAAATGACTTCATTTATAGGTCCTGCTCGATCAACTGTTGGATTTGTTCATAATCGAACGGGTCTTCGAGCATCACACCATTGATCATGATTGACGGTGTGAATTGCACACCGTTCTCTTTCACAAGACCATCGTCCTTGCTGACTTTTTCGAGTACGGTCGATTCTTCTCCAAGGTCTTGCTCAAGTTTTGCCAAGTCGACCGATGCCGTCTCGCTCGCGATCTCCTTCAACTTCTCGACGGTCACCCATGCGTTGTCGTGTTGCTGAGAAGCCGGTTGAGCGTCGTAGAGCGCTTTATGGAACTTCCAGAACGATTCAGGGTCTTGCTCGTATACTGATTCGGAAGCGAGTGATGCCAAAATTGATTCTTGTCCATGGAACAAGACGTTAATATAGCTGAAGCTGACGTCTTCCTTGTCAAGATAATCCGCTTTCAGTTGCGGGTAAATTGTGTCGCCCCACTGTTTGCATGATGGGCATTTATAGTCTCCGAACTCGACGATTGAGACTTTCGCTTCTGGGTCCCCAAGCGTCGGTTGCCCTTCGATGGACACATGATCGCCTCGATCGACTGTTGCCGACTCATCTTGATTGAGCAAGACGAACACGATTGCAATCAATGCGACCGCGACGATGGTCATGACGACCAACCATTGATTCTTTTTCATTCTCTTCACCTCTATTTATTTTCGACTCGTCTTTCATTATAGCGGAAGCTCTTACACCTATCATGTGTTCGACTCGTTTTTCATAATTCTCTTCATTTCAAGCTTTAGGAGGTTTTTCTCGCATGATCAAGTCTTTTACGATGCGCCTCGGTCTCATTTTGGCGCTTAGCATTGCCACGCTTGTCTTTATACTGACGATCGCACTCACATCTCTGATCAGTCACCGGGCGTCTGACTCGCTCGAACAAGAAATCGGGGAAAGACTCTCCACGACCTCGCATCAATTGGCGGACAAACTCGACTTTTATATGTGGTCACGTTATCAAGAAGTTCAACTCTTGCAAGGACTTGATTTAGAGGAGCCGGAGGAAACACGACGACTTCTCAATCAAGTCCAATCGAACATCCCGGCATTCTCATGGATGGGTGTAACGGATGCGGACGGAACCGTCGTCGCCTCGACGAACGGCATATTAGAAGAGGCATCCATCGCCGAACGACCAGTTTATCTCGAAGCGCAAGTTGCCCCCTTTATCGGAGACGTTCACGAGGCGGTCCTCTTAGCTGAATTATTGCCGAATCCGACGGGGGAACCGCTCCAATTCGTCGATATCAGTGTCCCGTTATTTCAAGACGGGACGTTTCAAGGGGTGCTTGCCACTCATTTGAGCTGGGCTTGGGGAAAAGAAGTGCTCGAACATTTCAATCGGACGCTCCATGAACAAGTCGATGATACGGATTTATTCGTCGTCAGTGAGCGAGACAACGTTATACTCCTCGGCCCAGACGACATGGTCGGAAAACCACTTCCCGTATCGTTTACAGAAGGAGCCACCGTAAAAAAATGGGAAGATGGTCAGGACTATCTGACGGGTATGTCCATCGGAGAAGGGTATGATGAATATCCTGGACTCGGTTGGCGTGTCGTCGTCCGTCAGCCGGCAGCAGTCGCGTTCGCACCGGTCGAGACACTTGAAACGAGCATCCTGTGGATTGGCTTGTTCGCATCTCTTGTGACGGCTGTCCTCGGTTGGCTGCTCGCTTCTATCGTGACGAGACCGTTGAAGCGAATCACCGAAACGGCTTCGCTCATGGAACAAGGGAAAGCCAATAAATTTCCACATCAGTCCGGAATCGAAGAGATTGAGTCGCTCGCATTCGCCTTGGAATCACTCGTCACTTCCCTCACCGAATCAGAGTCGGAACGGGTACACTTTGAGAAACTTGCGAATCGCGATGCGTTGACCGGGCTCTCGAACCGCGTCGCTTTACGGGAACAGTTGAATCGACTATATAATTCAGAAGAGACGCATGTCTTCTTTTATATCGATCTCGACGGGTTCAAGGCGGTGAACGATACATATGGCCATGCGGTCGGGGATGCGTTGTTAGTCGAAATTTCACAACGACTCCGAACACTTACAATCGATGAGTTATACCCGGTCCGATTGAGCGGAGATGAATTTTTCCTCATGTTCCCGAGACGTGAATGTTCGGTTGAAGAAATTCATCAAATCGGTAAATCGGTCATCGACACGCTCTCACAACCGGTGACGATTGACACTACTTTCATCTCTGTTGGGGCAAGTATTGGTGCATCGATTTGGTCGCCACCTGAACCACCACATGTCGCCATCGAACAAGCGGACGACGCTTTGTATCGGTCAAAAGCGAACGGGAAACAACAGCTTTCGTTCCACGAATTGTTCGAATAATTTTGGGCGCCCATATGAAAAGGAGTTCATGCTGAACTCCTTTTCATTTTTACTCTTCAGTTTCCGTTATCATGTCATCCTGCTGCTCATTTTCCTCTTCTGGCATCGGCTCCAAATCCATCGTATACACGTATTCCTCCCCAAAGTTATTCAAGATGAACAACTCTTCTTCTGCACGTGTCGACAGTCCATTCGAAAATCCGATTGCGGCATACATTTCCTCTAACAAAACGTCCTGTTCTTTGTCAATCTCATCAAACATGGCTTTTTCCCACCGTTCAATGATTCCTCCGAGTTGAAGATAGTCATCGCTTTTGATTTTATTTTGATCGTGCAACAACTCCAAATATTCACGAACCTCTTTCAGATTTTTATGCGTCATCGGGATTGCACCCGCTTTTTCTGTCGCCAATATTTTTTGATGGGTCATCAGATGCATTGCTTCGACGAGATTCCCTTTGTTCAATTTTTTGGGGTCGTCAAAGTCGAGTCCCGTCGTTTCTTGCGGGTTGATGCGGCGCGTGACGTTTTGACGCCGTCCGAATGGGTCTTCCTCTTTGATGGTATCAATCAACTCGAGTGCACGAGTGTATTCTTCTTCCGTCAACTGTTCACGGTCTAGTTCAGCTGGATTTGGCCCCATCCAATACTGATAGAATGCATATGTAGCAACGACAATGACAACTAAGACAAGTCCCATCCAAGGAAACCATTTTCTCCATTTCATTTACCATTCACGCCCTTTTATTGATTCGCTCTATCAAGAATAACATATATAACTTGCTAAAAATTCCATAAAAAGGGTTTGATTATAACCTCACATAAAAAAGTACCCACCCCGAGATAGGAGCGAGTACTTTCTCTTCTTACGCTTCGAACAACAACTGTTCTGGATCTTCAATCATATCTTTAATGTGTTTGAGGAATGTCACAGCCTCACGACCGTCAACAATTCGATGGTCATACGAGAGCGCGACGTACATCATCGGACGGTTTTCCATCGTGTCCGCATCGATGGCGACTGGGCGGAGTTGAATCGAGTGCATCCCGAGGATGGCGACTTGCGGTCCGTTCAAGATTGGCGTTGAAAGAAGTGAACCGAACACGCCCCCGTTTGTGATCGTGAACGTACCACCTGTCAGATCACTTAATCCGAGCTTGTTGTTACGCGCTTTATCCGCGAGGTGAAGGATGTCTTTTTCGATTTCCCCGAAGTTTTTACGGTCCGCCTCACGGACGACCGGCACGACGAGACCGTCTGGAGCCGATACGGCAATCCCGATATCGTAATATTTCTTCAAGACGATTTCGTTACCTTGGATTTCAGCGTTCAAGTAAGGCATCCGTTTGAGCGCCGCTACCGCTGCTTTCGTGAAGAATGACATGAAGCCGAGTTTGACATCGTTGTCTTTCACGAACTTCTCTTGGCGACGTTTACGAAGTGCCATGACCGCCGACATATCGATTTCATTGAACGTCGTGAGCATCGCTGCCGTCTGTTGCACTTCGACGAGACGGTTCGCGATCGTCTGACGGCGACGCGTCATCTTGATGCGCTCTTCTTCTTTGCCACTTGCGGCAGGTTGTGGTGCAGGTGTTGCAGCAGCCGTTTTTTGTTCTTTCACAGCTGGTTTGTCTTCATGTTTCGAAACATCGTGTACGTTGATGCGCCCAATTGGATCGTTCGTTTGAACGGCTGAAAGGTCGATGCCTTTCTCACGAGCAAGCTTACGTGCAGCCGGTGTCGCGATCGGTCCTTTACCAGGGCTTGCGACGTGCTCTTCACGCTTCTCGACTTTCTTGCCTTCTTCGACAGACTCTGTCTTTTTCTCAGTCGGCGCTTCTGCTTTCGTTTCTGCCGCGTTTTCTGTCTTCGTCTTCGTCGCGACAGCCGTTCCACCGCCAGAACCTGAACCGAGACGTGCGATGACTTCACCGACTTGAACCGTATTCCCTTCTCCGGCAAGTTGTTCTTCTAACACACCCGCTTCGTCAGCCGGGACTTCGATATTGACTTTATCTGTCTCGAGTTCAACGATGGCTTCCCCTTTTTCAACTTGGTCGCCCGGCTGTTTGAGCCATGTCGCGACCGTTCCTTCCGTAATGGACTCTGCTAATTCCGGTACTTTGATTTCGATCACAATGAGTTCCCCCTTAACTTATTTACGATCTTTTTGATATGTGCTCGTGCCTGCACCGCTCGAGATGACGTCACGAGCGAGTGCTTCACAGATGATGCGTGCTTGTTCTTGTTTATGGGCTGTCGGATTTCCTTCAGCCGGGCTTGAACGACGGCGACGACCGATGTAACGGACGTCGAGGCGATTCGTTGTGACCGCTTCAAGGCGGGGCTCGATGTATGACCAAGCTCCCATATTTTTCGGTTCTTCCTGTACCCAGACGATTTCACGCGCGTTCGGATAGCGACTAATAACGTCACGAATCTCGCGTACCGGGAACGGATAAATTTCTTCGACACGGATGATATGGAGAAAGTCGAGTGATTCCTCTGACTTGCCGACTGCTTCTGCGAGATCGATTGCCATCTTTCCTGTGCAGAAGACGAGACGTTCCACCTGCTCGGTGCTCTCACCGAGACCTGGTTGTTCAATGATCGGTTTGAATCCCTCTTCCGTGAACGCCTCGACTGGTGATGTGGCGAGTGGATGACGGAGCAGGCTCTTCGGCGTCATGATAATCATCGGACGAATCTCTTCTTTTCCGAGCATCTCGGCTTGGCGACGGAGAATATGGAAGTACTGTGCCGCTGACGAAAGGTTTGCGACAGTCCAGTTTTTCTCCCCGGCTAGTGTCAAGTAACGCTCCATCCGAGCACTCGAGTGCTCCGGTCCTTGTCCTTCGTATCCGTGTGGTAAGAGCATGACGAGCCCTGATTTTTGACCCCATTTCGCACGTCCCGCTGAGATGAACTGATCAAACATGACTTGAGCCGAATTCGCAAAGTCACCGTATTGTGCTTCCCACAGTACGAGCGTGTCTTGTGCAAATACGTTATAGCCATATTCAAAACCGAGCACCGATCCTTCTGAAAGTGGGCTGTTATAGACCGAGAACGACGCTTTCGCTGTCGACAATTGATGGAGTGGCGAGAACTTCTTCCCTGATTCGACATCGTTCAACATGATGTTTCGTTGTGCGAACGTTCCACGTTCCGAATCTTGACCGCTCAAGCGTACGGGCGTACCATCTGAAAGAATCGAAGCGAAGGCGAGCGTTTCCGCGTGACCCCAGTCGATTTTTCCACCTTCGTCGAAGGCCTCGCGGCGACGGTCGAGTACTTTTTGAAGCTTATGGAAGACACCAAACCCTTCTGGCCAGTCAAGCAACTCTTCGTTCAATTGAGTGAGCAGATCGTGCTCTACAGTCGTGTCGACTTTCGGGAATCCTTTATGGACAGCTTCCGGCAAGACGATGTCCGCGTCCACTTCTTCAGGAGGAACAAGATCGCGGGCTGCTTTGAGCGCCTCTTCGATGTTTTGTTCAACTTGCGCTTTCTCTTCTTTCGTCATAACGCCTTCTGCTTCAAGCTGTGCAGCATAGACGTGACGGACAGATTGATGTCCCTTGATCGCTTTATAAAGAACAGGGTTCGTGTTCATCGGTTCGTCCATTTCGTTGTGACCGTAACGACGATATCCGATTAAATCGACTAAGATATCTTTATGGAATTTGGCACGATACTCACTGATCAACTTCGCGACGGCGACACACGCTTCCGGGTCATCCGCATTCACGTGTAAGACCGGGATTTCATATCCTTTGGCGATATCACTCGCGTAACGCGTCGAACGTGAATCGTTCGGGTCCGTCGTGAAACCGATTGTGTTGTTGGCGATGACATGAACCGTCCCACCTGTACGGTAACCCGTCAAGTTCGTCATGTTGAGCGTCTCAGCGACAATTCCTTGTCCTGGGAAGGCCGCATCTCCATGAATCAAAATCGAAGCCGCCAAATCATCGTGCTGAACAGCCGATCCTTTTTCGGACCGATTATCTTGCGCGGCACGTGTGTAGCCTTCAACAACGGAGCCGACAAATTCAAGGTGACTCGGGTTGTTCGCTAAGTTGAGTCGAACTTCTTTTTGTTGTTCAACCACTTTACGGTCAAGACCGAGGTGATACTTCACGTCTCCCGTCCACCCGAAGTTGATGCCGATCGACCCTTCAGACGGAATCAATTCTTTGTTCGGTGCGTGCTGGAACTCCGCAAAAATCATCTCATACGGTTTACCGAGTACGTGGGCGAGTACATTCAAACGTCCACGGTGGGCCATTCCGATATTGATATGTTCAGAACCGCTCGAGATGAGTCCTCCGACCATGGCATCGAGTAATGGCACCATCGCATCCAATCCTTCGATGGAGAAACGTTTTTGTCCGACATATGTTTTATGAAGGAATGACTCAAACAGTTCTGTCTCAGCAAGACGTGTGAATAATTCTATTTTTTCTTCTTTTGAGAATTTTTGCATCAACGCGCCTTGTTCGACTTGGCGGCGAATCCACTTCTTCTCTTCCATATCGTCTAAGTGACGAAGTTCGATGGCGACCGTCCCTGTGTAGACGTCAAGTAAGTGACGGAATAACTCGAGAGCACTCGCATCTGGTTTCGGTGCATCGTCTGATAAAAGGCGTGCTGGAATTCGCAACAAATCTTCTTCTGTCAAATCGTAACGTGACAGTTCGAACAATTCCTGCTCTCGTGGATGATCTTTCAGTGGATAAATATCGGCCGCTTTGTGACCGAAAGCACGGATATCATTGACAAGACGTGTCGCAGAGACGACCTTCTCCAAATCAAACGATGGACCCGAGACCGATGCTTCTGCCGGTGATGCTACTGGCGCCCCATTCTCATCGAAGTAACGACGAGTCTCCTCATCGACCGTTGATGGGTCTTCCAAATATTGCTCGTACAGTTCAATGATGTAGCCTAAGTTAGGACCATAAAATGCTTGCGATTTCTCGTGGACATTCGACGACTCTCCCATTGAATAAATCCCCCTTATCCATTCCTAAACGTTCTATCTGTGAACGCTTTCATTTTAACATGTAGCCCGAAGCCGTTCACTTATCTCTTACCCTAGTGAACAAAACAAAATCTTGCCTCTTACGCTCAACTTCATACTACACCTTTCATGGCGGAAAGACCCTTACAAATTCACAATTCGTCCATACTATTTCAATAAGTTTTGCTTATCGATAAATTGTGTCACAAGCATTTGTTTCAAAAATTTCAAAAAAAGATGAAACCTTATTTCAAACAAGCCCGTAGAAGGGGATGTAGGAAGCACACTAACACATTTAAAAGAAAGCTAGGTGACAACATGTTATCCGTACAGAATGTTCACAAGAAAATGGGAAAAGCGACGGTTTTGACGAATGTCAGTTTTGATGTCGTTCCAGGTGAGATTTTTGGTTTTCTAGGCCCAAACGGCGCGGGGAAGACAACAACGATACGTATTATCACAGGTCTCATGCCGGCCACTCACGGGACCGTAACCGTCGACGGATATGACGTCGCGAACAGTCGCCAAGAGGCGCTGAGCCGAATCGGTGCCATCGTCGAGAATCCGGCGTTTTACCCGTACATGACAGGACGAGAAAACTTGATTCATGCCATGAACTTGATCCCGAATTTGAAAAAAGTCGACTTGAACGCGCTCGGCGCACTCGTCGGTCTCGACGGAAAACTCGAGATGAAAGTGAAACAGTACTCGCTCGGGATGAAGCAACGTCTCGGGATTGCCCGTGCTTTGTTGCATAATCCAAAAGTTCTCATTTTAGATGAGCCGACGAACGGTCTCGACCCAGCTGGAATCGCCGACCTTCGGAATTACTTACGCCACCTCGCTGACCATCGCGGGATCGCCATCCTCATCTCAAGTCATTTGTTGAGTGAGATGGAATTGATTACGGACCGCTTCGCCATTATTGACCAAGGGCAAATCAAATCGGTAGAAGATGGACAAACGAAAGCCGAGAGTGTCATCCTTTGTAAAGTTGCCAAAGAACAAATGAACGATGCACTCGACGTCGCTGCACTCGCTTTTGATGACGTGAAAATCGTCCAGCAGTCTGCGGAGTCGTTCATCGTACCGCGACAGGAGACGGATATCCCAATCTTATTGAAACAATTAATCGAGCGAGACATCGCCGTCTATCAAATCGGTATGAAGCACGAGTCGCTCGAAGAACAATTCTTGAAATTGACGAAAAAAGAAGGAGGTACGAACAATGCGTTCATTACTCAGCAATGAATGGATGAAATGGCGTCGTACGATTAAACCATATGTCGCCCTAGGTGTATACACGGCGATTATCCTCATCGTATACGCCGTATTGGCAAGCGGAGACGGTACACCGGAAGCGGCATCGTTCTTTGAATTTTCAACAATGGGCGCTATCGCCTTCCTGAGTATTTTTACAATCGTCTTCACGGCTGAGATGGTCGGGAACGAACTGAAGTTCGATACGCTGAAGCATCTCCTGATGAGTCCTTATTCTCGTGACCGTATCTTGTTATCTAAACTCGTCATGGCCGTCCTCGTCATGTTGTTACAATTCGTCTTCATCTTAGTCGTCGCGTTCGGGTTCTCCCTCACGCTAGACGGTTCTGTCACATGGGACGTCGTTCGTCCAATCCTCATCAGTGTGAGCGGACCAATCTTCATCATCTTCTTGACACTCATGTTCTCGGTCGTCTTCAAGTCGGTCGGTGTCGTCATCGGTTTCACGGTGCTCGCGAATTTCGCGTCTAGTATCATCGGTGGTCTTCTCGTCGCTTGGAAACCTGAGCTTGCGAAATGGGTCGTCTTCTTGCATACGGACCTCTCCATTTATGACGTGAATCCTGAATTCATGAAAGCAATGGATGCTACGATCGGCTTCTCAATCTTCTACGTCGCCCTTCATATCGTCGCATTTTACCTCATCACGGCGTTTATGTTCCGTAGCAAAACGTTCGCGGAATAAACAAATAATCTCTATTGATTCGACACGTTCGAATCGATAGAGATTTTTGTTGTCTGAATCTGCATGTGTGACGATTCTCTTTCCCTTTTGTCACATAAACTCAATATTCTGGAAGACGTCTCTAGCAAGCATACGATATGATGAAGGTAATAGGTTGAAAAAAGGATGTGACAATATGGCTCTCACGATCGGTTTAGCATTGCTCGTCTGTTTGATTGCGCTCATTTTCACCATCATGGTCGGGCTCGGGAAAGACCGTTCCACGTACAGCCAAAAGAAAAGCTTATCGATGGTTTCTTGGCTCTACATCATCTTGCTCCCCGTCTCGTTCATCGGACTCGGTCTGCTTTACTATTTCATTACGAAATAATCGAAAAAATCACGATGCCTACACGCTAGGCATCGTGATTTTTTTATGCGATCAAGTCGCTCCAAATTTTGATGGTGCTCGCTAAAATAAGTAGCGCCAAAATCCATTGAAGTGCTTTCGTATTCATGTTTTTGCCGACGTTTGCTCCGATTGGTGCAGCAATCAAACTCGCGATGATCATGATGATAGCCGGTTCCCAGACGATTTGGTCGGTAATGATTTTTCCGAATGTCGAACCGATTGACGAGATGAACGTGATGGCAAGTGAACTGGCAATCGCCATCTTTGTCGGGATGCGTAAGACGACGAGCATAATCGGCATGAGAATGAATGCACCCGCCGCCCCGACGATACCAGCCGCGATTCCTACGACGAACGCTGAACTTGCCGCAATCACTTTGTTGAACTGCACTTGGTCGAGTGGCATATCATCCACTTGCGGTTTCGGCAAGAACATCATAATCGTTGCAATCGTGGCGAGTACAGCGTAAACAACATTGATCATCGTCTCCGAAAGAATCGTCGATCCATACCCTCCAATAAAGCTACCAATCAATACTGCTACACCCATGTAGAGAATCAATTGCTTGTTTAAGTATCCACCTTTACGATAAGCGTAAATCCCACCGATAGTTGCAAAGAATACTTGAATCGCACTGATTCCTGAAACTTCGTGTGCGCTGAATGCAGCAAATCCTAAAAGTGGTGGAATGTACAACAACATCGGATATTTGATGATGGATCCTCCAATTCCGACCATTCCAGAAATAAATGATCCGATAAATCCTATTAAAAAAATTGTAATGATAAAACCGAACTCCATATAGACTCCTCCATTTAGTTTATTATTCTCTGATTATTCATTCGCTTCCCAAGAAATCATACCGCCTGAAACGTCATAAATTTCTGTATAGCCGGCGTCTTGTAACTGTGTGGCAGCTTGGGCACTTCGGTTACCACTCCGACAAATAACGTAAATCGGTTCGTCTTTCGGGTACGATAATTGGGCAGCATCTAATGAAGAAAGTGGTGCATTCACCGCTTCTGCAATATGCCCCCCCTCGTATTCAGACACTTCACGTACGTCAAGGAGTGTTATTTCCTCGTTTTCCAATTTGTTTTGTAGAGTTTTTGTATCAATCTTCACAATACCATCCTTTTCAGATGTGATTACAAAGATAAAAATACCCATTAAAGCCACAATTCCAACAAATAAGGAAATTTTCTTCATCTTTTCTCCTCCAATTCTTTTCACTTGCGCTCATTATACCTTAGGGGGTATATTAAAGCCAACGAAACATTCTCGTTGCCAAATCACTAGGAAATGAAAAGGAGATCAATGACTTATGAAGACGATTACGACTACTGAATTAGAAGCGTTACTTCAAGCAGACGATTCACTCAACTTAATCGATGTGCGCGAGACAGATGAATATGCTGGAGGTCACATCAAACAAGCGAAAAACGTACCACTTTCTGAATTCGGGGCAAAAGTCGATGAGCTCAATCGCTCTAAACCGATTCACGTTATTTGCGCAGCTGGCGGACGCAGCATGAATGCATCTGCTTATCTCGACTCACTCGGGTTCGATGTCACGAACGTCGATGGCGGGATGATGAGCTGGCAAGGCGAAGTCGAATAAACCATTACTTTAGGTCATAGGGGGAAATTCACATGTTATTACGTTATTTTTATGATGAAAAATTAGCACAAGCTTCATATATGGTCGGTTGCCAAATGACGGGAGAAGCGATTGTCATCGACCCGGCCCGCAACATCGAACCATACCTTCAGGAAGCTAAAAAAGAAGGCATGAACATTGTTGCAACGGCAGAGACTCACATCCATGCAGACTTTGTGTCCGGTTCACTCGAACTCGCGAAACGCACAGGCTCAAAAGCATATCTATCTGATGAAGGAGATGCTTCATGGAAGTATGCGTTCGCGAAAGACATCGATTCACAACTCGTCAAAGACGGTGAGACGTTCAAAATCGGAAACGTGACACTCGAAGTCATGCACACACCTGGCCATACACCAGAGCATATCTCGTTCTTATTGTATGACCGCAATCAAACACAACCGATGGGAATCTTCACAGGGGACTTCGTCTTTGTCGGCGATATCGGTCGCCCTGACCTTCTCGAAGAAGCAGCAGGTGTAAAAGGAACGACGGCAATCGGCGCAGAACAAATGTTTGATTCGCTCAAAAAATTCGTAGCTCTACCAGACTTCGTTCAAGTATGGCCTGGACACGGCGCAGGTAGCGCTTGCGGGAAAGCGCTCGGTGCGGTTCCTACGTCAACGGTCGGTTACGAGAAAGCGACGAACTGGGCGCTACAGATGACGGACAAAGATGCCTTCATCAAAGAGTTGACAACCGATCAACCCGAACCACCGAACTACTTCGCGATGATGAAAAAAGTGAACAAGGAAGGCATCCAAATCACGACTGAAATTACTCGGCCTGAAGTCGTCGAATCGAATCGTCTCGATACACTCGTCGAAGAGACGCAAGTCGTCGACACGCGTAAAGGTGAGGACTTCGCGAACGGACACGTACCAGGGACGATTAACATCCCGTACAACAACAAGTTCGTCTCGTGGGCGGGGTGGCTCGTCAACTTCGACAAAGATATCACACTCATCGCAAGTGCTGAGGACATCGATCAAGTGCAAACGGACCTTCAATCGATTGGCCTTGACCGTCTTCGTTTCATCGTTCCAGTCGAAGAACTCGAAGCATCGCTCTTGACGGAAACGTATACGGACGTGACGGCAGAACAAGCGATTGAAGCTGCTGAAAAAGGAGACGTCTTCGTTCTCGACGTTCGAAACGCGACAGAATGGAACGCAAGCCATTACGAAAAGGCAGAGCGCATCTTGCTCGGAAAACTCGCACGTGACCATGAAGGTCTTCCGACAGACCAAACGATTGCGGTTCATTGTGCTTCAGGCGTCCGCTCACGCATGGCGGCAAGTGTCCTTCAATCGCTCGGCTACAAAAACATCAACAACGTCCTTGGTGGCTACGGTGCGATGAAGACTGTCTTGAACGCTCAACAAATCAAGTAATGCTATACTGACTATGAATATGGCGCCCGCTTCGAGAGGGGTGCCTTTTGTTTAGGAGGGAAAGACGTGGTCGCTATCGGTCCACTCAACATTCGTTTAGATTTACTCATCTTCTTACTGAGTCTTGTTGTCCTTTATGGCATCTTCCGCTTCCTTGGGTTGACAAGTAAACAACGTGAAGCCGTCATCGGTACATGGTTCTATGGTTTTCTCGCTTGGAAAGGAAGTGCGATTGTCATCGGTCTCTTGACGACACGTGATATCTCAATCGCTCTCTATGCGACTGGAGGTATTTGGGCTCAACTGATTGCAAGCGGAATCGTACTTTGGCTCGTCTATCGACTCGATCGAGACCTTTTAGGATATTGGGTGCTAAGTGGGGTCCTCATCTGGCTCGGGATGACGCTCGCGGCTCCGATATACGGGACGATTTTGAACCTTTCCGACCAGCCGATTCATCTATGGAGCGCCGTCCTCATCCTTCTGCTACTCGTAACGACGTGGCGATGGATGCATGAGCCGACACGCGGGAACATCCTTTGGACCGTCCTTGGTGCATCTAGTATCTGGCTGTTTGAATCATACGCAGTCGGACAGATTCAATGGTGGATGATCGTCATCACCCTCGTCCTGTTTGGACTGACCGTCTTTCTCGCTCGCCCTTCAAGAAAAGCCGTACAATTCAGTATCGGTGTTCTTGTCGTGCTAGCGGTGGTAAATGCTACTCTACCGGAACGCGCGTCGCAAACCGTCACCACCGAGACGGCATCGACCGGTTTGAATATCGGGCAAATCCCACCTTCGTTCGAATTAAAACGAACCGACGGGAGCGCATTCGACTTAGAATCGTTACGCGGTAAGCTCGTCGTCGTCAACTTTTGGGCGTCTTGGTGCCCTCCGTGTCGCGCAGAGATGCCAGATATGGCCGCGTTCGCCAAAGAGCGTGAAGATGTGATCATCGTTGCTGTTAACACGACGACGAGCGAACGCGATCCAAGCAATGCCGTCTCGTTTGTCGAACCGTACGAAGACGCTTTTACCGTCGTCTATGACCGTGACGGCCAAGTCGGTGATGCGTACCGAATTCAAGCGATGCCGACGACGTATGTGCTTGATGAATCTGGAGTAATCATTGCGAAGCAATTCGGCGCCATCGATCATGACTGGCTCGATGCTCAATTATAGTGAACATGACAAAACCGCCGACAGAGACTTGTCGGCGGTTTATCTTATTGCTTCAAATAGCCTTGTGCTTTCAAGAAGTCTTTGACGTCAAGACGTGTCGATTTCGACAACATGCGCCCCATCTGTCCGGTCCACGTATCTTTACGCGGGTTAGAGCCCCGGACCATATAATAATCGTGGATCAACGCATCGTAATCAGAAAGTGACTGTTTGATCCGTTCTGGATTCGCCTCGTATTTGTTCTCATGGTAGACATGGTGGAACGGTAGACGTGGTTTTTGATCCTCGACTGTAGCCGGTACACCGACTGCCATCCCGAAGAGCGGAATGACCCGTTCTGGCAATTCGAGCACTTCTTTCACAGCAAACAGGTCGTTCCGAATTCCGCCGATATAACAGATCCCGAGTCCCATCGACTCCGCTGCCACCGCCGCATTTTGTGAGGCAAGCGCCGCGTCGATCACAGCGACAAGCAACTTCTCATCAGTCTCAAGCGTCGCAGAAAGCTCAGCCTCTTGTAGCTCACCAATCATTTCATGACGATGCAAATCTGCACAAAAGACGAAGAAATGACCATTCTCGACCACATAGGACTGATCACCCGCTATCTCGGCAAGTCGTTTCTTTTTCGCTTCATCGGTCACCCCGATGATGGAGTAGGCCTGGATAAAGCTAGACGTTGATGCGCGTTGTGCGCTCTCGACGACTGTCTGAATTTGTTCATCTGTCAATTTCTCGTCCGTAAAATCGCGGACGGAACGGTGGTTCAATAATGTCTCAATCACTTCGTTCATACGTTCTTCCCCCTTTTTTTCAATCTTGGCACAAGGTTTGTGAATCCACAAATAAGAGGAATCCGTTGGGCACATTTTGAATGGATGATGTCCGAATTTTGCTTTCTTATGCTATCATTAAAAGCTATATAGTAAATACAATCATGTAACTTCGAATAAGGAGCGATATATATGAAAAGAATGCCATTTTACATTCCATACCTTCTTGGTGCTCTATTCCTCTCTGGATGTACGGATGCCGATATGAGCGTCTCGACGTCGACCGAAGAGAGTACGACACAAGAGGAACAGACAACCGAGACGCTTTCACCTGAACAGGAAGAAGATTTGTTCGAAGGCTATACGTTGATCGAGGTTGATGGCGGCGATCAATCCGGTAGTCGTGAAGCGAATGTCGTCGTCGATATCGGTTTTGGCGACCGTGAGTATTGGGCGTTCACGAACGAACATGGTCAATTGGTTCGCGTGATTGCCGATGAGATCACTCTTCAGGACGATGAGACCGAAGACGTCAATTCTTCAGGACGTTACTATTCAGACGAGGCAAAAGTTCCGGGTGTTGAAGACCCGAACCTCGATGAAGGCCATATCATCGCCGATTCGCTCGGCGGTGTCTCGAACGCCTATAACATCACACCACAAAACAGCGCACTCAACCGCTACGGTGATCAGGCGTTCATGGAAGATGTCATCCGAAAAGCTGGTGGGGCGAAAGACTTCGAGGCCATCATCACCTATCCGAACACGACAACACAGATTCCTTCCCGCTACCAATACACGTATACCGTACGAGGCAACACGGTCACCGATACGTATGGTAACGCGGACCCTGAAGAAGTAAACGAATCGCTGGATTTGACGGACGACTCACCGCCTGACGTGACGACGGAGCCGGTCGAGGAGCGAGAATTATCTGATATCGACCTTGACGGGAACGGGCAAGTGACAATCAAAGAAGCAAAGAATGCCGGATTTGAGATGCCGATCACGCGTGACCATTGGTTGTATCAATATATGGACGACCGAGACGGTGATGGGATGGTCGGTGAATAACAGCGTTTCACGAGACGTTTCTCTAATGGAGAGACGTCTTTTTGCATACAAAAAAACCGCGGTACATGACCGCGGCTAACTTGTTAGTTCGACATCTGATTCAAGAATGGTGCGAGATCAACGTTCAACTCGTTCGAGAGACGCTCTCCGAGCTCACGGTCCGCACGATAGAAGTTACAGATTAGGAGAAGAGTCGTCTTCTCATGACGAACTTCTTTGATGTGGGCGACGAGGTTACGGATGAGTGCGTCCTTCTCTTCTTGAGAATAACGGCGATACACTTCTCCGGCCTGGCCGAAGTCGTTCGTCTTCTCAATCTTCTGACGTCCCGTCACACCTGTGATTGGCTGTGGCGTCTCGATGTAATCCGCATTCGGCTTCGGTGCGTCTTCATAGCGGTTCGGCTCGTAGTTGACCGGGCTCGTCTGTTGCTTGAATGGCATCGCTCCGTCACGCTGGTTGTTTGCGACTTGAGCGAATGGACAGTTGATTGGAAGCTGAAGATAGTTCGGTCCGATACGGTGACGTTGCGTGTCTGAGTACGAGAAGAGTCGTCCTTGAAGCATCTTGTCTTCTGATGGCTGAATCCCTGGGACGAGGACCCCCGGGTTGAAACCAACAGACTCGGTCTCGGCGAAGTAGTTGTCGACGTTTTTGTTGAGTGTCATCGTTCCGACCAATTGATACGGGATGACGTCCTCGAACCAATCTTTCGTCGCATCTAGCGGATCGAAGTCGAAGTTATCCATGTCCGCCGGGTCTAAAATTTGTACATATAAATCCCATTCCGGATAGTCCCCGTTTTCAATCGCGTTGAACAAGTCACGTGTCGCATGGTTGAAGTCTTCTGCTTGAATTTTCGAAGCTTCTTCCATCGATAAGTTTTGAATCCCTTGCTTCGGTACCCAGCGCAACTTTATGTACACCGTGTTTCCAAATTCATTCACCCATTTGAAAGAGTGGACGGATGACCCGCGCATATGACGATACGATGCCGGGATACCCTCATCACTGAACAAATGAAGAAGCATACTCGTCGATTCTGGTGTGAGTGACATGAAGTCGAAGAAGCGGTCCGGGTCTTGAAGGTTCGTTTGCGGGTCCGGTTTGAGTGAGTGAATCACGTCTGGGAATTTAATCGCATCACGGATAAAGAAGACCGGCAAGTTGTTTCCGACGAAGTCATAGTTTCCTTCTTCTGTGTAAAACTTGACAGAGAAACCACGCGGGTCACGAAGCGTTTCCGGTGAACCTAAGCCGTGGATGACGGTCGAGAAACGCGCAAAGATAGGCGTCTCTTGCCCCTCTTCTTGCAAGAATGCCGCTTTCGTATAGCGTTTCATACTATTTTTTACGGTGAAGACACCATGTGCTCCTGCCCCTCTCGCATGAACGACACGTTCTGGTACACGTTCACGGTCGAAATGCGCTAATTTCTCAATTAATTGATAGTCTTCGAGAAGCGTTGGGCCCCGACGACCCGCAGTGATGGAGTTGGCGTTATCCCCGATTGGTACGCCTTGATTAGTAGTTAGTTGACGATGTTGATCCATTTGATTGCCTCCCGTTATTTATAATCATTACAATATTGATATTAATAAAATATTATAATGATTACAAATAAAAAAGATCGTGCATCACGAACTTTTTTTCATGCTTCGTTTTTTCTTGGCTTTTTCACGTTGATGAAGCGACACGACGAAGAAAGCAGCAAGCACTCCCCCGATTGATCCGGCAATGATGTCGAACATCGTATCATCGTTTCCGTTCCCCTGCATCGTCGTGTTCAAGAAGACATCGGATGTGAATTCATACATTTCCCAAAGCGCCGCCCCGGCCATTGAAAAGACGACGATATACACGAATAGAAACCGTTTCGGAATTTCCGTACGAAGATCGTCATCGAGCCGGGAGAAAAAGTCGAATCCTAAAAATGCGAGAAAGATGCCACTCAAGAGATGAAGGAATGTGTCCCACCAGCCGTTCCCATACAATCCGACGATGGACCCTAAATATTGTGACGCGAACAAGAATAAGATATACGCCACTTTCATCTTGCCATCAAGTTCTGTTTTGAACGTCTTTTCAATGAAAAACGGGATGAGACCAGAGATGATCCCGGCTCCCGCCACACTCGCATCGAACCAGGATTCTTCAATGATCGCTGTCACGAGTATGACCGCCATGAACAAGACGAACCCAAACTCAAGGATACGCCCTTTCGTGAGCTTCATAATCTTTCGCCTTCTTTCGTCAATAATGTTCTCTATATGGTTTATTCCCAACTCACGATGGACTTCAACCTATACACACATTTGTTGATTCGCAAGCTGCTCATTTAACTGAATTTAGCGCGAATTCTCCCACCTCCAAGCGTCTCGGGGCACAGCCGAGCGTAGGTGGAAGATGGATCGGCGGGTCCAAAATTCTATTCTCCCTGTGATGGATATAACGAACAAAACTTCGTGATTCCGTCAGATTCCTATTTCCCTTCGGCGGGTATCGGATGAGGAAGACAATGGATGTGCGTGATACGAAAAAATCCCTGATTCTTGAAGAATCGGGGATTTACTTATTTCTGTGCAACGAAGAAAATACGTTCAGCATCAGTTCCTGGTGCATGTTCAGTGAAATCAGATGTAACTGATTTGACGTGGAACCCGGCACCAATCAACCATTGCATGTACTGCCCTGGTTCATATGTCCGTTGCTCATGCGTCTCCTCGACCCGTTCGTACGTCCCGTCTTCAAGCGCGACGAAGAACGTCAAATCATGAACGACCGAGAGCGGTGCTTCTCCCGGGTCGGCAAACCAAATATACGAGCAGTCTTCCCCGTTTGACGCGTACGTCTTTTGGTTGAAGAGCGTCTGCATCTTATTCGGGGCATGCACATCAAAGATGAACAGCCCATTTGGCTTGAGTTGGTTGTAGACGGATTCGAACGTATCGATTACATCCGCCTCATCCTGAAGATAGCAGAGCGAGTCGCAGAGAATCGTCACCGCATCGACCGGCTTCGGCAGTTCCAACTCGCGCATATCCTGTTCCCAAAGCGGCAACTCGATTTCTGCTTCAAGTGCCTTTTCTTGTGCGACTTCGAGCATCGACTCCGATAAGTCAATTCCCATGACATCGTAATGTTCAGCGAGGCGAATCGTGGCCGACCCGGTCCCGCATCCGACATCCGCGAGTGTCGCGCCATCTTGGACGTGACGACGCACGAAAGCGACCCACTCATCATACGGCGCGTCTTTCATCAACTCGTCGTATACATAGGCGAATCCTTCGTATGCCATTAGCCGACTTCCACTTCGACGTGCGGCGCGTCAGCCCACAATTTCTCTAGGTTGTAGTAATCACGGTCGTCACGATGGAAGATGTGAACGACGACGTTCTCGAGGTCAGCAAGGACCCAACGTGCCGTATCCATTCCTTCGAACTTGTGGAGCGGTAAGTCGTTTTCGCCAGCGATGTCTTTAATTTCACGCGCAATCGCTTCGACTTGTTTCTCCGAGTTTCCGTGACAGATGACGAAGTAGTCCGCAATCGGTGAAATGCCTTCCATGTCGAGTACGACGATTTCTTCGGCACGTTTATCGTCAGCCGCTTTTACAATCAATTCTAATTCTTCTCTTGCAGTCATAAAGACCCTCCTAAGGTGTATTCACAAAATCATTATACGTATCAATCGTCAGTGGAAAAATGCGCACTGACTTCTTTAATAAAAATTCAATCGTTTGACGCAGTGTCGCGACAACGGCCGCTTCGAGCGACTGCTCCGCTTCTGTCCGCAGGCGATCGACACCTGGATAGTTCCGATTCGGTTCGATGGCGTCGGCCACGAACAGGATTTGGTCGAGACGAGACATTCCGGGTTCACCTGTTGTATGGTTCCGGATCGCAGAAAGTACATGCGGGTCCAAGTCATACTGTCGAGCCAGCAACACTGCTCCCACCGGCGCATGCAATAACTCGTCCCCGTATTGAAGGAGATTCGGATCAAGCCCCTCATCGATGACGACTTGGCGCATCTTTTCCGTGTCGAAGTATTTCGCATAATCATGAAGCATCGCAGCAAGACGCGCTTGTTCAATATTTTCGCCATATTGATTCGCTAAGCGCTCCGCTGTCTCGACCACTCCGAGCGTATGGATATAGCGTTTTTCTGGCAGCGTCTGTTTAATCAACTCGTGTGCTTCTTCAAACGTCATACAACTTATGCTCCTTCACATACGTCTCGACTAACGTCGGGACAAGATATTTGATGGACTTGCCTCGTTTCGCCCGTTCACGGATATCCGTCGACGAGATTTCAAGCTGTGGCATGTCAATCGTGCGTACGTCCGCCTTCTCTGGAATCAAATAGCGCGTGCCAGGGCGAGCGACCGCTCCGAACGCGACGAGACGGATGAGCGTTTCGTAGTCGTGCCACGATTCGAGCGAGACAAGCGAATCCGCTCCAATTAAAAAATAGAACGTATCGTCTGGATGTTGTTCAATCAACCGCTTCATCGTTTCCACCGTATAGGATGGCTCACTCCGTTCAAATTCAATCAGGTTCAACTTGAAGTCTGACTGATTTTGAATGGCACGACGGGTCATCTCGATTCGGTCGTCAGCCGAGCTGAACCCGACTTTGTGTGGTGGAATCGCAGCCGGCAAAAACCAGACTTCGTCGAGTACAAGCTGTTCGCGAGCTTGTTCGGCGATTAACAGATGACCGAGATGCGGCGGGTCGAACGTGCCCCCCATCAAACCAATCCGGCTCATGGGAGTTTGATTTGGCGATTTTCTTTCTCTGTCGCCTCTTTATATAAGACGATGACTTTTCCAATGACTTGTACGACTTCAGCCTTTGTACCTTCTGACAATTCGCCAGCCACGTCTTTCGGCGTGTCCATGCAATTTTGAAGTACTTGGACTTTGATTAACTCACGTTTCTCAAGTGCGTCCGAGATATCTTTACACATCGCTTCACTTACACCATTTTTCCCGACTTGATAAATCGGTGAGAGATGGTGCGCTTCTGCACGTAAAAAACGTTTTTGTTTACCTGATAGCATAGTATATTATTCCTCCAATAATCTTTCGATTAACTTCTTTCCGATGGTTTCGTCCGGTTTCACGCCCGTCCATTTCTCGAACGAGAGCGCGCCTTGCCCAACGAACATACCCACACCTGTCACAACGACTGCCCCGCGATGTTCCGCTTCTCGAATCATCGGTGTGATGAGTGGACGATATATGATATCACAAACGACGGTGTTTTGTCGTAATCCTTCTAATGAAAGTGGTGTGGATTGATTGTCCATCCCGACCGATGTCGTTTGAATGACGACATCATATCGAGAAATGTCGACCTCATCGAACGTCGTGTACGCGACTCCGAACGTGTCGGCGAGCACTTTTGCCCGTTCGACTGTCCGATTGACAATCGTCACGTTGCGCGTCGGGAGAGCTTGTACGATCCCGCGGGCGGCGCCTCCTGCACCGACGATGAGAACACGTCCTGTAAAGTCTGTGAATGGCATCAGCGCTCGGACGAGACCGGCACCGTCCGTGTTCGTCCCGATGAGTTGCCCGTCTCGTTTATAAACCGTATTGACGGCACCTGCTAACTTTGCCGCATCATCGAGCTCGTCAAGATGACGAATGACCGCTTCCTTGTATGGAATCGTCACATTGAATCCGTCCCATCCCCCGTCTCGCATCGCTTCAATCAAGGTAGAAAGTTCGTCCGGTGCGGCGTCAATCGCCTCATAACGCCCGAAAAGCCCAGACGCCCTCAACCACTGCTCGTGCAGCTTTGGAGAGAGCGAATGAGCAATCGGGTGACCGATGACGGCCAGATTCATACGAGCGCCTCGCGGAGTGTGACAGCGACGCCTTTTGGAGCCCACGCTGCAATACGGCCGCCTTTACCGTGAATCGAGACCCATCCGAGACCGCTGAACACGATATCAGTCTTCACACCATCTCGTAAGCTGAATTCGTGACGGACGAGTGGTGGTAACATTTCAAGTGTCTTCTCGTTCGGTGGGTTGAGCATTTTACCAATATGTTGGTCATAGAGCTCATCCGCGCGTTCGAGTTTCGTACGGTGTGCTTTCAACTCGTTCGACATATAGATGACGAACGACCGTTTATTGCCTTCCAAGTAATCCAAGCGTGCCAAACCGCCAAAGTAAAGCGTCTGTTGCGGGTTCAATTGGAACACGTGCGGCTTGATTTCTTTCTTCGGCGTGATCGTCTTCAAATCTTTTGCGTCGACATAGTGTGCCATTTGATGACGGTTGATGATCCCTGGTGTATCGTACAGGTTCGCATCATCATCGAGCGGGATGTCGATCAAGTCAAGCGTCGTACCCGGGAAATGACTGACGGTGATGATGGCTTCATCCTCTTCACCGAAACGTTTGATCACCTGGTTGATGAGTGTCGACTTTCCGACATTTGTACAACCGACGACGAAGACGTCTTTGCCTTTCCGGTAATATTCAATTTTCTCAGCAAGCTCATCGATACCGTGCCCTTTTTTCGCACTGATCAAATGAACGTCGATCGGGTTCAATCCGAGCTCTTTTGCCTCTGCCTTCATCCAGTTCGCCATCCGGTTCGGGTTGACCGACTTCGGTAACAAGTCGACCTTGTTCCCGACTAACAGTACGGGGTTCGAACCGACAGAACGTTGTAGACCCGGCAGCCAGCTGCCATTGAAGTCAAAAATATCGACAATTTTGATGACGAGCGCTTCTTTTGAACTGATGCCGTTCAAGATACGTAAGAAATCATCATCTGATAAATCCACGTCTTGAACTTGGTTGTAGTGCTTCAATTTGAAGCAACGTTGGCAAATGACAATCTCACGGTCAAGTGCCGATTTCGGTGCATAGCCGACTCCGTTCGGGTCTTCCGTTTGAATGGCTACGCCGCACCCAGCGCAATATCGTTTAGTTTCTTCCATAGTTGTACTTACTGCCGTTTAGGTTTCCCCTTCTTCATTCACCGTAGCACCTCGCTGCTACTCCTGAAGCGTTAATTCCGACGCCTTGGTCGCCGTACATCGGCAGCCTCCTTCTTTCTGTGCGTTCGAGGTCTTATTCATCTTTTTTATGTGAATCTTCGGAACGTGGATGCATCGCCTCACCGATTTTTTCAGCGACAGCAACTTTTGCACGCTGTGCATCAACGGCAAGCTCTTCCACTTTTTTCGTGATCAATACGTACTTCCCACGACGCTTCATGTGCGCGAAGACCACCTTCTCAAGCATCCGGTTGAATTTCGTGACGAGCCCGTCTGTTTTGACGACCGGTTGCACATGGATGACATGAATGCCCGCCATATTGGCACCGAGCACGTCTGTAAACAGCTGATCTCCTAAGAAAATAGCTTCTTTCGGCGAATAACCATATTTCGAGAGCGCTTCTTTAAACCCAGATGGCAAAGGCTTTCTAGCACGAGCGACATAATGAAGGCCGAGCGGCTCCGTAAACGTTCGTACACGATTCTCATTATTATTTGATACGACAATCACATCGAAACCGTATGATTTTACTTTTTCAAGCCACATCAATAAAAGCTCTGGCGCATGCGGGACATCCCACGCGACGAGTGTATTATCAAGGTCCGTCAAAATGACACGTACCCCACGGTCTTTCAATTCTTGTAAGTCGATGTCAAACACAGTCGCGACGAACTGTTTCGGATAAAGTCGATTAAACACGTAAAATTCCTCCAATTAGCTAAACGATTCAACTACTTATACAAGTATTGATATCCCTTCTATGGTAAACGAAAACCGACCAAACGACTAGTCTATCGTTCGGTCGGAAGAAAATTATTATAAAATTAGTTGGTTTTGAATGTCCCGATGACTTCACCGAGTCGAACCGGACCCATTTTTTCACGTTCTAATTGAACGGCATCTTTCTCAAAACAGAGGACGACGGTCGAACCGAATGAGAAGTATCCGACTTCTTGCCCTTTTTCGGCTTGGTCCCCCTCGAGCGTCCATTCAATCGTGTTCACGTTAAGGGCACCCACCATAATATGTTCATACGCTCCGACCGGGCTGTCAAAGCGTGTCACACGACGGTAGTTGCGCGAGAGCGGTCGCACCGTCTCGGTCAATCCGATCTCATTAACCGGTGCCGAACGGTCACCGAGCTCGTAATGGCTGAGCACGCGGCCGGCAAGTGGTGTGTGGACACGGTGATAATCGCTCGGGCTGAGATAGAGGACGACGACCGTTCCGCCAGCGTAACGGCGCGCTTCTTGTTGTGAACCGAGAAGTTCCGCAAGCGTATACGATTGTCCTTTCACTTCAAAGCGGCTATCTTCCGAAATTAACTCAATGACCGATAACTTCCCGTCACACGGTGACACGAGGGTGTCGGACGACTCATCAATCGTACGCGCTCCTGGCTTCAAGTGACGAGTAAAGAACGCATGCAGTGATGGATACGCAGCAAGCGGTTGCTCCGCCTCTTCTACTGCGATGTCATATACTTTTGCAAACGATGGAATCAAGTGACGACTCACCTTTGATTCTGCGAAACGCTTGAGGCGAGTGGCAATCCAAGGCGAGGCGTTCAGCTCAAATAACGTTTGGTAGAAACGACGCTTCATTCCTCTTTAGCCTCCTCATTTTTAAAGAACGTCTCGTATTGTTGTTCAGAAACGGCACCCTCAATGCGACCGACTTCTTTTCCATCCTCAAAGCGGATGATGGTTGGCGTACCTTCAATCCCATACGTTGTCCATACGTTATGGTCGGCCAAGTTGATGGAGACCGCATCATATTCTTCGATGAGAGGTTCGACATAAGGCTTCACTTGCTCACAATATTCACAGCCAGTTTGCCAAAAGTAAGCGACGACCTCTCCCTCTTTATCTAACTGTTGCTGCAATTCATCTGCCGTGACGGCATTGGCACCTTCTTCTTCATTAGCACCGTTCAAAAAGAACAATAAAGCGATTCCGATGACGATAATCGCTCCGATGATGGCGAACGTCATGAAATTCGCACGTTTTTCAGGATTTTTCATATGTTAGGCCCTCCTCTAATAATGATGAAAGAAAAAAGACTGACTCATGCACGAGTCAGTTTGATTGTAGACGGCTTACTTCTCTTGTGCAACGTCGCTAATTCCCATGTCTTGGTTTAAGACATCGAGAATTGCAACGAAGAATGTGATGGCCACGCCAAATCCTGTCGCGAGCATCGCGTTGTACTCTACACCATCAACAGCAGAAATGATAAATACCGCTGTATTTGAGAGCACAATCGCCCAGATCAATGTCACTAAATAACGCATTGAACGTCCCCTCCATCTCACAGATGATTCGTAAAAATTCATACGACATTAGTATAGCATTGTTCGTATAGAATATGCGACTTCGATTGTATATTCTTTCCGTCCAATCAAAAAATGTGATACGGTCGTAGAAACATCATTGTGAAGAAAAGAGGATGACTAATGTCACGTTATTTAATCGCAGTTGATTTAGATGGTACGTTGTTAAGAGATGATAAAACAATTAGTGAACGAAATCTCCGTGCCTTACAGGCGGCGCGTGAAGCTGGACATGAAGTGATGATTGCGACAGGGCGACCGAAGCGTCACTCACTCATGTACTATGAACAACTCGGACTAACGACACCGCTCGTCAATTTCAATGGCGCGCTCGTGCACCACCCGAAAGATGCGAATTATGCGGTCACACACCGACCAATCCCGCTCAAGACCGCGCACGACATCATTGAGGAAGTAGCGGATACGAAAGCACATAACATCGTCGTCGAAGTGACCGACCACGTTTATTTCCAAAAGGATCCGCAAGAGTTTTATAGCCCGTACGCAGAACGTGCGCTCAGTGTCACATCCGGCAACCTGTTGACCCATCTACAAGATGAACCGACGTCACTCCTGATTCACGCGACTAAAGATCACGTCGCGCACGTCCGTTCACAACTCGATGATATTCATGCAGAAGCGGTACTGAATCGGCAATGGCGCATGCCAGAGCATATGATTGAAGTGATGAGTAAAAACACGTCGAAAGCACTCGGACTAAAGGAAGTCTCGAAGCATTTAAATATCGACCGAAAGCACATCATCGCATTCGGTGACGAGGAGAACGACCTTGAGATGCTCGACTATGTCGGCACAGGTGTTGCAATGGGGAATGCCATCGACCAACTGAAAAATGTGGCCAACGAAGTGACCGCTTCGAATATGGATGACGGAATCGCCCTCTTCCTAGAAGAAAAACTCGGCTTCAAGGCATAATGAAAGCACCGACTGCAAAGTCGGTGCTTTCATTATGCTTCATATAATTTTTTAGCGACGGAACGTCCCTTCGACGTCCTCTGTCGGCAAGATATTGATCCAAACGGTTGGATCGGCATCTTTACAAATACGTGTGATTTCACGAACCTCATGTCGCTGCGCGACCATCATGAGCGTTGCTTTCTCGACTTTCGAATACGTGCCGATTGCCGGCATGAGCGTGATACCACGGAACACGTGTTGATGTAGTTCCTTTGTCACCTCATCCGGATGATTCGTCACGATAAACAGCGTCTGACGCTGTGTGTTCGTATAAATCTCATCGATGACTTTTGATGTCACGTACAAGAACACGATTGTATAGAGTGCCGTCGGCCATCCGAACAATGCCCCTGCAGCGAGCGCGATCATCATGTTCATTAAGAAGAGATAAACCCCGACCGAGTTGTTTGTAAATTTCGCCAAAATCAAAGCGACGATATCAAAGCCCCCTGTTGAGGCACCATATCGAATCGTGATTCCCGATCCAATTGCCAAGAGCACACCGCCGAATACGGCGTTTAGTAACGGGTCGTCCGAGAGAAGCTGCGATTGCGGAAGCATACGGATGAACAATGTGACCGAGGCAACACTGACGAGCGTATGGATCATCATGTTCCGGCCGAGCATAAAATAACTGACGACGAGTAGTGGTGCATTCAGAATAAAGAACCAGAGCCCTTCCCCTAGTTCAAACGGTGTGCCCGCTAACAATGTCGTCAAGATTTGGGCTAGCCCTGTAAATCCCGTCGAATAGACGCCAGCTGGAATTAAAAATAATGTCATGGATAAGGCAACGAACAATCCTCCGATAATCGAGACAACCCCGATTCGTGTATGTTCTTTAACGGCTTCCGTCAAGCTTCAACTCCCCTTTCTCAAAATAGCTAAGAATCAAGATAACATAGATTATTCATACTGCATACAGCAAATATGCATGAATTCTCATAAGTTTGATACACAAAAACAAGCCGACCTCAGTCGACTTGTTCATATAAAGCAATTGATCACGCTTTCACTGTTTCAATTGTAATCGAATCATCAGAAGGTACCGTTATCTCATTCCCGTACACATGAATCGTTACATCTGACCCGCCCGTTTGTTTGATCGTCACTTGTTCACGTGATGAAGTGACCGTCAAATGATGACCACGCCAGAGCATGTTGAACGAGTAGCCGTTCCAACCTTTTGGAATCATCGGACTGAACGAGAGATTATCTTCTTTGATGCGCATTCCTGCAAATCCATGAACGATTGACATCCATGAGCCGACCATCGATGTGATGTGTAAGCCATCTTCTGTGTCGTTGTTGTAGTTATCGAGGTCAAGACGTGCCGAACGTTGATACAATTCGACCGCTTTATCTTCATATCCGACTTCTGCCGCAATGATCGAATAGACACATGGCGACAAGCTCGACTCGTGAACCGTACGTGGCTCATAGAAATCAAAGTTCGCTCGTTTCTGCTCGACTGTGAAACGGTCACCGAACGTGTAGAGTCCTTGGAGAACGTCCGCCTGTTTGATGAAGTTCGAACGGAGGATTCTGTCCCACGACCAGTTTTGGTTGAGTGGAAGATGCTTCGGATCGAGGTCTTTCACTAAGATCTGTTCTTTATCCATGAAGCCGTCCTGTTGCATGAACACGTCTGGAACGAGGTCGTCTTTCGGGTAGTACATTTTTGCCTGAATGTCCGCCCACTTCGCGAGTTCCGCGTCCGTGATGCCGAGTGTCGATACGAGCTCATCGAGGCGTGCAGGTTCTGCTTCTTTCAAATAGTTGTACACTTCTTGCGTGTATTCGAGTGTCCACGCGGCAATCAGGTTCGTGTACCAGTTGTTGTTGACGTTGTTATCGTATTCGTTCGGACCTGTGACGCCTAGAATCATATATACGTCTTTGTGCGGCACAAAGTTGACACGGCTAGCCCAGTAACGCGAGATCTCGACCAATACTTCCAGTCCGTATTGTCCAAGGTACGATTTATCGCCTGTGAAGTTCGTATAGTTGAAGATGGCGTGGGCAATCGCACCGTTTCGGTGAATCTCTTCGTGTGTAATTTCCCACTCATTGTGGCACTCTTCCCCGTTCATCGTGACCATCGGATAAAGGGCACCTTCCATGCCGACATTCTTCACAGAATTCTCTTTCGCCTGTGGTAATTGGTTATGACGATATTTGAGCAAGTTCCACGAGACTTCCGGTTTTGTAGTCGCCAAATAGAAGTGGAGGCAGTATGCTTCTGTATCCCAATATGTCGCACCACCATATTTCTCACCCGTGAAACCTTTTGGACCGATGTTAAGGCGTGAATCTTCACCTGTATACGTTTGATACATGTTGAAGATATTGTACCGGATGCCCTGTTGCGCTTCGATGTCTCCATCGATGCGGACATCTGCATCTTCCCAACGCGCAAGCCATGCTTCTGTCTGATCAGCGAGAAGCGTCTCAAAACCTTTTTCAAACGCTGCTTCGACACGTGTCATCCCTGCAGATTGCAACTCGTCAATCGTATGGTCACGGTTCGTCACGACAGATACGTATTTATATGCAGTCGCCGTTTCGCCAGCTTCCGTATGCACGGTGAATTTGTTCGCCACGAACAAGTCTGTCGCTTCAAGCACTTCACAACGCGCACCTTCCACGTCTGCAATCATTGATGCCGTGACATGCCAATCGAGTTTTTTCGTCTTCGTCGTCACGAAGCCAAAGCGCTCTTCGACACCACTTTCGACCGGAAGCCAGAACTTCTCGTCGTAGTTTGAGTCTTCGTTGACGACATCACCGTCTAAATATGGGGTGAACTCAATTTTAGCTTTATAGTTGACTGGTGTAATGTTATAGCGGATTGCCAATATTTCTTTGTCGACGATTGAGAAGAAACGGACGACTTCGACTTTCGTCTCTTCTGTCCCGTTCATCAACGTGAACGTCCGTGTCAAAACACCACGCTGCATATCGAGCTCGCGTGTAAAGTCTTTTACTTCCCATTTTGCCAAGTCGACTGGTGTTTCATTAATCGCGACGCGTAGACCGATGACGTTTGTCGCGTTCAACACTTTGGCAAAGTACTCAGGATATCCGTTCTTCCACCAACCGACACGTGTTTTGTCCGGGTAATAGACACCCGCCACGTAGAATCCTTGGTGCGTATCATTCGAGTAATCCTCTTCAAAGTTTCCCCGCATCCCCATATGCCCGTTTCCGAGCGATGTGATCGATTCAGCAAGGCGGTTTTCTTTCGGATGAAGACCTTCTTCTGTTACTTTCCATTCATCGACTGCAAACAATCGTTTCATCTGTCTGCCACTCCTTTTTCTCTACAAGGCTACCTTCGACAGACAACTAGTTCGTGCAACCGTTTGTCTATGAAAGCGCTGTATTTAATCTCATCTTTCATTTTACACAACTGAACTCAGAATGCAATCGTTTGCATAAAACTTTTTCTTTCTTTTTTTTTCACATTTTTTCAGACAAAAAAACTGCCTTTTGTCGAGGCAGTCTAAATGAATCATCATTTATGGTCTTCTTGATTTTCACCGAACGCGGCATTCGCTTCATGTCCTTCAAAAACATCGCTCCGTCCATCATTGAATCCCGTATCGGGTTCGTCGATGATGAGAGCGTATCCACCTTGCTTGACTTGTGAATGCGCATGATCCACCTCATCATTTGAGATGCCTAAATCACTAAGAACTTGCTTCACGTCTTGACTCTTTCCTCCTTGGATGTTGTCTAGCCAAGACGTATCGCCTTCTTCCACTTTTACGTTTGTCTCACGCTTGACGACCCGAACCTCGTCTTCCTGCTCAGTCACAACGTATAATTCACCTTCATCATAGCCATTTTCTTTCAGCTCATTGATTTTGGAGAGAAGATTCCCTTTTGTTTCATATGTTCCGACAAATCGTCTTTTACTCATATTAATCCTTCCTTTCGATTTCAGTTCATTCTTGAAAGATGTTCCCTTCTTCTTTTAGCTTCAATCACCAGGATATGCAAAAAACGACCTCGCTCACGCGAAGTCGTTTAGATCATTCAAGAATTCGATTCAAGTGTCTCCACCGTCTTGCTATCCTTCTGTCCGCACGATTGACGTACGACCAGATAATGAGGCACGATGACGCGTTTCCCATAAGGTGGGGCACTATCACTAATCTGTTCAATCAAACAGTTCGTCGCTTCGAATCCAAGACCGAAAATATTGATTTCAACCGACGTGAGTGGCGGATTGGAGTGCTCTGCGATATAGACATTGTTGAAACTGACGACGGCGACGTCTTCAGGAATTTTAAGTCCCATCTCACTGAGTGTGCTGATGACACCGAGCGCCATCATATCATCACTGACAACGACGGCCGTTGGTGGTTCTTCGTTCTGAAGTAACTCACGGACAGCCATCGCTCCGCCTTTCGTCATAAATTCAGCACGTGCAATATAGTCTTCACACACCGGAATGCCCGCTTCCATGAGGGCGGTCGCATAACCGTTCCGACGGTCTTGTGTCACCGCAAGTTTGTCCGATCCACCGATGAAGGCGATTCGACGGTGACCCAGGTTATAGAGATGTTTCGTCACCTCACGACCGGCAAGATAGTTGTCCGTATCGACATATGTGATCGAAGAAGCGTCCCCGAACGGCTTCCCGACCACGACGAACGGAAACTTCGTTTGACGTAAATATTGGACGACTTGGTCGTCTTCTCGTGAATAGAGGACGATCACGCCGTCGACACGTCGTCCTTGTACCATTTCAATGACACCGGACAGTACTTCTTCCTCTGTCACTCCAGTTGTCATATAGAGAGAGTATCCATTTTGGTGCGCCTTCGTGCTGATACCTCGCAACACTTCAGGGAAAAATGGATTTTGGAGCGTCTTTGTCGCCGCACTCGGCATGACGAGACCAATCGACTGCGTTGAGCGGTTCGCGAGACTTCTCGCATGAATGTTTGGATGATACCCTAGCTCTTCCATCGAACTTCTAACCCGTTCTTTTGTCTTTTGGCTGATTCTTGGGCTGTTGGCGATGACACGAGATACTGTCGACGGCGCGACGTTCGCATGCTTCGCAACATCTTTGATTGTAATTTGCATGGTGTTCCCCCCTGCTTCCGTGAATTCATACCTTAAGGCGTTTCATTTCTTTATTTGCGGCGCTTCCACATGACCAAACCTGTCAAGAAAATCGGAATCGTGACGACAAGTAATCCCATCATCCATGGATTTACCGATGACTCCTCAACAATGTAAGCGTTCGCACTTTCACCAGATAGTTCAATTGTAAACGTTCCGCGCCGATCTGTGACCAGTTGTGAGAATAATAGACCGCGAAGTCTCGTATCTTCCCCGATTTCATTGACATCGATTTCAATCTCTCGATCCTCGCTGTTCATGTTGATCGCATATAACGCGATGTCATCTCCATCTTTCCGCTCAAAGACAGCCATCCCATCTTCGGATGCAATCATGCGCTGTTCACCAGTCGCAAATACTGGGTATTCTTCACGCATGCGATTCATCGTCGCCATGTATTCATGCAATTCTTCATTTCCCGGGAATTCTGTCATAACACGGTTCGCCGGGTCGGCTCCACCGGTCTGTGCATTTTCTGTTCCTTGGAAGACGATTGGCATGCCAGGTGACGCATAAAGCGCGAACAACCCGAGGCGTAACCGTCGTTCTGCTGACTTCACGTCGCCGAGTTCTGCCATATGCATGAAACGTTCGACATCATGGTTATCGAGGAACGTCGCCATTTGGTTCGGGTCGTTGAAGAACGTTTCTGCATAGCTTGCGGCAACATCGATTTCGTCGACATTCGCCTGTTTTTGCGTCATCGTTTTCGACACCCGATCATAAAACGTAAAGTTTGTGATGCTGTTGAATCCAAGATTATCATATTGTGCGACATATTTCGGATCCGGGTCGAACACTTCGGCGAGTAAGTAAAAGTCAGGGTCGATTGAACGAACACCTTCGACAAAGTCTTTCCAAAATGCTTTGTCGACGTGACGAACCGTATCGAGGCGATAGCCGTCGATGTCCGTCTCTTCGATCCAGTACTTCGCCGCGTCAATCAAATACGACTTGACTTCCGGATCCTCTGTTTTGAAGTCAGGTAAGTCGAACAACCAGTGCGTCTCGACTTGCTCCTGGTCTTTCCAAAATACGATCGGTAGTTGCTCGTGGAACCATTCCGGCTTTTCTTCCACCCATGGATGGTTCGGACCGACGTGGTTGACGACGAAGTCGAGGATGACTTTCATGTCTCGCTTGTGCGCCTCAGCGACGAGCTCTTGCAAATCCTCTTTCGTCCCAAATTGCGGGTCGATGTTGTAGAAATCTTTTATCCAGTACCCGTGATAGCCGTCCGGCATATTTTCAAAGACGGGTGTTAACCAAATCGACGTGAACCCGAGTGACTCGATATAATCGAGTTTTTCAATGACTCCACGGATGTCCCCGCCATGAAAAGCTTTCGGATCGTCTTTGTCTACCTGTTCATTGTTGTCGGGGTTCCCGTCAACAAAACGGTCGACCATAATAAAATACATGCGTTCTTGTTCCCAAGTAGCAGCTTCCTTTGCTCCGACGATAGTCGGAAACAAAAGAAGCGACAGGAGCACGAGCACGACGCCTCGTCTCATATCGCTTCCTCCTTTTACGAGTATTATCCTTTCGTACCACCCGCTGTTAGGCCAGAAACGAAGTAGCGTTGGAACATGAAGAACAAGATGACGATCGGGAGGGCTGAAAGGACAGCACCTGCCGCGAACAACGTGAAGTTGTTATCAAATTGTTTCGAGATCATGTTGTAAAGACCAACTGCCAATGTTTGTTTCTCTGGTGAACGAAGGACGAGCGATGCCAAAATAAAGTCGTTGAATGGTCCCATGAAGTTAAAGAGAGCAATCGTTGCGACAATCGGCTTCGCAAGCGGCAAGATGATTTGCCAAAAGATTCGGAGGTGACCGGCACCATCCATTCGAGCAGCTTCGTCAAGTTCTTTCGGAATCGTGTCGAAGTACCCTTTCGCCAAGTACGTGTTCATCGGAATCGCACCACCTGCATAGAGCAAGATGAGCGCTGTATGTGTGTCAAGAAGACCGAGCATGTTGAGCAATACATAAATCGCGATGATTGCAACGAACTGTGGCACCATTTGAAGGACGAGGAACAAGACGAGCGAGTTTTTCCGTCCAACGAAACGGTAGCGCGAGAAGACGTATCCAGTAATCGTTACCAAGATGACAGAGAGTGCCATCGTAATGAAAGCGATTTTTAACGTGTTCACATACCATAAACTATAATCCGAAATCGTTAAATCAAACAAGTTTTTGTAGTGAACAAATGTCGGGTTTGAAGGAATAATCGTTGACGTAATCGTACGCCCCGGGTTGAACGATGTACCGACAACCCAAAGCATCGGATAGAGAATGATGACCGACGCAAGCGTCAAGATAACATACGAGATCGCCAAATTGATTCGTTTTTGTTTTTTCATATCAGATCATATCCTCGTCTTTGAAAGATTTTGTCCGACGGAACTGGATGACCGCAAGCGTCATGATGAAGAATGACAGAATGAGCGTGATCGCAGCCGCAAGTCCGTATTGCGGGTTGGCACCGAGGGACAATTTGTAAATCCAAGAAATCAAGATGTCGGTACCGCCGGCCGTTTGTCCAGGTACAGCAGGGCCACCGCCATTAAAGAGATAAATGATATTGAAGTTGTTGAAGTTGAACGTGAACTGTGTGATCAAAATCGGTGCTGTCGCGAACAAGAGCATCGGCAATGTGATCAAACGGAACTTATCAAAAATCGTCGCTCCGTCAATCGTCGCAGCTTCATACAAATCACCAGGAATTGATTGAAGCACACCTGTCATGAGCGTCATGATGAACGGGAATCCGAGCCACCATTGAATGAGAACGAGTGCCGAACGGGTAGCCGTCGGATCGGTCATCCAGTTGATTGGATCAAGACCGAGTGCCGGCAGAATCGTCGTATTGAACACCCCAAACGATTCGTTGAACATCGAACGGAAAATCAAGATTGTGATAAATGCTGGAACTGCCCAAGAGAGAATCAAGATTGAGCGGAATAAGCGACGGAAGCGAAGACCTTCTTGGTTCAAGAGCACCGCAAGGAAAATACCGATTGCGATGACACCAGTTGTAGAAGCAACCGTCCAGACAAGTGTCCAACCTAGAACCCCGACGAACGTGTCTCGGAAAATATCGATTTCAAAAATGCGCGTAAAGTTCTCAAACCCTACCCACTCTACGAGTTTCGCTGGTGGTGCATTGTTGTAGCGATAGTTCGTAAAGGCGATCAAGAACGTAAAGATTAATGGAAGAATAACTGTAAACACTAACAAAATGAGTGATGGGATCAACATTAAGTATGGGAATCCATGGTCACGCAAGTTGCGAAGTTGCATTTGGAACGATGGAAGGTTTAGATGCTGATCACGAGCGCGACCGACACGATAGGCGTCACGAATGTTCCAAATATAGAACGCGATTCCGAAGAAAAGTAAAATTAACGCGACAATCCCCTCGACCATCAAAAAGATGGAGTGGTCGTTACGAGGTCCTGGCACTTCACCAAGCGTGATCAATCCCCAAAGTCCTCCACGGTCACCTGGTCCGGCGCCCGCCCCTTTGAAAAATAGATCATAGTTTACGGCAAAATAAGATACGACGACGATAAAGAACGCTACCGCTTTCGCGTATTGTTTGTTATAAAATTGTCCGAATCCCGGAATGATGGAAAGTAATCCCGCGTTCCGAGCATGGTTTGTAGGCTTATCCGGGCGTTGGTCCGGTGATTTAGGGTTCGCAATTGCAGCCATCCTCAGTTTCTCCTTTCGATTTGAGCAAATCAATCAAGCAAACGTTTGCTCAATGCTAGAAAATGATGGGGAACGCCTAGCGGCGTACCCCGTCATTTCAATTCCTTATTGGTTATTCGCTTGGATTTGTTGTTCGATGACTTTGACTGCATCGTCTGCAGATTTTTGTGCATCTTGTTTACCAGTCGCTACGAGCTGAAGTGCTTGTGCCATTGGCTCCCAAACTTGTCCCATTTCAGGAATGTTTGGCATTGGGATAGCGTTTGTCGCTTGATCAAATACCGCTTTCGCAACTTCGTTCGATGTGATTGTCTCGTTCGACTCGAGTGCTGCTACTGGTGGAATCTCGTTGTACGATTCAAACATTGCCAATGCGTTTTCTTCATTTGTTAACTCTTGAAGGAACATTTCAGCCCACTCTTGGTTTTCTGTGTAAGCTGAAAGGGCATATGTTTTCACACCCATGAACGTCTTGATCGGCTCACCGTTTGGAAGTGTCGGCATTGGAGCCGCACCAAGGTTTACGCCTGCATCTGTGTAACCAGCTACAGCCCAAGGTCCGTTCATGACTGAATGAGCTTTCTTCTCAGTGAAGAGTTGGTCCATCGCTTGGCCACCAGACTCACCGATCAACCCTTTAGGGAAGAGGCCTTCTTCGTACCATTTACCGATGTATTCGAATCCTTCAACTGCACCTTCATTGTTCAAACCGATATCCGTTGGGTCGAGTGCGCCACCGTCTTCTTTGAACACGTATCCGCCGAATCCTGCAACAACACCGTGAGCGAAGTAGAAGTTATCCCAAAGTGAGAGGAATCCATATTCGCCGTCAGCTTTTACATCGTTAGACAACTTGTAAAGGTCGTCCATTGATGTTGGCGCTTCAGACATCAAGTCTTTGTTGTACATGAGAACTGGTGTCTCAACTGATTTCGGGTAACCGTAAGCTTGACCGTCGAACATGACAGCTGATTTCGAAGCGTCAGTGAACGCATCGAGTGAACCTTCGTCAGCAATCGGAGTCAAGTGACCTTGGTCTGCGATTGTACCGATTTGGTCGTGTGGGACGAGAATGATGTCCGGACCTTTACCAGCTGGACCGTCAAGCGCGAGCTTGTCTTTTTGATCCGTCATCTGTACTTCGACGACTTCAACTTTTACGCCATGCTCTTCTTCGAATGCTTTCGCAACTTCTTTTGTTGTTTCAGACTTTTCGATGTCTTCCCAAATGACGATCTTCTCAGGCTTGTTCTCGCTTGAAGAACCACCTTCGTTAGAAGATTCGTTGTCTGTTCCGCCACCACATGCAGCTAGTGCACCGAATGCGAATACTGCTGTTGAAAGTCCTGCTACCATTTTTTTCATCTTCATGATGAAAAACCTCCCCAAGGAAATAGTATGGTCAGATTTGCGCAATCGCACGACCACGTCAATTTTAAAACTCCGCTACGAAATTGACATGGTAGTGAAAACGTTTGCATCCTCACCTCAATTTTTATTATACAGTTGTGAAAGCGTTTTACAAGTCTTTTTTTACACTTTTTTTACGACTGTTGACCCATTTATGTAATTTTTAAAAAAATGTTCTCATTTATACAATTTTTATAAGCTTCAGCAATTGACAAAATGTAAACGCTTTATTAACCTTTGCTTGAGCAAACGTTTTCACAACCCCTGTTCTCTTTGATGCACGGTGTTGTAAAATGATGTCATCCCCTATTAAAGAAAGGACTGTTTTCCTTATGATGAAAGAAGCGATTTATCATCGTGCCATGTCCCCATTCGTCTACAAATATGACCGTGAGACAATCCATGTTCGTTTCCATACGAAGCGTGGTGATATTGAATCGGTTGATTTGATTTGGAATGACCCTTACGATTGGCACGCTGAAGACCCGGCGATGTGGAACTTTGATCCGAGTAAGCCGAGCTATTGGCGTACATACGAAACTCCAATGGAGAAGATTGGTTTCGATGATACTTATGATTATTGGTTCATCGCGATTAAACCACCATTCCGACGTCTTCGCTACGGCTTCCGTTTGAATGATGGGCAAGAGACGGCCGTCTACACTGAAAAAGGATGGTTCGAGGAAAAACCACTTGATGACACGGGCTATTACTTCTGTGTTCCATTCATTAATCCAATCGACATTTTCCATGCACCATCATGGGTGAAGGACACGGTTTGGTACCAAATCTTCCCGGATCGCTTCGCCAATGGAGATGCTTCACTCAATCCAGAAGAAACTCTCCCATGGAACTCGACAGAGCCGACAACGACGAACTTCTTCGGTGGCGATTTCCAAGGTGTCATCGACCATATTGATCATTTAGTCGAACTCGGCATCACAGGAATCTATTTCTGCCCAATATTTAAAGCGACGACAAACCATAAATACGACACACTCGACTATATGGAGATTGATCCACAGTTCGGAACGAAAGAGAAGTTTAAAGAAATGGTCGACCTGTTGCATGAGAACGGCATTAAGGTCATGCTCGACGCCGTCTTCAATCACGTCGGGTATCATCATCCGTGGTTTAAAGATGTCGTGGAGAACGGTCCGGATTCTGAGTACCGTGATTGGTTCTACCTTCGTGAATTCCCGATTGCGACGGAACCGAAGCCAAACTATGATACGTTCGCATTCGAGAAGAACATGCCGAAGATCAACACCGAACATCCAGAATTAAAAGCTTACTTATTAGATGTCGCCCGTTACTGGGTCGAAGAGTTCGGCATCGATGGCTGGCGTCTCGACGTCGCCAACGAAGTTGACCATGCGTTCTGGCGTGACTTCCGCAAAGCAGTCAAACAAGCTAATCCGGAAGCCTATATTCTCGGAGAGATTTGGCACGACGCACAACCTTGGCTACAAGGTGACCAGTTCGATGCCGTCATGAACTATCCGTTCACGAACGCGAGTCTCAATTATTTTGCGCTCGACCGGACGACCGCTTCCGAGTTCCGAAACGAATTGACGCGCGTCGAGATGATGAATACGATGAACGTCAACGAAGTCACGTTCAACTTGATTGACTCGCACGACACACCACGCGCCTTGACACGAGCTAATGGCCATAAAGGGAAATTCAGACTATTGATGACTTCGATGCTCACGTACACGGGGAGTCCATGTATCTACTACGGGGACGAAATCGGGCTTGAAGGTGAACAAGATCCGGGATGCCGCCGCTGCATGCCATGGGATGAAGCCGAAGAAGACCGTAATCTCTTCCGTTACATTCAAAAGCTCATCCAGCTACGGAAAGAGCATCCAGTACTCGCCAACGCGGGCTCGTATCGCTTCAACCTAGTCGATGATTCCAACAACGCCGTCATCATCGAACGATGCACGAAAGATGAGACATATTTGGTCTACTTCAACAACTCCGACTCTACTTCAAAACTGAATCCACTCGGTTATAGTGGCGCCGCCTATGACCTCTTACAAGATCGTGATCTCGATTCACTCGAAATCGAACTCGCACCATTCAGCGCCGCTATTCTGAAATTGAAATAATTTCGAAAATCACCTGATTCATTCGGGTGATTTTTTTGTTGAAAATAATTCAGCAAACCCCTTTCTTTTTCATTTCATAAGGAGTAAGATGACCTTTGACATTTTTACAAAACAAATAGTTAACAGAAAGAATTATAGAGAAAAGGGAGAATACACTACATGCAGACGAAACAAACGGAACAGCTCACCTTGTTCAAACTGTCGTGGCCGATTTTTATCGAACTTGCCCTCCATATGGGGACCGGGATCATCGCCACATTGATGCTTGCTCACTACTCGGATGCCGCCGCTTCGGCCGTCGGGGTCGCTAACCAAATTTTAAACGTGTTCTTGATTGTCTTCAGTGTGACGTCTGTCGGGGCTACGATTTTGATCGGTCAAGCCATCGGGGCACAGCGCATGAAGAAAAGTCGCGACTTCGCCCGCTCCGCTGTCAGTTTGAACATGTGGCTCGGTGCGATTATGGTCGTCGTCATCTTCTTGTTCGGCGAAACGTTCTTACGCCTATTCGGGCTGTCAGACGAACTGTTCGCGCACGGCCTGCTGTTCCTTCAAATCGTCGGCTTGTCGTTATTTACCGAAGCGCTGATCATGGCGCTCAGTTCGATTCTACGGAGTCACGGCATGACGAAGCACGCCATGCTCGCGACGTTGTTGATTGACATTATTACTGCAGTCGGAGCCGTCTTCGCCGTCACTGGTTGGTTCGGGCTTCCTGTAACCGGTGTTGCCGGTGTTGCTTGGGCCATCGTAATCGCACGGTTCGCCGCAATGATTCTCTTGTTTTGGCTCGTCAAGCGTAAACTTATGATTCGCTTCCCGTTAAAAGAAGTCATTCGTCCGAAGAAAGACGATATCCAGTCGCTTCTGCAAATCGGGATTCCTTCTGCCGGAGAGAACTTATCGTATCAAGCATCACAAATCGTCATCACCGGTTTCATCGCAACGATGGGTGAGGCTTCTCTTGCCGCTCGTGTATACGTGATGAACTTGTCGATGCTCGCCTTCTTGTTCACTGTCGCTGTCGCTCAAGGGACACAGCTTTTGATTGCACGAGACATTGGAGGGAAACGATTCAAAGAGGCGTATCATCGCGCCGTCAAGACGTTGAAGATTGCCATGTTCGCCTCGTTCATCGCCTCTCTCGGTTTGGCAGTATTCAGCGAATCGTTACTCGGTCTCTTCACATCAAACCCTGACATCATCGCAGTCGGGGTACCGATTTTATGGGCAACGCTCATCTTAGAGCCGGGTCGTGCGATGAATATCGTCTTGATGGGTTCATTGAAGTCTGTCGGGGACGTGCGTTTCCCAGTCATGATTGGAATTGCCTCGATGTGGGGTGTCGCCGTCGCATTCAGTTATTTGTTCGGTCTTCAAATGGGACTCGGCATCCTTGGGATTTGGCTCGCCTTCTCCCTCGATGAGTGGTTCCGTGGCTTCTTCGCATTCCGTCGTTGGAAATACGGGACGTGGCAACAAAAAGGCTTCCAGTTCGAAGCAAAATCAAGCACGTAAAAAGCGGCCGAGGGCCGCTTTTTTCATTTCATCAAGAAAGCCTGCATCGCCTGGCGGTGAACGTCCGTGTCCCCACACTTCCGCTGCCATTCGATTTCTTCATTCAATCCGTCCTCAAACGAAGTGGCTCGCATGAGCGCCTTCATCCCTTGAACGGCAATTGGTGATTTTGCAGCGATCGTCTCTGCATAGGTCGTTAATCGCTCCGTATACATCGCATCTTCCACTAGCTCTGTGACGAGCCCGAATGTATGCGCGACCTCCGCGTCAATCGTACTGCCATTCCACAACCAATCTAGCGCCAGATCGTGGCGCATGAGTCGACGTAAGTGGTACGGTCCACCAGCATCCGCCACTAACCCGATTTTAATGAACGCCGAGCTGAATTTCGTCGATTTGGCGACGATTCGAACGTCTGCCGCAAGTGCCAAACTGAGTCCCGCTCCAGCTACTACGCCGTGAATCCCTGCGATGAGCGGTTTACGGCATGAGAAAAGCGCACGTACGAGTGGATGATACACATCCTCTAAATATTCCCCATAATCCGCATCACTCTCAATCGTTAAATCTTGTCCGGATGAGAACGCCCGTCCCTCGCCGACAATGACGATGACGCGAACCGCATCGTCTTGATCAAATGTGTCGATTGCCGTTTTCATTTCACGAAGCAACGTCTCGTTCAATGCGTTCAGCTTTTCAGGTCGGTTCAGTTTCAACCACCCTACCCCATTATGTGTCGTCAATTGAATCGTCTCCACTTTCATTCCCCCTTCAAAATGAATCACTGTTCATTTCTTCATCGTTCCATCAAACTCCTTCCTTTACTGAAAAGTTTTTTGAAGTTCAATTGCCGGGAAGTTGGTCTATTTGCTATTCTAAAAGAAGTCAGTCACGAAAGGATGAGTCAGATGCAACTGACAAACGCCGCTCGGCAATTGAAACAGAAGAAGATTCCGTTCACTTATCATACGTACGAAGTTGATGAAACCGATGTCTCGGCCAAACATGTGGCGATGACATTGAATAAACCACTTGATGAACTGTATAAAACGATTTGTCTCGTGAACGAGAAAAAGCAATACGCTTTCTTTCTCATCTCTGGAGAACGTGACATTGATTTAAAAGCAGCCGCAAAAGCTTGGGGGGCGAAGAAAGCAGCGCCAGTCCCGATGAAAGAACTCGAAGCGCTGACGGGATATATTCGAGGTGGTGTCTCGCCGATTGGGGCAAAAAAAACGTTTCCGATGTATCTGCACGAAGCAGCTAAAGACAGAGAGACAATCACCATCTCTGCCGGGAAACGCGGCTACCAAATCGAGTTAACGCCTGAAGATTTACTGCAATTTACAAACGGTCACTGGTTCAGCCAATGACCTTATTGGGGGAAAAATTATGTGGAAAGAACGCATCCGTTCGTGGATTCCAAACTCCTTTACGTTCGGAAACTTATTCTGTGGTGTAGTCGCAATCGTCTATGCTGCTCGTGGTGACTTCTCAAACGCCACGCTATTGATCATCATTGCGATGATGCTCGACAGTTTAGACGGACGACTTGCCCGTATGCTCGGGGTGGCCGGGGACTTCGGGAAAGAATTGGACTCTCTCGCCGACATCGTCACGTTCGGAGTTGCACCGGCGATGCTCGCTTATTACACTTTCTTTATTGACTATGGTAATTATGGTTTATTCTTTGCTGCACTCTTCCCGCTCTTTGGCGCCTATCGACTCGCTCGCTTCAACTTATCCGCTACAAACGTTTCGGCCAGTTACTTCTCAGGTGTCCCGATCACGGCTGCTGGCGGACTACTTGCTGTCATCACGACGTTCGGGGACCGGGTCAGCGAACTGTTGACACCTATTTTCTTTACGGGGCTTGCACTTTTAATGGTGAGTCGTGTCCGCATCCCGAGTTTTAAAGATGTGCCACTACCACGTCACTCGTTCATTATCACGATCAGCCTTATCTATGTGACATACATGATGTTCGCAAGGTGGAAAGAATGGCCGACTTTCTGGTTTATCGCTGTTCCTTTTTATATCTTATTTATCGCCTTTTCGTTCGTAAAAAAACGGAAAAATGTAGCAAATTAAGAGTCTCATTCATTGAGGCTCTTTTTTCGTACATGTATTTGTTAGACCTAGACTGAGATGACCTTTAGAATGAAAGAAGAGGTGATGAAATGAAAGTGTATCCGTTTATTTGGAAATGGTTTATCGTTTGGTATTTCATAGGTTTAGTTTTAGTCGGATTCGATCTCCTTCCTTCGTGGTTGGAGTGGGCAAACCCTGTCTTTTTATGGCTCGCCGGTGCAATTGGAGGCACGATTCTATACAACGGGATCCGACAAGGCGTTTGGATTGTCCCATTTATTTTTTTCGGGTCAATCGCAGTCGAGACGCTCGGTGTAAAAACCGGATTCCCCTTCAGTGAATACGTGTATGCCGAGGCGTTCGGTCCGACCATTTTCGGCGTTCCGGTCACCATCGGTGCTGCATGGCTTGCCGTCATCGGTTCAAGTTTTGCCGTGGCACGTCTGTTCACATTCCGCAACAAGACATTATGGCTCGTCCCGATTCTTGCGGTTTGGCTTGATATGGCAATCGACCCGGTTGCTGCAAACGTGAAAGGTTATTGGGAATGGGCAAACGACGGGTTATATTACGATATTCCAACGCAAAACTTTATTGGATGGTTCGGATTATCTCTCCTCTTTTCATGGTTGCTGCAGCGCCATGAACGAGCAATCGACTCGTTGTTTATCCAACACGGCGTGTATTTGTTCGTCATGCTCCATGCGCTCTTTGGTGTCACAGCCGTCAACGCCGGTCTTTACGGGATTGGAATCCTCAGCGTCTTCACGTCCGGGGTAATGCTACTTGAAAGGAGAAGTCGCAATGATCGAGTCACACAAAAAGAAATGGTTCAATAATCTGTTCTCGACGTTTGTGCGAGAGCGTCAGATTCGCCCGACGTTCCATAATATCTTCATCCGAACAGACGATGTTCCGATTCCAGGGTTATTTTTAAGTACACATAGCGCCTGGTGGGACGGTCTCATCATGTATATGATTAACGAACATTTTTTAAGGCACGACATTCATGTATTGATGGACGAGGATGGACTGCACCGCTTCCCGTTCTTTCGACATCTCGGTGCCTTCTCTGTAAAAAAAGGCAGTTTATCTGATGTGCGAGCATCCCTTGCATATGCAAACGAATTGCTCACATCCGGAAAATCCGTGTGGATGTTTCCTCAAGGTCGAGAGATGCCACAGGAGCAGCGTCCCGTTGAAATCGAATCCGGAGCGACACTGCTACTGAACGACCGCCCCATTCAGTTATGTGCTATGTATTATTCGTTTGAAAAACATGCTGAACCGATTGTGTACGTCCGCTTTCGGAAGTACGCCGTGACCTCGACGTCGCGGCGATCACAAAAACAAGAAATCGCGCAAGCACTTGAAGGGCTTTATGACGATGTGAGACAAGACGTCATCAACCGTTCTGGAGCATACACGCCACTCTTTCAACCACGTCGTAACCTTGCCGAATGGACAGAAGCGATGCTCCGACTCGGGAGGGGACGCTCATGATCTTATGGATCGCCACCCTTTCGATGCTCATCTTCACCGTCATTAACCTGCTTTTTTTAAGACCGCTCGCAAACCCAGGACATACACCAGCGACAGCTGTCTGCATTCCGATGCGAAACGAGTCTCGACATGTCGACCGACTCATTTCCAATCTAAAGCAGTCGATACCGGAAGGGACACATGTCTACATATATGAAGATCGCTCCGAAGACGATACATTCGAAAAGTTGACTCTTGCCATTGCGGACGATTCTCGTTTCACGATGATTCATGGTGTTCCCTTACCTAGTGACTGGTCCGGGAAGGTACATGCCTGCCATCAACTAGGAACGCGCACGACCGAACCGTACCTTCTGTTTTTAGATGCGGATGTCACGATCGATCCAAGCTTTATCGCACGTATGCACGCTACGCTCGCCCGCGAACAGGCCGTCTTTTTATCAGGATTCCCTCAATTTCCAACGTCGACATTTCTGGGGAAATTGTTGATTCCGATGCAACATGTTCTCATCGCCCAACATCTGCCTTTGTTTTGGCGTAAAGTGAAACATCCGGCATTTGCGGCAGCAAATGGGATGAACGTACTCGTCGAACGCATCAGTTATGAAGCAGTTGGCGGACATGCTTCGATTCGAACATCGTTGATTGATGATATCGATTTGTGCCGAACGTTCAAACGGCATAAAAAAGTCACATCACTCGTCCAAGTCTCCCCGTTCATCTCCTGCGACATGTATGAGACGAACGAAGAAGTCTGGACCGGGTTTTCAAAAAACGTATTCAAGGGAATGAATGAATCAGTAGGACTCGCCTTGTACTTTATGACGTATTATGGCATCCAGTTGACCGCCATGCTCGCATGGATATTTTCACCAAGTTGGCAAACGGTCAGTGCGGCACTCTTCGTGCTCCTTGCGCGCCTCGCTGTCGATGTGAAGTCAAATGGATCTGGTTCATGGTTACATCCACTCAGTTTAATCGCTTATTTAATCTTACTCGGAAACGCCGTCATCCGAAAATGGAGACGGTTGCCTATCACTTGGAAAGGTCGTCACTATTCTTAAACACACGTCTTAAGGGGGACATATGTATGAAACAGATTATTGTGGTTGGTGCCGGACTAGGCGGACTCAGCGCTGCCGTCACGCTTGCTGCCCGTGGCTATGATGTCACAGTTATTGAAAAAAATGAACATGTCGGTGGAAAACTCATGCCTGTCATCACTGACGGTCACCGGTTTGACTTCGGCCCGAATACGATTACGATGCCGGATGTATTTCGCTCAGTCATCCGAAACAGCGGAGCCAATCCGGATGACTATTTTGAGTTGATCAAACTCGAGCAACATACCGTCAATCATTTTTCAGATGGCTCATCGTTCACTTTTAGTACGGACCGGGCACAACTTGAAGCAGAAGTCCGTCGATTGACCGGTGATCAAATGAAGCAAAATCAAATACACGCTTACTTAGATGAGGCAGAGAAGCTGTTCCGGATCGCGAATGAACGTTTCTTTACGCGGATGGAGACAAAATTAGACCCTGGTCTCTGGGCGGACATGGTCAAAGTACACCCGCTCCAAAGCTTGCATGCCCTCCATAAGAAATACTTTAAAGACCCACGAATCATCCAGTCCCTTGATCGCTATGCAACATATATCGGAAGTAGTCCATACGTGACACCCGGCACCTTCGCTCTCATCTCACATTTAGAGTTGAATGAAGGCGTCTACTTCGCAAAAGGTGGCAACTGGAATATCGCAAAAGGTTTCGCTAAGCGGGCGAGTGAACTCGGGGTAACATTCCGTCTCGGACATGAAGTGACGAAGATTGAGGTGTTGAATGGAAAAGCACATGAGGTCGTCGTCGATGATGAGGAAGTCATCTCTTGTGACGCCGTTCTTCTTAACGGGGAGTTGCTCACTCAATATCCACGACTCGTCGCCGCGAAAGACCGCCCTTCCTTCCCGGTCCCGACACGAGACACGGTGGAACCGTCAATTTCTGCGTTCGTCTTGATGATCGGGTTATCGAAGCGATTGAATCTTGCCCATCATAACGTCTATTTCGCTGACGACTACGAACGAGAATTTCGGGCACTCTTTCAAGAAGCACGATATGCAGATGAGCCGACCATCTATATATCAAATTCGTCCGCGACCGATCCATCCATGGGCGAGGCGGGCGACAATCTGTTCATCCTCGTCAACGCCCCCGCCCACCTGACCGAAATCGATGCCGTTACGTATGAACATCTGATTCGTCGTCGTTTGCGTGAATTCGGTGTGGATTGGAACGATGAGGAGGTCCTCTATCATAAAAGAGTGACGCCCCAAGACTTGACCCGTGATTTTTATGCGTACTATGGCGCACTTTATGGTACATCGGCCAACTCGAAAAAAGGAGCCTTTTTCCGACCAGCTGCTCGGTCGACAGACGTGTCGAACATCTGGTTCGCAGGTGGTTCGACCCATCCAGGAGGCGGTAGCCCGATGGTCACGCTTTCAGGACAATTCGCTGCGCGCTCGATGTTAGAGGACATACCTCTGACAATATGAACATTTTGTGAACGTGAGTTTCGACACTTGTCGACAAGTGAGAGACGTGATAATATCATATTCGAGTTCAAACAGTTTTGTAACGTTTGTTACACCTGTAGCGATCGAATGGCTTCCCCGAGCCAAATCGCGTTTTGAACTTGTCACACCCGAGAAAGTGATGAGCGAGTTTCCCCACTCGTATCCCGTAGTTGAAACAGCTTGCGTATGATGTTCCCCCTTAGTCCATCAAGCATCCTGTTTCAGCGAAGATGTCCCAATGATTCATTCCCCATGAATCCCGGCACATCTTTAGGGCTTCATCACAAATCGATTCATTCATTTCCCCGATGAATGAATCACATAACGCTTACGCCACTTTTGGTCCCCCGCCAAAAGTGGTTTTTTTTGCGCAAAAAAAACTGTAGACGCATGAAGCGCCTACAGCTATCTTGACATCTTATAGTTTTGCTAATAATTTCCCTTTTTGTAAAGTTGATACGTACGCCCGTTTTGTGAAGACATCGTATTGATTTGCCCGCGCTGCATCTAAAATCCCCTCATAGAGAAGAGCTGCCGCCTGCACCGGTTTTCGGCTCGCAAGTGGATACAGATGATGGGTTGCTCGGGCTCGCTCATACAAGGACTCTGCTCGAGTCGCCATCGCCTCCCATAATTCGATAAAGGAAGGCGTCACTTCATGTTGGCGCATTTTCTCTTCACTCACACCGTATTGTCGCATCATCGTACGTGGTAAATAGATTCGATCCCGATTCAAGTCTTCTCCGACATCTCGTAAAATATTCGTTAATTGCATCGCGATACCAAGGTCGATAGCGCCTTGTCTTAACTGAAGTTTTGTCTCAGCGTCTTGATTCGGGACAAGAATCGGGAGAAGCATCAGACCGACTGTACTGGCCGCATAATAACTATATTGTTCGGTCTCTTCGAGTGTCTCATACCGCGACTTATGTAAATCCCATTTCATGCCTTCTGCCAACTCGAAGAAAGGGTCGACGTCCATCTCATAGCGCTTCCATACATCTCGAAGGGCGACCCATAACGCTTCATCTTGATCATAATCGGCTAAAAAACGGTCGAAATCATGCAAAAATGCTGCCAAACTCTCTTCTGGACGGTCTGATTCATCGACCGCATCGTCGAGTGTCCGACAGAATGTGTAAACAGCCATGACCGCCTGCCGATCTGGTTTTGAGAGCAAAGAGAAGGCCCGATAAAAAGTCAACGAGCCCTTCTTCATGATTTCCTCACATTGACGATACGCTTCTTGTGTCGTCACGATGTATTGCCCCCATTTCTTCTTCCATTTTTTTCACGAGTAATTGTGACCCAATCATGACAATCGGTACACCGCCACACGGATGGACGGATGCCCCCACCGCATAGAGACGCTCGATTTTCGAAAATGGTCTCGCCTGTGGTTTGAAGGCGGCTGACTGAGATAACTTTGGTGCAATCCCAAAGCTTCCTCCTTCAAACAAACCGAATCGCTCGGCATCCATTGGCGTACGAACTTTCATCTCGATGACTCGTTCACGAAAATCAGGCAACAGTACTTCGATTCGTCCTACTAGATGATCGATTGTTCCTTGGGCTTCAATATCTTCACGTTCTAATTTACGTGGAACCGGGACGAGGACATACAACACACTCGTTCCATCCGGAGCCAGTGTTTCATCCATGCGAGATGGATTGAACGTATACATTGCCGGATACTCACTTAGTTTACCATCCTCAAAGATGGTTCGCATCGATCCCTCGAAATCATTCGGTAAATCAAATTGATGAATTGGCAAATCAAGTTCACCTTTGACAGTGAAGTAGAGGAGTAACGTACCACTTGATGGTTCATACGCTTTCGGTGTCACCCCGTCAACGAGCCGCTCCATGAGCGGGAAGTCACCGTTCACGATGACTGCATCATAAGGGACATATTCGTCATTGACCGTGACGCCGTTCGCCACCCCGTCCGTGACGTGCACACGATTGACAGTAGCGTTCATCACGAAGCGGACACCTCGCCGTTTTAATTCATTCTCCATTGTCGTTGCGAGCGAGAAATATCCTCCTTTTACGTACCAGACCCCTTCTTCCTGTTCACGATAAGGGATGAGTCCATATAAAGAAGGAGTCGCATAAGGGTTCCCACCGATATAAAGGGTTTGTAAGCTATAGGCGACACGTAAGCGTTCATCTTCAAAGAAACGTTTCATGTTCCCATGGGCCGACTCATATGCTTTTAACCGCATGAGGAGGAGTAACAGTTTAGGTTCGAACAACTCTGTTTTTGATGCGTAGCTACGATCTAAAAACGTATTGAACCCAATTTGATACTCTTCTTTCTTTTGAGACATATAACGACGGAACGCATCTCCCTCACCGAAAGTTCGTTCGATTTCATCAGCCTGACGCTCGATATCTCGATACTTGTAAAATGACGTACCATCTTGATAGCGCAAACGGTAGAGTGGGTCGACTTCAAGCAATTCCACTTCATCCTCAGATAAACCCGCTTCGATTAATTGTTGCTTTAATTTACTCGGTAACAAGACGATCGTCGGACCTTCGTCGACTTTCGCCCCATTTTCAAATTCAACGTAATTCAGTCGTCCACCGACACGCGCTTCTTTTTCGTAAATCGTGATATGAAGCGATGGATTTCGTTTCGTCAACAACAGAGCGGCGTAGAGTGACCCAACCCCGGCCCCCACAAAACTGATGTTCATCGGCCGACACCTGCCCGCTCACGTAATAGATTCGTCGTGATTCGTGCCGATTCAAAGATTGTCGGAAGTCCGCTTCCAGGGTGAGTTCCACCCCCGACAAGCCACACGTTGTCGAGCTCTTCGAATTGGTTATGCGGGCGAAAATACATCATTTGCGATAAATTATGTCCTAGATTGAACGTTGCTCCTTCGTACACTCCAAACGTTTCCCAATCCTCTGGGGTCAGCGTTTCCATCACCTCGATGTGCTGACGAATATGACGATAAGGCGAACGCGTTTCAAGAGCGTCAAGTACACGTTCTGTCATCGTCGCTTGCAATTCTTTCCATGGTAGACCGGATAAGTTGTTCGGTACCGGTACGAGGACGTAGAGCGAGGATTTACCTGTAGGTGCAAGTGTCGGGTCGATACGTGAGGCATTCTGTACATAAAACGAAAAATCCTCACTCAACTTCAACTCTTTTGTCATCTCTTTGACGTTCATTTCATAATCGTCCGCAAAATGAATCGAATGGTGTGCTACGTCCTCATATACGTGATCGATTCCAAGATAAAGCATAAATGTCGAGCACGAGTAACGTTTCTTCTTCAATTGAGTCGGACTCCACTTCGACAACTTGCCTTCCGGAACTAAAGAAGTCATCGCATGTGCAAAATCAGCACCGATCACTACTTCGTCGAACGCATAATGGACGCTTCCGGACACGAGACCTGTCACTTTCTTGTCGTCGATGAGCAGACGTTCCACCGGTTCGCCTAAACGAATGACTCCACCCTCTTCTTCAATCACGTTTGCCATCGCGTGACAAAGCTGATTCACTCCTCCGATCGGATGATGAACTCCATACGCATGCTCCATGTAAGATAAGATTGAAAAGCCACCTGGGCATTCCCAAGCAGACATACCTAAATATTTTGCTTGAAACGTGAACGCATATTTCAATTCTTCGCTCGTAAAGTATTCAGACAGGACATCATAAAGTGATTTACCAATGGAGAGAAAAGGAAGCGCCTTGAGCACTCGTAACGATACGTAGTCGGTCAATTTGTCGTGAGCGGTTTGCAAGACAGGCATCAACTTAGATAATTTAATCGCCTGTTCGCTCATGAAACGTTCGTATCCTTCCCCATTTCCAGGAAACTGCTCTTCAATCGCTTGATGCATTTGATCGCGGTCTGTTGTCATTGAGAGATGACGCGTCCCGCGGTCGAAGTACAAATCATACATCGGCTCAAGTCGTTTCATCTCGACATAGTCGTGTAAATCACGTCCAGTTTCTTCGAATATCTCTTCTAAAATATACGGCATATTTAAAAAAGTAGGTCCACGGTCAAACGTAAACTCGCCTACTTGAAGGCGCGATGTTCTTCCACCTACAAACGATTGCTTCTCAAATACAGTGACATCGACCCCACGATGCGCTAGTAGCATCGCAGCGGCCAAACCACCAGGTCCTGCTCCAATAACGGCAACTCTTTGTTTCGACACACTCAACAACTCCCTATGTGAATAGTCTCTTATGCTTCTCTATCATTATAGAAATGACTGGAGACAAGTTCAATTTTGAATCGGTTGATTGAGTAAATTTGCGCTTCCTCGCTCGGCGATAACGATATACCAAGATCCTTCTGGGATGAATGGGATAAACCGAATCTGTTCAAACCCTACTTCTTGCATCTGTTGACGCAATTTTGGGATTGTCGGAAGAGGATACAAATTGTCATGAAGCGTCATGAACGCATTGAACGCGGATGCGAAACGACCACCAAGAGCCGTCTCAGCAAGTGGTGTCACGAGGACAGCGACACCATTTTGATCCAATCGCTCCCTTAGTCGATCTAACAACTGAATCCGCTCTTCCGGTGAAAAGTAATAGAGCATATTGTTCATCATGACCGCATCGAACTGCTCTTCAGTTTTCCAATTCATGAAGTCAGCAACTTCGAAGTGAATATCATCACTCTCATCGCGCGATTTTGCCTCTTCAATAACATCCTCCTCTAAATCAATCCCCGTCAGTTCCCAACTCGGTTCGAGGGATTGTAATTTACGTAAATAGCCCCCGTGACCACAACCGATATCGAGCATTGATTGGACATTCGCTTGTCGTAATAACTGCTGCACAATCGGGAAAGCGACTGTTTCGACGAGCGTCGACGTCTTCGCGACAACTTGACCATGCTCGGCTCCATCGAACGTTTTCTGTTTACCTGACTCTAAAAAATCAGGATAGGCAATCAAGGCTGGGATATGGAGTTCCATCATCTCCTGTAACATAAACCCGATGCTACGTTCATCGGTACCGGATAATTGATATTTTAATCCCCGGGTCGGATAATAACGCCATCCCTTTTTCTTCAAATGGCGTACGGCGACCCCTACCTCTAACCAACGTTCTAACGCAAGTTGGGTCAATGGGCGTTTGAGTCGCAGGTTCATTTCAGCCATACTCGCCCCACCTTGCAGGGCATCGAATAATTCGAACTTATAGCCGATGTAACCGTGCCAGAGTGGTAAAAATGATTCCGTTTGCTTCATCCATTTTCGAGCATGTAAAACACGTGTCCATTCCATTAATTGTTGATCCATCGTTTCACCTCATCGTCATGATTACTGATTTTTTTTATTTTCCCCTAATAATTTGTCTACAAACAAAAAATTCCCACTTCGGTATGCGAAGTGGGAAAGTCTTATTGAATGAAACTGTTAAAGAATGATTGTCCGTATGGCAACGCGTAACCGATAAAAATCGTTGCGAGTGCAAACACGACAAATCCGCCGAACAAAGCGTTCGATGGTTTTTTCTTTTTGACTTTGACGAGCGTCATTTCACCGAAAATCAACGCCAGTAATCCAACCGTGATTTTCACATGATAGAACGTACCGCCTCCGTTCAATTGAAGGTAAAGATAAAGTCCTGTTCCAAACGCGATGAGTAACATGAGTCGAAACGCCATATGTGCGATTTTTCCACTCTTGTTGCCGTTCTTATAGCCGATGTAGGCCACGGCAAACAAAATAAGTAACAAAATCCAGCTCGTGACGTGCGTGTGCAAGAATGCAATTAGTGGCATTCAAGTGCCCCCCTTTATGATGTTTGTTCAGTCTTCATTGTACACGAATCATCTCATGAATGGTCAAGCGAACGCTTTAATCAAAAATATGAGTCACCCCTCCGAAAGGATGACTCATTTCATTATACTGGTGTCGTCTCCGCCTCTTGGACGGCAAACTCATAACTTGGAATTTCGACGATGAACGTCGAGCCTTTATGTTGAATCGATTCCACATGGATTTGACCGTTATGGCCTCGAACGATTTCCTGGCAAATTGGTAACCCAAGTCCAGTACCGCCGATTTCCCGACTGTCGGAATTATCGACACGATAAAACTTATCAAATAATCGGTCGAGCGCGTCGCTCGGAATTCCGATTCCTTCATCCATCACTTTGATAGACACGATTTGTTCATGATGCTCAAGCTCCACTGTGATCTTTCCTCCACGCGGAGAATACTTCACGGCGTTCGACAACAGGTTACTCATCAATTGTTTAAATTTTTGACAATCGACAAACAATTCATATGGCTGCAAATCATCAGCAATCAACTCAAATTTATGTTTCAGAGAAGAGGCTTCATAAAATGTCAGCATGTCTCGAACGACCGGCTCAATATCGAGTTGCTCCCGGTCATACATTTGACTACCGGATTCCATACGTTGAACATCGAGGAAGTCGTTGACAAGATGCGTCAGGCGTTCCGTCTCGGCATGGATGGTTTCCAAGTATTTTGCTTGCTTTTCATTTGGCAGTTGCTTCTTCACCATCAATTCCGTGAATCCATAGATGGATGAGAGCGGTGTCCGTAATTCATGAGAAATGGTTGAGATAAACTCACTCTTCAATCGCTCGGCCTCTGTCTCGCTCGTAATATCCCGGAATACGAGAAGGGTCCCTTTCGAAAGCCCTCCGACGATGATTCTTTCCGCATACATTTGCAAGTTCATTTCGCCTTTGCGAATCGAGAAGCTTACACTGTCATGCGGGAAGTCTTCAGTAAACAATCGGTTTGTATATTTCATAAAGTCTTCTGCCTGGTCGACGGTCTCGACAAGACGATGGCGCCATTCTTCCCATGATTCTTCCTCAAGGTCGAGCGAACTGACCTCACTTAATTCAGGGAACATCTCATAAAGTGGTCGGTTGACGAATACATCATCGGTCGCATGTTCGATATAGACGACCGCTTCCCGAATCGAGTCAAGGATACGTTCCGTCTTCCCTTTTTCGCGCTTCATCTCTTCAAATAGACGCATCCGTAAGAGCGAAAGCGAGAGTTGACGGGCGAATGACATGATGTCGCCCATCTGTGTTTGGGTGAACCGATCTTTATAGCGGACAAGATAAATGAACGCGATAATCGAATCGTCAGTAGGGTCATTGACGGGTACCGCAGTCTCAAACATGTAATACGGATACGGCAGTGGGTGATCACTTGCAACTTGTTTCGACGAATGAACCGTCGTCTTCAAGCTCATCGCACGTGTCAGCACCGAGTTCTCGCTGTCGAGCAACTGGCGAGTCAACGTCTCATTCAAGCCATGGCTCGTCACTTTAAAGTTTTCAGCTTCATCAACGAAGACGAGCGCACCAACCTCTGAATCGGTGATTGTCACAAGTTTTTCGATAATCTCAGGATAAGCAGTGAGCGAGTCACGTGACGCAAGCGTCTCCGTCAACTCATTTCGATATGCAAGATGTTGTTCATTTTGTTGTGTCTGTTCTAAAATTTCTTCTAACTCCTGTTGTTGTGCCTGCAGTTCTTCTTGTTGCGCAATCAACTCTTCCTGTTGCGCTTGTAACTCGTGGTTCTTTTCAATCAAATGACGTTCATTGTCACGAAGTGTCTCGGCCATCTTATGGAACGAACGAGACATCGTACCAATCTCATCTTCCCGTTTCATTTGGTCGCTTAAATCAACAATTTCACCCTTCAACAAGCGGTTTGAGGCGTTTGAGAGTCGTGAAATTAAGCGTGTTTGACGACGGAGGAACGGTTGGACAAACAATAAAATCAATGCGGCAAATGAGGCGATGCTCATCATCCACAAGAATTGAAGAATGTTATTATTTTGATGCCATTCTGCATAGACGGTCTCTTTTTCAGATGCCATCAGGTCTCGATAGTTCTCAAGAGACGATTCGACTTCATCGATTGGTCCTAAGATGTCGATGCCTCGGTCAGGATTAAATTGAACGAGTCCTTGCTCAATCAAACGCTGTGCCGTCGGGAGTTCGGCAATGGTTTTTGCATCAATAAACGTTTCAGTGATTTCACCATCTTGTTGTGCTTGTGCGTATTCGTAAGTCACTGGGATGACGACGTCATAATAAAAGTTATGGAACTGTTGAAGGTCCTCTGCGAACAGTTGACCCTGACGACTCTGCACTTGTGTCTTGAACCAATTGATTTCTTGTTGGAACTTCGCCTCGTTCGCGCTCGCGCGTTCGAGCGTTTCAGTATCACCAAATAAGAGATAGCCACGCGTATCATACTGATCGGCTTGCCACTCGTCCCAAAGTACCGTCAGACGGTCGACGCGCTCGTCGACCTGACGCAGTTTGGCCTCATTCGCCTCTAGTCGGTTCTCGATATAGACATATGTCAACACCGAACCTACCAACGCGATAACGAGGAACGAATAGAGGACGACCATGATGTCACGTCCGAGTTTTTGTTTAAACCACCTTTTCAATTCACGATGCCTCCTATGATTTTGACAAGTTCAAGTGGGCTGAACGGTTTTGAAATGAAGTAGTCGACGCCAATCTCATTCGCGCAATCACGGTCAGATTGTTGGCTTTTCGCTGTCAACATCATCACTTTCGTATGCTGTCGCCCCGGTAACTTTCTTACTTTTTCAATAACTTCAAGCCCAGTCATACCGGGCATCATATGGTCCACAATGACCAAATCATATTCATTTTTTTCAATCAATCGATAGGCTTCTAGTCCATCCTGCGCCTCGTCGATTTCATACCCTTCATCTTCTAATGTATCCATTACGAGCATTCGTAGTACTTCTTCGTCTTCTGCAAGCAAGATTTTAACCATAATCGTTCCTCCATTTTTTATCCCATTTATCTATTTTAACGGATTTGTAATTGTTACACAAAATAAAAAGACGTACGAAACATATCTTCGTACGTCTTTTACCGAATCACCTGACCGTAAAACCTATATTCTGTTTATACGACCTCTTTTTCAGCAAACTGACTGTTGTAAAGATTTTCATAAAATCCGCCTGCTTCTAGTAATGACTCATGCGTTCCTTGTTCAATGACACGACCTTGGTCCATGACCAAAATTAAATCAGCGTCTTTAATCGTCGACAACCGATGTGCGATGACAAAACTCGTTCGGCCGTCCATCAACCGTTTCATCGCCTGTTGAATCAAAATCTCGGTGCGCGTGTCTACACTTGATGTTGCTTCGTCCAAAATCATAATAGGTGGGTTCGAAAGTACCGCTCGCGCGATGGTCAGTAATTGTTTTTGTCCTTGTGAGATGTTATTCGCTTCCTCATTTAAGACTGTGTCATATCCATCCGGCAACGTCCGAATGAATGAATCGGCATGTGCCGTCTTCGCTGCATTCACAACTTCCATCTCTGTCGCACCCGTTTTACCGTAAGCGATATTGTCACGGATTGTCCCGTTGAAGAGCCACGTGTCTTGCAATACCATGCCAAACGTATGTCGCAAATCGTGCCGCGACATTTGTCGTGAATCTTTCCCATCGATTAATATTTCGCCTCCATTCAATTCATAGAAGCGCATGAGTAGATTGATGAGCGTCGTTTTTCCGGCGCCCGTCGGCCCGACGATGGCCACTGTTTGTCCCGTCAACACATCGAGGTTCATATCTTGAATGAGCAGGTCCTCCCCATATCCGAAGTCGACATGACGGAACGTAACATTTCCTTCCGCGCGTTCTAAGCGGTAAGTCGTCACATCCTTCACTTCTTCCTCTTCATCCAATAGTTCAAATACGCGTTCCGCAGCAGCGACCGTCGACTGGACGATATTTGCGATGTTCGCCGTTTGAGTAATCGGTTGAGTGAACTGTCTCGTATATGTGATAAACGCCTGGATATCCCCAATCGAGATAGTGCGTTGTGTCACGAGAATCCCGCCAACGACACTAATCAACACATAGCTGATGTTCCCGATGAACATCGTCATCGGCATGATGATTCCGGAGATGAATTGCGCTTTTCGTCCGGCATCATAGAGTTCCTCATTCACTTCTTCGAATTCACGAACAGCCGTCTCTTCTCGACCGAACGCCTTGACGACGGCGTGTCCAGTGTACATTTCCTCTACATGACCGTTCAATCGTCCAAGATTTCGCTGTTGATCCGAAAAATATTGTTGCGATCGTTTTAAAATAGGTCGAATCGCAAAGATAGTGAGCGGTAAGGACACAAGGGAGATGACCGTCAAAAGCGGACTGATCGACAACATCATAATTAAAATCCCAATGATGGTGACAATCGATGTAATAAATGACGTCACACTTTGTTGAAGCGTGCTCCCAATCAAGTCAATATCGTTCGTGACACGACTAAGTGTCTCCCCATTCGAGCGTCCATCATAATATTTGAGTGGCAGTCTTTCTAGTTTTTTATTGACGTCCTCCCTAAGATCATACACTGTTTTTTGGGCCACACCAGACATCAAATATTGTTGAACGTAGTTGAACAGACTGCTGATGACATAGAGACCAGCGAGTAAGGACAAAATTTGTCCGATTCGTGTAAAGTCAATCTCTGCATCAGGTACTCCCGTGAATTTTGCATAGGCACCCTCAAACAGTTCCGTGATGGCGATCCCCATAATTTTCGGACCGGCGATCATGAAAATCGTACTCAATATCGCAGCGATGAATACAGCTATCAGTGTATTTCGACGTGGTTTCAAATAAGCAAGAAGGCGATGGAACGTGACTTTGAACGCCTTCGGCTTTTCACCCATCATCATCATGTTCCCACCGCCGGGACCTCCAGGACCGCCGTGTCCGCCATGAGTTTGTCGTGTATTTCCTTGTTTCTCACTCATGCGATCTCCTCCTCAGACAATTGCGACTTCACGATTTCTTGATATACCGCATTATTCGCAAACAATTCTTCATGTGTCCCAATCCCGGCTACTTTACCTTCTTCTAGCACAATAATCCGATCAGCATCTATGATTGTGCTAACGCGTTGCGCGACAATCAATACTGTCGCGGTTCTTGTTTCATCTTTCAATGCTTTTCGCAATGCGGCGTCCGTTTTGTAGTCAAGTGCCGAAAAGCTGTCATCGAATACGTATAAATCCGGTTTTCGAACGAGCGCACGCGCAATCGAGAGGCGTTGTTTTTGTCCACCCGACACGTTCGACCCACCTTGCTCAATCATCGACTCATAACGGTCTGGCATCTTCTCGATAAAGTCACTCGCCTGTGCAATCGAGGCCGCATGTATGACTTCTTCAGCTGTCGCATCGGCTTTTCCGTATCGAATGTTCTCTGCAATCGTTCCAGTGAACAGAAGCGCTTTTTGTGGGACGAACCCGATTTTCGAGCGAAGGTCTTCTTGGGAAACGGATTGAACATCCACACCGTTCACAAGGATATGACCTGACGTCACGTCATAAAACCGTGGAATCAAGTTGACGAGCGTCGACTTCCCAGACCCTGTCCCACCAATCACCGCTGTGACTTCTCCCGGATTTGCTGAAAAACTCACATCGGATAGCGCTGGTTCTTCAGCGCCCGGATAAAAGAACGTGACATGGTCAAAGACGAGCGTGCCTTGTTCAACGTCCGCAGTCATCGTTCCGTCATCAACTAGTGACGGTTTCATCTCGAGCACTTCGTTGATCCGGTTCGCAGACACCGATGCACGCGGAATCATAATAAACATGACAGACGCCATGACGAGTGCAAACATGATTTGCATCACGTATTGAATGAACGCCATTAAATCCCCGATTTGCATGGCCCCATTGTCAATCCGGATGCCACCGAACCATATGACACCGACGACCGTCAAGTTCATCACAAGCATCATAATAGGCATAAGGAACGCCATGATCTGGTTTACTTTGATTGACACATCTGTCAATTGTTCATTCGCTTCTGTCATGCGGACTTGCTCTTCTTTTTCACGATTGAATGCCCGAATGACACGAATACCCGTTAGATTTTCTCGGAGGACGAGATTTAAGCGATCCAATCGCTTCTGCACTTTCTTAAATAGCGGCATGGCCTTCCAAAAAATCAAGAAAATTGAGATGACGAGCACTGGCATAGCTGCCACAATCACAAGGGACAATTTCGCATCTTTTGAAGTAGCCATAATTAATCCACCGACAAACATGATTGGCGCACTTACAACCATCCGAAGCATCATGATGATCACTTGTTGTACTTGTGTGATATCGTTCGTCGTCCGAGTGATCAATGAGGCCGTTCCGACGCGATCGAACTCTTCAAGAGAGAATCGCTCAACATGATTAAAGACGCGTCTCCGTAAGTCACGACCAAATCCCATCGCTGCTTTCGATGAATAAAAACTGGCCACGACGGCTGCGATGGCTCCAAGTCCCGTCACACCTAGCATGATACCTCCCATTTGCCAAATATATCCTGTTTCACCCGTCACGACCCCATTATCAATGATGTCTGCCATTAACGTTGGTAAAAATAAATCTGCCAACGATTGCGCGAACACAAACAACAAGACCATCAGAACGGCCCACTTATAACTAATGAGACGTTTCAACAACTTAATCATGACGGCATCCTCCTTCACAGTCTGTGAACCCTTCATTTAACCCATCTGCAATCTGTTGATGGGCTTCAATCATATGATGATACGTACCTTCATTTAGACGAGATAAGATTTGATTCAATTGTTGCTCGGTCCCTTCTTCTTGTTGCTCAATATCCTCAATCAAACGTTTGCCCGATGTATCAATCGTCAACACGACCTCCCGACGATTGTCGGGATTGATGTCCCGACGAATCAGTCCTTTCTCCACGAGACCATCGAGCGATTGACTCAACGTGCTCTTTGGCATCTTTGTCCGTTGAACTAGTTCCTTTTGCGAAATCGCTCCCTGTTCATTTAACATCATCAGTCCATGAAGTTGAGGTAGGGTGAGGTCATTTTGTTGTGCCGTTTGATGCATCAAACGAATTAAAACACGCTGTACACGCCAAAAGGATTGCATCATTTCCCGTGCCCGCGTTGTATTCGTCTCGGTCATACTCGTTCACTCCTTTATCGTTCCGTTTCGAATTGTTCTATTCGGAACAATTACTTATATAAAATAAATTACTCCTCTCGTGCTGGATTGTCAACGAAATTGAATGTGAATTTGCACATAAGAAAAGAGCGATGCCATCTAGCTGACATCGCTCGCCATGTATTCTCATTTATTTGGTCGACACGGTCACGATTTCCTGTAAATCAAGCGAATAAATCAAGGTCCGCTCGACACGAATATCCCAAATCGTTTCAATAGCCTCTCGATACAGTTGCAATTGAATTGCATAGCGATCCCGCAATCGATTATGTGCCTCTTCACGAGACTCAGATAAATGGACAACGGCATCTGATTTATAGTCCAAAAGGACGTAAGAGGTCCCATCAAAATACAGACAGTCGATAATCCCTTGAATCAATACATGTTCATCCGTGAACTGTCCATTCGGATTGACTCGCTCGGCCGGTACCGTGTAGGTGAATGGCAACTCTCGCCATGCGGTTCCCCGCTCGATTGCACCGGCGAGCGATTGCCCGACTTCCGTTTGGAAAAATGCCTCAACATCAGGGAGTGCGAGGCGTGCCGTCTCGGCCTCGACTGGACTAAGCATCCCTTGCATCTCCCACCGATTGATTTGATCGACAATCGGTTGGCTTGGGTCCGCTAATTGGAAAATCAAGTGTAACGTCGTCCCTCGTTCGGCACCGGTCTGTTTGACTTGACGCCATTTTGGTTCTCGGTAAGGCGTATCGACCGGTCGGACCGGGTCTTCAAAGGCGGCTTGTTCAAGTTGCATCGCCCGTTTCAATTCGGTCACTGTTTGTTTCGCTGCCGTGCGCACCGCATCTTGAGAAGGGTATGCGTAGTTCAAAGCCTGATGGACGGTACGTATCGTCACTTCTTCGTTTTGAATCGGGAAATCGATTGCTTCAAATCTTTGGACATGATGCAGTTGAGCCATCATTTCTTGCAGTGTCGCAATCTCCGCAAGATCCGGTACACCAATCATGCGGTACATCCACGAGGTCGACTCATGAAATGAAGCGGGAACTGTGAAGCCGAAGGACTCGATGAAGGTCGAAGCGCTTGGCAATCGCAAGAGCGCCGGAGCAATCCAGTCCAAGTACGTTTTCGCCTCTCGTCTCGCCTCACTAGCCAACAGCTCCCCGGATTGTTCGACCTGGAGCCACTGTTGGAGATGTTTGACCGGTTCCCCTACCGTTCCGACTAGGATCAGTTTTTCTTTCGCCCGCGTCAAAGCGACGTAAAGAACACGCATCTCTTCTGCTTTCATCGTCGCGTCTAAATCTCTTCGAATCATCTCTTTCACAAATGTTTCCGACTTTGTACGCGTCACCACATCGATTGCATCCAGTGAAATCCCGTAATGCTTGTGGAAAATGACACGTTGCATCTGATCACGTTTATTGAATTGTTTTCCGAGCTGAGCGACGATCGTCACCGGGAACTCGAGACCTTTCGATTTATGGACGGTCATGATGCGAACGACGTTCTCCTCGTCCCCAAGTGACCGTGCCTCTGACAAGTCCTCACCGGTATCCTGCAGACGGTCCATCACGCGTAAGAAGCGATAAAGGCCACGATAGCCACTACGTTCATAGGAGAGGGCGCGGTCATAGAGCGCCTTCAAGTTTTCTTGCCGTCCTTTTCCTCCAGGCAATCCACCTGAAAAGTCATAAAACCCGGTATCATTGAATAACTGTTGAATCAATTCAGACAGACTATGGTTTCGCGCATAGGTGCGCCAACGGGATAGTCGGTCGAGCATCTCTCCACATTTCACCCCAAGCTCATCATCGTCATCTGCCTTTGCTTTGAGTGCCTCATAGAATGAATCGTCGGATTCGAGTCGGATTCGTGCCAACTCACCGTCATCGAAACGGAACATCGGTGAACGAAGCGCACCTGCGAGAGGGATATCTTGTAGCGGGTTGTCAATCACTTTCAAGAGGGCAAGGATCATACGGATCTCAGTCGCTTGAAAATATCCACCATCCGAATCGGTGTAAGCCGGGATGTTGTACTGTGTCAAAATATCCATCAACTGCTCGACTCGTTCTTTTTTCGAACGCACGAGAATCACGATGTCTCGATACTCACAGTTTCGAAGTTGTCCGGTCTCTTCATCCGTCACCTTGAACGGTTCTTCTCCCGATACGAGTTCTAAGATTCGGGTTGCGATCGCCCGACCTTCTACCTCTTGCTTCGATAACTCACGACTCTCCCCGTCGACCAAAATGAATTCTGGGTCCGCTGGAATCGGTTCATACTCACGTCCCGGTACAAGTTGTGCTGCCTCGTCATATGCGATTTCGCCGACCTCTTCATCCATGAGCTGAACGAACAAGTCATTAATCCCGTGGAGGACTTCTCTGCGACTACGGAAGTTTTGAGAAAGGTCGATTCGTTTCCCTGTACCCGCTTGTCTAAAGCGCGTCGCCTTATCGATGAAAAGACCCGGTTCTGCATGGCGGAATCGATAAATCGATTGTTTGATGTCGCCCACCATGAATAAGTTCCCGACTTCCTCTCGTTCATTTGCGACCAGATTGATGATTGTTTCTTGAATCTCGTTCGTATCTTGGTATTCATCAACGAGTACCTCAGCGAATCGTTCTTTATAAAGCGCAGCAACATCGGACGGTCCCCCGTCTTGTCGTAAAATGGCGAGCGCATAATGTTCCAAGTCACTGAAGTCAACGAAAGCCCGTTCACGCTTTGCTTGCTCATATGCTTGACCGAATGTACGGACGGTTCGAACGAGTGTTTCAACGAGAGGTTGTTGCATCGAGACGCTCTCTAATAAGTCCGCCCCACTGACACGCGCCTGCTCGACCACTGTCGTCAATTTTTTCTTCGCCTGGTCGTACGCTGGTTTGAGGACCTCGTGGTAAATCTGGTGCTCCTCTTTTTTTGGAACAGCCTTCATCGTTCCAAACTTCATCGCACGAGCCGCCGTCTCGAGTTCACTCCAGACAATTGTCTCCCCTTCAAGTTGTTCAAACGGAAAAATCGCCTGACGAACATTGTCCGATTGTGGTTCATAACCGGCGACCCGAAGCTCCGCTTCAAGCTTCCGAAGTTCCCGTACCGCCTTTTCGATATCTTGCCACAACATCTGACCAAATTCGATTAAAATCGCCTCTTCGTCAGGGTCATCTCCGAACGTATACATAGATACGAGATTATCTAAATAGGCGTCTGGATTTGGGAGCGTACGCGCATAGTGGTACATTCCGAGAATCAAGTCCTCGATTTCGCTATCACCGCGATCTGACGTATACGCATCGACAAGAGAAAAGAAATCGGTATCTTGTTTCCCGTACTCCTCTTCAAGCACCTCTTCTAATACGTCGTCCTGCAACAGGACGAGGTCACGTTCTTCCGCAATCTTGAACGCCGGGTCTAAGTCTAATAGATAGTAATTCTCGCGAATCACTTCTAAACAAAATGAGTGGATGGTCGTGATGAGCGCCCGGTTCAACATCTGCCGTTGCTTCCGGACGTATTCATTCGTCGGGTCTTCGCGTAACGCCTCTTCAAGCGCCTTTGCGATGCGTCGTTTCATCTCTGCAGCCGCTGCATTCGTAAACGTAACGACGAGCATCCGGTCTGCCGTGAGCTCATCCGTCTCGTCAAGCAATCGGCTAGATAACCGCTCGACAAGGACCGCGGTCTTACCAGAACCTGCCGCAGCCGAAACGAGCACATGGCTTCCCCTCGCTTCGATCGCGGCGAACTGATCATTCGTCCATTTCACGGTCATCGCCTCCTAACTCCTGGAATACTTCTTCTTTCTCGAGCTTCTTCAATTTACGAGGCTCATTCGAGAGTGCCTCGTCAAAGTGACAAACACTTTGGTACGGACATGTCTGACAGGGCCGTCGCTCTTTATACTCATACGGTTCTACATCAATTTTGCCGTCATACATCTCCTCTGCACTCGCTTTGACGACGTCAAATGCATGATCCATCAACTGTTCGAGTTGAGGCGTCGTGACAATCTTCTTCAGCGTATTGGCATCAGGTGTGCCATCTTTTTTATATTTGACTGGGATAACGATTGATTTTTTCGACGACCCCTTCGCAGAGTGGTCCATCACCTCTAAGATTTGTGGATCGTCTACGAGCAATCCTTGCATCTGATATGACTCTAATACCTTTTGACGTGTCTCTTCTTCGGAACTCGCGGGCGGTACGAGTGGTCGATGAACATGGAAATAGAGGGCGGCAGCAGGTGCTACATTCTCTTTCGTCCATGCCTCTGCCTGTTCAATCAATACCTTCAAATAGATGAGCATCTGCATCGCCAGACCGTAGTATATTTCAGCGAAATCAACTTCACGTTTACTCGACTTATAGTCGACGATTCGAACGTAAAGCTGGTCATGGATCATCGCTGTATCGACACGATCGATGCGACCGACTAGTTCACACGTTGCCCCATTTGACAATGTAAATGATACGGGTGGGAACTGACCGCTCCCGAATGCAAGTTCAAACGCTTGTGGGTCAAAGCCATCTCGTTTCGACTGTTCAATCAACACTTCTGCCGTCTTACTGACGACGTCTGTCAATTTTTTCTTCAAATACGCGTATCGGTTCGAACTCATTAAAATGGCGTGCTGAATCTCAGGTGTCACGAGTTCCACCGCCTGCTCGGCTAGGTTCATACACTCATCTGGTGAGACATCCCGCCACTGTTTTCCATCCATTTTCACCGTCTGCGACATATGTTCGATCGTCCGGTGATAGAGGTTTCCGATATCCGGTGCTTCGAGTCGATACAATCGTCGCTCTTTCAAACGTAACCCATAACTCGCGAAATGTTTGAACGGACAAGCTTGGAATGTCTCCAGTCGCGAAACACTCGCTCGAATCGATGGCGTGTACAATGATTGTGCGACGTGGTCGTCTAGCGATTTTGGTATATTTTGATAGAACAAGGCGCTCGTCAAAAGTTGCAAGCGTTCACGTCCATCCGGGTGCTTCAACAGCTCGTTATAGACGCCAAACCACATATCTTGAATCGGATAATGACGACTTAAACGCTGAAGCTCCAGTGCCGTGACGGCTGCCGTCTGATTCACGTTCGTCAAGAAAGCGAATTGGTCCTGTGGCCGATGTTCTCCAGCTTCAGCGAAATGTGTCTTAATGACGTTTTGTTGCAGACGCGTTTTCAAATCTGCTATGAAGCGGGCCGGTTGAACGGCCTTACCCGTTCTGTCAACTAGAGCATAGCTAATATAGAGACGTTCACTTGGTACCGTCACCGCTTTATATAAGTAATACGTTTCATCATCGAATAAGTGCTCCGTCGCCTTCCCGGCACGTAGTCCATTCTCATGCATGAAATCTAAGTCATGGTCGGTCAACAGCTTGGACTGTGTCGTGACGAGAGGGATTTGATCTTCATTCGCTCCGAGTAGGAACACAACTTTTTTATCAATCAATCGCCCACGAACATAGTCCGTCACAGTCAATTGGTCAAGCGAAGGTGGGATGAGAGCATAGCGGAGACTATCCAGACCTGTATCCATCATTTGAAGAAACAGGTCTGTAGACAACGTTTCTTCTGGAGCTGCTGCTTCTAACTGCTCAAGTAAATGTAACACCGCGTCCCAAACTTGAGTATGTTCACGTGCCTCGATTAATTGTGCTTCTTCAATCGCCTCATCGCGCCAATGGGTCAGACAGTCCGATACGCCGACACGTTCTAAAAAGGCAAACATGGCGTGCGTATAAGCTTGCATTGTCTTCGCTTGCTTTAATTCTGAAAGCAATGGATCAAATGTATCGATGACTCGTGCTCGGTAACGGTTCAAGTCTGCCTCGACGTCTAGCTCTTCGCTCGTGAGTCGTGCCTCTTCGCCCATACGACGACGCAATTGCCATTCGTCATGCCAGTGATAGTGCTTGATTCCTCGCTCAATCACGAACGCTTCGAGACGATCGACGGACGTACGGCGATGTGTCGGGTCAAGGACGACGAGTTCCGTCTTCAGCGCCCGAAAGACGGGTTCCTCCCGATAGCCGCGTAAAGCAATGTCGATTGCCGCCTTTAACAGCTCGACGAGAGGATGGTCAAGCATCGGTTGCCGTTCATCAAGGAAGTACGGCAGCCCCATCTTTTGTAACGCTTGTGCTGCCAAATCTCCGTATTCCTCGAGAGAACGTGAGACAAGAGCGATGTCTCGGTAACGATATCCTTCTTCACGAGTGAGTCGAATGACTTCCCGAACGGCCGCCTCCACCTCGACGGTCCGGTCGACTGCGGCATGTAGATCAATCCGATTCTCTGAACCAGTGTAAGGTTCTGCAGTCAATTGATCGAATGTGGCCTCCAGATAACGGAGACTCGGATGCGTGTAACGATAGACGGTATCATACAGCTCGTCTCGAGAAGGGATCTGTCGTTCTGTCAACAGTTCTTTGAAACGCATGAGCGTCCGTTGTGTCGGGCCAAACAATGGATCGAGACGATACATCGAAACAGGATCAAGTGTAAGCAACACATCGACATTCACTTTTTCCGCAAGTGCGACAAGAACTGCCAATTCCTGCTCCGAAAATTCATTGAACCCGTCCACATAGACACGTACACCCGTCAAATCCGTTTCCGGCAGGATCTGCAACATGACGTTGAAATAATCTTCCGCATGGAGTGCCTTGCCTTCCGTCATCTTTAAAAATCCTTCGTAAATGATGGAAAGGTCCTGTAACTTCAAAGCACGGTGCTGCGCCTGTTCACTTAACCGCAACAAGTGCTCCGGTTCCACAAGCCCACGCTTCAACATGGAAATCAATTGATTCAATTCTTCGTAAAAGCCGAACTGATTCATCGTACGCCGGAACAAGGTCAATCGTTCCTCGCTCATCTCGACGACCCTCCGCAACAACAAATGAGTTCCGGTTTGATCTAAAAATTGATCTGTCGCGACGCCGGCATCCCGCATCATCAAGAAAGCGAGACGACGCATCGAAAGAACTTGAATACGAGTCGAACCACGAAGATCGTCTACCATTGCCATCTTCTTTTCCATTTCAAACGACATTTGATCCGGCACGATCATATAAATCGTCGGTCCGCTCGGGTTTTGCTTCAGTTCCTGAATGACCTCATCGATCATCTGCTCACTTTTTCCCGTTCCCGATCGACCAACGTGAAAGGTTACTGTCATTTTAGCGAACACTCCTTCCCTTTTTTCTTCATTATGAACCATCTCTCCTCATTTGTAGAGGGAAACCTCCCTTGAACCTTAGTCAAAAAAGTCATAACCTTCATCATTCCCATTTTTGTCCGAAATCGATTAGACTGAACGTATGAGGGGGAATATCTGTGAGTGCTTATGAACAATTTGGAGGCGAACGCGGTGTTCAACAACTTGTCGACGCGTTTTATGACCTCGTCTATGCCGACCCGATTTTACTGCCGCTCTTTCCTGAAGACAAAGACCGGGTCAAACAACATCAATTTGAATTTTTAACACAGCTGCTCGGTGGTCCAAAATTATATTCAGAACGCCGTGGCGGTGGGAATTTAGCTATGATTCATCATGAACATCCGATTTCTGAGACGCACGCCGGTCATTGGCTTGGTTGCATGGAGCAAGCACTCAAGACCGTAGATGCCCCGGAATCGATCAAGCGCCAGCTGTTTCAACGATTGATCATGTCATCTTCGAATGTTGTTCGAGTTTGCTCGCATCATTTTGAGTAGTCACAACTATAAAAAGTGGGTATGATAGGAAAGTAAGTAAAGGAGGTCGTTTCATATGACAGAAGAAGAAAAAAAAGAAGTCGTTTCATCTGAAGAAGAGGAAACGGAAGAAAAAGAAGAAACGGTAGTCCTCGCCGATGCACTTGAAGGAGCAGCCGAAGCAGCAGATGCTGAAGAGGATGAGGACGATGATGAGAAACAGCCGGAAGAGAAGAACATGGACCACATCAAAGGCGTCTTCAACTACGACCACGAAAATGGCCGTGAATATCGTGTCGTCTTTTACAATGATCGCAAAAACTTAGTGTTCCGTGAACTTGGAAACGGCAAAGTTGAATTTGTCGGCCGCTTCTCGGACGATGCATACGATGAAGAGAACGAAGAAGAAATGCGTGAACTCGGGCAACGTGAACTCGAGCGCATCCTCGCTGAACGCTTTAAATAAAAAAATCGCCGAATTTTCGGCGATTTTTTTATTTCTTCTTATTTCGTTTCTTTTTACGAAGCGCATAAGCGACACCGGCGATTCCACCGACGACCGCGAGTCCAGCAACGACCGGAACGAGTACACGTTTCGTAGGAATCATCTCTTTCACACGTTCGTATGGCGTCGGTGTGGAGAACTCTAACTGTACGGCAGTGTCTCCGTGTCCGTTCGCTCGAGCGTTACGAGACGCATCCGTCACGACCACGCGTCCCGTCGTCCAACGCCGATTGCCGTATTCGTCCACGTACGGACGACGTACTCGCTTTACATCGCGTACCATCTTTCCACGTGCACGATCGGGTCTAACGACACGCTCACTTGACCATGAGCGGCTCCCAGTCACACTGTACGCTGGTCGTACTTTGCGGCGATTGAGCCAAGTATATGAATCGTTCATCTTCAATTCCCTCCCATACTGTTCAAAACCTCTCTTCTAATTATACCCATACAACATCGCACAAAACATGTGACAAATGGTTCAAAAAAAGATGTGACACCATACGGCATCACATCTTCAAGCTAAATCATTCTGTAAATGGTTTGTCCTTATGACGACGTTTCGCCAAAATCAGGTAATAAGCCGGGACAAGCACCAAGGTTAACACAGTCGAGAATAGAATCCCTGACACGATTCCGATCGCAAGCGGTTTGAAGAGCGGATCGTCACCTAATGCGACAGGTAAAAGGGCGACGACTGCGGTGAGCGCTGTCAAGAGAATCGGACGAATCCGAGCACGTCCTGCTTCGTATACAGCGGTCGTGACCGGTAAGCCTTCACGAATACGCTGTTCGATAAACTCGAACAAGACGACCGCGTTTCGTACAACGATTCCCGCAAGTGATACCATCCCCATCGATGCCATGAAACTGAATGGCGTCTGTGTCACGAACAATCCGACGACCGCTCCAGCAATCGCGAGATAGATGGTGAACAAGACGAGTAATGGTAGTGAGAGTGAGTTGAACTGGAATGCGATAATCAAGTAAATCAAGAACAGGACGACAACAAACAATGTCGCAAGCTCTAAGAAGAACTCATTTTGCGTATCACTCGCTCCGGTCTGGTCAAATGTGATTCCTTCATCGTCTAACCCAGACTTCGCATCTTCCAACACTTGCTCGACATCTTGCTTGAACGCATCCTCGTCCATACCCTCACTCGCATAAATTTGGAGTGTGACCGAACGTTCCCCGTTCTCGCGAGGAATCTGTTGAATTTGTTCCGTTGTCGTCTCCGTCACAAACGTGCTGAGTGGAGCAACGGGTGGACCTGCTTCTGTTTCAACAGGAACTAAAATCTCGTCAAGGGCGAGTGCTTCGCGGTTCGCCTCAGCATCGATGACGATTTTCACGTCACGTTGTTCCACCCCGTCATCGAATGTACCAATCGGAACCCCGTCTGTGACGAGACGAATTTGGTCACTGATTGTTTTGGCCGTCACGCCGGCCTGTGCCATTTCCTCACGATTCAATTCGTATGTGAGTGTTTGGAACGGTTCTTTAATATTATCGAGGACAATCGCCCCATCAATTTCTTCCAAGTCGGCCTTCACTTGGTCACGTGCAGCCACGAGCTGATCAATCGTTTCACTTCGCATCGTGAATTCGACAGGTGCCGACGCAGGAGGTCCTTGCTGTTGCGTGTCTAAGAAGATTTCGGCATCAGGATATTCTTCACGCAACTCGTTCGTATATTGATCAATCAATTCGATAGCATCGATTGAATCATTATCGACACGTACGATGACTTGTCCTGAGTTTTCACCGGATTGATCGAGTCCGCCCGTGAATAGACCAGGAAGTCCACCTCCCGCAAAGATGGATGTCTCGACGACACCTTCCTCCTCTTGGAACCTCGCTTCGATTTCTTCAAGACGTGCTTCTGTTTCTTCTAAAGTCGTTTGTACCGGGAACGTCACACTCGTCACGACTTCTGGACGGTTTGCGGCCGGGAAGAACTCGAACGGCGTGAGTAAAATCAATCCATATAAAGCTGTCGTAATGACAAATCCTACAATCCCAAACGTCCATGGACGTTTCGCTACACTCGGTAAGAGGCGGTCGGCATAGAAATTACTGAGTCGGTTGAGCGGTCCACCGAGCCAACCCGGTTCACGTTTCGACACTTTCACTTCTTTACGGTTCAAGCGATACTGTGCAATCGGCACGAGCGTCAAACTGATGACCATCGATGCTAGAACAGAGAGCGCAAGGACAGTCGGTAAGGCACGAATGAAGTTTCCGTTCGCTCCAGACAGCAAAGTGAGCGGGAGGAATGCGAAAACAACTGCAAGTGTTGACGTGACAATCGAGCCCCATACTTCTTTCGTTCCACGGACCGCCCCGACCATCGCAGAATCTCCGCTTCGATATCTCCTTAAAATATTGTCGTTGACGACAATCGCATCATCGACCAAGATCCCCAAGGCGATGATTGCCCCGATAATCGAGATTTGGTTTAAATCAACCCCAGTAAACTGTAATGGAATCAAGGCGATTAAAAATGACAACGGAATTGCCAGACTGACGATAATTGAGCCAGAGAACGTGAGACCAATCGTCGTCACGGCAATGACGGCGATGATGGCGATAATGAATTCACGTGTCAATGAAGAGAAGATTGCATCGACCGCTTTCGCCTGCTCATAATATGGAACGAGATCAAACCCGTCTAAATCACCGAGTCCATCCTCGACCACATCGTTGACACGATCTTGCATCGTCGGAATATCCAACCCTGATTCAATCGGAACTGTAATCGAAACAGCCGGCTTTCCGTCTACAGAAACGAGATCGGTTACACCTTCTGCTGTCTCTTCGACCGTTCCGACATCTTCTAGTAAGACCGCTTCTCCGTTGAATGACCCAACGATCACTTGCTCCATGTCGTCTACATTCGTCAAGTTGTCAATCGCTAGTTGGTAGATGCCTTCATCGGTCGATTGACGACCGAGCGGTGTCGTTTTGTATTCTTCGTTGATGGCCGTCAAGACATCCGGGAAGGCAAGCTGACGTGAACTCAGCTCTTCAGAGTCGAGTGACACAACGTATTCCTGCTCTGGTAACCCCTTGATGGTGACTCCTGTCACGCCATCTGTTCGAAGAAGTTTCGATTCTAATTGTTCGATGTCTGATCGTACATCCTCGAATGATGAACGATCATCTGCTGTCAATAAGTACGATGCGACCGGCAACTGACCGAGCGAGTCATTGACCGTTGGTGCGAGCGCGTTCTCAGGAAGTTTAGGTGTCGCATCCGACAAGGCTTGTCGGACGTTCGCCTGAAACTCTGCTTGGTCGGTCCCGTCCGCATATTCGACCGTGATGTTTGAGAACTCTGAAGCCGAGATCGACGTCACATTCTCTACACCCTCTAGACTACGCAGTTCTTCCTCTAATACACCGGTAACATTTCGTTCAACTGCTTCTGCTGTTGCACCAGGATATGGCGTTTGAACGAGCACGATATTGATTCCCGTTTCTGGAATCTCTCGCTTAGGCAGCTGGAAGAACGTCAGCACACCTACAACGATTGCGACGAGAAGAAACACGATGACTAGTTTCCCTCGCTCAATCATTTTTTCAAAAAACATAAAAACCCCTCGCTTTCGGAAGATGTGCAAATACACATATGATATCTCTTCTTCATCATAGAGGGGTTCTTCATTGAATTCAATCCTTAAGCGTGCTGCAATGTGCTGTCATGGAAACGTTTTTGAAACGCGTACGATAATTCGATTGACCGTTGTTTCTGTCTCGACACCGTATGGTCGGAAACTTGAACTTTAACCGACTCGCCCGTCAGAAATTGAATGAGCGTCTGTTTTCCGTCTTTCTTGATGGCCGTCACGTGCTGAAAATTGATCCATGCACAATCTGGACTTTCCTTTGCAATCGTCGGAAAGAAAACCGCGTCCGCGTGCCAATCCATCACGACAGGTGTCTTTCGATGCGGGCCGAGCACATGTCGAGCTGCTTCAATCCGACCTTGAATGCTCGATCCGTAGTACAAACACGCATGTTCAAGATTGTCGATTGGTGACCCTTTCACTCGCATCACACCTTCAGGTTGATACACAAGTGTCTCCGCTTCTCCAAACTCGTTAAATACAGGAATTAAAGCTCTCGTTTCATTGGTCAATCTACTCATCTTTTCATCCCCCATAACGTATGTAATGACTTACATGTCATTCATACCAGGATTTTGTCCGTCCCGCAAATCGGCTTTCGTCTATTTCCCATGAAAAAACCAGCCGTTTCTTGGCTGGTTTTGAAAATCAAACGTCAGATTTTAATAGATGGTTCGGTTTGAGTCTTGGAAAGTAAAATCGTACTGCTGTTCCGTCTCCTGTATTTCGTAGGGAGACCTCCCCTGTGTGAAGTGTCACAATTCGTTGCACGATGAACAAACCTAGCCCGAACTTCCCTTGTTTCCCACGAGAAAATTGATGGAACAAATCCAAGCTCTCATCAACCGGTGGTCCGTCGTTAAAGATGGTGATTTCCACACCGACATCATCTTGATGTAGGTCAATCCGGATGCATGATTCCGCATAGCGGAGTGCATTGTCGAGCACGTTCTCGAACGCAACCCGAATCTGTTCACCATCGCCAAGCATCTCGCCGCCTTCACCATTGATTTCCCAGTCGAGCTGACCTCTTAGCTTAAAGCGCGCGACAAGTAGTTCCATCAACTTATCGAGATTGATTGGTTCGAGTTTTGTCTCCTGCCCTTTGAAATATTCAAGTTTCGTGACGTATAACAAATCGACGACTTTCTTTTCGAGTCGAGATGCTTCCTCATCTATAACCTCGGCAGAGCCTTTCAAGTCCCCCGTCGGATAGATGCCGTCCCCAATTGACTGGGCATAACCACGAATGACCATAATTGGCGTTTTTAAATCATGTGATATGTTTTGAAGCAACGCCTGTTGTGCCAGGTCTTGCTCTTTCAATTCTTTCCGCATGGCATCAATCGAATGGGCCAATTGGCCAAGCTCATCTTGACGATCTAACGGGAGAGCCGTCTCCCACTGTCGATTTGAAATCTTCTCAACGGCCCGTTCCATCTCCACAATCGGTTTCGTCAATTGACGTGACATCCATAATGCCGGAATAAGTGATAACAGGCTGATGATGCCAATCAGAATCGATATTCGCCAATATAACGTCGACACCAGCTCCCGACGATAGGCATCCCAGGCGTAGGAGGCCTGATACACAATCGTTCCATCATATTCATTTTGACGAATGATGTAATAGACGTCTTCCCCATCAATCGTCGTCTGATACCGCTCGACTTGTCCACTTTGATTCAACGCTTCCTGGTACATGCGGTTCGTCAATTCAAGCGGCGCCGACCCATAGATGATTCGTCCGTTCGGGAGAAAGATCAATTGGTTGACCGAACGGGATTCCTGTTGCCGCCGGTCGTACTCGATCGGGTTTTGGGGATAGTTCTCTAACTCGTTCGTATTGCCTAAATAGTAGTCCACGTCTCGTAACGTCTCATATACCTGTTCATCGATAAACTGAGTGATAGATGAGCGGATCGTAATCAAAATCATGAGCGCGAGCGTCACGATAATGAGTAAGATGAGCACCCAAATCTTCCACATGAGTCGCTTCGGCTTGAGCGCGTCCATCATGGTCTAACGAGACGGTAACCGATACCGTAAAGTGTTTCGAGCTCGAGACGATGTAATTTCTTCCGGACACGGCGCACCAAGTCATCGACGACGCGGTCCGACCCGAAATAGTCATTCCCCCAAACCCCTTCTAAAATCTGTTCCCGTGACAAGGCCGAACCGGGATATTCTAAGAATAAAAGAAGTAAGTCAAACTCTTTTGACGTCAAATCAATCTCTTCGTCTCCGTGCTTGATAAGGCGTTTATCCGGATAGATTGTATATTCTCCGTATTCGATATGCTCGTTCGATTTCGAACCGTAGACACGGTCAATCAATTTTTTGACACGAATGACGAGCTCCCTCGGGAGGAACGGTTTGGCGATGTAGTCATCCGAACCCATCTCGAGTCCGATGATTTTGTCGATATCCTCGTCGCGCGCCGAGATGAAAATCGTCGGCGTATTCGCATTGACAGCTTTGATTTGTTTCAACAATTGGAACCCGTCCAAGTCCGGCAACATGATATCAAGCACCCACAAATCCGGTTGGTCCGGAATCGCTTCTTGTGCAGATATCCCGTCCGCAAACGAGCGCACGTTGTATCCTTCCTGTTCTAAATACGTGACGAGCATTTTATTTAAGTTTGCTTCATCGTCGACTAAGTAGATTGTATACATTCAAGTCACCTCAACACGTTTTTTCTCATCATATCAAACAATTGTCGTGAAATGATGGGAAAGAAATGAAGTCAAAGAAAAAAGAAGGCAACGGAATCGCACCTTCTTCACCGTACTGAATTCGTTCGTAATTGTTGCGTCAAAAATGCTGCGCCCCCACTAATCAACGCCAATACTCCACTGATCATGATCATTTCCATGATATCCGCCTCCCGTTGATACCGATTCTCATTATCAACTTAAATATAGCATACATCTTATCCGTTGAATACCACAAAAAAAGTCCCGATTTCACTCGGGACTTACCATGATTATGCTTTTACGTCATATCCTTGTTCTTCGACTGCTTCCACCATCGCTTCAAGTGAAACAGAGTCTTGGTGAATCACATCGACCCGATGCTCTTGGAGCGATACCGTCGCTGATTCGACACCGTTCAATTCATTCAATGCTCCCTCCACTGCCGCTTTGCAGTGATTACATGTCATTCCTTCTACTGTTAAAGTTGTTTCTTTCATGATGATCCTCCTTGAGTTTTTAATCTTAATGCGTTCAAGACGACAGATACCGAACTGAACGCCATCGCTGCACCGGCAATCCATGGGGCAAGTAATCCAGCTGCCGCAACCGGTATGCCAAGACTATTATAGGCGAGGGCCCAAAACAGATTTTGACGAATGTTTTTCATCGTCAAGCGGCTCATATTCATCGCCCGACTCACGCCTTCAATGTCTTGCCCTACAATTGTAACATCCGCCGCCTCGAGAGCGACATCTGTGCCACTTCCGAATGCGATGCCGACGTCTGCCACCGCAAGGGCAGGGGCATCGTTCATGCCATCCCCTACCATAGCCACACGACCGGATTGCTTCAATTGTTCGATCTGATCTGCCTTCTCGACAGGAAGTACTTCGGCGATGACTTGACGATTCGGTATGCCGAGTTCGTCGGCAATCGCATATGCGACTTCTTTCCGGTCTCCGGTCAAAACATACACCTTGCGGGTTTGACTGAGTGCCTGCACAACATCACGACTTTTCGGCTTCAATTGATCTTGTAGTCCGAACGCCGCGACAATTCCGCTCTCATCCGCGACATAGACCGGGGTCATCGCCCGCATCGACCAATCCGGCAATTTGTATCCGAGTTCCTCCATCATTCGGACAGACCCGATGGTGAGTTCTATCCCATCAACGACCGCTTTGACACCTCGTCCGGCTAACTCTTCCACTTTCGTCACGACACCATCGCCTGCTTCACGACCAATCGCAGCTGCCAAAGGATGCGTCGATTGCCGTTCTGCCATCACAGCCCGTTTGAGGACCGCTTCGTCTCCGAATGTTTCGACCACTTCCGGCGTTCCGTTCGTCAATGTCCCAGTCTTATCAAATACAACGATATTCGCTTCATTTAGCGATTCAAGTTGCCCTCCACCTTTAAACAAGACACCTTGTTCCGCCGCTCGTCCCGTCCCGACCATGATGGATGTCGGCGTCGCCAAACCGAGCGCACACGGACACGCAATGACGAGTACAGCAATCGACGCCCGAATCGCCGTATCGATATCGTTCAAGAGAAACGCCCATACTACGAACGTGACGACACTGATTGCTACGACGACTGGCACAAACACACCGGAGATGCGGTCGGCCTGCCGTTGAATCGGTGCCTTGTCGGTTTGCGCCTGCTCGACGACGCGTACAATTTGAGCGAGCATCGTTTCTTTACCGACACGTTCCGCCCGCATGAGAATGCGATGGGACTGATTGATCGTCCCGCCGACGACTTCGGCGTCGACCGTCTTCTCCGCTGGAATCGATTCTCCTGTCAACATCGATTCATCAATAACTGTCTCTCCATCAATGATTCGTCCATCGACCGGAATTTTCTCTCCCGGACGCACGACGAGAACGTCTCCTACTTTGACGAGTTCAACGGCAACAGACCGTTCTTCACCATCGACAAAGAGGATCGCCTCTTTCGCCTGAAGCGATAAGAGTGATTTCAACGCATCGGTCGTCTTCTCTTTCGCCCGTCCTTCTAACCACTTCCCAAGTAAGACAAGCGTGATGAGGACTGCACTTGTTTCAAAATAAAGATGTGGATTCATCGGGTGTACAATCATTTCAAAGATGGAATAAAAGTATGCGGCAGACGTCCCCGTCGCGACGAGCACGTCCATGTTCGCCGATCCGCTCTTCAAACTCTTATACGCACCTTGATAAAACTGTGCGCCAATCCAAAACTGGACAGGTGTCGCAAGGGCGAATTGCCACCAGGGACTCATCAACCAGTCGGCTTGGAACCCGAGACCCGGGATATGAGTCAACATCACCAATAGAAGTGGTGCCGACAACAGCGCAGAGATGATGACCTTACGTTGTAAAGGACGTAAATCATGCGAGGGCGCCATCTCGACTTTCGGTTCAGCACCGTATCCAATCTTCTCGATTCGAGCAATCAGCTCTTCTTCCGTAATCCCTTCATCGACACGAATCGTGGCTGTTTCAAGCGGAAGGTTGACCGTCGCTTCGACTCCGTCCATCTTATTCAACACTTTTTCAATTCGAGCCGAACACGCCGCACAAGTCATACCTTGTATGGATAACTCAACGGTTTTCATGAAATCCCTCCTTATTTTTTGATGCGGCTGACAATCGTCATCAATTCATCAATGTAAGGTTCCATGTTTTCCGTCTCGCTTGCGTGAACCAAACACTTGCGCATGTGACGCTCTAACAGTTGCATCTCGACTTGCTTGAGAGCGGCTTGAATAGCGGATGTCTGTGTCAAAATGTCGACACAGTAACGATCGCTCTCCACCATTTTTTGAATTCCCCGGACTTGTCCTTCAATTCGTTTTAGACGTTTCCCGAGTGCCTCACGTTCAGCGTCATCACGCGGAACGAGTGGTTGGTCATGCAAAAATTCATCCATGTTGATCACCTCACCACCAATATACCCCTACCCCGTAATAGTGTCAAATGAGAAGATAAGAAAAGAGCGAACTAGGTCGCTCTTCTCTACTCAACTATTTTGAAACGCTTCGCTCTTTAAGACGGTACGTAAAATCTTGCCGGTCGTATTTCGCGGAAGTTCTTCAATGATTTCGAGGTAAGTCGGTTGTTTGTATTTCGCCAATTTTGTTTGGGTGTAAGCACGAATATCTTCTTTCGTCACTCCTTCATGTTTCGTGACGACAAACGCCTTCACCGCTTCCCCTTGCTCGGCATCCGGCACACCAATCACTGCCGCTTCAACGATGTCAGGATGTTGATACAACACTTCTTCTACCTCTCGAGGGTATACGTTATAGCCTCCGACGATGACCATATCCTTTTTACGGTCGACGATATAGAAGTAACCATCCTCATCACGTCGCGCTAAGTCTCCCGTATAGAGCCAGCCATCTCGGAGCGTCATCATCGTCTCTTCCGGCAGCTTATAATATCCTTTCATGACGTTTGGTCCTCGTACAACCAATTCTCCGACTTCACCGACGCCGACTTCTTCCCCAAGCTCGTCGACGACTTTGTTTTCCACATGAACGATGGAAGGTCCAATCGATCCAGCTTTTCGTTCACCGTGGAGCGGATTGAAGCATGTGACCGGTGACGCCTCTGACAGACCATACCCTTCTAGAATCTTACACTCGAACATCTGCTCAAATGATTCGAGCAATTGAACCGGTAAACTCGCTCCACCTGAAACGAAAACGCGGACATGTTTTAGAGCAGAGGTGTAAGCTGGTACCTTCATCGCTGTCTGCAGCAAGAAATTATACATTGTTGGTACGCCAGCAAATAATGTCACACGGTGCTTTGGTACTAAGTCGAATACGTCTTGTGGCGAGAACTTCGGTAAGATGACAATCGTCGCACCACGAAGAAGCGGCGCGTTGACGATAACTGTCAAACAGAAGACATGGAACATCGGCAATGCCGCTAACGCTTTATCTTCAGGCGTGATGTCCAAGTACTCTCCAATGGAATGCGCATTCGAGAACAAATTTCGATGAGTCAAAAGAGCCCCTTTCGGCTTTCCGGTCGTTCCACTCGTATAGAGAATGACAGCGACCTCCTCTTCATCCACTTCGACGAATGTTCCTTCCGATGCAGCAAACGATTCCGCAAATGGGATAAATTCAATCTCACCTTCACGTTTCAATGCCGGAACGTCGGCATATGGCACCGAGATGACAATCTTCAATTCAGGCAACTTCGAGAGTGTCGCTTCTGCCTGTGCGACGAGCGGCGACAACCCAACAATCCCTTTTACGTCCCCATCGAGCAAAATGTAAGCCATCTCATCCGGCGTGTATGTAGGGTTGATCGGAATGACGACCCCTCCACGTGACAACACGGCGAAGTACGTAATCAAGAACGCAGGGCTATTGCCGAGGACGAGAGCGACATGATCCCCTTGTCCGATTCCTTTTTGTTCAAGTGTCGACGCCATCGCCTTGACTTGCCCATAAAACTGTCCGTAACTCACCGTGTCTTCCCCAAACACATACGCCGCTTTCTGCGGGTGAGCGTCCACTACTTCCTGTAGTGACTTGACTAAGTTTGCCATGGTAATCCCCCTTTAAATGAATGATGATTCACTTTTGAGCCATAAAAAAGAGCACGTTGTCCGCGCTCTTTTCAATTACTTCTATTGTACATGAAATGTTTCAATAAGAAAACGCTTCCAAAAAGTTCGTCTGCAAATGAAACATACCGGCACGACTTTGGATATGAACGAGCGCTTGTAGTGCCTCATCGTCCATCAGTAAATCATCAATCAACTTATGATACATCTGCTTTTGGGGTTCACTCGTAGCCGTAATCAAAAGAATGGCCTTTGCATGAATCTTTTCTCCGGTGATCGTCTTTACTTCGCACGGGTTCATTAGGTGAAGGAGTGAAATGCCGTCTCGTTTTGAAATGGAGAGAGGCACGTCAATGACAGCTACCGGAATCGCGACATCGCTCACCCCGGAAGGAATAATCGTCTCCTGATCGAGAATCACCCGTGTAAATGAAGAATCGACCATATCTTTTCGTTCTAACTCTAGACCTACCGCCTTGACAGCTCGTTCAAATGTCGCTTGCTCCGTCACCCACATACGACTCGCATCCATCCATTCACTAAGCATCCGATACATGCATACTCCTCCTATTTCGATTAGCCTTTACGAAAACGCTTGCACAAATTATGATACGCCTTCTCCCGTCGAGGCGCAATCCGTTCGACCAACGTTCACGAAACTGCCAAAAAAGGACGAGCTCCGTAGAGATCGCCCTGATCATCTTAACTAATCAAATCAACCAATTCCTCGAGCTCGACATTTCCAAAGTAATGTTTTAAATCGAGCGTCATTAACTGTTCACGGATGGCAGCACGTTCGAAACGAGTCCCAACGAGCGCTTGCTCGACGTCTTGGATGTCACCGACACCGAAGAAGTCACCATAAATCTTCGCTTCTGTGATCGTCCCTTTGTTCACGTTCAAGCGGACGTCGATCGTCCCGATTGGGAAACGGCGTTTTGACTCGACGTCGAACTTCGGAGATTTCCCAAAGTTCCAGTCCCAGTTCGCATAGCGCTCTTTCGAGATATCATGAACGATTTCCCAGTCCTCATCACGTAGAACGTAACGCTCCGGCTGCTCTCCATCATAAATCGAATGGAGTAACGCCTCGACGAAGTGTTGCATCTCCATCTCGCGCTCTAAAAATTCAGTGATGTTCGCGACACGACTGCGAACAGACTTGATTCCTTTTGAGCGCATCTTTTCTTCAGAGACGTTAAGTGAGTTGACGACTTCTTCAATGTTCGAATTGAACATGAGCGTCCCATGACTGAACATGCGTCCACGCGTCGTAAATTGGGCGTTTCCGCTGATTTTACGCTCGCCGACCTGAATATCGTTACGACCCGTCAGCTCTGCCTCGACACCTAGGTTACGTAACGCATCAACGATGGGTTGTGTAAACTTCTTATAGTTATTGAACGAGTTGCCATCGTCTTTTGTGATGAAGCTGAAGTTCAAGTTTCCTTCATCGTGATAGACGGCACCCCCACCAGAGAGACGTCGAACGACATCGATACCGTTCTCTTCGATATACTTCAAGTTGATTTCTTCCGATGTGTTTTGGTTTTTCCCAATGATAATCGAGGGTCCATTGATGTAGAACAGGAAATAATCTTCATGATCTACGTTCAAGTGTTTTAAGATATACTCTTCAACCGCCAAGTTAAGCTTCGGATCGCGGATATCTGGATTAAAAATAAATTTCACAGTCTATTTCCTCCTAGTCAGGTGTTCGCTACTCGTATTATACGAAACAAGACGACGCCTCGCCAAATCTTTTAGCTCCACTCACCTGTCATGACTCGTTTCAAGGCGTTGGCCACCCCGTATTCATTGTGCCGTTCTGTGACGTGATCACTGATGGCAATCAGTTCTTCATGGCTGTTACCCATCGCAATCGCTTTGCCGGCAACTTTAAACATCGGTACATCGTTCAAGTTATCACCGATGACGACGACTTCAGATAGATCGATGCCGTAATGTTCAGCGAGCTTCGATACACCGTTACCTTTATCCGCACCATGTGCCATCACTTCGATGTTGTCATTGCCCGAAGACGTGACATACACACCTCCGACTTGAGCTTCGATTTCTTTCCACAGAGTTGACATTTTCTCAAAATGACTCGAGAACGCAATGAACTTATAGACACGTCCCGCTTCTTTACGAATAAAGTTCTCGATATCATCAACAATCTTCACATCTTCATTGACGTAATAACGGTTTTTGAAGAATTCGTACCTCTCAAGCGAGCGGTCGTCACCATTCGCTTTCAAGTTCTTCATCGACGCCTCAATCAAGTCACCACGGCTCGCAACAAGCCCAGCTTCCGTGTAGATCTCGTAAAAAACGTCCGCATATTTGTCATCTTGATGAAGAACATCAATGACTTGAAGTGCCTCTTCAATCGTTAAATCGATTTCATGAAGGATTTCTCCCGACGTGTCGAGCACACGTCCCCCATTCGACGAGACAATCGGGCAAGAAAGTCCGACCTCATCCAAGATTTGTTTCGCATTCACATAATTGCGCCCCGTCGCAATCGCAAACCGAATCCCCGCTGCTTCTGCCTCACGAACGATTTCAGCCGTTTCCTTCGCGATAGTGGTGTGGTTGTGCAAAATCGTACCGTCCATGTCTGATACAAAAAGTTTATACGTTGCCATCTTCCATCACTCCTTTTTCTCTTTCGCTTCTAACTATAACAAAAAGAGAGGGATTCGGAACAATCCGAACCCTCCCTTCATCAAATCTCAACCTTTTCGCCCAATGCCTTCACTTGTTCTCTTACACTCTTCACACAGTCCGGCATTCCGATTCCGTCATAGGCGATTCCAGCGAGAATGACCCCTGGATACACACGGCCTATCTCGGCACGCAGCGCCTTGACACGGTCAGCGTGAAAGACCGCATACGGGGGCAAACCATCACGGAGTCGACTGACAACCGTCTGAACCGGTTCACGATGAATGCGCATGAGACCTTGAAGGTCGTGTAGTGCCGTCTCGATAATGTCCTCATCAGACGCTTCAACGATTTCATCTGCTCCGGGGCGACCTAAAAAGACGCGGAGGACGTGATATCCTTCTGGTACAGCGTGTGGCCATTTCTGGTCGATGAACGTACACGCTGTAATCGTTACATCCGCTTCCTGACTCGCGACGAATCCGGTTCCGACAAACGGAAGCTCGATGTCTTCTTCTTTGAAGACTAAAGAACAGGTCGCTGTCGCATGTGGCTTCATATCTGCCAAAAAGTCACTATCGACTTTCGGGAGGAATTGACGAATGAGACGGGGCGGCACCGTCAACACGAGATGGTCCGTATCGATATCACCACGCGTTGTAAACAATCGATATCCTTCTTCACGCTCGGACACTTGTTCGACGGAGCAATTAAAAATGACCTCGGTCCGCTCCAATCGTTCAGCGAGTCGATCTGTGAGCGATTTTAGCCCCCGCTGCAATGAGGCGAACTGACCGACTTTCTTCGCACCAACTTCAGCTACCCGCTGTTCAGGACGTAAATGCCGCATCCCTTCGTATAAGTTCCCGTATTTCTGTTCTCCTTCGATGAACTGCGGGAACGTCGACATCGCACTCATTTGATCGATATCTCCAGCATAGATACCAGAGAGTAACGGTTCAATCAATCGGTCGACGATCGGGTCTCCGACACGTTCACGAAGGTAGAGGCCGAGTGAGACGTCCGAGTCTGGCGTCTCTACTTTTGGTGGTGACAGCAACATCCGCTTCAAGTCCTCGTGCTCTTCCTCCGAGAGCAACGTCGTCTCACGAAACGCGTTGACGTCTAGCGGAATCCCCATTACCGTCTGTTTCGGGATTGGATGGAGTCCGTCATGATGAAGGACGTAAGCCTGTCCGACACCGTTTCGAACGAGTTCATCCCCTAAGCCGACGTCTTCAATTAATTCCGTCATCGCAGTCTTTCGAAAGACGTACGAATCCGGACCACGTTCCACCGCAAATTCTCCTGTTTCATACGTATCAATCTTTCCACCGAGGCGATCTGTCGCCTCGAGCAACGTGATGGTCACGTCTTCCGGCAAATAACGCTCCGCATAAAAAGCGGCGGTGAGACCTGTGATCCCACCACCGACAATCGTGAATTTACGCATGATGCACGATCACGCTTTCCATTCGATCCGCGATGGCTTCGATGAAGCTTCGCTCTGCATTTGGCATAGCTGGACGTGCGTAGTGAACACCGAGGCGGTCACAGACAACTTTACACTCGACGTCGTTATCGAATAATACTTCGAGATGGTCTGCAACAAAACCAACCGGCGTATAGACGAACGCCTCATAGCCATATTTTTCATAAAGTTCAGCCGTCAGATCCTGTACGTCAGGTCCAATCCATGGATCCGGCGTGTTCCCTTCTGACTGCCAACCAATCTCATAATGCGGGACGCCCGTTTCAATGGCAATTTTATCAGCCGTTTCTTTCAATTGATCCGGATACGGGTCGCCTCCAGCCAAAATCTTCTCAGGGAGACTATGCGCTGAAACGATGAGACATGTCTTTTCAGCCGGTACAGGCAATGACGCATACGTATCGTTAATCGCACTCGCCCACCATTTGATAAACTTCGGCTCATCATACCACGACTCTACCGAACGAATGTCGATGCCATACTTCGCCGCTTCTTCATGAGCACGTCCGTTGTATGATTTGACGCTATATGACGAGTAATGAGGTGCTAAGACGACCGATACCGCCTCTTTGATGCCATCGTTCGCCATTTGCGCGACCGCGTCTTCTACGAACGGTTCGATATGCTTCAATCCGATATACAGTTTGAACTCGATTTCACCTACATGACGCTCATTCAAGATGTCACGAAGCGTCTCCGCTTGATCGATTGTGATTTTCGCGAGTGGAGATACGCCACCAATCGCCTCGTAGCGTTCCGTCAAATCTTGGAGTGCCTCCGGTGACGGCTTGCGTCCATAACGAATATGCGTGTAATAACGTTCAATATCTTCCGGTTTGTACGGTGTGCCGTACGCCATGACAAGTAGTCCTACTGTTTTCATGATTCGTTGCCTCCCATTTTTTCGCGTGAGTAGTCGTGAATGAATGCCGTCAATTTGACGAGAACAGCCGGATCGACTTCAGGGAACACCCCATGTCCCAGGTTGAAGACGTAACCAGGTTGTTTCATTCCTTCATCTAAAATCTCCTTAACCTTCTCTTCGATGACCGGCCATGGAGCTAACAAGAACGACGGGTCTAAGTTTCCTTGAACGGCTTTCGTAATCCCACGTTCCCGTGCTTCCTTTACCGACAAACGCCAGTCAAGACCGACCACATCTAGTGGAAGGTCATGCCATTCTTCGATTTGATGGCTCGCTCCGACACCGTGCATGATGAGCGGAATATCGAGTGAACGCAATTCCTTGAAAATTCGCTCCGTCGTCGGTTTGATGTAACGCGCATAATCTTTACGACTAAGCGTGCCGACCCACGAATCAAACAATTGAAACGCCTGAATGCCAGCATCCGCTTGCGCCTTCGCATACGTGATGACCATATCACCGAGTTTCTCCATCAACGCATTCCATACATCCGGTTCTGCATACATGAGCGCTTTCGTGCGATGATAGTTACGGGATGGGCCCCCTTCGATCATGTAGCTCGCCAATGTGAACGGTGCACCTGAAAAGCCGATTAGTGGGACTTCTAGACGTTCCCGCAATAAACGGATTGTATCAAAGACGTATGAGATATCATCTGGGTTTAACGGTTTAAGTCGTTCCACATCCTCCATCGTACGATATGGATTATCGATGACCGGTCCGATTCCGCTCTTAATTTCGACATCAACTCCCATCGATGGAAGTGGTGTCATGATGTCTTTATATAGGATGGCCGCGTCGACTCCGAGTTGTTTCACCGGAAGTTCCGTGACATATGCACAAAGTTCAGGATCATGTGTGATCTCGAATAGTGACCTCGTCTTTTTAATCTCTCGATATTCCGGTTGATAGCGTCCAGCTTGGCGCATATACCATACAGGTACATAGTCCGTCGCCTCTCCTTTAAACGCTTTTAAAATTGTATCGTTCATACGTCGCGTCATTCCCCTCTAAATTTCTCCTACACTATTTATTCTCTTGTTTGTGAACTCAAAAACATTATACAGAAATTAATTAGAATTATGCTAATGTGAAGCATTTTCATTGTGTTTTCTTTGTGTCATTTTTTTGTCGGAAATGTTCGGAAGGCTGAATTCAATTGACCTCGAATCATATCATCGCGCTGTTTCGTCGACAATCGACGTTCGCGCTCTTTAATATCCTGAATTCGCCACCCATCCTCCAATTTGGTCGCCACTTCAATCAAACGCTCCACGTCATGGAAAGAATATTTACGTGACCCACCTTTCGTCCGTTCAGGCAAGACGAGACCTTTTTCTTCATAGTAGCGGACTTGACGCTCCGAAAGCCCCGTCAAATCTGTCACGACGCCCATTCCGATGACCTTCTTCGATTTGTAGTCCATTCTCTCCCGCCCTCCCTATTTAAAAAACTATGTCAGATAATCTGACAAAATGCAATCCAACGTCGTTTTTTCATTTTACACTGAAGTCAACTTTTGGAAAGCACCTAAGAAAAAGGAGGGCATGAACATGGAAGACATTCTCTATTATATGGACACGCTGTATGTACTCATCGCTGCATTGCTCGTATTGACGATGCAATTAGGTTTCGGATTACTCGAGACCGGGACGCTCCGAGCCAAGAACGCCGGTCACGTCGCGGTCAAACAAATAATCAGCCTCTCTGTGGCGGCACTCGCTTTTTGGGCGGTCGGGTTCGGCCTCTCGTTCGGAGATGGAACGACTTGGTTCGGGACAGAAGGTTTCTTCTTGAGTGGATCGTTCTCAAGCCTCGATTGGGCGAACGTTTCAATCGACATCAAATTCTTATTCCAGTTATCATTTGTTGCAGTCTCACTCGCCATCGCTTGGGGTGGATTTGCGGAACGGGCTAAGCTGTCTGCCTACGTTCTCTTCGGTATCTTCTTCGTTGCTATCCTCTATCCAATCGTCGCACGCTCAGTATGGGCTGGCGGTATGCTTGGATCAATGGGTATGCAAGACTTCGCGGGTTCAGCGGTCGTTCACCTTCAAGGTGGGATGGCGGCGCTCATGGCTACCATCATCTTAAAACCACGTCGTAAGACGGAATCACTCGCTGGTCATAACCACGTCTTAACCGTTGTTGGCGGTCTCGTCCTTTGGCTTTGCTGGTTCGGATTCAACGCCGGCTCGACGATGTCGGTCGCTGACGGATTCTTCGGATACGTTGCATTGACGACGATGCTCGCCACAGCAGCTGGTGCGCTCGGTGCCCTTGCCATCGTCATGCTCCATCGGAAAACGGCAGATATCCCGTCAATCGTCAACGGGGTTCTCGGTGCACTCGTCGCCATCACGGCGGCATGTGCGTTCGTCGAACCGTGGGCGGCCGTCGTCATTGGTGCACTCGCATCCATCGCGACATACGGAACGAGCATCTTGATGGCGAAATATGTGGATGACCCACTCTGCGCCTTCTCTGTACACGGAGTGGCTGGGATCATCGGAACACTCGCACTTGGCTTCTTCGCTTCTCCCCGACTTGTCGAAATTACGGGTATCGGTTCTGCCGGACTGTTCTATGGTGGCGGATTGACACAACTCGGCGTACAGACACTCGGTGTGTTGATCGCCATGGTCATCGCCGGTGGCGGCAGTTATGCTTTCTTAAAACTACTCGACGTCACAATCGGTCTCCGTGTCACGGAAGAACAAGAAGATGTCGGTCTCGATATCGCAGAACATGGTGTGTCAGCATACGGTGAAGTCGAAGAGTCGACAGAGAAACCAGGACGCCTTCCGAAAATTCTCGGTTCAAGCGTATCGGTCATGTCTCCTAAAAAATAATCTAATCATGCGAGAAGGACACCCGAAAAGGATGTCCTTCTTTTTTTATGTCAAACGGCTCAAGTAATAGCGAATGACCACAATCGATAAGATAAACCCAATCGCCGCGTCCCATGTCGCACCAAAAGCGATGGACACAAGTACGAGAACGATTGCCTGGACGATAAGCAACCGCATCGCCCACCATGAATACCCTTCGATCCGCTCGTCACGAGTAATTGGTAGCCAGGAGACTATTGAAACCGCCTCTAACCGCTTAAATAAAGGAACGAGCTGTAATGCCGTTAGTCCCACAAAGAGTGGCGTGACAAAGCCCACATACCACCCTCCTGACATCCACATGACAATGAGCGCTACTGCTGTCAAACGAAGAATCAAATCGAGCGAATCGTTTGACCGAATAATACGAAGGCCGTACACATAACGTGATGCGTCCACGTGCTGGAGTACTCGCCGTTCTAACAATTTCGTCAACAGTCTACGCTCCCGGACTTCTTCTCTCAAGGTCGGTAAGTCGACGAACCAACTGATCACCCGTTCAAATTGGGCCCGACTCTTCTCTTCAAGAGTCAACCAATGGAGAAGAGGAATCCGCTCATGTCGCTTAACGTGTAATAGAATGAACGGAGCAAAAGCCGGAATCCACGCCCACTGTGTCCAATCGACAAGAAGACAGACACCGCTCACGAGCGCAAACAGCAAGATCGTCCATTCGCGAATCCCCTCTACTCTAGCCAAACGTCCCGCAGCTGACAGCAAAACCATCGTCACGACGAATGATAGCACTTCCATACTCGAATAATTTTCCGTTCGCACGAGAAGTGGTAACAAAATGAGCAAGACGAGCAATGCACGCAGCACGGCGAATGCGACATTAAACAGACGAACGCCAATCATATAGGATCGAATATCACCCAGCTCCGGTAGTAAGAACACTTGATCTGCATCTTGGATGAATGTTCGTGGACGATGACCGAGCGGGATAATCAACAGGATCGCCGCAGCAATCCATGCACCCGGGAACGTCCCATCGATTCGTTCTAAAAAATTGTTATAGACGAACGCCCCGTAAATCAAGGTGAAGTAGAGCGTGAACAGTAGCCCCCCGTTCGCGACATAGCGACTATACTTGACGACCTCTTCCATCCAATTTCCGAGTCTTGAAGTAAATCGATTCATGACGACTGTTCCTCCGAAGCAATCGCCTCGACATATATGTCATCAAGCGTCGCATCCGGTGATAATCGGTACACTTCACGTAATTCCGCGGCCGTGCCGGTTGCGATGACGACACCTTGATGAAGGAAGATGAATCGATCACAATGCCGTTCTGCCGTTTCAAGGATGTGGGTCGACATCAAAATCGCGCAGTCTTCTTTATACTCATCAAATAATTGGAGCAACTGTCGAATCGCCAATGGATCAAGACCAACAAACGGTTCATCAACGATCAAGAGCGGAGTCTTTGTCACGAGAGCACATAAAATCATTGCTTTTTGACGCATCCCTTTCGAAAAGACCGATGGGAACCATGCGAGTTGCTTTTCCATTCGCATCTCTTTCGCCAAACGGTTTGTACGCATAGTCAAATCCTTAGAATCGACATCATACGCTTTTCCCATTAACTCGATATGTTCTTGTAATGTCAATGTCTCATATAAAATCGGCGTCTCCGGTATGTAACTTACTTTTTTACGATACTTTTTTTCTGAAGACTGTAATGTCTCACCATCAATTTCTATTTGTCCGGATAGTGGTGACAAGAGCCCCAAAATGTGTTTGATTGTTGTTGATTTCCCAGCGCCATTTAGCCCTATCAAACCAACGAGCTCTCCTTTTTTCACTTCAAACGAAACGTCATGCAATACTTGTTTACCGAGATATCCGCCGTTCAACCGATCGACGTGCAGCATGAAAACCACACCTTTCATTTTCAACTTTTTTTTGTGCTATATGTTTTAAATGTTGTCACATGGGAATAATCACAACTGTAAGGCATTTTAAAATAAAACATCAATACTTCCATTGTTCCACAAAATCGTTGTAAAGAACAATGGGCAAAAAGAGGAAGGAGAATGGTTTATGGGGTTTATTCTTTATTTAATTATCGGGGGTATCATCGGTTGGTTAGCAGGATTGATTTTAGGTAAGGACGTACCAGGTGGAATCATTGGTAACATCATCGCGGGGATCATCGGTGCATGGTTAGGTGGACTTATCTTTGGTGACTTCGGACCAACAGTTGCGGATATCGCAATTATCCCAGCGCTTATTGGTGCGATTATCTTAATCTTAATCGTATCATTCGTTATGAAATCAATGCGTAAAAAATAAGATTATGTATCGGAGGGGCTTCCATTATGGAATGCCCCTCTTTTTTTATTCAATCAGTAAATACATCGCGTCATTCTTTTCGACAAACTGCTTCTCGGTCTCAAGGCCAAAGAATGTAAAGAACGATTCGAAGAACGATTGACCGTAATCCCACTCTGTACCGAGTTGGTGCTCTAGTTTCTCTTTCGGTTCACCAAGTAAGGCAATCAAATCATCCGGCCGCTTATCGAGATCGACCACAATCGACTGTACGTCCCCGTCATCATATGTGACCGTCAACTGTTCATAATCCCATTTCTCCTCACGCTTTCCAGTTGGTTCGCCAAGTGTTTCTAAGACCTTCTTCTCCGATTGTCCAATCAAGGAATCAATCGTTTCTAACGCATGTCCCGTTTGTGCTTCCACTTCGATTTCAATCAGCTCAGCCCGTTTTAAATCGAACTGTCCCGCAATCGATTCGTTCGATTCCGGCATAAGTGCATAATCAATGGATGCAGACGAAGTCAATTGAATTGTCTCAGTTTCGGATACCGTCTCACCGTTCGCGACGGCGACCGCCTTCACATCATAACTTCCTGGCATCTTTTCAAACGTTAGCAACCCGCCTGCTTCATCGATTCGTCCCACGCGCTGACCGTCAATCCAAATATTCGTCAACTGTAAGTCCGAAGTCACATCGATTCGTTGCGGGAGAAGCTCGATTCGATAGTCAGAAAAGCCGTATCGTCCTTCACCCGTGTCGATTAAACGAAACAAACCTTCCGATTCCGTACTAGACGTTCGATCCGAGCGATCTTTCGCAACCTCTGCGATGGCATCGCCTCGAATTGATTTTTCATCATTTAACCAACGCATAAATCGCAACGCTTCCGCTCGTGTTAGTGGTTCTCCTTGATATTCCATCTTTTCTTCAAAAAAAGCACGGTCTTGTTCTAATAAGGCCTCTTTGAAAGCAACGTGAATTTTATCTTGTTCCGCCGCCGGCTTGTATGCGTATAAATAGAAAACAATAGCTCCAACTATAATGATCAAACTAAATAATAAAAGAAGAACTCTCGGGTTGCTCTCTTTCTTTTTGCTTCTCGTATACGACATTCACTCGTCTCCTTTCATATACTTCTATTATAGAAGGAATCGATTCCCCATCCAATCATTCTTGCGCCCGAAATTCCATGGTATGATGAAGCAGAAATGACTTTTAGAATGGAGGAATGAAGATGCATACCGATCCAACCTGTATCTTTTGTAAAATCGCTCAGCAAGAAATCCCGTCGTATCGGGTGTATGAAGATGAGGCTGTCGTCGCTTTTCTCGACCTCTCACAAGTGACAAAAGGTCACACGCTCGTCATCCCGAAACATCATACGAGAAACATTTACGAATTGCCTGAAGATGTCGCGGCGGATGTATTTAAACGAATCCCAACAATCGCTAATGCGATTCAGCGCGAGACGGGTGCAATCGGAATGAACGTCTTATCGAACGCAGAAGAAATAGCCGGGCAAACGGTGTATCACTTCCATATTCATTTAATTCCGCGTTTTGGACATGAGGACGGGTTTGGTGCGAAATGGATTACGCAAAACGACGCCTTCACATCTGAAGAACTCTCCACCCTTGCATCGAATATCCATGCCCACGTATAAGACAGACAGAGACCCGTCGATGACGGGTCTCCTTTATGATTGATTGATAGAATCACGACGGCGCTTCTGCTCTTCTTCCAATTGCGCTCGCTCGACCTGAAGCTTAATCGCCACTTCATAAAGTTGTTGACGCTTTTTGACAGATGTCGCTTGTTCAAATTCTTTTCGTAATTCAGTTAGACGGGTATCTATTTCAAGGATACGCTTTTCTCGAATGGATTCTTCACGATCCTGTTCTGATTGTTTCGATGCTTCATATCCCGCCTCTAGTGTGTTCATAATCGATTCGGCCCAAGTGTCATCTCCCAGTCGCTTAGCGGCGAGATATAGGTCAAGCATATCATCTACCCAACGCTTCGCTTTCTCCACTGAGGATCACCTTCCTTTACCTGTATTTTAAAATAAAATGATTTTTCGGTCAAAAATGAATGTTCTGAAAAATTTTATTTGCGATATAGGTTTTTAATCACTCTTTTTTGGTAAAATAATATGAAAAGAATGTAATTCTGATGAACCGTGCTTGAGGAGGGGAATGAATTGTCGAGTCGCCAACGTCGAGATTGGATTGCTTTCGGCTTTGTTTTAGCATTTTTAGGGGTCGCCACGTTTAAGAAACTAGCGCGAGGAACCGCAAATGACGCCGCTGCGCAACAACATCGAGCATCCACAATCACTACGCTAAAAGAACAATTTGGAAATGTTGCGCAACATGCATCACATGTTGCCGCTGCAAGTAAGCTACAAGGAAAAGAATTGACTGATCAAGTGAAAGTCGAAGTCGAACGCTATCAACAAGACATTCAGCCTTCAGTCGATCGCATCCAAGAGAACCTTCAGGAGCTCTCGAACTTACAGTCTGCTATGACTGAAAAAACTGTCGATCAGACACAGTGAGTGTTTGGGGACATCGTCCGTCGATTATAATTGATTTTTTTATCCGGAAAGGATGGATCGAGATGGAACACGAAAAAGAATTCACTGGCCCTGAGGCCATGCTCTATAGCCACAAAATTATTCAATTGAGTAAGGCTTTATGGAAAACCGTCGAAAAAGACTGGCAAAATTGGATTAAACCGTTCGACTTGAACATTAACGAACATCATATCTTATGGATTGCCCATGCTTTAGGCGGTGCATCGATCTCTGAAATTGCAAAATATGGCGTCATGCACGTCTCGACTGCTTTCAACTTCTCGAAGAAGTTAGAGGACCGTGGATTACTTACGTTTTCTAAAAAAGAGACGGACAAACGAAATACGTATGTCCAGTTGACACCTAAAGGCGAAGCATTGTTACTCGAGACGATTCATGCGTTTGACCCAGAAGGTAACGGTGTCTTCCGCGCTTCCCTTCCCTTGCAAGAACTTTATGGCAAGTTCCCCGATTTAACAGACATGACGGCCATCGTTCGTCGCTTGTATGGGGACAACTTCATGGATATCTTTGCAGAAACATCAAAAATGATTACAGAAGAGGCAGGCAGACGCCCTGATGATGAGGATGATCATCTCACTCAAGAAGCCTAACCTGCCGATAGAGTGGCTCTGTGACGTCTAATTCGATTCCTTGACGGACGCATGCCTCAAGAATCGTTTTCACATCGAGCCTCGCATCTAACATACCTGCAAAATGAACGAGCAACGGCTCTATGGACGTAAATCCATAGCGCACTTGCTCGTTTTGTCGCGCTCGAATTTCATCAAGCAATTGATAAAATGACTCCACTTCCTGTTTCGTCAAGTTTGCTCGAATCACTTCATATTCAAACGGACGGTTCGTCCAATCGACAATCTCGAGTAAGATCTTCATCTGATACGCTAAATGCTCGACCTTCTCTTCTAGTGACACTGCCCTCACCCCATCATTTCACATTCTATTACATCATTATACGACAGGATTGTGTGCTATGATACTGTACAGACAAGAGAACAGCTGTCATGATTAGGAAAATGTGATATAGTCGGACTTAGAAACTTTAAGAATTATTAGGGGTGGAATACATGTCAAACGGAATGACGAATGAACCAAAAAAGCAAGATAAAAAATTCTCAACTGGCGCTCTCGTTGGTGCATCTGCAATCGCACTCATCATCGGTGCTGGCGGTACGTACGCGGCAACGAACGCGGGCGGCGGAGAATCAGATAATTCAGCAGTCGTCACATATAAAGGCGGCGAGGTCACTCGCGGTGAAATCGCGGATATGAGCTATGACCGGATGGTGCCACAACTCGCATTCCAAGAGACGATGAATGCACTTCTTGAAAAAGAATACGGTGACCAAGTCGACCAAGAAAAAGTAGACGAAGAATTCAGCAAGACAGAAGAACAATTCAACTCAGAAGAAGAATTTGAACAAGCGATTCAACAAGCCGGCATGAGTGGTACGGAAGAGTTCAAAGAAGCGCTTCGCGGGCAGATGCTTGTTGACGCAGCAAAATCTGAGCTTGTCGACGTGACCGATGAAGACATCGAAGCACAGTTCGCAAAAGAGAACGTAGAAGTGGAAGCTAGTCACATTCTCGTTGAATCAGAAGAAGAAGCACAAGACATCATCAAAGAGTTGAACGACGGTGCGGACTTCGCAGAACTCGCGAAAGAGAAATCAACGGATACAGGTTCTGGCGAAAAAGGTGGAGAGCTCGGTTACTTCTCTGCCGGTGCGATGGTACCTGAATTCGAAGAATACGCGTTTAAAGAAGATGTGGTCGGAAAAGTTTCTGAACCAGTCCAATCGCAATTCGGTTTCCACGTCATCAAAGTGACAGACCGTAAAGAGAAAGACTTGAAACTCGAAGACGAGAAAGACCGCATTCGTGAAGAATTAGCAGCTGAAAAATCAGCTTCGGTCGACGCGAACAAAATTTACGCAGAGTTGATTGAAAAATATAACGTTGACGTAAAAGATGCAAAAGCAGAGCAACAATTTGACGCTGTCAAAGAAGCGATTAAAAACGCAGACGAATCTTCTGAAGAATCGACTGAACAATAAGTTTAAAGGGCACTCCAACGTTGGAGTGCCCTTATTTGTGAACAGATGCCGTATTATAATTTCGGACGATAAAATGCTCGATTATCGAGAGCCATGACACGTTCCGTGAACGCACCCGGTTCGACGCCTTCATATGCTTTTTCGAACATGTTCATGCGCGCATCGATGTTGTCGATGAAGAACAACATCTCCGCCTCAGGAAGTTGAGGCGTATTCGCAGAACCCCACTCCGGTTTACCGTGATGACTTAAGACGAGATGTTGCAACAACGTTGTCACTTCACGGTCTGTCCCAAGTTCACGTGACACGACTTCAAGCTCCGATGCCATGAGTGACAAGTGACCGAGCAACTTCCCTTCAAGCGTATACTCCGGTGTAATCGCATCGGACAACTCAATGACTTTCGCCAAATCGTGTAGAATCACACCCGCAATCAAAAGGTCCCGGTTCAAGGATGGATACAATTCACACATCGTATCCGCGAGCTTCAACATCGACATCACATGAAATGCCAGTCCCGAATAGACCGCATGATGATGTCGAACGGCAGCCGGATATGTGAAATATGCCTCTTCGTGACGATTGACGACTTCCTCGACAAGACGGCGAATCTCATCGTGTTGAAGTGAGGTGATGAATCCACGAATCGTTGTCTCAAGCTCCGACTTCGGAATCGGTGCCGATCGTACGTAAGGTGCGATATCCACTTCCTGCTCGATGATTGAAATCTGCTTCAATTTCAACTGTGTCCGCCCGCGATAGTCCATCACTTCACCGGCCGCATGGACGATTTTTTTCGTCGCGTACTTCTCAGTATCGGCACTATCCCATAGTTTCGTCTCGATTTCGCCACTCTCGTCGCAAAGGATTAATGTTAAATAAGGTTTTCCGTTCCCGGCAAGTCCCTTATAGGATTGTTTGATCATGACATATTGGTCTAGCGTGTCGCCCACTTTGAGCTGACCGATTTTTGTCGTCAATGAAAGCACCTCTCTCTTGTTCAGTACCTTCATCTTATCGAAAGTTTGCGACAGATGCCAACATTCCTGACAATTTGGGAATACTATCAATGTAGCGAATTGGGGGAATGGATGATGGAATGGGATTGGTATACACGACCTGAGGACTATATTTATGTAGATCAACGATATGTTCAAGCTTATACGTATTGGCTCGAACAACTGACGACCGCAAACGTCACCAAAATTTTGGTCGAGGACGGTTTTATGTATGGTTCACTCACGCTCGACTATGAACAGTTAGAACGAGAACCGCAAAAAATTGGACATTACTTCATCGGACCCGATTTTTTATGGACGATCGGTTTTGATGATCTTCATCACGAGTCGATTCTCGCTAAACAATGTGACTCTCCGATTGAGGCTTTTTACGAGTTACTTGCCGAGCGGATGAACAACTATTTTCACGGCATCGATGAATTTGAAGAACGGTTGTTGACCGCTCAACGTGAAATGACGGGACAGGTCCCTGCTACGTTCATGAATGAGATTTTTGGTCTTCGCAGTGAGATCGAACGGTGGTCGGACACCGTCACCCCTTACAAAGAACTCGTCATGGCAGGACGTGAGGCATTTTTAAATAAAGATTTACAGCAGTTGAAATCATACCAACTTGCTGATTATCGAGTCAGTCGCTTGCTGACGTTGATCAATCATTATCAAGAAGACGTGATAGCGATGACAGACCTCGCCTCCACACTCTCGAACTTCCGAGGAAACGAGATCATGAAGGCCCTCACCGTCTTCACAGCGCTGACGACCCCAGTCGTTGCGTTCGGTGCCGTTTGGGGGATGAACTTTAAACATATGCCTGAACTGGAATGGCCGCTCGGGTATGGATTCGCCTGGATCATGATTCTTCTCTTCACGCTCATCATCCAAATGTGGTTGAAACGGAAGAATTGGATTGGGTCGTTGTTACAGTTTCCGAATCAGACGACTTCGACGAAACACCGAACAAAACAAAATGCTAAAAAAACGAACAAAAGTTCGTTATAATGAAAGGAAAGTGATTTGCCCAGGAAAGGTGATGTTATGGAACGACTCATCATTCACGTGGACATGGACGCATTTTACGCCTCTGTCGAACAGCGAGACCGTCCTAACTTACGAGGGAAGCCCGTCATCGTCGGAGGCCCACCTCACAGCCGTGGGGTCGTTGCGACATGTTCCTATGAGGCGAGGAAATATGGCGTACACAGCGCGATGTCATCACGTCGCGCTTTTGCCTTGTGCCCGCATGCGACGTTTGTCAAACCAAGGTTTCAAGCATATCGCGAAGTCAGCGCGCAAGTAATGGAGATTTTTAAGTCAGTTACACCGCTCGTCGAACCGCTCTCGCTCGATGAGGCTTATCTCGACGTGACAGAGAATGCGTTATTGAGCTCATCCGGACCCTTTATCGCCCGGTATATTTTAGGTGAAATCAAACGGCGTACCGGCCTAACTGCATCCGCCGGGGTCGCGCCTTCAAAATTCGTCGCTAAAATCGCTTCGGGATTTGAGAAGCCCAACGGTCTCACTGTCGTCCTGGCACATGAAGTGGCAGATTTTCTCGCTCCCCTTTCTATTGAAGCGATGCACGGGGTCGGAAAAGTGACCGCACAAACGCTTTATAAGAGCGGATATCATACAATTGGTGATTTGCAAACAACTCGCCCGGAACAATTGAAAGCCATTTTCGGACATGATCGTGGACAACAATTATATGAACTGGCACACGGACGAGACACACGCCCCGTCGTCGCCACACGGGAACGTAAGTCGATCGGGTCGGAGACGACGTTCGCCATTGATATTGATGACCCGGAAGAAGTGTTCGAACGGGTCATTCCTGAAATGGAGGACGTATTGCGTCAGCTCGATCGCCGCGAGCTGAGCTGTCAAACGGTCACCATTAAATTAAAGACGAGCGAGTTTCAGGCTCGGAGTCATCAAATCAAATTAAACCATCCGACTCATGACCACAACGAGATTCGACGATTGGCCCGACGTCTCTTCGATGAGATGAACGTCATCGAGCCCGTCCGTTTGATCGGACTGACCGTATCCGACTTGATTCCCCGAACTGAATCGACACGGCAACTGACATTCGATGAATTGACAAAACCTTCTCTTGAAGAATGAATAACCATTCATTAAAATAAAGAAAAGGGGGTCATGTGAATGGAAACATACACGGTGACAGGTTTCGAAAATGACGGCACGCTCGTATTGAATGAAATGTTTGAAGCGAGTGACGATCAGTCCGCAAAAATAAAAGGACTCGACATGCTTCGCGCTGCCGGGCACGAGCATAAAGGGGCACGCATCGTGCACCAGGGGCAGCTCATCTATTTTGAACGGTGCAAATTACCGGGGAAATTGAAAGGCACGGCATCCTAATAAAAGTAGACCGAGGTTATTTTTCTCGGTCTACTTTTTTATTCGCTGTATTTCTCGTCCCATGCTTCCTGCCATTCTTGAATATCAGGATGAATGTCCTCTAGCGTTTCTCCGCTCAGGCTATATCCGTTCCCCAAGCCTGATCCGTCGGTTACAGGGAAAGATGTCCCTCCAATCACCTTCCCATCCACGACCATCACCGACACTCCAGTCAGGTCGGCGGGAGATTGCTTACTTATCGGATGATCTTTCACCGTAAAGTTTTCATAGTATATGATCTTGCCTACGTATTCATCCGGTGACACGGATTGTAGTCCCCACGTGTTACGTGCACGATCTTCTTTCAACTCATCTAAGGTTAAGGTGCTCGTATGCTCTCCTTCGAAAGAGACGATTGGATACTGTTGTTCCTCGAGATACTGTTCGGCCACCCGTCCGTTCTCCGTCATCTCGGGTTCAGGTTCCACTTCTTCCCCGCATGCAACGAGAAATAGACAGAGGATGAGCATCGTCCATTTTTTCATGATCATCATTCCCTTCCTTCAGCCATTCTCTGATTATTCTTTTCGTCCCTTCTCAACTCCTGCTCAAAATGGAAATAAGAACAGAATCATGAGTATACCGAAGAATGCAGTCAGTAGTTGCAGTGGCACACCGACTTTTATGAAATCTACGAATCGATACCCCCCCACACTAAACACCATCGCATTTGTCGGAGACCCGAACGGGGTCATAAAAGCAAGTGACGCCGAAATGGCGACGGCGATGACGAACGGGACCGGACTAACCGCCATCGATTCCGCAAGTGCGATAGCAAGTGGTATAAACAAGATAGCGGTCGCTGTGTTCGAGATGATTTGACTAAGTAGGATTGTCGCAATAAAAAGAACAACGAGCACCCAGGCAGGTCCATATCCGGCAAAAGAACTCTCTATCCATTCAACTAACCATGCCATGACTCCCGCGTGCTCAAGCGCAGTCCCTACCGGTATCATAGCTGCAATCAAGACGAGTGATGACCATTGAATCGATTGATATGCGACATCCATATGACGCACAGCCCCACTCAAAATCATTGCAAGTGCCGCTAACCAAACCGCAACGGTCGGGTCGACCCACTCGAATACAAACAGTACCACCATCATAAGCAAGATGATGCCTGCTGCAAGCTGATGATGACTGGATACGGTTCGATTGGCCACATCGGTCACCCGTTCATTCGAGAGCAATAGATGTGTGTCTTGTTCAATTCGTTCAAGGTCATCCCACTCTCCTTGCACCATCAATAAGTCACCTTGTTTTAGCGGGGTATCTTTCAATCGCACTTGCGCAATTTCTTCTTGTGGACGGATCAGTTGTAAGACGTTGACATGGAACTCACTCCGTAATCGACTCTCGCCGATGCATTTCCCCACGAGTTGACTCGATGCTGGAATCGTGAACAGCACGATGCCCCCTGCTTTATCATTTACAGCTCTTGCTTCAACCTTTTTATAAGGGATTTGTTCCTGATGTGAGAGGGAACGAACTTGCTGTTCGTCCCCACTAACGAGTAAACTTCCTGCGCGTATCACGGTGTCGGCGCGTGCTGTTTCATAGTGTTGACGTATCCCTTGAATACGTTCTTTTAGAACAAGAATCCCATTATGTGACCACTTCAGGTCACTCAACCGCTTCCCAATTAAAGGGTGGGATTTCTCAATCGATATGACATACACGCTCGGACTTGGTGGTTCTTTTGTTTCTTCTTTAGCCCACTCATTCGAGCTACCTTGATCGAGTAAACGATTTCCGAACAGACGGAAATAAACCAATCCCACGACCATGACGACCAAGCCAATCGGAAGCAGCGAAAAGAAACCGATCGGGACTTCCGCAAGACCACGTAACGATTCTGCTGCAACTAGATTTGGTGGTGTCCCAATCAATGTCATCGTTCCACCAATACTTGAGAAGAAGGCGAGCGGCATGAGATATGTTTTGGCAGACCTTTTAATTTGGCGCGCCATCGCCATGACGACTGGAATGAGTAATGCGACCGTGCCTGTGTTTGACATGACGCTTGAAAGGAACGTGACGGTCAACATGAATAAATAGAATAACCTCGTCTCGCTCCCGTTGGCGTATGGAATCAATAAGGAAGCCAGTCGTTCTGCCAAGCCAGAATGAAACAATCCCGCACCGACCACGAATAGTCCGGCAATCATCAACACAACCGAATTTGAGAATCCGGATACCGCCTCACTCGGAGTCAATTGATTTGTTAAGACGAGACAGAGAAGTCCAATCACAGCAACCAAATCTGCCCGTAGCCATCCCATTATGAAAAAGAGAATCATCCCTAAAAGTATAAGGACAGTAACCATGACAGTTCACCCTTTCCCCATTATCACATCTTCATTATAATTCAGTTTATGAAAGCGCTTACTTAACAGGTGTGACAATCTCATCAACAAAAAAACGGATAGCCCGAAAGCTACCCGTTCATCATTGTCTTATTGAACTTCATTTTCATTCACCATCGGAGCGTAAAGCTCTTCAAGTGGTTTCATGATGACTTTCGTTACTTCTGTAACGAGCTGGTGCATGCGTTGCTCTTCTTGCATGAGCTCCATGATCAATTCGTTCTGTTGAACGCTCATCATTTTCGTTTGCGCATCCATCATTTCCTGCTCAGAGATTTCCTCTCCTTGCATTTGCTTTTGTTGAAGCGTCATTTGGATGTTACGGAAGTCAGCGAACAACTGGTTCGCTTCCGCATCCGCATTGACACGATCGTATAAAGAAGAGAGTGTTGTGAACTCTTCAGAATCGCGAAGTGCTTTCTCCAATTGGTAAGCTTGGTCGTACAAGTTTGTTTGTGACATGTAACGTCCTCCTAAATACTATTAGGGTTTCGCCATCACAAGATGGCAATCAACCCTTGAATCAACCCAATCATACCACCTAATAGCGCGCCAAGCCATGTTATTGCCCGAAACTCCCGTTTGGAAATGGATAATACAATTTCTTCTAGGTAAGACGTATCGAGAGATTGAACTTGTTCCTGAACAATTTTATCAATCTTTAATCGATCCATAATCGTCTCCAATTGATTCGTGAAGCGCTCAATGACAAGCGTCACGCCTTGTGGGACGATTTCGTCGACGACACGGGATTCAACAGACTCCGTATATGTCGATACAGGGCGATCCAACAATTGCGCTATTGGTAAGCGTGAGACTACCTGTTGCACAATGCCATCGATGAGTCGTTTTTCTAATCGTTCGTCCATTAGCGTATCGACTGATTTTTCACTAAAACGCTCAAATTCGCGCGTAATCATCGTCGTCATTCCGTCACGCGTTGACTGACCTCTTAAAATATTGACGATTTCAGGTCGAACCATTTCGACAAAGTTCATGTTTTGAATGAATCCTGCGATAAATCCGAGTCGACGTTGAACAAACGAATCAACCATATGTCGAAGCTGTGCCTCACCTTCCGGAGAATAGAAATATTCTTCCGATTTAACAAGAAGCGCATCAACAATTTCAGGAATGACCGCCCGTACGCGGTCCATACCTTCTTCCCCAAGTAACTCGAACAACTTTCTTTCTTTTACTTCAGCCATGACGCTCGTTAACTCGTCACGTAACTTGTCATCCGCTAACGTGAGGATGCGTGCCTCCGCGTTCGGGTAGAGGGGTTCTACGAGTTCTCGAACCGTTTTATCCGAGCGCAACATCGCTTGAACTTCTTGCTGAGCAAATTGGGTGATGTGTGTCGTCACTTGATCATCTAGCAATCGCTTTCGCATACCTTCTGGTGTCAACAAGTGTTTGACGACGGTCTTTCCTAAACTGGATGCTAATTCATCCCGTCGCTTCGGAATCAGTCCCGGAGTAAATGGAATCCGGAACGAACCAATATATTTCGGTTCATGTGGTCGGAATAACATTTTAATGGCGAGGAAGTTCGTCACACCCCCAATCGTTGCTCCAATCACAATCATGAGTAAAATCTTCAATATCCCGTCCAAACTGCAAGCCTCCAATCTGAAATATGATACATTGTTGTTGAGGTGATAGTATTGAATACGTTTGATCGTATTAAATCGATATTTCCGGCCGCTGTCCATCGGTCGGAAGATGCATCTGGTGACCATGACTGGTTCGAGACGCAAAACGGTACCGTATTTGGATTACCAACGTTCGAATTAACCGAACGTGAACAGCAACTTCTACGCATGTGGGCGACTCCCATTCTTCAGTCAGACCCTCATCAGCGAAAGTGGCAAGAGCGTTTGCAGGATGATACGTTTCGCTTTGAACAACCGTTTCGGCTGATTACCCTTTCGCTTCAAGAAACAGAAGAGGAATCACTCGATTCATTCATCAGCATTGTACACGACTTCATGCCGCATGCTGAAATGATAATGATGACCCAAAAACATCTCGAACTCATCGAGCAAGACACGTTTGCCGATCTCCAAGAATTTGAGGACGTATTGCGTGCCATTGCGAGCGATTGCTTTATAGAAGCTTATGCCGTGTATAGCGAACGCCCACAAGGCAACCTAGCCCACGTGTATCGTCAACATCAACTACTCATACCATACGCGCGTCTCTCTACTAAAACTTACCCTGCTAGTCAATTATTATACCATTATTTACTACAAGAGCAGGATTCAAAAGAACGGATTCGCCGAATTGCACCATTGCTTGAACCGATCGACCTGTCAACGATTGAATTGCTCGAATCATTGTTCAGCCACTCGTTGAATGTCTCACATACGGCCAAAGCGCTGTTCATGCATCGAAACACGCTGAACTATCGACTCGATCGCTTGTTCGAGACGACCGGTTATGACGCTCGAAAGTTCTATGACGCTAGTCTCCTTCAACTAATGGTCACGTTGCACAAATCCGACTGACGGTTTTTGTGCAACTTGTCTATATTCAATGCAAGCGGTTTCATCATATAATCATTCTTGTAAGCGCTATTATAAACAAACAGATCCTTTAGGAGGCTAACGACATGGCAGAAATTCGTTTAGAACATATTGAAAAAATTTACGATGGTGGCGTCAAAGCCGTCAGCGATTTTAACTTACACATTAAAGACCGTGAATTCATTGTATTTGTCGGACCGTCTGGTTGCGGAAAATCGACGACACTTCGTATGATCGCAGGCCTTGAAGAAATTTCAAACGGTGACTTTACCATTGATGGGAAACGAATGAACGATGTCGCTCCTAAAGATCGTGATATCGCCATGGTCTTCCAAAACTATGCACTCTATCCACACATGAGTGTCTTTGACAACATGGCATTCGGGTTGAAACTCCGTAAGTTCCCGAAAGATGAGATTGATCGTCGCGTCAAAGACGCTGCACGTATTCTCGGCTTGGAGGAATACCTCGAGCGTAAACCAAAAGCACTCTCAGGTGGACAACGTCAACGTGTGGCCATCGGACGTGCCATCGTTCGTGATGCGAAAGTCTTCTTAATGGACGAACCACTCTCGAACTTGGATGCAAAACTTCGTGTACAAATGCGTAAAGAGATCATTCAACTTCACAACCGTTTGGACACAACTACGATTTATGTTACCCATGACCAAACTGAAGCGATGACACTCGCAACACGTATTGTCATCTTGAAAGACGGCCTTATCCAACAAGTCGGCTCACCAAAAGAAGTTTACGATTACCCGGACAACATCTTCGTCGCCGGTTTCATCGGTTCCCCTTCAATGAACTTCTTCCGCGGTACACTCGCAGAAGGCAAATTCATCACGAACGGGGAAGAAGTCAACGTACCAGAAGGAAAAATGAAGACCCTTCGTGACCGTGGTTATGTTGGTAAAGAGCTTGTCCTCGGGATTCGTCCAGAATCAATCCATGATGAGCCAATCTACATCGACTCGCCAACAACGCATACGTTCAAAGCACACATCGATGTCGCTGAGCTCATGGGATCAGAGTCATACCTCTATGCGGAACTCGGTGGACACCAGTTCACAGCACGTGTCGACGGTCGCTCAAACATCCACATGGGTGACGATGTTGAACTCGCCCTCGATATGACAAAAGCACACTTCTTCGACGGAGAAACAGAACAAGTCATCCGTTAAGCCATACAAAAACCCTCGATTCGTTTGAATCGAGGGTTTTTTATCATCGAATCGCGTAACGCTGTTCGAGTTTATGTTGCCCAGCTTGAATCATGGTCGACAAAATCCAATAGATTGAAGCCGAGAACAAGAGTAACGGCATGACCAGATAGGTTGTGGCCGCAATCTGGTCAGACACGTACGTCAACTCCTGAACCGCAATGACCGTACCAAGCGATGTCGACTTGATAATGTCGATGACCGAGTTCGAGACAGGCGGGATGGCACGAGAGAGCGCTTGCGGGAAAATGATGTCTTTGAAACGCTTCATTTTCGGAATGCCGAGCGCGACACTCGCTTCCACTTGTCCTTTGTCGACAGAGTTAATTGCCGCCCGAAATGCTTCTGAGATATAGGCCGCAAAGTGAAACCCTAATCCGAAGATGAGCGCCTGCATCCCACTGAGTTGCACGAACCCAGTGAGACCGACATACAAAATCAACAACTGGAGCAACAGCGGTGTTCCACGGAAGAACGAGATATATGTCCGTGTTAACAATCGTACAATTTTAATTGGACTACTATGAAGTAAAGCGATGATCAGACCGAGCGCCAAGGCGAGAAGAATCGACAGGACACTGGCGATCAACGTGAGCTGGATGGCTTCAAGATAGACCGAGCGGTTATCTATGACGGTCGTGATCAGTTCATTCATTGACTGATATCCTCACCGAAGTATTTCTCACCGATTTCTTTCATTGTGCCATCTTCTTTCATTTCCGCGAGTGCATCGTTCAACTTCTTAAGAACATCGCTATCCTGACGTGCCATGAATCCAGCTTCACTTGTATTGAAGATGTCACCGACTGCTTTGACGTCATAACCTGTCTTTTCAAGTTCTGTCAAAATAAAGAGACGGTCATTAAGTGCCGCTTCCAAGCGACCGACTTCGAGATCTTGAAGTACTTGGTTTGCCCCTTTGTAGTATTTCACTTCAGCACCTGCTTCTTCAGCCATTTGGGCATAAGCAGAACCTTGTGTCGAGCCGACTAGTTTGCCATCAAGGTCGTCAATTCCTTGAATATCATTGTTGTCCGAAGCGACGATGACTTGTGCACCCGACACGGCATACGGATCAGTAAATGCATATTTCTCTTCACGCTCAGGTGTGATGCTCATTTGGTTGGCAATCATATCAATGCGTTCTGCATCGAGAGCCGGGACGAGTCCCTTAAAGTCCATTGCCTCGTATTCAACTTTATAACCGGCACGTTCTGCCGCCTCATTCAAGACATCGATATCATATCCCATCAATTCACCTTTGTCTTTATATGTGAAGGGTGGATAAGTCGCCTCTGTCCCGACAGTAATGACCGCTTCGTCCGCTCCACTTCCTGTTTCATTGCCACAAGCTGCGAGAAGCCCTACTGAAGCTCCAAGTGTCAATACTGTAGTTAACGTTTTTCTCATGATGATTCCGCCTTTCTTATAATCCTTATATGATTACACGGTTTTAAACAATAACTTCATCATACTGGCGGAGTGTCTTCATGTCAAACAAAAAACATCACCCTATTTCTAGAGTGATGTTCGGTATCAATCAATCGCTTTCGCCTGTTGCATGACGTCCGCTTCAATCGCTTCACGTTTTGCAGTCGTTTTGTCGGCACGATCCGCATGTACACTGAAGTAGAACTTGATTTTCGGCTCTGTTCCAGACGGACGAAGGCAGAACCATGACCCGTCCGCAAAGATGAATTTTAAGACGTTCGATGATGGCAATTCGATGGCTTCAGACTTACCGGTCTGCAAGTCAGTCGCCACTTGCTTCTTATAGTCTTCGAAGCGAACGACCTCGTATCCCCCTACTTCTTTTGGCGGATTGGCACGGAACGCTTCCATCATCCGTCCGATTTGTTCGAGACCAGCCTTTCCTTTCAACGTCATCGACTGTAACGATTCTTCATAGAACCCATACTTCTCGTAAATCGACTGCAACGCATCATAAAGCGTGCGACCATGTTGTTTATGATAAGCCGCCATCTCCGCTGCGAGTAAACAAGCCTGAACGGCATCCTTATCACGGCAGAAATCCCCAATCAAGTAGCCATAGCTTTCTTCATAGCCGAACAGGAACTCATATTCTCCAGACTCTTCATACTGTTTAATTTTCTCACCGATGAATTTGAATCCGGTCAGCGTGTTTTCAAGATGCACGCCGTATGCTTTCGCAATGGCGGCACCAAGTTCGGACGTGACAATCGTCTTCGCGACGAACCCGTTCGATGGAAGCGTCCCCGTTTCACTCTTCTGTGAGAGGATATATTCCATCAATAGCGCACCTGTCTGGTTTCCCGTCAAGACGAACCAATCACCATCTTGTCCGCGCACGGTCAAGCCGACACGGTCGGCATCAGGATCGGTCGCCATCAGTAAATCAGCACTGACACGATCCCCGTATTCCATTGCTAATTTAAACGCCGCCTTTTCTTCCGGGTTCGGATAACTGACTGTTGGGAACGCGCCATCTGGCTCTGCTTGTTCTTCTACAATCGTCACATGGTCAAATCCATACGCCTTCAACCCTTCCATGACTGGACGGCGCCCTGTCCCGTGAAGCGGCGAATAGACGATTTGAAGGGAACTGTCCTGTACGTCACGATGAATACGGATTGACTGGAGCGCCTCCATATACGCTTCATCGACTGATCGGTCGACTGTGACGAGCAAACCCGTCTGACGAAGCGTTGCCTCATCTTTGATTTCAATCGTCAGCTCATCTTCAATCGCATTGACGTAACTGACAAGTTCATCCGCTTCCGCCGGTGGAAGCTGTCCACCGTCTGCCCCATATACTTTGAACCCGTTATACTCAGGGGGATTGTGGCTAGCTGTGATGACGATCCCGCCGAATGCATCAAGATGACGTACCGCAAATGAGAGCTCAGGTGTGGCGCGCAAACTTGGGAACAAGTACGTTTTGATGCCGTTTGACGCGAGCGTCCGCGCCGCCTCTAACGCGAACTCCGGAGAAAAATGACGCGAGTCATGGGCGATGACGACGCCGTGACGCTTCGCCTCTTCTCCTGAGGATGAGATAAAGTCAGCAAACCCTTGAGACGCTTTTCGAATGGTATACATGTTCATTCGATTTGCGCCCGGTCCAATTTCTCCCCGCATCCCGCCTGTCCCGAACTCCAGCGTCTTATAAAATGCGTCTTCTAACGTTGACTCATCTTTTGCGAGTTCTTCAAGTTCCGCACGCAAATGCGGTTCAAGTCCATCAAATTGACTCCAACGTTCATATGTTTGTTGCCATGTCATGGTTTATTCCCCTTTCACCTTAAAAAAATCAATCGAAGTACTCGCCAATTGCTTCCATCTTGTATACGATGAGAGTAATGAAACCTCGAGGTGATATTAATGTTTCCAACAATGCGTGCCCAAGAATTAAAACAAATCGTGCATACGAACTCGATTCGTTTCATCGATTGCCGATATTCGTTAAACGACGCGTCCTACGGTAAATACGTTTATGGACAGGGACATCTTCCGAACGCAGTCTTTCTCGACTTGATGGAAGACTTGTCTGGTCCACTCGGTGAACATGGTGGACGTCATCCGCTCCCTTCAAAAGAGGCATGGACGTCAACGCTTCGTCGCATCGGCTTGAAAAAAGATGATCTTGTCGTTATTTATGATGACGGTTTTCCGTATGCAGCCCGTGCATGGTGGCTCTTTAAATGGGCCGGTCACGAGCGGGTCGTCGTCCTAGAAGGCGGAATCCAGTCGGGAATCACCTATTGCGGTGATACCACGACGGAGATTCCACACTATAAGTCGAGTGACTATACGCCGGACTTCCAAGATGACATGATTGCCACACTCGAAGAAGTAAGAGCCGCCACAAACGGTAAACTTTACGATTCTAGATCAGAAGATCGCTATAACGGCGTACACGAACCGATAGACCAAAAAGCAGGACACATTCCGAACGCATTGCTTTGCTCATATGCAGAAGCTATTACAGAGCTCGGCACATTAGAAGACTTTCACGATTTGAAAGAACTTTACAAAGATGTTCTTCCTGTCGAGAACCCCATCTTTTATTGTGGGAGCGGTGTGACCGCCTGCGTCAATATTTTAGCGCTACACGCTCTCGGTAAGGACGATGTCCGGCTCTATCCAGGGTCATATTCCGATTGGGTCAGCTATCCAGAAAACGAGGTCCACCCGTAACGGGTGGATCATTTTTTATTTCACACTCGTCGGTTTGATATTCCAAACTGCGTTTGCATACTCCGTGATGGTTCGGTCACTTGAGAAGATGCCCGATTTCGCCGTATTGACAATTGAGCTCTCTGCCCAACGCGCACGATCACCGAACATCTCGTCGACACGTCGCTGTGCTCGCATGTAAGAGATAAAGTCTTTTAAGACTAAGAAATCATCGTTGTAGACGAGAAGTGAATCGAAGATGGACTGGAATTGATATTCGCCTACCTTATCGAATGTCCCACTGACGAGACCATCGACGACATCCTTGATTTCTTGATGTGCGTGATACATCTCCGCTGCATGATACCCTCCGAACTTTTTATAGTTCATGACTTCTTGTGGAGATAATCCGAAAATGAAGATGTGATCATCGCTGACGGCATCACGAATCTCAATATTGGCTCCGTCTAACGTTCCAATCGTTAAAGCACCATTCATCATGAACTTCATGTTGCCGGTACCCGATGCCTCATAGCTTGCAGTCGAAATTTGTTCACTCAAATCAGATCCCGGGAAAATCCGTTCAGCCATTGAAACACGATAGTTTTCAAGGAAGATGACTTTGATGAATTGACTTGCTCGCTTATCCTTGTTGATTAATGTCGCAAGCGCATTGATGTAACGAATAATTTCTTTCGCATAATGATATCCTGGTGCCGCCTTTGCGCCAAAGATAAACGTTCGTGGAACCATCGTGAACGTCGGATCTGCTTGAATCTTCAAGTAGAGCGCGTGGATATGAAGCGCGTTTAGCAACTGTCGCTTATAGGCGTGTAGACGCTTGACTTGCACATCAAAAATCGAATGCGGATCAACCGTTTCTCCGGTCTCCGATTGAATGTAAGCTGCCAAATCGAATTTATTTTGTTGCTTCACATCCATCACTTTTTCTTGAAAACTCTTATCTTTTGAGAAATCCATCAGCTTTTCCAAATCATTTGGATGCTCAATCCACGAAGGACCGATTGCTTCTGTGATGACCTCAGATAACCGTGGATTCGATTTTAAGAGCCAGCGACGATGGGTAATCCCGTTCGTCTTGTTGTTAAATCGCAGTGGGAAAATCTCATATAAGTAACGCATCTCACGCTGTTTCAAAATATCGGTATGGATTTGTGCAACCCCGTTCGTCGAATGAGAGCCGACGACGGCCAAGTTGGCCATATTGATATGCTCATTCGATACGATGGCGATTTCACCCATATGTGATTCGAGATGGGGATAGTTGACCAGGACGTCACGACAGAAACGTCGATTGATTTCTTCGATGATCTGATAGACACGTGGCAATAGCCGCTGGTACATCTCAACCGGCCATTTTTCAAGTGCTTCTGCGAGTAACGTGTGGTTCGTAAACGACATGACGCTCTTCGTGATTCGCCACGCTTCATCCCATCCGTATCCATGCTCATCCATCAAAATTCGCATTAATTCAGGGATTGCAACAACCGGGTGCGTATCATTGATGTGAATCGCATAATGATCGCCCAATTGTTTGAGAGATTTATTACCTTTTAAGTAAGAAGCAAGCATCGACTGGATTCCTGCCGACACGAAGAAATACTGTTGTTTCAAACGAAGTACTTTTCCTTCATAAGTCGTATCATCCGGATATAAGAATTCCGAAATGGTCGCAATCGACTGTTTATGTTTTAACAAGTCTTTATACGTCCCTTTCGTTTTTTCTAAATAAGCCTCATCGTCAAGGGGCGATTCAGCGTTCCAAAGACGCAACGTATTCACAACGTCATTCTGATAACCGATGACTGGCATATCGTAGGGGACCGCTTTGACAACTTCATCCGGATGGTGGACGACACGCAATCGGTCTCCGATTTGCTTCATCTCGATCCATCCACCGAAGTTAATGTCGACCGCCTTATCCTGACGTCTCGTTTCCCACATGTTTCCATCACGGAGCCAATTGTCCGGTAGCTCGACCTGATATCCATCCACAATCTTCTGTTTGAAGAGACCATAGCGATATCGAATCCCGTTCCCGTGTCCGGGTAAACTGAGTGCGGCCAACGAATCAAGGAAGCAAGCTGCTAAACGACCGAGCCCCCCGTTCCCGAGACCAGGTTCCGGTTCCAACTCTGAGATATCGGTAAAATCGTATCCGAGATCCTCAAGCCCTTCTTTGACGAGTTCTAATACGTCTAGGCTTAACAAGTTATTGTACAGGAAACGGCCTAATAAAAATTCAAGTGAGAAGTAGATGACTTGCTTACTATGCTTTTCTTCTTGACGGTCTCGCGTATGGATCCATTTCGGCATGGCCTGTTCGCGTACCATCGTTGCCAATGTTTGATACACTTCCTGCTCTGTCCCATCCTCAATCGACTTTCCATTCAATGCGATAAATCGTTCCTTAAACGCGCCGACAAAGCTCTGTTTATCTGTGAACATAAATCAAATTAGCTCCTTCCAATCATGCGAATAAATGATATAACTCACGATATTGCTTGGCGGATTGTTTCCAGCTATAGTCCGCGGTCATCGCCTGATGGACGAGGGCATCCCAATTTTCTTTCTCGGAATAGACACGAATCGAGTATTCGATTGTCGCCAACATCTCATGGGCATTATAGTTCATGAACCCAAATCCGGTCCCTTCTTGCGTGAACTCGTTATACGGCTTCACCGTATCCCGCAGTCCGCCCGTCTCACGTACGATGGGCAATGTGCCGTATCGCATGGAAATCAGTTGACTGAGTCCACAAGGTTCGAAACGTGACGGCATTAAAAAAGCATCCGCCCCAGCATAAATCAAGTGCGCGAGTTCGATATCAAAACCGATATATGAACCGACCGTTCCCGGATGTGCTGCCGTCATCTCGTGAATGATTCCCTCATATTCCGGTTGTCCCGAACCGAGAAATGCGAATTGACAAGGCAATTGACCGAGTTCTTCACGGACAGCGTTTATTAAATCTAGTCCTTTTTGGTCAACGAGTCGGCTGACAAAACCGATTAGCATGACATCGTCTCGTACCTCAAGACCGAGACGCTCTTGTAACGCTCGTTTGTTGGCGATTTTTCCTTTTTTATACGTATCCAAATCATACGTCTGTGCAATACGAGCATCCGTACTCGGGTCATTCGTCGACAAATCAATGCCGTTTAAAATTCCTCGTACATCGACAGCGCGATGACGCAGAGCTCCATCTAATCCTTCACCGTAATATGGCTCCATGATTTCATCGCGATAAGATGGACTGACGGTTGTGATTTGATCTGAGTGGACGATTCCTGCTTTCATGTAATTGACGAGACCGTTATGCTGAATACCTTCAGCCGTAAAATGTTCAGGACCGAACTGTAGTAGCTCTCCCAAAATCTCTTCAGGGAAGACTCCTTGATATTGCAAGTTATGGATTGTGTAGACGGTGCGAATATGTTGATACGCTTCAATATGTTGATAATGGATTCGTAAAAAGGCTGGTAAAATCCCTGTCTGCCAATCATGGCAATGAAGGACATCGGGCACATCTTCTATCTTTCCAATCATCTCGAGTACAGCTCGCGAGAAGAACGCGAATCGCTCTGCATCGTCAAAGTGTCCATATAAAACACCATCACGTTTAAAGTAATACTCGCTATCAATGAAATAATAGTTGATGCCATCCCGCTCTAATTTTAAGACCGCACCAAACTGCTTGCGCCAACCGACCGGAACGATTAGGTCGAATAAATACTCCATCTCGTCCACATACTCTTCAGCAATCGATCCATACTTCGGCATGACGACGCTAACCTCTTCTCCTAAATCCGCCACCGCTTGAGGGAGGGAACCGACGACGTCGGCTAGCCCCCCCGTCTTCATGAACGGTGCCGCTTCTGAAGCAACATACCAAATTTTCATAAAATCCTCCTCACACCACTGTTCGTTTTGCGATGACAATCGGTTCGTCGATTGTACCCCGAATGACCTGTCCTCGTTTTACGACCACTTCTTTATCAAGGATCGCATTTTCGACAACAGCCCCTTCTTCAATGATCGACTTCGACGAAATGATAGAATTCTTGACGCGAGCATGCTTACTTACTTGAACACCACGGAAGAGAATACTGTTTTGAACTTCCCCATGAATTTTACATCCGTTCGCCACGAGTGCTTCATTCACTTTCGAACCTTTCAAGTAACGAGTAGGTGGTTCGTGCTTGATTTTCGTATAAATGTGCGGGAAATCGTAAATAATCCCTTCTCCACGGAGCAATCGCATACTTTCATTATAATAAGAAAGTACAGAATGAATGACTTGCATTTTCCCGACATAATGATAACCGTGAACGTGTAAACGGTGGAGTTGTGGACGAATGACGCCATCTAATAAATCATATTCACCTTTAGACGTCGCTTCGTCAACGAGCCGCATGAAGAGATTCTTTGACATAATAATTGTCTCTGTATATGAATACTCATCATCTGGTGAAAATCCTCGTTCTGACACGCCGACGACACGATCGTTCTCACCGAGACGAATCGGGCGACAGTAACCACATTTCTGCTCATGTGTTGTATAAGCAAGTGTGATATCCGCACCAATCGATTTGTGATGTTCGAGCATGTCGTTATAGTCAATCGTCGTCAGCACGTTCGACCCTGTAATAACTACATACGGTTGCTTGCTGCGAATGAAATGTTCACGGTGTATCGAAAAGTTTGCCAAATCCCCAAGATACGCTTCACCGTCTGGTTTTAATGCCGGAGGGAAGATGTGAAGCCCACCTTGAGAGCGATCTAAGTCCCACTCTTTTCCTGATCCGAGGTGGTCCATCAAGGAGCGATACTTATCTAATGTAAAAATCCCGACTTGACTAATATTTTGCGTAATCATATTCGTCAACGTGAAATCAATCAGGCGATATCGTCCTGAAAAAGGGACTGCTGCTAAATTGCGATGTCCTGTAAATTCTGGAAACAATCCTTGTTCCGTTCCTAAGTTAATGACCCCTAATAAATCGTTCGTCAACAGTAACGCCTCCTTGCGTATCTCTTTACTTGTTTCAAACCCGTTGTTTGAAGACGGTTCCGCTTTCGATGTTTTCATGTGGTTCAATAACAACGATTTCACCACCTGGCTCACCGACTGTCGCACCATCTTCAATGACTGCACAGCTCGCGACAATGGCTCTGTGAATTGTTACATCCTTCCCAATTCTAGCCCCCGGCATAATCACGGAGTCTTTGACGAGTGAGCCCTCTTCGACACGGACGTCATAAAATAGAACCGAGTGTTGCACTTCTCCTTCGATATGACACCCTTCATTGATCACAGACTGTTCGACACATGCATCTTTTCCAATATACTGAGGTGTCTGATTCGGGTTGACCGAATAGATTTTAAAATCTGGGTCATACAAATCAAATGGAGGGTCTTCCTCTAAGAGGTCCATGTTCGCTTCCCAAAGTGATTGAATCGTCCCAACATCTTTCCAGTATCCTTTGAACTTGTAGGCGAAGACGTCAAGCCCTTGGAGAAGCGTATTTGGAATGATGTTCTTCCCGAAGTCAAAGCTCGACGTCTCATCTTCAGCATCTTTAATTAAATGCTCTCGTAAGACTTTCCAGTTGAAGATGTAGATGCCCATCGATGCCAAGTTACTCTTTGGGTCTTCAGGCTTTTCATCAAACTCATTGATTCGAAGGTCATCCGCTGTGTTTAAAATACCGAATCGTGATGCTTCGTCCCATGGTACTTCCATGACAGAGATGGTCACATCGGCTTGTTTTTCTTTGTGGGCCTCGAGCATCTTCTCGTAGTCCATTTTGTAAATGTGATCTCCTGATAAGATCAAGACGTAATCCGGATCGTAAGCGTCGATGTAGCTCAAGTTACGATAGATCGCATTAGCTGTTCCTTCATACCAATTTTTCCCCGACTGTGCTTGATAAGGTGGAAGAATCGCCAATCCTCCATTGCGACGATCTAAGTCCCATGCTGTCCCGATTCCTAAGTAACGATTCAATTCAAGTGGCTCGTATTGCGTCAATACCCCGACTGTTGTGATTCCTGAGTTCGTGCAGTTTGACAATGGGAAATCGATAATTCGGTACTTTCCGCCGAAATTCACGGCTGGTTTCGCCGTTTTTCGCGTGAGAGGCCCTAATCGTTTTCCTTCTCCTCCCGCAAGGAGCATCGCAACCATTTCTTGCTTCATAAATAATAAGCCTCCTCAAAATCGTAATATACAACCTCTTTTACCCTTTTTCGCTCTTTCCTAAAGTATTCCTTCTCGAATTATTATATGATAACGTTTACATTTTTTATTTTTTTATAAATTTGACGATATAATGAATAGAAAGAGGTGATTGGATGAGAGCTTGGATTGGAACTTTATTTTTCGCTGGACTTTTAGCGACTTCCTTAACACTCACAAACGCATTGAAAGAAGAGATTGATAAAACTGAAGAGATTTTATCGTGGGGAGAAGAACTGGTGTCGGCGCAACCACTCTCGTCGAAACATGCCATCACACTCGCATACAATGGTGGGGAACAACAAATTTATTTGGCTGGCCGTAGAAATGATGTAACTCCAAAGGCGTTGCCTAAACACATTCAAGAAGCCATCATGACTATTGAAGACCGTAAATTCAATGCTCATCCCGGTTATGATTTGAGCGGAATCGCCCGTGCGTTTATCAATAACGCGAACGAGACATCCGTTCAAGGTGGGAGCACGATCACACAACAGCTCGCACGAAACGTCTACCTCACACATGAGCGAACATATGAACGAAAAGTGAAGGAATTGTTAATCGCGCAAGCGCTTGAAAAAAACTATAGCAAAAAAGAAATTTTAACAGCTTATAGCAATGTCATATTCTTTGGACATAACGTATATGGGATTCAATCTGCGGCTGATACATACTTTTCAAGGCCGCTCGCTGATTTGAATTGGAATCAACTGGCCTATCTGTTGACGGTACCGAATAATCCGTCCCTTTACGACCCGCTCAATCCTACAGAAGCTTATTTTGAACGGAAGGACCGGATTTTGACACAATTGTTTGAAGCAAGTATCCTCTCAAAGAGTGCCTACGATCAGTATCACGGCGTGAAGCTAGAAGCATCATATCGCAGTCAAACAATCCAATACCCGGACTATATGGATACAGCCGTCCGCGAGGCGATTCAATTGGTACGTACGCGCTATGACTTGGACGATACCGAAGCAAGAGATTATTTATCTACCCATGAAGCAACGATTGAGACTTACTTATCGACAGGGAAACAGAAACAAGCAAAACGGGTGATGAGTCAACTTCCTCCCGGGCTGAACGGAGGCTATACGGAACTGACACCTCAAGGACGAATCGTGGCAATGGTCGATTCAGAAATGACACAAGTCGGTGAGTTCAACCGGGCGACACAGGCGTATCGCCAACCAGGATCAGCCATCAAACCAATTCTCGTGTTCGCACCATTTATCGAAGACACTGGTGCGACGCTTGACACAGTACTCGATGGACGACCGACCTGTTACGGTTCGTATTGTCCCGGGAATAGCCACGACCGCGTGTTAGGTGATGTCTTGTTAAAGGACGCGGTCGCCTACTCGTATAACACACCTGCTCTCGCCGCCTTCTCAGCGATTGATCAAGAGAGGGCGTATAAGACGGCAGACATGATGTTCAGTCAATGGGATGAACAGGATGAGAACTTAGCTAGCGCTCTTGGTGGACTCACACAAGGAGTCTCTCCGAGAGAACTGGCAGCCGCCTACACACCGTTCTTAAACAAAGGTGTCTATACATCAGGACATACGATCAAACAAATCAAATTCAAGTCCGGGGAGCCGACATTGACGCCAATTTTGACCAAAGAGGCCATTTGGTCTACGGATACCATGGACGTGATGAAGAAAGCATTATCGACCGTCACCACGTACGGGACGGGACGCTATGCGAATCGAGTGAAAGGCGACTACGATTATCTCGGAGGCAAGACGGGAACGACAAACGACAATAAAGACATGTGGTACGTCGGACTGACCGATCGCACCATCACCGCCATTTGGCTTGGTGCCGACACACCTCGTCCGTTCCCAGAACTCGCCAACCGTGCGTATCCAGCGATTGTTTGGACGGAGTCGCATTAAAAAGGAGTCAGCCGCTGAAAAGTGGGCTGACTCCTTTTGTTCTATTTCCGACGTTCAATCTGAAGTCGATATGCTCCCCAATGTTCCTTCAACTCGTCGTGATCGATCAGTTTCCAAGGGTTGAAACGAACTTGACCATGTTTGTTGAAATAGAGTCCATCTCTCACACAGTAACTCGCATGAATCAGTTGCCCTTGGTCGTTCCAAAACGTCAGGACGTCATTCGACCTTGGCGCATCATCCTTCACGGTTTCGTACCCACTTCGCTTTAGTGTCTGAAGGAATGTCTCCGGATGAACCCATTGGTGAACGATTTGTTCGTTTCCTGTGACCGCAAACAACGTCGCTGCGAGACAGTTACTTCCCTCCTGGATTGGAAACCGATTTGCATAGTCCGCAAGATACGAGGCAATCGAGTCATCACAGGGTTCCCCTTCCCAACGATCCCACTCCTTCGCATAGTCGAGCAGAAGAGAATGACGCATCTCGATGTCGAGAGCATTCCAATTTTGCGAATGCAAGACGATTACATGCGTGCCGTCCTTCTCTACAATCGCCTCATTCGATAGACGTTTCATCTGCTCGTCCGATATCGGCAAAACGAGACCGCGATTTGTCATCACTTGATATTCCAATAGACGTGTTTTGACATGACCCTGCAACTCCGCCAAAAAACCAGAGAACGCATGGATGATATGGGTCACCTCCTGACCCATCTGCCATGTCACATACGGATTCGTAATTCCAGGTCTTCGGTAAATAGGATGAGTGACAAATTCTTGTCTCGGGATAATAAGACAGGAAACCGGTAAGTCATCGAGGAACGAGGAATCAATCCAATACAATGTTTCCTCAGGTACGAATGAATGACACCATGCTTCCATCACATCAAAGGTCGGTTCAAAGCATTCTTTCATAAGATGATATCTCCGACAGAATTAAACAAGCGAAGGACCGACCAACCTAACCCACTGATCAACGTCGCCCACATAACGGCCTGCATGAGCAATAAGCCGATGGCACGTGGGACAGACATCGATTGGCTTACTTGCCAGACATAGTAAAAGAGATACATCAAGAGCGTTCCTACGAGGACGGCGATGACGGCGAGTAACGTGTTCAAAAAGAGAAAGCTGATTCCAGACCCGATGAGGAAGATGATGGCCCCAGGTTTGAGCCGATGAAGTGACGTCCCATTCGTCTCCCGCGCAAAAAAGGCGAAACCGAGTTGATTGAACGTATCGGCAACCAACTTGAATGCGCTAAACAACATAAAGAAAATCGTGAAGAATACGACGAGCACAAGCACTTTTGTCTCTTGCACGGATAACAGTTCGATGATTTCACTATATACGCCAATTTGATTCAGCCATTGGATCACATACTCGGATGTCGCGATCGCAAGTGACGTGGAAAACAAAATAATTCCGATGAGTGGGGCATAGCTCAGTAAGTACACATTCGTTTTCATGTTCCTTCTCCAATTTCACAGTAATTTCTTATATTCAGTGCAATTCTACTAACAAGTATATTATACTATTCATAGTTATGGAGAATAAAAGGGGGATTTTTGGATGGGCCTATTATTGATGGTTGGAATCAGCGTCGTCTTCCTCTCAGCAATTTTGACAGCTGGATATAACCGTAAACCTGAGGGTAACGAATAAGAGCCGGGATTCTTACGAATCCGGCTCTTTTTTATTTCAACCCTGCGTATCCTTGTTGGCGAAGGGCTTCATATACAATGATGGCCGCCGTATTCGATACATTCAATGAACGGACGAGATTCGATTGCGGCAGGCGGATGCAACGATCTAAATTGTTCTCGATGACTTCCATCGGCAAGCCTTTCGTTTCACGACCAAAGACGAAGAAGTAGTCACCTTCTACATCAGAGACGTCTAAATCACTCGGATATTGTTCCCCGTACTTCGTGATATAAAAGAACTGTCCATCCGGATGCTTCTCCCACAGTTCTTCTAACGAGTCGTGATAACGGACATCGACAAATTGCCAATAGTCGAGACCGGCGCGCTTTAGCATCTTATCGTCCGTCGAGAAGCCGAGCGGACGAATCAGATGAAGGACCGAGTTCGTCGCCGCACACGTACGTGAGACGTTCCCAGTATTTGCTGGTATTTCTGGTTGAAACATTACGACATGAATCGCCATGATTGATTTCCCTCACTTTTTCATTTCAAATTCTAGAAGACGTTGTTTCTCGGACAACCCTCCCGCAAAACCGACAAGCTTTCCACTGCTTCCGATAACGCGGTGACATGGAAAGAGAATCGGCAATGGATTCCGATTGAGTGCTTGACCGACGGCGCGAACGGCTTTCGGTCGCCCAATTTGCTCGGCAATTTGTTTATATGTTCGTGTCTCGCCATACGGAATGGTCAATAAAGCATCCCATACGTCCTGTTGAAATGGTGTACCGTTCATTTCAACGTAGGCACGATCTGCTTCTTGAAACCCTGTCTGCTCGACTCGCAACATGAGATCTCGCAACCATTCAGGTGCTTCTTCTTTCGGTTCATGCGTCGTGAACTCAAGAGCCGTCAGCTTGCCTGCTGCGTTTAATTCATACGCTAACGGTCCCCATTTAGACGACACGATCTTCATGTGCCCACTCCTCTCGATATATGCGAATCTCTTCATGTACCATGTCAGACGCTTCATTCTGTTCAATCTCTTCAAACATCGAATCGGCATCCGGTCCGAGAATCGCACCGATCGCCCACACCGCCGTCGCGCGCATATCTTCTCGTTCATCCTGTTTGATGAATTCCCGTAAGATTGGAATCGCAGAAGGTTCCCGGTAATGCGCGAGTGCTAAAATCGCATTTCGTTGAATCGGTTTCTTCCCACGCCAAGCGCCCGACAAATGTCCGAACTTTTGTTTGAACTCCCGGTTACTTAATGCCAAAAGCGGCTCTAAGAGCGGTTTGACAATCTCAGCTTCCGGTAACAATTCTTCATGGTGGCGCCAGTCTTTTTTACGATTGTACGGACAGACTTGCTGGCACGTGTCACATCCATATAGGCGACCGCCAAGTTTCGACCGAAACTCCCTCGGCATCAACGTCTTCATCTGTGTGAGATAGGCGATGCAGCGCTTTGCATCGAGGACACCCGGCTCCACAAGGGCCGTCGTCGGGCAGGCCGTCATGCATTTATCGCAATCTCCGCATCCGTCTTCAATCGCTTCATCCGGCGGCAAGTATGCATCTAAAATCATTTCACCTAAATAAAGATAGGATCCCTTCTCAGGAGAGATGATGGAACAGTTTTTTCCACTAAACCCGATTCCCGCACGTTCTGCGACAGCTCGGTCTACGAGTTCACCCGTATCGACCATCGAACGCGTCCGCACGCCTGGAACCAATTCTTCGATATACGCTTGGAGTTTTGCCAACCGATCGCCGACCGCCCGATGGTAATCGAGTCCCCACGAAGCACGAGCAAACAATCCTCGTCTCTCGCCGGCGACACTACGGGGCGCATCCTTTAATTTACTTGGATAGGCGATGGCGATCGCAATGATTGATTGAGCTTCTTCAAGCAGGAGTTCAGGATTTGTGCGTTTCTCTAAATCCGGTTCTTCGAATCCTGAGGCAAATCCTTTCTCTTGTTGCCGAATAAGTCGTTGTTTCATGACGATGAACGGATCAGCTGTCGTCACTTTCAACTCGTCAATGCCGATAGTCTCGGCGTACTCGAGGATTTGTTGTTTTAATGTGTACGGGTCCATTCCGTTCACCTCCTTTATATATTTTCGCATACAAAAAATCTCTCCGCCACTCGGCAGAGAGATATGAAGCGGGTGAAGAGAATCGAACTCTCGTCATCAGCTTGGAAGGCTGAGGTTTTACCATTAAACTACACCCGCAGAAAGTACCGGTGGTCGGAGTCGAACCGACACTCCAGAGGAACACGATTTTGAGTCGTGCGCGTCTACCAATTCCGCCACACCGGCATATTATGTTGGAGGCGCCAGTCGGAATCGAACCGACGATAGAGGAGTTGCAGTCCTCTGCCTTACCACTTGGCTATGGCGCCAAAAGTCATTGGAGCGGAAGACGGGATTCGAACCCGCGACCCCGACCTTGGCAAGGTCGTATTCTACCACTGAACTACTTCCGCAAAATGGCTGGGCTGGAAGGGATCGAACCTACGCATGTCGGAATCAAAATCCGATGCCTTACCACTTGGCTACAGCCCAATAATAATGGGGCGACTGAAGGGAATTGAACCCTCGAATGCCGGAATCACAATCCGGTGCGTTAACCACTTCGCCACAATCGCCATGATGAAATTAAAACAGGGGCAGCAGGAATCGAACCCGCGCTGACGGTTTTGGAGACCGTAGTTCTACCGCTAAACTATGCCCCTAAGTGGTGGGGGGGGGCGGATTCGAACCGCCGAACCCGAGGGAGCGGATTTACAGTCCGCCGCGTTTAGCCACTTCGCTACCCCCCCACATATATGGTGGCTTTGGACGGAATCGAACCGCCGACACAAGGATTTTCAGTCCTTTGCTCTACCAACTGAGCTACAAAGCCATATGTAGTATGATTGATTTAAAAATAAAAATGGCGGTCTCGACGGGATTCGAACCCGCGATCTTCTGCGTGACAGGCAGACATGTTAACCCCTACACCACGAGACCGGACAATAATTGCGGGGGCTGGATTTGAACCAACGACCTTCGGGTTATGAGCCCGACGAGCTACCAGACTGCTCCACCCCGCGACGATATAAAATTAGATGGTGACCCGTACGGGATTCGAACCCGTGTTACCGCCGTGAAAGGGCGGTGTCTTAACCGCTTGACCAACGGGCCATTACATATTTGAAAAACTGGCGGAGAGCAAGGGATTCGAACCCTTGAGACGGTTTTGCCGCCTACACGAATTCCAATCGTGCTCCTTCGGCCACTCGGACAGCTCTCCAAAAGAGAAAGTGGCTCCGCAAGTAGGATTTGAACCTACGACCTACCGGTTAACAGCCGGTTGCTCTACCACTGAGCTATTGCGGAACGATCTTGCCTGGCAACGTCCTATCCTCACAGGGGGAGATCCCCCAACTACTTTCGGCGCTGAGACGCTTAACTTCCGTGTTCGGCATGGGAACGGGTGTGGCCGTCTCGCTATCGCCACCAGACAAGTATTATATTAACATTATTTATCGATAATGTCAACATATTTTAGAGAGATTGTTCTCTCAAAACTGAGGATTCATCAACACAAACCATAGACTAGATCAAAGCCTCGACCGATTAGTATCATTCAGCTCCACGTGTCACCACGCTTCCACCCATGATCTATCTACCTCATCGTCTCTGAGGGGTCTTTCTTGATTGCTCAAAGGGAAATCTCATCTCGGAGGGGGCTTCATGCTTAGATGCTTTCAGCACTTATCCCGTCCGCACGTAGCTACCCAGCGATGCTCCTGGCGGAACAACTGGTACACCAGCGGTGCGTCCATCCCGGTCCTCTCGTACTAAGGACAGCTCTCCTCAAATTTCCTGCGCCCACGACGGATAGGGACCGAACTGTCTCACGACGTTCTGAACCCAGCTCGCGTACCGCTTTAATGGGCGAACAGCCCAACCCTTGGGACCTACTCCAGCCCCAGGATGCGATGAGCCGACATCGAGGTGCCAAACCTCCCCGTCGATGTGGACTCTTGGGGGAGATCAGCCTGTTATCCCCAGGGTAGCTTTTATCCGTTGAGCGATGGCCCTTCCATGCGGAACCACCGGATCACTAAGCCCGACTTTCGTCCCTGCTCGACTTGTAGGTCTCGCAGTCAAGCTCCCTTCTGCCTTTGCACTCTTCGAATGATTTCCAACCATTCTGAGGGAACCTTTGGGCGCCTCCGTTACTGTTTAGGAGGCGACCGCCCCAGTCAAACTACCCGCCTGACACGGTCCTCCAGCCGGATCACGGCTGCGAGTTAGAGACTCTATACGCAAAGGGTGGTATCCCAAGGGTGTCTCCACCGAAGCTGGCGCTCCGGCTTCACAGACTCCCACCTATCCTGTACATCGCGTACAAAGCCTCAATATCAGGCTGTAGTAAAGCTCCATGGGGTCTTTCCGTCCTGTCGCGGGTAACCTGCATCTTCACAGGTACTATGATTTCACCGGGTCTCTCGTTGAGACAGTGCCCAAATCGTTACGCCTTTCGTGCGGGTCGGAACTTACCCGACAAGGAATTTCGCTACCTTAGGACCGTTATAGTTACGGCCGCCGTTTACTGGGGCTTCGGTTCAGTGCTTCTCTTGCGATGACACATCCCCTTAACCTTCCAGCACCGGGCAGGCGTCAGCCCCTATACTTCATCTTGCGATTTAGCAGAGACCTGTGTTTTTGCTAAACAGTCGTTTGGGCCTATTCACTGCGGCTTATGTTGCCATAAGCGTCCCTTCTCCCGAAGTTACGGGACCATTTTGCCGAGTTCCTTAACGAGAGTTATCCCGCGCGTCTTAGAATTCTCATCTCGCCTACCTGTGTCGGTTTACGGTACTGGCGCCGACCTCCTCACTAGAGGCTTTTCTTGGCAGCGTGAAATCCGGTGCTTCGCCCTACGGGCTCCACGTCACAGCTCAACCTTGGTGTCGGGCGGATTTGCCAACCCGACGGCCTTGCTGCTTGTCCGTGCACTTCCAGTCGCACGGTCACCTTATCCTTCTGCGTCCCCCCATCGTTCAAACGGTGGTACGGCGGTACAGGAATATCAACCTGTTGTCCATCGCCTACGCCTTTCGGCCTCGGC